>DVKC01000013.1 GCA_018716295.1 Candidatus Avimuribaculum pullicola
TAACGTGAGTTCGACGAATTATAAGTCCTTGAAAATTTGGTAATTAGCGAAAATTGTTGTAACTTTATAGTACTGAATTACAAAGAATTACAAACAATAATCGCTATGATCACCGAGAGCAAAGTTATAGAATTATTTTGTATGGCAGATGATTTCTGCAAGTTTTTTGATTCAATGATGTCAAAATATACACTAAAAGCTGTCATGAAACGCTCATATCACCGTTCCTCAACCATGTCAAAGGCCGAAATCATGCTCATAATGATACTTTTCCACGACTCGGGTTACCGATGTCTGAAGCATTTCTATATCGAAAAGGTCTGCCGTCATATGCGCCATCTCTTTCCCAAAGTCGTCTCCTATAACCGATTTGTAGAACTGGAAAAAGAAGTGACCATACCATTGGCCCTGTTCATCAAGAAGGTGCTTTTAGGTAAATGCACAGGTATCAGCTTCGTTGACTCCACTCCTTTACGGGTATGCAGGAATCAGAGAATCCATATCCATAAGACGTTCAAGGGAATAGCACAGAGAGGCAAATGTTCCATGTGCTGGTTCTTCGGATTCAAGCTTCATCTGATATGCAACGAATGCGGAGAACTCCTGAATTTTATGATTACCCCTGGCGATGTGGATGACCGTAAACCCCTTGAATACAAGGCCTTTGTGGAATTCATCTATGGAAAGCTTGTCGGTGATAAGGGATACATCGGCAGGAATCTTTTTGAAAGACTGTTCGTGGATGGCATACAACTTATAACCAAGTTGAAAAGAAATATGAAAGGAGCATTGATGTCACTCTCAGACAAACTACTACTCAGGAAACGGGCCATTATCGAAACCGTCAACGACGAACTCAAAAATATAGCACAAGTGGAACATTCAAGACACAGGAGCTTTGATAATTTTATCGTCAACCTATTGGGTGCAATTGCTGCATACTGTTGCTTTCCGAAAAAGCCGTGTATCAATGTTACGAGAACTCTTGACACACAGCTCGCTTTGTTTTGAATTCGTCGAACTCACGTTATTTTACAAGCCACTTGACTATGTGTGAGGCTCCTCGTCCGCCAGCAGATATGTAGCTGCGCAGCAAGGGGTAGAGCCATCGTGCCACACGGTCGTGGCGGACGCGGCTGTATGCCTGGTCAAACAATGGTTTGGCAAGGTCGCGCCGTCTTTCGCCGATATATAATCCCGATAATACCACGCGCCTGAAGTCTATATACTTGAGCAATCGTTCACGGTCGGGCAGGGGCTGGGTATTGAGCAACGCACATTCCACGGCATCGATGGCACGTTCCCATGTCCCTGCTTTTGATGAAAAATCGGTACCAGTGATTGATTGCTGTTGCAGGAAGATGTGTACTGCTATGGTTTCGTCGTAGAATGCCACGCGAGGGTTGCACAATAGCATACGCATTGATAAGTCCCAGTCGTCCCATGTGGGCAAGTCTTCATTCCATCGCCCAGCTTGTTCAAACAGTTTTCGTGACATCAAGCAGCATTGCAGCGGGCAAGCTGCTGCATGGAAAATGTTGTTGGCAATCAAGTCGGTTTTGTAATAAGGCTTTTCATGTTTCGAGCCGTCAAGGTTTAAGCAGTCGGCGCGTCCCAGCACCATGTCGGCGTTTTCACGTTGTGCCACGTCAAGGTATTTTTCGAGCATATAGGGTTCCATTGTGTCGTCGCTGTCGAAAAATAGCAGCCATTCGCCGCTTGCCATGGTGGCACCGAGGTTGCGTGCGCGTGCCGCACCTTGTCTTTTTTCTTGGGCAACTGTCACATTGAAGGTGCTGCTACAATGTTGCCGCTTGAAAGCTTGCAGCACATCGATGGTGTCGTCCGACGAATTATTATCGACAAGTATCACCTCTATGGGGCTTAGCGACTGTGCAAGTACCGATTGCAATGTACGTACAACCAGTTGCGCCCTGTTATATACTGGAATTATTACCGAAACCATATATTTCGACATCATATATATGGCAAATTTAGTAATTTTGCCGACGATAACGAACACTTCATAGCAATATGCAGCGATTAAAGATATTATTCTTGGGCGATGCCAGCAATTACCACTCATGTCTTGCCGATGCTTTGCGGCGGATGGGGCACAAGGTGACGGTGGTGTCGAATGGTAGCACATGGATGAATACACGGCGTGACATCAACTTGACACGGCATCCTGGCAAGTGGGGAACGGCTAAATATTTGCTTGATGTGTTCATGTTGTTGTCGCAGTTGAGGGGCTATGACATCGTGCATCTTATAAATCCTGCGTTTTTCATGGAATTGCATCTTAATAGGCTTCGTTATATTTTTGATTACTTGCGGCGGCACAACAAGCACGTTTTCCTTTCGGCAACGACTTCGGATTATTACTATGCCCATGTGTGCCAGGATTGTACGACGTTTCGTTATTCCGACTATTTTGTCGGCGACAAGCCTTCACCGTATTATTTGTCGGGTGGAGAAGCCGACCTCAAACAATGGGAAGCACCGTTGCACAAAGGGTACACGATGTATTTTACACCGCGGCTCGATGGCGTGGTGGCTTGTCTGTATGAATATTACAAGTCGTATGAGGGTGCTGTTGCGCCTGGGCGGCTTGTCTATGGTGGTATTCCCATTGATGTAAAGTCGATTGAGCCGCATTTTATTGCCGAGCCGCCCAAGAAAGTGAAATTCTTCCTTGGGCAGAAAAGTGGACGTATCGAGTTGAAAGGTTCCGACTTGCTGCTCGATGCACTGCGTCGCACTTGCGACCGATACCCGGGGCAGTGTGAGATGCAGGTGGTGGAAAATCGTCCTTACCAGGAATATATAGAATTGTTATCGGCATCGCACGTCAATCTCGACCAGCTTTATTCCTATACGCCAGCTACCAATGCCCTCATTGGCATGGCGCAAGGTGTAGTGGCTGTGAGTGGTGCCGAGCCTGAATTTTATGATTTCATCGGTGAGCATGAATGCCAGCCGATTATTAACGTTTCGCCACTTGTCGAGGGCGACATAGATGCCAAGCTGGCATGGATTGTCGAACACCGCGACCAGTTGCCGTTGTTGTCAAGGCAGAGCCGCGAATTTGTCGTCAAGCATAACGACAGCCACATTGTGGCTCAACGCCATATAGATTTTTGGAATAAAGTAATTAACAAAATGCAATGACATTAGAAATATTGATTTGCACCTATAACGACCGCATCAATCAAGTGCAAAACGTGTTGATGCAGCCGGCTCACAATATATCATACCTTGTGTCGTGGCAGCAGAGTGAGGGTTATGAAGCTCCTGAGCTGCCTGCCGAGATTGCTTCGCGCGATGATGTGAAAGTGATAGTTGTAAATGGCTCGGGATTGTGCAACAATCGCAACAACGCCATTGCCAACGCTACTGGCGACGTATGCCTCATTGCCGATGATGATATCACATATATTCCTCATCACGTGGCGCATGTGGTGGAATACTTTGAATTGCACCCGACACTTGATGTGGCCACGTTTAAATATGAGTCGCGCAATTATCCCAAGGATTATCCTTCTTATTCGTTCGATTTGCGTCAACCTGTAAAGGGCTATCACGTGTCGAGTATCGAAATTGCCTTCCGTCGCCAGTCGGTGCAGGGTAAAGTGTGGTTTAATCCGTTGTTTGGTGCAAATGCCCCGGTGCTTAACTCATGCGAAGAGGCCGTGTTTGCGCTCGATGCCCTGGAGAAGGGGCTTAGCTGGTTTTTCTTCCCCTACGCCATCGCCCGCCATGAGCATGCTACAACGTCCGACCGTTTAGCTGGCGTTCCAGCAACCCTGATGTCGAATGGGGCATATATATATCTTGCATACAAAGATGGTACGGCACCACTGCGTTACGTGCTGTTGGCATGGCGTGCGTGCCGCAACCCGCTGAAGTTTTTCACGGCACTGCGCCATGTGTTGCAAGGTGTGGAGTACATAAAGAAAAATTGTATTCCAGCATTACAATAATTTATGGTAAAATCCTTATCTTTGGCAGATTAAACCGTATAAACATATCATAATAATTATGTCTATTTTTAGAGTTCTTCTTTCTATTATTTTCCCGCCGCTTGCCGTGTTTGACCGTGGATGTGGCTCAATATTAATTGTTTGTTTGCTCACATTGTGTGGTTGGATACCTGGGGTTATCGGTGCATTGGTAATACTTAACAAGAATTAAGGATAGCTGGAACCAATGGGAAAAAACAAGTTGAAAAAATTCGCCGAGATGGAGCAATTGCCCAATGTGTTCCAATTTCCATTTGCCGCTTTGCGTGAAAATGGCTTTCCGTTGAAGGGGCACTGGAACAGCGATTATTTCCACAACGACAATCCCATAGTGCTTGAGTTGGGGTGCGGGCGTGGCGAGTACACTGTAGGGCTGGCCGAACGGATAGCCGCGAAGAATTATATCGGGGTGGATATCAAGGGGGCAAGAATGTGGGCAGGTGCAAAGCATGCTGCATTAGCGGGGCTTGGCAACGTGGCTTTCTTGCGCACTAATATCGAGCTTATCGATAGCTTTTTCGCCCCTGGCGAAGTGAGCGAAATATGGATAACATTCCCCGACCCTCAAATGAAGAAAGTGCGTAAACGCCTGACCAGTACACGTTTCTTGGAACTTTACAGGCATGTGCTTGTGCACGACGGGATTGTTCACCTCAAGACCGATAGCCCGTTTCTGTACACTTATACCGACGAATTGGTGCGGCTTAACGGTTTCGATGTGGAAATCAATACTGCCGATTTGTATCACTCGGGGTGTGACGATGAAATATTGGGCATAAAGACCTACTATGAGCAGCAATGGCTCGACCGTGGGCTGGCGATAAAGTACATCAAGTTTCACCTCGATGCCGACACCCAGTTGCAAGAGCCTGATATCGAAATCGAGCATGACACTTACCGCAGCTTCTCGCGCGGGTATATCCAGAAGATGATTACACCCCCTGAAGGGGAATAGCAAACATACACAACTACAATGGAAAAGCGATTATATCCCAAACTTATATTGGATGCCTTGAGCCATGTGCGCTATCCTGGTACGGGCAAGGACATAGTGTCGAGCGGAATGGTCGAGGACGACATTCGCATCGATGGAATGAAAGTATCGTTCTCGCTGATTTTTGACAAGCCTACCGACCCGTTTGTCAAATCTCTCGTGAAGTCGGCCGAAGCAGCCATCAAGACATACGTTGGCGAGGAGGTGGATATCACGGGCAATATTGCCATCAAATTCCGTACTGCCGCACCAGCCAAGCCTGCTAATCCGCTACCCGATGTGAAAAACATCATTGGTGTTTCGTCGGGCAAGGGCGGCGTGGGTAAGTCCACGATTGCCGTTAACCTGGCCGTGTCGCTCGCCCAACTCGGCTACAAAGTTGGGTTGCTCGATGCCGACATATTCGGCCCGTCGGCACCCAAGATGTTCGGGCTTGAAGATGCACCAGTGTATATGGTACAAAAAGATGACGGTCGCAACCTTATATCACCGCTTGAAAAATTCGGCGTAAAAGTGTTGTCAATCGGTTTCTTGGTCGATAAAGACCAGGCTGTGCTGTGGCGTGGCGGAATGGCAAGTAATGCCTTGAAGCAACTTATCACCGAGGCCGACTGGGGCGAGCTTGACTATTTTATTATCGACATGCCTCCCGGCACGAGCGATATACATCTCACACTTGTGCAAACGCTCGCTATAACTGGGGCAATCGTAGTCACTACTCCACAAGATGTGGCACTTGCCGATGCCCGTAAGGGGGTGAGCATGTTCCAGAGCGACAAGGTGAATGTGCCTATATTGGGAATTGTGGAAAATATGTCGTGGTTCACACCAGCGGCTCACCCCGATGAACGGTACTATATTTTCGGTCGCGATGGAGGCAAGAACCTTGCCGAAAAACTCGGTGTGGCGTTGCTCGGTCAAATTCCGCTGGTGGCAAGCATCTGCAAGGGTGGCGATGATGGTGTGCCTGTGACACTGCAAAACAGCATCTCGGGGGCGGCGTTTATCGAGCTTGCCCGCCAAGTGGCTGCCGCAACTGACCGCCGCAACAATACCCTTCCACCAACTCACAAGGTTGAGTTCACCAACTAATCTCCGATAATTAGGTAGTGTCGTTACCGTGTTTATGCCGTTTATTCACCGGATTTTTTCGGCGAATAAACGGCATTTTCGCCGAAAAAGCTATATCTTAGCAAAAAAATGAGTGATGGCTTATCTACATGAAAGGGAAAACTGGTGGCAATTCAGGTATGACAGTGATGCTGTCATGAATGTATTGGGTGGTGTACGAGCCAAGCAAGGGCTTGTTCTTGGGCGAATGCTTTCATTGGGTTTCGATATGCAAGGCGAAGCTGTGGTTTCAAACTTGTCGCTCGAATTAGTGCGTTCTGCCGAAATCGAGGGTGAAACATTGAATTTCGATGAAGTACGGTCTTCGATAGCACGACGATTGGGAATAGAAACTGCCGGGCTTGTATCAGTATCGCGTTATGTAGATGGTGTGGTGGAAATGTTGCTTGATGCCACACAGAACTATGCCCTGCCTCTGAGTGATGAACGTCTGTTTGGGTGGCACAATGTGCTTTTCCCAACTGGAATGAGTGGTCTGTATCGGATAGAAGTTGGCAAGTATCGTTCGGGCGAGATGCAAGTCGTGTCGGGTGCGATGGGGCATGAAAAAGTGCATTATCAAGCACCTTCGCCATTGAAGGTACAAGGAGAAATGTCGCGGTTAATAGAATGGGCCAATGGTGATAACAGCATAGACCCAGTGTTGAAAGCTGCGATAGCACACTTGTGGTTTGTGTCGATCCATCCATTTGATGACGGCAATGGCAGGATTGCAAGAGCATTGACCGACATGCTTCTTGCCAGAGCGGAAGATTGTGGGAAGCGTTTTTATAGCATGTCGGCAGAAATTAAAGCTAAGCAAAAGGAATATTACGATGTGCTTGAACGCACACAGCGTGGCAACGGGGATATAACCGAGTGGCTTGTGTGGTTTTTGCATTGTCTGGAACAAACTTTGTGCGTTACTGAAAATTCTCTTACATCGGTGCTACGCAAAGCTGAATTTTGGGAACGAAACCGTAATGTCGCTTTCAACGAACGCCAAAGGAAATTGATTAACATGCAGTTTGACGGCTTTTTCGGTAAGCTCACCACAAGTAAGTGGGCAAAAATAGCCAAATGTTCAAATGATACAGCTTTAAATGACATTAATGACATGATAGTCAAAGGCATACTGCGCAAAACCGATGAAGGTGGGCGCAGCACCAACTATGTGCTTGCCGATTAATGACTTACAGTGGTTGTGTGCTGTGGCATCAGATGCGTTTGCCATCTCAATTAGCAAACACAGTATTAAATAATGAGCTTGCAATTACATTGGCTAATCTTACGGGAACAGCATTGCCTAATTGGCGCATAGCTTCTGTCCATGACCCAGAAATAGGGTAATTGTCTGGGAATGTTTGAATCCTTTTTGCTTCGAGAACTGTGTAATAGCGCACTGTGCCATCGGGATATTTTATCATATTTTCCCCACCTGGAACACCATGTCCTCCTGCTTTAATAGTTTTGGACGGCTGATCTATTTCGCTTCCTGTATGTCCTGCGTATTCTTTTGCACCTTTACGCAGTATGTGTTCATCATACATATTCCCTTGTTCCTGTTCATAAGGGTTTGGTAGCCCATCCAAAACATCGCGAACTGTTATCCAAGGATTTTTAGTAGGAGGAAACATTCCATATTGGAATTGTAGGCGTTCTCTTTGTTGGGAGAGTTGTGTCAAATCAAGCGATGAAGGGGAAATATTATGCTTTTCCCAGTACGTTCCTGTAACATATTTGTCCCATAACAGAGAATCTTCCGAATGCGTCCTTTCAGGAAAATTCCAAGAGATATTTAAATCATTCCTAATCCCGACAATAACAACGCGCTCTCTTTTTTGGGGAACTCCATAATCTGCCGCATTCAACAATCTGAATGTGACATTATATTTTAAATCTTGGTATAAGTCTTCTGCGTGAATACGTTCTAAATCGGATAAATTTTGTTTCCAGTCTTTATTTTTCAAACATACTTGTGGATAGGTCAGTTGTAATATTATATATTTAAAATATTGAGCAAAAGACTGCCGCAAAAGACCTTTTACATTTTCAAAAATAAAAGTCTTGGGCATAAGTTGCCGTATAGCTGAAATCGCGTATGGAAACATATCCCTCTCGTCTTCGTTGCCTTTGGCTTTCCCTCCTAAGGAAAAAGGCTGGCATGGAGGACCTCCAGCAATAATATCTATGTTACTGAATTGTGAGAATTGAAAGTTGCGTATATCAGTCTCAAATACAATTTCAGGAGGATAATTTTTACGTAAGGTCTTACAAGCGTCAGCATTCCACTCCACAAGTGCTTGATGATGTGCTCCGGCAAGTTCAATACCTTTAGCCAAGCCACCCGCACCTGAGAATATCTCTAAACTATTAATCATTTTTCCCCTCCATTAAATATCTGCGCACTTTGTTTTCCACATCAACCAATGTGGAAGCTTCTCCTTTGCACTTATAAGCCCATTGTCTGCCTGGATGCAAAATATCCCACTCGGATTTGGCTTGATTATATCGTCCTTTTCCAGGATTATGGTTGCCAAATCCATCTATTGAGCTATTCCATACTGGAGTGTAGTGGCGAATCAAGGCGGCTTCAACAGTTCCAATTAAATCACTTGCAGCATTTTCTAATATCATAAAGCGGCAATGAAAATCATTCAAATCAAGATTATTTGCTTGAACTATACTTTTTGTGTGGTCGCATAATCGTTGATATAGTTCGTATGAGTTATCGTGACTTGAGGCTTTCCTTGACTGCCGCCAACCTCGTGGTACTGCTTTACCTATGTAAATAGGTTGTTTGAACTCTATGCGGTTCAGATTATAAAGTACCTGATAATAAGAACTCTTTCCGATATAATATAAAGCATAAACTCCCGTACCGGTAAATTTTTCGGGAGGAGGTAATTTATGTACAGGAGTGCCGTTGAAAAATCTAATAGTGTCTTTTATGATTTCTTCAAAGGCAACCGAATTATATACATGCTTCGACCTGTCAAATATATTATCCATATCTTATGCTGCTTATATGATATAAATTCTTACAAATATACGGTTATTTTGTGAGAATGAATGTCTGCATAACCGAATTTGTAAAGTTTAAACTTATTGGGTACATATTGCTATCAGTGGCAATATGATAAGTAACTTGACATTCAATGAAATGTTTTTTGGACTTAGAATGATTGGCAGTTGTGGAATTCTATGATGTACACTCATTACTGGAGCGTGTTGTGGCGATTAGATGCGCTTGCCTTTCCAGTGGCCGCCGTATAGGTAGGTGGCGCACAGCAGGGTGATGATTGCTCCATATACGTGTTCGGAAGTCCAGCACACGGCAACGCTGCATTTGAGCCAGCCGATGATGATGGCGCAATATGCCACATACACCACGAGTGTGCTCAATTCGAGCAGGAATGCCGTGCGTGTGTTGCCAGTGCCCGAAATCGACTGGAAGAACATCTGTGCCGGCACGGTGAGCAGGTAGGATGAACAAAGCACCCACAGTGGGGCTACTGCGCCGCTAAGCACGTTGGGTATGTCGGTGTAAATGCCTAATATCAATTGTGGGAACAGCGATAGCAGCAGAGCGATGGGCAGTACGAAACTGTAGCATAGCAGCGTGTGCTGCCATATCGTGGCCATGACGCACTCGCTTTTGCCAGCTCCGATGATGTTGCTGACCAGCGAGCTGCATGTGGCAGCAAATGCCGCTACTATCATGAACATTAATCCCGATATGCTTCGTATCACATTGGTTATCGCCAACGCTTCTTTGCCAAGGTGCTCAATGAAGAGGAAAAATAGGAACCATGTGGATAGTGAAATGAAGCTTTGTATCATTGTCCAGAACGACACAGGGAATATCTTGCGCAGTGTGTCGATGTGGAAAGGTGACAGGTGTGCGAGTCCATATTTGCGGCAGTCGATGCGGCGCGAGGTGTAAATGATGAAGAATAGTAGCGACACGGCTTCGGACAGCGACGAGCCGAGTGCGGCTCCGCCTATTCCCATTGCGGGGAACCCGAATTTTCCGAAGATGAGGATATAGTTGAATACCACGTTTGACAGCACCATCACCACAGAGTTGAGTGTGAGTGTCTTGGTCTGTGTGCTGCTGATGAAGAAAGCCCTGAACATAGCTGCCGGGAATGCAAAGAACAGTCCGTATATGCGCCATTGCATGTAGTCGCAAGCGGCGTGCAATATATCGGGGTCGGAAATCATGCTGCCAAGTATCGGGCGGGTGAATATTGTCGTGAGCGTGAAAGCGATTGCGGCAAGTGCCACCAAGAAATAGATGCCATGGTAGAACACTTGTCCCATGCGGTGGTATTCCTGTTCTCCGTTGCGTCGTGCCATGATGATTTGCGCACCGGTGCTGAACCCGAATCCAAGCATGAATATCACCACATAATAGACACCAGCAATGGCCGATGCTCCCAATTCCACTTCGCCCACATGCCCAAGGAAGGCCGTGTCGGTGACACCGATAAGCTGCTCCATAACGAGGCTTATCAGGCAGGGATATGCGATTTTCCAAATTTCCTTGTTTGTGTAAACAGTTCTCATATAGTCATACAGTCAGAAAATTTCCAGTCGGCAAAATTAGCTAAAGTAAAGATGTGATGCAAAAAGTGGTGTGGATTTTTACCGTTATTTCGACCACTACCAGATTGGCTGGTGTGGTGCGGCATCAAGAAACCGGCCTGTTGTTACAATTATTGTAATATCATATTATGTAATTACATTTTTTGTGCTAAGCTATGCATTGGTGCGGGAGTGGATATATATCGTTTCTGCGTCGTTTTACCTTGGTATTTTATAATATATAAAATATATTGGGGTGGAAACGCCTTTTGTGTTTGGCTACCACATATCATCCACTACGTCAATTGCTCGGTCGAAAGCGGCTCTTGTCAAGAATGATATATTAGACAAGCAAGCTGGTAAATATTCGTTTCAGGATCCGTATGCTTATTGGTTGAAGACGCAATATTTTGCGCGGTGACTAATTTCCCACGATGTAATCAAATACTATTGACGATATGAGGGCGATGGTGCGTTCGTTCTCGGCATAGCTTTCGTATGAATTCTTGATGAACACTGCAAGTGCGTAACTGCGCCCATCGGGCATTTTCACATGTGCGACATCGTTGATTGCTGTCCATTTGCCGTTGGTGTCGCAATCGCTTGTGCCTGTCTTGTGCATGATGATGGCTGCCTCGCAGTCTATTCCCTTGGGAATGCGTTCGGTGCCAGTGTGGCAACCAGCAAGAGTGTTTCTCACGAATTGCAGTTGCGGGGTGTCGGCAAATGCGCCGTCTTGCAACCGGTCGATTAGGCGTGCTGCTTCAAGCGGTGTGGTGTAGTTGGCGCGGCATAGTGCAGTGTCGCGGTGCATGTCGTCTTCGGTAGCTGTGATTGCGAAGTCGTGTATCTTGCCGTAATTGCGTATGTAGCTATCGGTGGCAATAGGGCCGCCCGACAGGTTGAAAAGTATGTCGCAAGCATTGTTGTCGCTCAATTGCAACGAGTATCTGAGCAGCTCCCCGATGGTGATGCTGGCCGTGCCCTCGGGGATAGAATCGCGCAGCGGGCTGTATGTGTCGGGCTTCAAGTCGTTTTTCTCCACTTTTATGTAGTGGTCGATACTCCACCCATTATGGTGTAAGAAGTGGGCCAAATATATCGCCTGGTGCAATTTCATCACGCTCATGAGCGGGTAGTGTTGCTCGTTGTTGATTGTCACGGTGTCGCCATTGCCAGTTATGACGGCTATGCCGACGGTGGCATTCAGTCCGTTAATAGCATCGTTAAGGCGTTGCTTTAATGCATGACTATCTGCTGCCACGGCGTATGCCGCAGCTATTATGCTCATCACAAGCAATATGATCCTCATGCCAGAAGTGGCGATGGGCTGAAGTCTTAGAATTCGGTGCCAGTCCACTTTTGGACGAGTTCGAGCAAGTCGCTTTTGCGAATGGGTTTTGCTATGAAGTCGTTGCAACCAGCGGCGAGTGCGCGTTCGCGGTCGCTGTCAAATGCGTTGGCAGTCAATGCCACGATTGGGATGTCGGGCTCGATTTTCCTGATTTCGGTAGTTGCTTCCAATCCATCCATTATAGGCATTCTGATATCCATCAAAATCAGGTCGTTACCGCCTTTCTTTACAGCAC
This sequence comes from Candidatus Avimuribaculum pullicola, assembly GCA_018716295.1. Lineage (GTDB taxonomy): Bacteria > Bacteroidota > Bacteroidia > Bacteroidales > Muribaculaceae > Avimuribaculum > Avimuribaculum pullicola. The sequence goes on from DVKC01000013.1 coordinate 12,306, forward strand.
TCACTGCCTCCATGCCGTTTACGGCTCGCACGATATTGGCATACTTCTTCAAAATCGCATTTACGAGCAAGAAGTTGCTATCGTTATCTTCTGCCACTAATACAGTAGGTTTTGACATAACTTTATACTATTTTTTTACTGGTAAATTATTTACAAAGTTAATTCTTTTAATATTTACGACATGTTAAACTCAATTAAAAATTTTGCTGTGCTGTATTTTGCTAATGCGGGCAACTGTGATAAATATATTTAAACTAATATAAATAATCTTATATTTTCTGTTTCGTGTGTTGCGTTTTCTATAACAAGGTTGCAAATATGGCGGCAAATGAGTAACTTTGCAGCAAGGAAACTTGAAGTTTACTGATAAGGAGGGGGCAGGCGTAGCTCCCTCATTTTTTTAGTAGCAAAGAATCGAAATACTGGTTTATAATTTTATATGATAGATAAGACGGCCTTGGAAAAAGTAGTCGCCGTTGCCTTGGAGGGCAGCGACATATTTATTGTTTCGACCGAAGTTTCGGCCGATAATCGCATCGTAGTGGAAATCGAACGCCACTCGGGCAATGTCACTATTGACGACTGCGTGAAAATCAACAATCTGGTCGAGGCCAATTTTGACCGTGACAAGGAGGATTATGAACTTGAGGTCGGCTCGGCTGGACTTACGTCACCTTTCAAGGTGAAGGCCCAGTATGACAAGAATTGCGGCAACCAGGTGGAAGTGCTCACAAGCGATGGGCGCAAGTTGCGTGGCACATTGAAGTGTGCCGGCGACACGAGTTTCACCTTGGCCGTAGCCAAGAAAGTGAAACCCGAGGGAGCTAAACGTCCTGTAATGGTGGAAGAGGAGCTAACCCTGGGCTATAATGAAGTGAAATATACAAAAAACATCATAGACTAACGCACACATAAAACATGGCAAAGAAAGAGGAAACAGTTGACATGGTGGACCGCTTCTCGGAATTCAAGGAGCTAAGGAACATCGACAAGACTACAATGATAAGCGTGCTGGAAGAGTCATTCCGCAGCGTCATCGCCAAGATGTTTGGCAGTGACGAGAATTTCGATGTAATCATGAACCCCGACAAAGGCGACTGCGAGATATATCAAAATCTTGAAATTGTGCCTGACGGGGAAGTTACCGATCCCGTCAAGCAAATCAGCCTGAGCGATGCACGCAATGATGCCGACAACCCCGACCCTGATTGCGAGGTGGGCGAGGAACACACCAAGAAGATTGACTTTGCCAAGTTTGGCCGCCGTGCGATACTCAACTTGCGGCAGACGCTCGCCAGCAAGATTCTTGACTTGCAGAAAGATGCTATCTATACCAAGTTCAAGGAAATGGAGGGCGAACTTGTCACTGGCGAAGTTTACCAGATGTGGAAAAAGGAAATTTTGCTGCTTGATGACGACAAAAACGAACTGTTGTTGCCTAAAGACCAGCAAATACCCACCGATTACTACCGCAAGGGCGACACTGTGAAAGCTGTCATTCATAACGTTGACAACAAGAATAACAATCCGAAGATTACCGTTTCGCGTACGAGCGACATGTTCTTGCGCCGTCTTTTCGAACTTGAAGTGCCTGAAATCCACGACGGTCTGATATTGATACGTGCCGTGGCTCGCATACCGGGAGAGCGGGCAAAGATTGCCGTCGAGTCGTATGACGACCGCATCGACCCAGTGGGAGCATGTGTGGGCGTGAAAGGCGCACGCATACATGGCATAGTGCGTGAGTTGCGTAACGAAAATATCGACGTAATCAACTACACCAATAACCCGTCGCTGTTCATACAGCGAGCCTTGAGCCCTGCCAAAATTTCGTCGATACGTATCGACGAGGAGAACAAGCATGCCGAGGTGTTCCTCAAGCCCGAGGAAGTGTCGCTTGCAATCGGTAAGGGTGGCTTGAACATACGCCTTGCAACGATGCTCACCGGATATGACATCGATGTATATCGCGACCTTGAGGACAGCGAGGAAGACATCTATCTCGACGAGTTCAAGGATGAAATCGACGCATGGGTGATAGAAGCTCTCAAGGACATGGGGTGTGTAACTGCCAAGTCGGTGCTTAACACGCCGCGCGAAGAACTCATCGAAAAGGCCGACCTCGAAGAAGACACCGTTGATAATGTTATCAAGGTGTTGAAGGCCGAGTTTGAAAATTGATTTTGTTCCGGGCTAAAGGTAGGGAGGCACAGCCTCCCGCTACCTGTGGCTATCCACAATGTGACATTTTCCACCTCGCTTCATCTCGTTAACAAGTTTTTTAATAATCGTATATGCCCGTAAAGATAAGTAAAGTAGCAAAAGACTTGAATGTGGGGACGCAAACGATAATTGAGTTCCTGAGCAAAAAGAACATTACAGTAGAATCTAATCCCAACGCCCGTATATCGGACGAACATTACAGGATGCTGCTCGATGCTTTCCGCACCGACAAGGATCAACGTATAAAATCGGACAACTTCAGCAGCGAACGCCGTCAAGAGCGCACCAAGCCCGAGAAGCAGAAACAGCAGCGGAAAGGCGAAGATTTCATTTCTACAGCATCGCAAATTCCCACACCGAAGGTGGTGGGCAAAATCGACTTGTCGCAAGATGGAAAGCCTAAAGTCGAACCAGTACAACCTCCAGTAACCGAGGAGAAACCACAGGAGGAGGTTAAGGCTGTAGAAATCAATCAGTCACAACAACAGGTCGAGGCTGACGATGATGCCACGCCCGAACCTATAGTATCGAAACAACACGAAGTAGTAGAAGAAGTAGCAGCAGACCAGAATACCGCAATGGACAACGGCAATAACGACACTACAGTGCCAGAAAAGAAAGAGGAGGAAATTTTTACCCTTGGTACTCCGACACTGAAAAATCAACCAAAGGTTATAGGTAAAATCGACCTTTCGGCTATAAACTCACAGACGCGCCCTAAAAAGAAAACCAAAGAAGAAAAGCGCAAGGAACGCCAAGAAAAATCACGGCAGGAAGCTGCCGCACACAACTCGGCCAACGGCCAGGGTGGCGAAGGTGGACAGGGCGATCGGAAAAAGCGCAAGCGCATCGGCAAGGAAAAGGTCGATATCGAAAAGAGCGCAAGCCAGATAACTTCGCAGCAAAAGCCTGCCAAGGGCAATGGTGGCGGTGGCAGTAATGCGCAAGGTGGTGACGAATCGGGCAATAAGAACCGTAAGAACCGCAAGAACAAACGTCCGATTAAGGCCGAAGTAAGCGATGAGGATGTACAGAAACAGGTGAAGGAAACACTGGCTCGGCTCACCGCAAAAACTCCCAAGAAATCGGCCAAGTGGCGCAAGGAAAAACGCGAAGCTGTGGAAGAGCGTGAGCGCGAAGCAGCCGAGATGGAAGCACAAGAAGGAAAGACGCTTAAGCTCACCGAGTTTGTTACAGCCAATGACTTGGCTGTGATGATGAACGTGCCTATCAACAAGGTTATCGGTACTTGCATGAGCCTGGGTGTAATGGTGTCGATTAACCAACGCCTTGATGCCGAAACTATCAATATCGTTGCCGAAGAATTTGGCTTTAAGACCGAATATGTGAGCGCCGAAGTATCGGAAGCTATACATAACCACGACGATGAGAATGACAACCCCGAGGACATGGTTTCCAGACCGCCTGTCGTCACTGTGATGGGACACGTTGATCATGGTAAGACTTCGCTTCTTGACTATATTCGCAATGCCAATGTGATTGCGGGCGAGGCTGGTGGTATAACACAGCATATCGGTGCATATAATGTGAAGCTCAAGAACGGGCAGCACATCACATTCCTCGACACGCCTGGTCACGAGGCATTTACTGCCATGCGTGCCCGTGGTGCCAAGATTACCGACATTGTAATTATCATAGTGGCTGCCGACGACAATGTGATGCCGCAGACTATCGAGGCCATCAACCATGCTTCGGCTGCCGGTGTGCCAATAATATTTGCGATAAACAAAATCGACAAGCCAGCCGCTAACCCTGATAAAATAAAGGAAGAACTGGCCAACATGAATTACCTCATTGAAGAATGGGGCGGAAAATACCAGTCGCAAGACATATCGGCCAAAAAGGGTATTGGTGTTACCGAGTTGCTCGACAAGGTGCTGCTCGAAGCCGAGATGCTCGACCTCAAGGCCAATCCCAAGCGTCGTGCAGTGGGTTCGATTATCGAGTCGTCGCTCGACAAGGGGCGTGGCTATGTTGCCACGGTGCTTGTGCAGAACGGTACGTTAAAAGTGGGCGACATAATACTTGCCGGAACTCATTATGGTAAGATACGCGCCATGTTCAACGAGCGCAATCAGCGCATCACCGAGGCTGGCCCGTCGGAACCTGCATTGATATTGGGCTTGAATGGCGCACCGACGGCTGGCGACAAGTTCAATGTGATGGACACTGACCAGGAAGCCCGCGAGATAGCAAGCAAGCGCGAACAGTTGCAACGCGAACTTGGGTTGCGCACCCAGAAGCGTGTGACACTCGAAGATATAGGTCGCCGCAAGGCATTGGGCAGTTTCAACGAGCTTAATATTATCGTCAAGGGCGACGTTGACGGTTCAATCGAGGCATTGAGCGACTCGCTCATAAAGCTATCGACCCCCGAGGTGCAAGTGAACGTGATACACAAGGCTGTCGGTGCGATTTCCGAGAGCGACGTTACGCTGGCTGCTGCATCAGATGCCTACATTATCGGTTTCCAGGTGCGTCCATCGTTGGCTGCCCGCCGTCTTGCCGAGCGCGACGGCGTGGATATACGCCTCTACTCGATTATCTACAAGGCTATAGAGGAGGTGAAAGCCGCTATGGAAGGCTTGCTCTCGCCCGAGGTGAAGGAAGAAATCATCGGTTCGGCCGAGGTGATGCAGACCTACCATATCTCGAAGGTGGGTACTATAGCTGGAGCAATCGTGCGTGAAGGCAAGGTGAAGCGCAATTGCAAGGTGCGCATTATCCGCGACGGTATAGTAATATATACAGGCGATTTAGGCTCGCTGAAACGTTTCAAGGACGATGTGAAAGAGGTTACATCGGGATTTGACTGCGGACTCAGTGTGGCTGGTTACAACGACATCAAGGAGGGCGACTTCATCGAGTCGTTTGAAGAGGTCGAAGTAAAGAAAAGTTTGTGATAGTATTTGCATGATTTTAAACATAGAATTTTGGGCGGTGGGCGCAGCGATTGCGCTGCCGCTCCGTTTTTTGAAACATAATGAATTATTACTTGAATATTGGCTCGAATATCGGCAACCGCCGGCGCAATATCTCACGAGCTGTGGATTTGATAAAACGCACGTTTGGGACCGAGGTGCGATGCAGCCGTCCTGTCGAAAGCATGCCCTGGGGGTTTGACTCGGATAACGCATTTGTCAACGAAGGGATTGTGTTGCATACCGACCATGAGCCGACCGACGTGCTGTCGATGTTGCAGGGCGTGGAACGCCTGATAAGTGACGCATCGCACCGCAACAGTGATGGTTCATACCGCGACCGTGTGATTGATATCGACATTGTGGCAATCGACCAGCTCACCATCGACTCGCCCACGCTCAAAGTGCCACACCCGCACTTTACCGAACGGGATTTTTACCTTATACCCATGTGTGAACTTGCCCCGGCATGGCGGCATCCGCGCACACATCTCACGCCGAGCCAGATGCTCGACAGGCTTAATCCGAAGTGTGCATCAAAATAGTGTGTGGTTAGCTTGTGTGGAGCTATCCTGTTGTGCTGTTTTGAGGAAATATTGAATTATAATATGCGAAAAATTGGCACAAAAATGGCTAAGTAATTTGGCCGAATGATAAATTTCGTTAACTTTGCACGTGGTTGACACAGGTATGCGTGGTTTCAATTCCGCACATTTGCGTGTGTTTGGGTCTTGCTCACATTTAGAGTATCTATTGGCTGCCAATAGGCAGTTTTTGATTGTATGCTTCGTTGTCGAAGTGGCTTATTTATCCAATTATTAAATATAAATCGACGATTTGGGAACACCTTTGGTAAGTATTATTACGCCATGTTACAATTCAGGCCGTTTTGTACACGTTCTGCTTGATTCTGTGCTGGCTCAAGATTATCCAGCTGCCGAGATGTGGGTCATCGATGACGGTTCTACCGACGACACCCGCCAGGTAGTTGAAAGTTACAAGCCTCTTTTCATCGAAAAGGGATATACATTGGAGTATGTGTGGCAGGAACATTCGGGACAGTCCGAAGCCATCAACAAAGGATTGAAACTCATCAGTGGCGACTACTTGGTATGGCCTGATAGTGACGACTATTACGCTACAAGTGATGCACTTTCGTTGATGGTTGCCGAGTTGGAAAAGAGCGGCGACAAGGTGGGTATGGTCAGGTGTTTGCCTTCTTATGTCGATGCCAATGGCATTGATTATGATGGTTACCGCCATGCCAATTTCGATAAAGAAGACCTGTTTGAAGATTGCTTGTTCGGGATAAATGGATTCTGGTACATGTCGGGCGGGTATATGGCGAAAACCAGTTTTATCGACAAGTATATACCGCAAAGGACGATAAGCACGGCAAAGAATGCCGGGCAAAACTGGCAATTGATGTTGCCGTTGCTTTATGGCCACAAGTGCTTGACTATCAAAAAGTATCTCTATAAAATTGTGGTGAGGGACGATTCGCATTCAAGGTTGGGGTATCGTACATATACCGAGCGTAAACGCAAATATATAGATTTTGAGCATGTGCTGGTTCAAACCTTGGAAAGAATGAACCACTTGCCCTATGACAAGAAACGGAAATATATCAAGATTGTCCGCCGCAATTACAGGAAAGAACATTTGAAACTATGGCTGAAAACACATGTGCGCACTTGGCGCATAAGGTGCATGATAAACAAAGTGAAGCAACTTGTCAATGATAAGGCTGGCAAATAAAGAACTCTGTAGTGGTTGTACCGCTTGTGCCAGCAAGTGTCCGCATCGTGCCATATCGATGCGGCGCGACAGGCTTGGTTTTGCCTATCCCGAAATCGACATGGCTGCTTGCACCGATTGTGGCATTTGCGAGGCTGTATGTCCTTTTCAGGGTCATGCCCATCGAAACTCGGTGATTGAAGTATATGCCGTGAGGCACAAGGATATGAAGCAATTGGCAGCCAGCCAAAGCGGTGCTGCATTTGTGGCATTGTCCGATGTTATACTCTCGCGCGGCGGCGTGGTCTATGGTGCAGGTTACGGCGAAGGGTTCAAGGTGGTGCATGGCAGGGCCGTTTCGCCCAGCGAGCGAGATGCATTCAGGGGAAGCAAGTATGTGCAAAGCGAATTAGGCACCGTGTTCGCTCAAGTCAAGGCCGACCTGCTCGATGGCAAACATGTGCTATTTTCAGGCACGCCATGCCAAGTGGCGGGGCTGAAATCATACTTGCATAGTGGAGGCAAACTTTATGAAAACTTGTATATGGTCGATCTTGTGTGCCATGGAGTGGCGAGCCCATACGTGTGGCGTGATTACTTGTGGTATCTGGAACGCGCCTACAAGCACGACATTGTTGCCGTGAATTTCAGGGACAAGATATTCGGCTGGCATTCCCACAAGGAATCTTTCAAGTTTGATGATGGGAGCATTATTTATCCGAGGTTCATAGTTTACAAGGATTGTTTTTTGCGTCCTGCATGTGGTAATTGTCCGTATGCCAACCTTAACCACCCTTCGGATGTGACGATTGGGGATTTCTGGGGCATCGAACAAACCGACTTGCGTGCCGAAGATGACAATAAGGGTCATTCAATATTGCTGTGTAATACTCCGCAAGGTGTGAAATTGTTTGGCAGCATAAAGGAGCAAGTTTATTTCCACCCTTTGGCAATGAGTACTTGCTTGCAACCCAATCTGTGCGAACCAACGCGCATTCCACGCAGCCATCTTCTTTTTGAGAAGCTTTATCGGCGTAGCTGGTTTGTGGCATTCTTGAAGGTGAGGAATTTTCCAAGTTGTCTTAAAAGATTTGTTAAGCGTGTAAAACAACGGCTGTTATGAGAATAGGGATTTTAACATTTCACAGAGCGCATAATTATGGTGCTGTATTGCAATGCTATGCCTTGCAAAAAGTATTGGCAACGATGGGGCATGATGCAGTGGTGATTGATTACAGGCAACCGTATGTCGAGAGCCAGTATGCCTCGTTCAATTGGCAATATTTCCTTGACCAACTTGTCAATTTCAGGCTCCTTACCATGCTGCGTTATTTTGCCAAGGTGAGGAAGAATGTAATCCGTGCCGCTGTATTCCGTCGTTTCAGGAACAGGCATTTGTCTGTTTCCAGCAAGTGTGGCTCGGGTCAAATACCGCTATATGATTGTTATGTGATAGGAAGCGACCAAGTGTGGAGTCTTCATTGTACAAAATATGCCGATGATGTTTATTGGGGGCAATTTGCTCGACCAGCGAAGAGTAAAATAATCGGCTATGCCATTAGTTCCACCATTGAATCGTTATTGCAGATAGGCGGCGAAAAAGTGAAAAAGCACCTGCATGATTTTTCGGCAGTATCGTTTCGTGAAGAAGCAATAAGAAACCAAGTGGCGAGCATGGCTGGCGTGAAAGGTGAGATGGCACTTGACCCTACGTTGCTGTTCACTGCCGATTGCTGGCATGGACTGACCGAAAATGTGCCAGTACAACCTTCGGTGGTGGTTTATCATGCGCAATTCAGGTATGCATCGCAAAATGTGCGGCGAGAAGTGGATGAAAAAGCCAGGCAACTGGCTCGCTCTTTGGATTGCGGGGTGATTGACTTGTCGAATTGCATTACTTCGCCCGAATATTTCGTGGCGGCTTTCAAGCAGGCACGTTACGTTATTACCAACTCGTTCCATGGAGTTGCTCTGGCACTGACATTCAACAAACCTATGTATGCCATATTGTGCCACGATTCGCTTGACGAACGTTATAAACGCTTGTTGACTGCCGTGGGTGGAGATGCCATGCTTGTCGATACCGATTTTGTCCCAGTGGCAAAGCCGGTGGATTATGAACCCATCAATGTGGCACTGGCAAAGTTGCGCAGCCACTCGATTGATTTTCTGCAACATAATATATGACTATATAATATATGTCTGATACAACCAATAAACGAATAGCTAAAAACACGTTGTTGCTTTATGTGCGTCTTGCATTTGCAACGATAGTGAGCCTGTACACTTCTCGTGTTGTATTATTGGCACTTGGAGTGGATGACTTCGGTATCTACGGGGTAGTGGGAGGCATTATAACTCTGTTCACGTTTGTCAACGGTTCAATGGCTGGTGCTACCTCGCGTTTTCTTACGTATGAATTGGGGCAAGGCAATACCAATCGGCTGCGTGATACATTCGCTACGGCTTTTCTGCTGCATTGCGCCATAGCCTTGGCGATAGTACTGGTTGCTGAAACTGTGGGACTGTGGTTTCTGACGCATAAATTGGTAATTCCGCCCGAGCGCATGGATGCTGCCATGGTGCTTTACCAATTGTCGATATTCGCTACCGTTCTCAGTATAACCCAGGTGCCTTATAATGCGAGTATCATTTCGCATGAGAAGATGCACGTGTATGCTTATACCGAGATATTATGCTCGGTGTTGAAATTGGGCATAGCATATTCGCTTGCTTCTTGTCCGGGAGATAAATTGGTGGTCTATGGGTTGTTGATGTTCAGCTTGCCTATTATCAGCACGGTGATATATCGCACCTATTGTCGGCGGCATTTTGCCGAGTGCAAATTGCGTTTTGTATGGAACCAAAGCATATTGAAGCCAATGCTGAATTTTTCGGGTTGGGACGTGTATGGCAATCTTAGCATTGTCGCCCGCACACAGGGTGTCAACATGTTGCTAAACTTGTTTTTCGGCCCAGCGATGAATGCAGCCGCGAGCATTGCCACACGTGTGCAGCTTGCGATAATATCGTTTTCGATTAATGTGTTGACTGCTTCGCGCCCGCAAATCATAAAGCAGTATGCCCAGGGTAATCATGCCGGCATGGTGTCGTTGCTTCGCAATACCTTGCGGTTGAACTTCTTCTTGTTGCAGGTGGCGTGTGTGCCGCTTCTCCTTGAGATGGATTTTGTACTCGATGTGTGGTTGAATGATGTTCCTGCCAATGCTGTGGCTTTTTGTAAACTCACACTGTTGTTTTGTATTTTTGCTTGTATGTCGTCGGTAATTATCAGTGGAGTGCATGCGACAGGTCACATTAAGCGTCCGAGCATTATCAATGGTACATTGTACCTCTCGGTCGTTCCAGTGTCATATTTCTTGTATAAGAATGGGGCAGCTCCATGGGTTGCATATCTGTTTAATGCTTTGGCGGCGTTTGTCGGAATGCTTTCCAATGCCTATACACTCAGGATACATGTGCCACAATTCTCGTTGCGGACACTTGTCGTAAAGGATTTCCTATCTTGTATGGCTGTCTTCGGTGTAGGGTACGCTGTAGGATATGCGTTGCATGAGAATATGGAAGAAGGCTGGGTGCGTTTTTTGCTCGTATGTGCTGCGACATCAATACTCTCTACTGGTGTCAGCTATGTGGCATTGTTCCCGGCGTCGTTGCGTGAGAAAATCATATTGTCGATACGCAAGTTGTTGCGCATCGGCAATTAAGCCACATCATTGGGCTGAAGTAGGATTGTCCGATTCTTTGCTGCTTTGTGCGGCATCTTTTATACGCCTCTTGTAGGCTTCAAGCTGCTTCTTGAAGAGCAGCTTTTTCTTTTTTTCCTTGGCAGCTTTGCGAGCAAGGTAGGCTTCATACTGGTTTTCAAGATAGTTGTCGGCCATGTTTATGTGTAGTTTTATATTTCTGTCATTGGTGTAATTTACGGCGCATCACTATTGAAGTTGCCATGGAGGTGAGCAATCCCACTACGGCCACAGCGGCAAATACAACCACGAGGTCGGTCATTTGCACTTCAACGGGGTATTGCTTTACTACGAGCAATTCGGTGGCACCTTGCAACTCGATAAGACCGAATGTCTGTTGTGCCCAGCACAATATCAGACCTATGGCGATGCCTGCCACGGCACCTACGAGCGATATGAGCCAGCCCTCGGTGATAAATATGCGTGTAATCTGCTTGTTGGTGGCACCCATGTTGCGGAATGTGGTTATGCTGGCATCTTTTTCGATAATGAGCAACGACAGTGTGCCTATCACGTTGAATGTGGCTATCACCATTATGAAACCGAGCAGCAGGAATGTCACCCACTTCTCGATGTTTACCATGCGATATGCGTATGCTTGCTGCATGAGCCTGTCTTTTACGGTATAGCCGTCGCCTATTATTGATGAGATTGCGTCCATTACACGTGCTTCATCGGCTCCTTGACTGGGCGATATTTCGATGCTGGTGGCTTCGGTGGGATAATTGAACAAGAAGCGGGCAGCCTCGATAGGTACATATATCATGTCGCGGTCATAATCGCTCTGTTCCACTTGGTAAACGCCGGCAATCTGCATAGTGTCGGCTCGGAATGCGCCAGCAGGGTTGGCAAGGTTGATATTTCCAATGCGCTTGGGGGCAAGAATGCGTACTCCCTCGACAAATCCAGGTCTGGCCCTCAGCTGGAGTGCCACGCCGACGCTCAGCACGGCATGGTGGAGGCTGCCGCTGTCGAGGGTGTAATTACCGTCGATAATCACGTCGTTGATGCCCGTGAGATGTTCATATCCATCGGGGACACCTTTTACGAGCACTGGCATCTGCATGCCGTCATACACGGCAAGTGCATGGTCGCTTATTGTCGGCAAGGCCATTTCCACACCGTCGATGCTGGCGATGGCTGCCACTAAGCTGTCGGCATTTGATATGGCTTTGCCGCTTGCGGCATTTACCATTATTGGCGGGTCGAGCTTGGCGAGCTTGCTGCCGATGAGGCTTGAGAAGCCGTTGAATACCGACAACACGCACACCATTGCCGCTGTGGTGACTACCACACCGCACATTGCTACAATCGAAATGATGTTGACTGCGTTGTGAGTCTTTTTCGATTTCAGGTAGCGAAGGGCTATTTTCAGCGTGAAGTTGTTCATGCTTCGTTGCTTTGGCTTTCCTCGTCGTCGGCGACGTTGCTGCCAGGATGCTTTTTGCGGTCTTCTTCAAGTAATTGGTCGATATGCTCGATGTAGTCGAGCGAATCGTCGATGTGGAAAATCAACTCAGGAGTCTTGCGCAGCTGGAAGCGTACACGTTGAGCCAGGTCGTATCTTACGGTTTTGGCGTTTCGGGTGATGTTCTGGAGCAATTGTTGCGCTTGTGACGATGGGAAGATGCTCAAATAAACGTGTGCAATGCTCAGGTCGGGCGAAATCCTGACGGTGCTGACCGATACGATTACATTGCTCGTTTTGGCCGTTTGTAGGCGGAATATTTCGCTCAGTTCTTTTTGTATGAGCCGTGCTATGCGTGATTGTCGTGTTGTTTCCATAATGTTGTATATCCAAATTTTTTTCTATGCGTGTTGCAAAATTAGGCATAATAACTCCAATTCCCAAATTTCACTGTCGTATGCTATTTGCTCCTGTTTTGGCATGTTTTTTCGGAGGTTTCGACTAAATTAAAAAACATTTAGAAACATGAGAAATATCAAGAACCGAATAACTAATTTTTCATCGATAATTGATTATGCCGAGTATGGTAACGCACATAGAATGCAACCAACACTGTTGCTGCACGGGTGTAGTGTGATAGCGCAATTAAGGAAGCTGGGACAATTGCGGACATCCGAAACATATTTGTCGGCTCTGAGGAGTTTTATGCTTTTCAGGGAATGGCGTGACTTGTCGCTTAACAGGCTCACGTCGGAAATGATGTTGGAATATGAGGCTTGGTTACAGACAAGAGGCGTGTCGATGAACACTGTTTCATTCTACATGCGCATCTTGCGAGCTCTTTATAACAGAGCCATCGAGAGCGGGATTGCCAAGCAGCATTATCCGTTTAAACATGTTTATACTGGTGTAGGCAAGACTTTAAAACGGGCAGTTTCGATTAATGACATCAGGCGTATAAAGAGGCTCGATTTGTCGGCGAGGCCTGCTCTTGATTTTGCGCGCGACATGTTTCTATTTTCATTTTATACACGCGGAATGTCGTTTGTTGATATGGCATATTTGAAAAAGACCGATTTGCATGAAGGTGTGATCCATTACCGTCGCCGTAAGACTGGACAAATGTTGCATATACGTTGGGAAAGGTGTATGCAGCACATAGTTGATAAATATCCCGACAATGGTACATGTTACTTGTTGCCGATAATATGTGCCGAGGGTAACGACCGCCGTCAATATCAAAATGCTATGCGGCTGGTTAATTGCCGGTTGAAGCGTGTGGCAGTATTGGCTGGGATTCACGTGAGGCTCACAATGTATGTAAGCCGGCACTCGTGGGCGTCAATTGCCCGTTCAATGCATATTCCCATTTCGGTGATAAGCGAGGGAATGGGGCATGATAGCGAGGCAACTACACAGATTTACCTCGCTTCGCTCGATCCAGCCATCATTGACCGAGCCAATGGTCATATTTTGCGCCTTTTATAAGAGATTACGCATCCAAACCGCCAAATTAAGTCAAATTCAGCGGTTGTAACCGCCAAATTTAGCTGAATTTGGCGGTTTGACCGTTTTTGCTTATATTTGTGATATGAAATTTTAATATGGCATTATGATAAAACGAGCAATAACAAAGTCTATTTTGGCAGACTATAGACGTAAGAAGGTAATCGTCTTGCTCGGTGCAAGACAAGTTGGTAAAACGACACTATTGTCTGAGTTGAGCGAAGGCAAAGAAAAAGTGCTGTCATTGAATTGTGATAATGTTGATGATATTTTGTTGCTTGAAGGTCGAACTTCAACCGAGTTGCGACATCTGTTATTGCCATACGAATTGGTCTTTATTGATGAGGCGCAACGTGTAAAAAATATAGGGTTGACATTGAAAATGATTGGAGATTTGAAGCTGGATACACAAGTCGTGGTAACTGGTTCTTCGTCGCTCGATATGGCTAATGATATAAATGAACCTGCAACTGGTAGATTGATAGAATATAATCTATTCCCGTTCTCATTGTCGGAATTGGCTGCACATACTTCGGAACGAGAAGAGAGTAGAATGCTTGAGCAACGCATGGTTTACGGTCTATATCCCGAGGTCGTAATGGAATCTTATGATGCAAAGCGTATATTAATATCATTGACAAATAATTATTTGTATAAAGATTTGTTTGCATACAAGGGAATAAAGAAACCCGATTTGATACAGAAGTTGGCACGAGCTTTGGCGTTGCAGTTGGGTTCTGAAGTGTCGTATAATGAGCTTAGTAATTTATTGGGTGTTGATAAAGAAACTATAGAAACATATATCAACCTGTTGGAGAAATGTTTTGTAGTGTTCAGGTTGGATTCGTATAGCCGAAATTTACGTAATGAGATAAAAAAAGGAAAAAAGATTTATTTTTATGATAACGGAGTGCGAAATGCAATATTGTCGAATTTCGCTCCGCTTGAATTGCGCAATGATGTGGGTGCATTATGGGAGAATTTGATGGTGAGCGAGCGGGTCAAGCGTAATTCTTATGCTGGTAATTATGCCCAACTTTTCTTTTGGCGTACTCATGGTCAACAAGAAATTGATTTGATAGAAGAAATTGATGGACAATTGCACACATTTGAATTTAAGTGGAATACCAAGGTCGCCTGCAAGCAACCCCGGGCATTTGCTGCGGCTTATCCCAATTCTACATTCACAGTTGTTAATCCACAGAGTTTTTGGCAGTTTGTGTCTTAATCCAGCGGGTTATTTCTTGCATGACCTCGGGAGCGAATGTTTCGGTAATGGCATTGTATTCCATCGGGCTGCCAGTGTTGCAGTGCTGGAATAGGTGGTTTAGACCATCGTAGGTCTTGATAAGGTTGCGCTTGTCGGCTGGTAATAGTGATTTTATGATTTCAATATTGGTTGGCGGCACTTGCATATCTTTGTTGCCGCCTATTGCCATCACTGGGCATTGGACTGTGGCAATGTCGGCACGTGGCGAATAGGTGAGGAAATAGTCGATCCACGTGTTTTTTTCTTCCAATACTGCCGCTAAGTTTTCAATGGCGGTATGTGGTAATTTACCTCCTTGTGCTGTTACCACGCTATCGGCAAAAGCCATAGCATTGGTTATGTGATGGGAAGGATTTGTGCGTTGGTTGAAAATGGCTGCTAATGCGTTGATGTAGCTGTCGATGAGCGGTTGTGGCATGCCGTTGAGGCGCAATAGCGATTCGTTCTGTGCAAGCATTAAGCTGTCGCCACGCATTGCAGGAGATGCGAGAGCAATGGCGAAATCGACATCGCCACTTGCAGCAAGTCGGAAAGCTATCAAGCCACCTTCGCTATGCCCGAGAATACCGATTTTGCCAAATTGGTTGAGTTCTTTCAGATACTTTATCCCAGCTGCGGCATCATTGCCAAAGTCGGCTGTGGTGGCTTGTGATGCGTTGCCTGTAGAATTGCCGTATCCACGGTCGTCATATCGTAATGAGGCTATGCCGTTGTGTGCAAGATAGTCGGCGATGACTGCGAATGGCCGATGACCGAACACTTCTTCATCGCGGTTTTGCAGTCCGCTACCAGTCACCATTAGCACTATTGGAGTGGAATTGTTATGATTGTGAGGAATAGTGATGGTGCCAGATAATGTCGCATCGTTGCTGGCGAATGTAACTTCGCGTGTTTCGTAATCAAATGGTGGTCGTGGAGTTTGTGGCCGTTCTATGACAACTTCGCCTGGCTGCAATTCAAGTGGAAAAGAAATTCCCATTTGTGTGAATTGTCCCGAAAGTTTCCCGTTGGTGAGCTTTGCTGCATAGTTTGCGCCTATGGCGGGGATATTCACACTTATTGAGTCGGACGATAAATGCTTTGTTTCACATTGAATGCCTTTTACGCTTTGGTCGGGACTGTCGAGTGTGCAGCCATTGTCGCTGATATTCAAGACTATGGTAAGCGATTGTGGCCCTACCACGAGCTTGCCATTCCATGAGCCTGTGATGTTTGTTGCCAAGACTGTCATGCAAATGCATGTCAGCCAAATGAGGGCAATCAATGCGCGTTTCATTTTATAATAGTGATTTTAAGACGTTTGTTCTTGATTTTCAGTGTGGCTATTTGTTGTAATACGGTTTGGATTTTAGTGGCATCAATGGCTGCTATTGCATAATGGTCGTGCAGGTCGATAGAGCCAATTTCTGAGGCTGTGAGCGAACTGTTTTTCAGCAAAAATCCCACGATGTCGCCTTTTGATATTTTTTCTTTCTTGCCGGCATTGAAGTGCAGTGAGGCCATTTCGGGCTTCAACACGCCAGTATGCGGCATTTGGTTGAGTGCTTTCAACCCGGCGGTTGTGATATATGCAGGCAATGTTTCTTCGGGGCCAGTAATCACATAGGCTTCACCGGTGGCATCTATTCGGGCTGTGCGGCCGTTGCGGTGGGTGTAAACGTCGGCACTTGATGGTAAGTGGTAATGTATTATGTTTTTTACATCGGTAATGTCAAGCCCGCGGGCAGCGAGGTCGGTGGTGACGATTACCTTGAATGTGCCATTGTTGAATAGTGTGACGGCTTTCTCCCTGTCGATTTGTTCAAGTCCGCCGTGGTACATTTCGACAGCAACGCCATGGCTTGACAGGAAATCATGCACACGTTCGACCGACTCACGGTAGTTTACAAATATCATTGTGCGTCCATCGGTGATATTGCCGAGTAGTTGCAACAGTGTTTCTAATTTGTCTTTTTGTGGCGACTGAATTTGCCATATTGTTAGACGGCAGTCAACCTGTTTTTTCTCCTGTAGGAAATCAAGTTCGATAGGGCGGTTGAGCTTTATAAAATCAGGCATTTCCTTTATCATTGTCGCCGATGTCAATAGACGGCGGGCAATGCGTGGCATGCGTCTTATGATTTTGCTCATTTCGTCGTGGAAACCCAATTCGAGTGACTTGTCAAATTCATCAAGGACAAGTAACCGCACTGTGGATATATCGACGTGGTTGCGGTTGATGTGGTCGAGTAGTCTGCCTGGAGTACTAATGATAATGGATGGCGTTGCTGCAAGTGAATTTTTTTCATCAACTACATTATGTCCACCGTAACAGCAAGTGATTTTCATATTGCTGCCAACAATGGCACGTGCCACGCCGTCGATTTGCTGGACGAGCTCGCGCGATGGGGCTATTATGGCACATTGCACAGTTCCATTATCACCTTTTAATGCCTGGAGTATTGGCAGCAGATAGGCGATTGTCTTGCCAGTCCCGGTCGGTGATAGTAGAATGATGTCGCCACCTTCGTGGCTGCGTCGGTTCACGATTTGCTGCATGTCGTTGAGGTTGTCTATGTTCAGACGCTCTTGCAGACGTTTGAGTATTTCGTTTTCTTTCATTGTTGGTGCAATTTTACAAGAACCACATTGCTGCAAATGACAGCCACAGCAGGATTAAAAGTATTACGGCAAGGTAGGTACGAGTGCCGATGGTGCGGTATGCGAGATATATCGACACTACGGCATATACAGGAAATGTGATGAGCAAGAGTTTGCTAATGTCGCCAGGTTCTTCAAGTAGATTTGAAGAAGTAATCATCCATGGCCAGCACAGCACAGGGATGAATGACACGGCAGCCGCAATGCCAAACCATAGAGGAATGCGCGGCTTGTTGTTGAGGTTGTTGTTTTCTTCCATATTATGCCAAAGTTAATATAATATTTGCAGAAATGTCCATAAGCCAGTGTAAAAAAGCAAAATGGATTGAAGTCTGTGAGTTGTTAAATAAGAGTCGTGCTTGGGGTAATGTGCTCAGGATTAAGAGGTTTATGCCAGTATGGAGTTTTGCGTAAATGTTAAAATAGTAGTAATTTGTTCGTTGTCGCGAAAAAGTAATATATATTTGCAGCCGAGAAAAGGATTGTACGTGCTTTTATTTGGCACGGAAATTGAAAAGTTTAGGTTTGAATTACATTATGTTTATTGCCTCGGAGGAGGTATAAGTAAAATATCCTGATGTCAGGAGAATTTAAAATTTAGGTTTATGAAAAAGATTGTAAAGAATGTTTTAGGTTTTGTATCGTTGTTGTTAGTGCTGCCTTTCGTAATCCCCGCAGGATTGATGGTGCTTGCTGCAATGTTTGTTGCACAACAGTTAATCAAGGTAGTGGGTGGCTGCCAAGGCAATGGCAAATCAGAAGAAACAAGATTTGAAGACAGCAACAAATGGAACAATGTCAGCGATTCGTTGAGCTGGAATTGTTTGAATATTTGATTTTAAGGAGTAAATTTTATTGATGCTTGCAAAACGAACAGCAAATGTGGACGACCCATTAATTCCACAGGAGTGTTCGGTGCAAGTTTTTTTTGTATATTCGAGTGTGGAGTTCTTGCAACCGCAATTTAACACGAAATAGGTACATAAAGTCTTTTAAAAACACATTTTGCGGTCTAATGGTCGTTTTGTGTTTAAGACTTGCCTATGAGGTGGTTGTATATTAACTTTGCAGAAAAATTGAATGTAGCATGAAACAGCAGAATATAAGCGGTGAGGACAGACGGCGCCGCCCCGACAATATAAAGACATGGACTGTGAAAGAAGACAGCACTATTCTTGAGTTTGCTATAAAAGTGCTTTCTGATCATAGCTTGTCGAAAGTTAAGTCAATGTTGCGGCATAACCAGTTTGCCGTTAACCATATTCCCCACACACAATATAATTTCCCCGTATCGGCAGGTGATGAGTTTTCGGTTAATTTCGACCAGTCGTTTGCGGTTTTCAGCAATCGCAGAGTGGAACTTGTGTATGAGGACGAGCATATACTCGTTATAAATAAGGGATATGGGTTATTGTCGATGGGTACTGACAGGATAAAAGATGGCACGGCTTATAGCATCATGCGCGAATATGTGAAAACCCATGACCCTAAGTCGCAGATATTCATCGTTCATCGTCTTGACCGTGATACTTCAGGACTAATGATGATCGCCAAGAGTGTTGAAGCAAAGGAGGTGATGCAGCACAATTGGAGCAACATGGTGATTAACCGCAAGTATGTGGCTGTGCTTGAGGGGCAAATGGAAAAGCGCGAAGGTGAAATTCGTAGTTACCTTGCCGAAAATTCACTGTTTGAAGTGTATTCTACCGATGATCCAGCCAAGGGGCAACTTGCTGTTTCGCGTTTCAGGACTATATGGGTAGGCAATGGCTATTCACTTGTAGAATTTGAACTCGACACAGGTCGTAAAAATCAAATTCGTGTTCATGCCAAAGATATGGGGCATCCCATTGTCGGTGACCGCAAGTATGGGGCATCTAAAAGTCCTATTCATCGTCTTGCGCTTCATGCCATGACTTTGCGGTTTGTGCATCCCATCACTCGCAAGGAGATGAATTTTACAACCCCTATTCCGCCTAATTTTGCCAAATTGACCCACTATAAGCAATCGCTGGTTCGTCATCGCAGTGATGAATAAGCGTAGTTATTCGGTCACATTTCGGTTGAATGTATTTTACGTTTAAGATGTATGAAACTGTAAGGAAATGGGTTTCGTTCATCGGCGGGAAAGTCTTCTTGTTCAACAATTTCCCATTGTGGTTGATCGATGGGCGGGAAAAAAGTGTCGGCATCGTCAAATTGTGAATGTATCTGCGTAAGGTATATCTCATCAATGATGAATGCAAAAAGGGCATAAATAGAGCCACCGCCGATTATATAACAACGGTCACGTCCTTCTGCTTGGGCAATGGCAAGAGCTTCATTCATATTGTGGCATACTGTCACACCCGAAGGGCGGTAATCATCGTTGTGGGTTAATACTATGTTTAACCGACCAGGTAGAGGCCCGCGTGGGAAACTCTCAAATGTTTTTCGCCCCATTATGATCGGGTATCCCATCGTGACCGATTTGAAATGACGCAAATCAGCTGGTAAATGGCACAATAAGCCTCCTTGACGACCTATGGCCCAATTTTTATCTATGGCAACGATAGCTGCTACTTTCATGTCTAACCTTAATTCCGCAACACTATTACAAATATAACTTTTTAAGTACCTGAGCAACAAAAAGTTGCCCAGGATTTTGCCATGTCGAAGAATTCACTTATCTTAGTGTTGCAAAAATAAACAAGCAAAACTCTGA
>DVKC01000014.1 GCA_018716295.1 Candidatus Avimuribaculum pullicola
AACAGCTTAACAGCGTGTATGAAAAAATGGTGAAAGCCATGACGATGAATATGTACCGCCCGACGGTACCAGGAATGAATATCGACAATAATAATGACGATAATAAAGATTGATAAACGATGGCTAATGCACACAACCAGACGGTAGGGCGAATGTCGCCGCGGCAGAAGATGATAAACCTCATGTATATCGTCCTTACCGCGATGCTTGCCCTCAATGTGTCGAGCGACGTACTCAATGGCTTCACGCAAGTAGAGGACGGGTTGACACGTTCTAACCGTACCGTTTCTGACCGCAACCGTGCCATCTACGACCAACTTGAGGCTTTTAATGCCCAGAATCCCGAGAAGGGCGGCGTGTGGTATGCTCGCGCTTCGGAGGTGAGGCAACGTACTGGCCAGCTCTATAATTATATAGATTCATTGAAAACTGCCATAGTGAAGACTGCTGATGGCGAAGATGGCGATGTGCGCAACATTCGAAACCAGGACGATACCGAAACACCATCGGTGATAATGCTTGCGCCGCGCAATGGAAAGGGGCGTGAATTGCGCGAACGTATTGACCTTTACCGTGCTTATGCTGCCGGAATGCTCAACGACTCGGTAAAGAAGGCGAATATCGAGAATGCCTTATCGACCGCTTCACGTGAAATGAGGGCTGTCGGCAAGAATAAAACGTGGGAAGAGAGTATGTTTGAAAACATGCCTGTGGTGGCATCGGTGACACTTCTTTCAAAGATACAGAACGACTTGTTGTATGCCGAGGGCGAAGTGCTTGGCACGTTGCTTAATAATATAGATGCCAGTGACTTGCGTGTTAACCAAGTTGACGCGTTTGTTATACCAGAATCTCGCATTGTGATGCGTGGTAGCAGTTACACGGCCAATATCGTGCTTGCTGCAGTCGATACCACGCAACGTCCAAGGGTATTTGTCAATGGCACTCGTCTTGACAACGACCGCGGATTGTACCAAGCATCAACTTCGCGTTCTGGAAACTTCGACTACTCGGGCTACATAGAAGTGGCACATGGTGATGGTACTACATCGCAACACAGTTTCAAGTCGTCCTATACAGTCATTGATCCTACGGCCACAATTTCGGCAACGATGATGAATGTTCTTTATGCCGGTATTGATAATCCGTTGTCGATAGCTGTGCCTGGTATCCCGTCTAACGCCATTTCGGCATCGATGACCAATGGCTCGCTCACGCGCAATGGCGATGTATGGGCTGCTCACCCCGACAAGGTCGGAACTGAGGCTGTCGTAACGGTCACGGCAACAATTGACGGACGAAGGCAGACAGTGGCAACCACCAATTTCAGGGTACGCAAATTGCCCGATCCGATGCCTTATATCGCTTACACCGATAGCAAAGGTAACCCCGAGCGGTATCGCGGAGGAAAGCCGTTTGCCAAGTCTTTGTTGCTGCAAACCGATGGTATAGGGGCAGCTATAGATGATGATATGCTCAATGTTGCTTACCGCGTACTCGGTTTTGAAACAGTATTTTTCGATTCAATGGGCAATGCCATACCTGAGGTGTCGGACGGCGACAAATTTTCGGATAGACAGAAAAGCAGTTTCCGCCGTTTGGCTCGTGGCAAACGTTTCTACATATCGCGTGTGAGAGCCATAGGGCCTGACGGAATTGAACGAACGCTTGCTCCGATAGAAGTTATAGTTAATTAACGCATTTTATGTACAATACTATATTGTGATTATGAATACCTTAAAATATATCGCTACATGCTTGCTGTTGACTGGCATGACTGTCGTCCCGATGCTGGCGCAAGACGAGGGCGGGGTAGTGCGTCGCCGCACTCCCGGTGGCAGAGATGCCGAAAAGGAAGAAACTGGCATGACACAGCGCATGAAGTCGTTTTATGAAACCGAAGAACCATCGGCAGCCAATGTGGAGTGGTCGCGTGTGATTTATCGTTCGATTGACCTTACCGATGTTACCAATATGGCACTTTATTATCCCGAGTTACCGAATGAAGATGGAGAAAACTTGTTTTTCATTATCATGCGGTTACTTGCCGATGGAAAAGTGCCGGCATACGAATATCTTGACGGGCGAGAAATGTTTACCGAACAATATCGCATCAAGGTGGGTGATATGCTCGACCGTTTCCATGTATTGTATTCAGAGGCGAAGGGTAGCACCGAACGCAATCCGCGTTATACTATTGATGAGAGCGACATTCCATCTAACGAGGTGCTGAGTTACTATATAATTGAAAAGATGGATTTCGACAGGTTGGAGGGACGCATGAAAACGCAGGTGTCGGCCATCTGCCCAGTGTTACACCGAACTGATGATTTTGGCGGCGAGGCAATACGCTACCCGATGTTTTGGATAGAAATGAATGATTTGCGCCCATATATTTCTCGTCAATATGTGTTCACCGACAATGATAACAATTTGGCTCGTTATAACCTTGATGACTTCTTCACAATGGGAATGTACAAGGGAGAGATATACAAAACTAAGAATTTGCGAAACTTGTCGATGGTGCAAATGTTTCCCGACCCAGAAGACTTGAAGCGGGCGCAAGACAGCATAGAAAACCGTTTGTCGTCGTTTGACAAAAATTTGTGGATTCCATCGCGCGAAGAATTGCAAGCCCGTGCCGAAGCGGCCGATAGCGTAGCAATGGCTTCTTCGTCGGAGGGTGAAGAAATAGCAATCCGCAGTCGTGATGAAGATAATGATAACGACAAGAAGGAGAAACAAAAAACGCGCAACAAACGCTCGAAACGCAGCAAACCTAAAAAATCGGAAGTGAAGGAAGCCAAGGTTTCGAGCAGTAGTTCGGCTGTGCGTTCGGTTCGCCGTCGCAAGTAGCATGACGCATTAGCAATTTGGCATATTGCGGGAGTGTATCGTCACTTCCGCTTTTTTATGCCTTAACTTACGTGCATAATGGTAGTGTGTGGCTGTAGCTACAAATCGTGAGTTTCAAATTTCATCTATTTTGTTTACATTTGCGAAGTAGTAAATAAGGAATAAGATGAGAAATTACTTGTTTAATGAAAATATGAAGATGGCTAACCTTATTCTGGTTAAGCCCATTTTGATACTTTTGCTGCCGCGGTTTGGTGTGCCATTGGGGTTTGGCGACAAAAGTGTGAAAGAGCTGTGTGACGAGCATGGTATAGCGGTTGATTTTTTCTTGATTGTATGTAATATATATTCGTTTGACAATTATATGCCGTCGCAAGATAAAGTGGAGAGTACCGACATGAGTATGCTTTGCCGCTATCTCGAAGAGTCGCACCGTTATTACCTCGACCAGCGGTTGCCACATATTGCCAACCATATCAATCGCATAAGTGGGGAAATGAAAACTACCGCCGGCGTGATATTGAAACGTTTCTTTGAGGAATATAATAGCGAGGTTGTGGCGCATTTTAAGTATGAGGAGCAAAATGTATTTCCTTATATGAAGAAATTGCTTGCTGGCAAGCGGTGCAATGATTATAGTATATCAATGTACTTGCCCAGCCACACGAATATCGAAGACAAACTCGATGATTTGACGCAGATTATGTTTAAGTATCTCCCCGAGGGTGTGAGGACGTATGAAACCATTGGTGCGGTTTTTGATATACTGCAATTGTCGGACGACTTGAAGAAACATTCATTGATAGAGGAAAAAGTGCTGATACCGTATGTCGAGCATTTGGAAAGGAACTTGAAGCAATGAAGTTAAAAGTGTTAATAGTCGAGCCATCGCAAATTATAATTGAAGGTTTGCAAAGCATGTTGCGTGATTGCCAGCAACTTGAAGTAGTGGGCGTTGCCGAAGATGTGTCGATGCTTGAGGAACGCATGGCATCACGTCACCCCGATGTAGTCATTATTAATCCGAGCTTGTTGCCATATTCGAGCCAGGCTCCAGCAAGTGTTTCGTTGCCCGATGAAACGTTTTCGGTGGCATTGGTATATCAATATTTTGAACCGACCTATTTGCGTAATTTCGATGCAGTGATTGATATTCGTGATACGAAGCAGAATATTCTTTCAATGTTGATGAATATCGACAAGGAGGGTGAAAGCAAGCATGGTGGTGCAACTGACGCATCGGAGTTGACGAAGCGTGAACGCGACATTCTGGTACTTGTCGCCAAGGGACTTATGAGCAAGGAGATTGCTGATAAATTGAACATCTCGATACACACGGTTATCTCGCACCGCAAGAATATTACAAAGAAGACTGGTATAAAGTCGGTAGCGGGTCTTGCCGTATATGCAATGCTCAATAATTTGATGGGAGATTCGGTGGCCGATGCCCATGAAGACGAATAGCGAAAAGGTATGTGATATGGGCTGTGTCTTGTTCCAAAAGTTACAATAGAGGGTAAAAAACGCCCCGAAAGGCGATGGGTAAAACTAAATTTATTAATTTTGCACTGTTAAAAATCGCATTTATGTTTTTGTATAAAGCATTACAGACATTCGGAGCTTATTGCTTGTTTATATGGAAGGTGTTTTCTACACCCGATAAGTGGAAAGAATTTTTCAAGCGTTATATAGCCGAAATAAACAAGCTTGGCATCGATTCGATACCGTTGGTAATCATCATATCGTTGTTCATCGGTGCAGTATGTACCATACAGATGAAACTTAATACCACATCGCCACTTATGCCTCGATATACGGTAGGTTTGGCCACACGTGAAATAATCTTGTTGGAATTTACGTCGTCGATACTTTGTTTGATTCTTGCAGGCAAGGTCGGTTCGAACATAGCTTCGGAGATAGGCACAATGCGTGTTACCGAACAAATCGATGCATTAGAGATAATGGGTGTTAACTCGGCCAACTACCTTGTGTTGCCCAAGATTGTCGCGTTTGTGACATTTATTTGTGTCCTTGTTATATTCAGTATGGCTACAAGCCTTGGTGGTGGATACTTGGTGTGCATAGTTTCCGATGTGGTACCACTATCTACCTATGTGTATGGCTTGCAGACGATGTTTAATGAATGGTATGTGTGGTATGCGTTAATAAAGTCGCTGTTCTTTGCATTTGTGATAAGCAGTGTAGCCTCGTTTTTCGGATATTATGTGAAAGGTGGCGCACTTGAGGTTGGTAAAGCAAGTACCAATGCCGTTGTGACAAGCAGTATCTTTATATTGTTGCTTGACGTGGTGTTGACTCAGATTATGTTGCAATAAATTAGGCAATTTATGATTGAAGTAAAAAGCATAAACAAGTCGTTTGAAGACAAGCAGGTTTTGAAAGGTATCAGTGCCACGTTTTATGACGGTAAGACCAACTTGATTATCGGCCTTAGCGGTTCGGGCAAGACGGTGCTGATGAAAAGTATGGTAGGGCTTGTAACACCCGACTCGGGCGAAATACTATATGATGGGCGCGACCTGTTGAAAATGAACCAGAAGCAGGTGAAAGAATTGCGCAAAGAAATAGGTATGTTGTTCCAAGGGTCGGCACTTTTTGACTCCGAAACTGTGCTTGGAAATGTAATGTTTCCATTGGTTATGTTTTCTGATATGACTACAGCCGAGATGCGCGATCGTGCCGAATTTTGCATCGAACGTGTAAATCTTAAAGATGCCAATCATAAATATCCATCGGAGTTGAGCGGTGGTATGCAGAAACGTGTCGCTATTGCTCGTGCTATAGCACTGAATCCTAAGTATCTGTTTTGCGATGAGCCAAATTCGGGACTTGACCCGAAAACTTCAATTCTGATAGATGAATTGCTTAGTGATATTACGCATGAATATGGAATAACTACCATCATTAATACCCACGATATGAATTCGGTATTGGGTATAGGTGAAAATATTCTATTTGTTAATAAAGGAAATTGTGGGTGGATTGGCACCAAAGATGAGATTTATAGCAGCAAAAATGAAGATTTGAACAACTTTGTGTTTGCCACGAGGTTGTTCATGGAAGTCAAGAAAGTGCACGAGCTGCGTGGTGGATTATAGGCGAGGTTGAGTGACAATAATTGCTCCATCGGCACTTAAGTCGTGTAGAGGAATATTCAGCGAGTCTATTTCATGTTTTAATGTCATGGCTTTGTCATCATAAATTCCACCTGATAACACTATCTGGTGGGGAGCGAATGTGTGTAACAGGTCGGAGATGTTTCCGTAATATGATGCTGCTATTACGAGGTAGTCAACCTTGATTGGGCTTGATGCGCGGTAATGCCTCCATGCGGTGCTTGAAATGGCGGCTATGCGTTTGCCTTCAATAAATGAAAATGGTGGGTCGATAAAGCTATCAGGTATTTTCAGGCTGTCGATAGCTTCGACATGTTTTAATCCATAACGTGACAGAAATCCTGAATTATTGCGAACAAACTGGTCAATGTGTGTGCTGTCGTCGATACACCACACATAGCATTTGTCACCTGTGAAATAAACTACAGGAGTGGTTGTGTAGCTGTTTTGTATTACAAATCCAGAGTGTGGCAACGAGGTGTATTCGATGAGAATGTTTGCCGAAATTGCTGTTAATAAGGCAAGTGATGCTATGGCGTACCTGAATTTCTTGCAATATATCCATATAGTAATAACCAAGTAAAATATGATGGATAGAACAAGTGTGGTGGTAGAAACATTTACATTGGTCAAAGATGCAAATGATAGGTCGCTTATGCCTTGTGCAACTGTGTTGATGGCAGCTGTAGCTGTATCGAGCAGTGCCGTCAGCATGTGTATTTCAATGCCGACACATAGCAATGTAGTGTGTAGCAATGCAGTGCCTATGTAGATGGGCAGCAATGGCAGGATAATCATATTGGAAACGATTGATAAGAGAGGTACTATGTGGAAATAATAGGCCGAAATGACAAAAGTGCCAAGTGTGGCTGTCGTAGTGAGGGCAAAAGATGAAATAAAAAAGTGTGCGATTTTGTTCCGAGGGGAGATGCTCACAAATCGGTCATAGAATAATATGATAGCGAGGACTGCGGCAAAACTTAATTGAAATCCCACGTCATATATGGAATTGGGCGATACTGACAAAATAATCATTGCTGAAGCAAGCAGGGCATTGAGGCTGCTATTGCGGCGATACAGTAGGTGTGCAGTCAGTACGAATAGCATCATTATGGCTGAACGGGTAGCTGAGGGCAATGTGCCTGTAATGAAAAGATAGGCAATCAGGCATGGTATGGCTATGACGATGCGCACTCTGTGTAGCCCGATGTAGCACAATGGCTTAAGGACAAAAAATAGGATTCCCACTATTATGCCCATGTGTAATCCGCTGAGTGCCAATATGTGGGAAATGCCAGCTTGTGAATAGTAGGTGCGTGTTTCAGGTTCAAGGTATGATGATTCGCCAAGCAAAACGGTGCATAAGAAGCGTTGGGTGTCGGGGTGCATGCTTGAATTGATGATATTGGCAATGATGTTGCGCCTAATTGTGCGTGACGTTGTGAGCAGGTTGTTTGAAGTGCCTACTTTGTCATATTCGCCAGGTTGTAGCAGTTGTGTGTAAAGTATGCCTTTGTGCTGCATGTATGCTGCATAATCAAATTCGCATGGGTTGCCTAACGATTTGATGCGCGTCAGTTGTGCGTCAAAAGCAATTAAGTCGCCTTCTTTGAGTAGGTAATCATTGGCGCGGATAGTGATGGAAACTGGGATATTGCAAGGTATGGCATTGTGGTTTGTGGGGCATGAAATGATGGTCGAGGTAGCTGCTGTTGAGAAATCTTTGTTTTCGATGGCATCAATGCGTGCGATAACGGTTCGCCCGTTAACTTTGCCAGTATCGATAGCGGTTGCAACATCGGAAGAACCAGCCAACCAACCTGCTATGAGGGCTGCCAACATGACAAGTGCCGTTAGTAGCGGGACTGCATTCAATGCCAATGTGTGGTTTTTGCGTAGCCACAATGATATTGCAGCCATTGTCAAAATTATGGCTGATATCGAGATGACAGCAGTGGCAATGCCGATGGTGGCGGCATTGGTCGATATTATTCCTATAACAAATGGAATAACAATCCTGGCGAGTGGGGCTTTTTCAAGCATTTCGTTTGCCAGTGTATCAATTTAGCCTTAATAGGAGCTGTGCCAAGAGTCGTTGTTCCAAATCTCATAGGAAACAAAAGCTTGTAGCAACAGCATTTCAAGTCCGTTTTTTACCGTTGCACCTTGTTCGGCCGACTTTTTCATGAAAAGAGTTTCATTGGGGTTGTATAGCAGGTCGTAGCACACATGTTCTTTTGTCAAGAAACGGTATGGAATATCGGGACACGCATCTACCTTGGGATACATTCCTAATGGTGTGGTGTTGACTATTATTTTATGGCTTGAGATGTCGGCTTTTGTCAATTCTTCGTATGTGAGTGTTTTTGCACTCTTGTGCCGTGAAACGAGTTGTGGTGTCACGCCCATTATTTCTAATCCATGGCACACAGCCTTTGCAGCACCACCAGTGCCTAAAACAAGAGCCTTGTTACGTTCGGGTGTGATAAATTCTCTGATAGAATCGCAGAATCCTATTACATCGGAGTTGTAGCCTTTCAGCTTTATTCCCGAGTGTGTGCGAATGATTTTAATCACATTTACAGCTCCAATCTTTTTGGCATCGTTGTCTATGTCGTCGAGTAGTGGCAATATTTTCTCTTTGTATGGTATTGTGACGTTAAGTCCACACAGGTTAGGAGTTTTTCCGATAATCTCCATCAGTGCTTTGATGTCGGGAATTTCAAAGTTGACATATTCGGCATCGATACATTCCGATTCAAATTTTTGATTGAAATAATCCTTTGAGAATGAGTGCCCTAATGGGAAGCCGATTAATCCATATATTTTGTGGAGTTTGTGAGGAGTTTCCATGCAGTTTTATGTGTGTATTTAGATTGTATAATACATTAAAATAAATACAAATTTAATGAAAAATATCACAGACTTGAATATGTCAGTTACTTTTTTCCTTTTATTTAGCAAAAAAAAGAAATGAGAGGTATTTTTCTACCAGTTTAGGGGCGGCAATTGAGGTTAAATTGTTATTTTTGCAACGGTTTTACCTAAATTGTGTCATGAGCAGATTTACATTATTTATATGTTTGTGTTTGGCTTTTCTTCCTTGTATGGCCGATGAAGGAAATTTTGTCTTGGTTATCGACCCAGGTCATGGAGGGAAAGATGTCGGTGCGCCAGGTTCAAAAGTTTATGAAAAGGCAATAAACTTGGAAGTAGCTTTGAAGTTTGGCGAACTGGTAGAAGAGCGCATGAAAGATGTGGAAGTCGTTTATACACGTCGTCGTGACAAGTTTGTGCCGTTGCTTGAACGAGCCAAGATTGCCAATGATGTCAAGGGCGATTTGTTTGTATCGATACATACTAATTCGCTTGATAAAAGCAATAAAAAACGTAAAACGACCAAAGGGACTACAACATATACATTGGGTCTTCACCGCACAGATGACAACTTGGAGGTTGTGAAGCGGGAAAATTCGGTAATTATGTTTGAAGAGAATTATGCTGCAACTTATGGTATTACCGACCCCGAATCGGCCGAATCATATATATTCAATGAAATGTGCCAGAACCATTACATGGAGCAAAGCGTAGATTTCGCGTCGGCATTACAGCGTCAGTTTGTCAAGACTGCGGGACGTACCGATTGGGGGGTGCGTCAAGCTGGATTTCTTGTGCTGCGAGAAACATCGATGCCATCGGTGCTTGTGGAACTTGATTTTATATGTAATCCAGTGCAAGAGAATTTTATGGCATCGAAAGATGGGCAGAAGAAACTTGCCGAGTCGCTCTATGCAGCATTGGTGGAATATAGAAAGTCGATTGGAAAAGAGCAGCAGGGTGAGCAATCTGCAGCAACAATTGGGAGTGGCAGCACTGGTTTAACTTCGCAGCAGTCGAATACAACGACAGTATCGGGCGATGTTTATTCAAGTGTGGTTTATGAAGTGCAGATTTTGGCAGGAACTTCAAAATTGGCACCCAAATCGAGAGAGTTCAAGGGACTAAAAGGTGTAAAACGTTATAAAGAAGGACGTATATATAAATATACATACGGGTCGGCCACGACTTTCAGTGAAGCTAAAGAATTGTTGCGTCAAGTAAGACCCAAGTTCAAAGATGCTTTTATTGTGACTGTCCGCAATGGTAAGATTGAGTAATTGAAAAGAAACGAAAACATTTTTATATGAAGAAATTTTTCACTAAGGAAGTAAAAATAGCCATTACAGTAATTATAAGTTTGGCTGTCTTGTTTTGGGGTATAGAATACTTAAAAGGTGTCAACTTGTTCAAGCCAGCCAATTTCTATTATGTAGAGTTTAAGAATGTAGCAGGACTTACCGATTCGGCTCCTGTAACCATCAATGGTTTTCAAGTTGGTCAGGTTAGAGAAATCAACTATGACTATAAGACTGGGGCTTTGGTTGTGTTGCTCGGGCTTGAAACCGATTTGCAAATCCCGACAGGATCAAAAGCTGTGCTTGCAACTGATTTGCTCGGGACTGCCCAAATTGAAATCAAGATGGCTCAGGCCGACACATATTATAATGTAGGCGACATGTTGCCAGGTGAAAAT
This sequence comes from Candidatus Avimuribaculum pullicola, assembly GCA_018716295.1. Lineage (GTDB taxonomy): Bacteria > Bacteroidota > Bacteroidia > Bacteroidales > Muribaculaceae > Avimuribaculum > Avimuribaculum pullicola. The sequence continues at coordinate 10,567 of DVKC01000014.1, forward strand.
GCTGTTGGGTTGATGGATAAGGTTGGGAGCGACTTGCTTCCGAGTGTTGCTGCAATGATGCCTAAAATCGACAGTATTTTGACAAGCCTAAATGCTGTTGTAAGCAATCCGGCATTGCAGCAATCAATTGACCGCCTTGATGGCATAACAGCAAACTTGGAAGCCAGTAGCCGGCAATTGTCGCAAATGATGGGCGAATCGATGCCTGTGATAGTTGGTAACGTGGAAAATGTGACTGCAAATTTGGATAGCATAACTGGCAGCTTGAATATCATGGCTGCCGAACTTAGCAGTGTCCCGCTTGATTCAACAATGATGAATATAAATGCTACGACAGCCAACCTCAATCATCTGACCACCCAATTGAGTGGGACGGATTCGAGTCTTGGGCTCCTATTGAACGATCGTGGCTTATATGACCATATTGACAGTACTGTCATGAGCCTCGACTCGCTATTTATCGATATAAAGAAGAACCCTAAACGATATGTTACTATCAAAGTGTTCTAATAAATAAGTTTTTTGTGGCGGTCAAAGGCTTATTTAGAATTGTTCCAAATAAGCCTTTGGTCGTATTTAATCTGCACAAGTTTCATAATTAGGGCTTTTTGTGTGTATTGCCATGTGGCAAGGTGAAAGTGCCAGTGCTGTCAAACGATATGCTAACGACGTAAAACACACGGTGTTGGCAAAATGTTATCACTTAAAACGGCAAGGTAAATAGGGGTGTTGTTCAACCCATTGGATTTCAGGTAAGTTATAATAAAATCTAAAATAACAAGAAAGAAAGGATTTTTTTATATCAAATTTTTTGTGAAATTTTGTACTCGAAAAGAACTAAAAATCCAATAACATTGTAATGGACATTCAGCAAGATGCAAGGTGGGAAAAGTGTCTGAAACTTTTCCGAGATAACGTGTCGCCCGAGCAGTATAAGGCGTGGTTTGAACCATTGGTTTTCCAAGGGTTTGAAAACAACCGTATATTGCTCCATGTACCGTCTTTGTTTTTTGCCGAGCAAATCGAAGGTAAGTTTTTCTCGTTGATGAGCAAAACTTTCGAACGCATATTTGGACATGATTTCAAGGTCACATTTAATTACAATGTAGTAAATAAGGAACCCGACACGCAGGTTTCGATAGAAGGCACTAAAAAAAGTCCTATTGTTGGCAGTCGTCTTGAACAATCGCAGCAGCAGGTTGGCAACCCATTCAAAACGGTGGATTATGGCGACATTGACCCGCAATTGAACCCTAAATATACATTTGAGAATTACTGCGATAGCACGAGCAACAAACTTGCCGTGAGCATCGGTAAGGCTATTGCTACCGACCCCAAATGTAAGGTGTTTAACCCTCTGTTTGTATTCGGGCCTACTGGCGTGGGTAAAACCCATCTTATCGAAGCGATAGGTATAAAGTCTAAGGAGGTTAATCCTCGCAGCAGGGTGTTGTATGTGACAGCAAGGGTGTTTGAAAGCCAGTACACGACTGCAGTAAGGAATAACAAGGTTAACGACTTCATCAATTTCTACCAGAGCATCGATGTACTGATAATTGATGATATACAGGATCTTGCGGGCAAGACTGCAACGCAGAATACCTTTTTCCACATTTTCAATCATTTGCACCAAAATCAGAAGCAGTTAATAATGTCGAGTGATTGCCGTCCTGTGGATATGGATGGTATGGTGCCACGGTTGATTTCTCGCTTCAAGTGGGGTATGACTGTAGAACTCGGTGCGCCCGACTATGAATTGCGTCGTGAAGTCCTTGCTATGCGTGCTCGTCAAGATGGGTTGTCGATTCCTGCCGAAATACTCGACTATATTGCAGCAAACGTTACCGATAGCATTCGTGAATTGGAGGGTATAATAGTGTCATTGCTTGCTCACGCCACTATGCTGAATTTGGAAATATCCATGGACTTGGCTCGTGCTGTGATGTCGAATGCCGTGAAAGTGTCGAAACGGCAAATTACGTTTGATTTCATAGCCGAAACAGTATGTAATTATTACAACATCAATTCCGACCTGCTTTATAGCAAGTCGCGCAAGCGTGAAATTTCCGATGCACGACAGGTGGTAATGTACCTTGCAAAAAAATATACTCCGATGTCATCGACCAATATCGGTGTAAGGTTGTCGCGTAATCATGCCACAGTGTTGTATGCTTGCAGCAGCATAGAACAACGCTTGGAGATAGAGAAACAATTGCGTGACGACATGGCGATTATCGAAGCTGAATTGAAGAAATAAAAATATCACATACACGTACACTTATGACTTGGTAGGCGACATGTTTGCCAAGTTTTTTTATCTCTATACGAAATGGCTGGGATTTATATTCATATTCCGTTCTGCAAAAAGAAGTGTATTTATTGCGACTTCTATTCTGTGGGTGGTAAGACCGATACCGTAGATGCTTACGTGCAGTCATTGTGCCACGAAGCGGCAATGCGCAGTGGCAATTTGCAGGGAGAAGCCATCAAAACCATCTACATTGGAGGTGGTACGCCATCATTACTTTCTGCCACGCAATTGTCACGGCTTGTTGGACAATTAGGTGGTATTTTTGATTTACGTCAAGTAGGGGAGTTTACTATAGAGGTTAATCCCGATGATGTTACGGACGATGCTGTGGAAGCATTCATGCAATTGGGCATAAATCGTGTCAGCATGGGTGTGCAAAGTTTTGTTGATGCCGAGTTGCAATTCCTAAGGCGGAGGCATGATGCGGCAAGGGCAATAAGGGCGTATGAAAGTATAATCAGATGTGGGATAAGCAATGTGAGCATTGACCTGATATATGGCATTCCTGGGCAGACGATGCAATCATGGCAAAAGTCGTTGGAAGTGGCCATGTCGTTGCAGCCCAGGCATATATCGTGTTACAATCTGAGCTATGAAGAGGGAACCCCGCTATATAGATTGCTTGACAAAGGACTGGTGACGGCAGTAGATGACGAAAGTTGCATAGCGATGTATGAATTGATGACCACAGTGTTTTCCAATCATGGTTATGAACATTATGAGATATCCAATTTTGCTTTGCGTGGGTTTTATTCGCGACACAATTCGGGGTATTGGGATAAAACGCCTTATTTGGGATTGGGAGCATCAGCTCACAGTTATGTTAATGGCGTAAGGTATTATAATCCGTCGGATATAAAGGTTTATATTTCGCAGGTCGGTGATGGGAATATTGTGGCAATAGCGGAGGATGAAACAGAGAGCGAGCGGTATGACGAGGAAATAATGTTACGGTTACGAACGAGTCGCGGACTTGATGCTGAAGTTTTAAGGACAATGTATGGCGAACCATATTACAGCCATTTTATGTCAGCAGTACGGCAATTTGTCGATTCGGGGCTTGTAGAGCAGGCCGGCAGTGTATTCTGCTTGAGCGGCCGAGGGGTGATGCTTTCCGACATGGTTTTCCGTGAATTGATGTATGTGTGAACCGTTAAGCGGCATCAGTCGTGGTGGTATGGTTCGTTTTTGATGATTGTCATAGCTCGGTAAAGTTGTTCGGTGAAAAACAGCCGTACCATCTCATGAGAGAATGTCATTTTTGAGAGGGAAATCTTTTCGTTGGCACGAGCCACAACATCTGCCGAAAAGCCGTAAGGCCCGCCAATGATAAACACCAACTGTTTGGGAATCGATTGCATTTTATGTTCGATATATGCTGCGAAATCTCTCGAAGTGAGTTCTCGCCCATGTTCGTCGAGCAATACCACATAATCTTGTGGCGCAAGCATCGACAGTATTGCATCGCCTTCTTTCTGCTTTTGTTGGGTAGCATTCAGGTTACGCGTGTTGCGTATGTCGCCTATATATTTTATTTCAAAAGGGATGTAGCGTATCAACCGGCGGCAATATTCAGTTATGCCTTCTTCAAGGAATTTTGTCGTAGTTCGACCTACGGCAACGAGCATAATTTTCATGACTATTCGTAGTGATGTAATTTAACAAAAGAAACCCAAGCGAAGGCCAGCACGACAATGAAACCAGCGAGCGGCACAGCAAATGCTGCCGTGATGGAGAAGTTGTCGCCAACCCATCCCATTGCTATTGGACCAATTGCACCACCTACGACACTCATCATCAGTATTGACGAGGCCCGTTCGGTGAGGCCGCCGAGGCGAGAAATCGACAATGCGAAAATCGTAGGGAACATGATGCTCTCAAACAGGTAGCACACAATAACGGCGCATTTTGAAACGACGCCAAGTGGCGACAATGCTAAAATCATCATCGCTGTAGTGCCACATGCGCATATTAGCAATATTTTTTCGGACCTGATGTGGCGCATCAATGCGCTTCCGGAAAAACGCCCGACCATGAAAAGTCCCAAGCCTCCAATTGACAGCAGCAACGATGCCGCATTGGGCGAGAGGAATCCGTCGTCGGTCATGTAATTGATGAAAAACGTGTTAATTGATATTTCGGCTATTTCATAGCTGATGAGGGCGACGAAGCCGAAGGTGAAATATCGGCCAAGTTTGGTTACTGCTTTTTGTTTGTTGTCGTTGTCTGCTGTTACAAGTTCAGGCAACTTCACTCTTGAGAAACACAGGGCTACGAGCAGCACTATTATGCCAATGATTGAGTAGGGTATTGCTATATCGGCGACTTCACCGCTACCACGCTCGGCAAAAAAGAATTGTCCGCCAAGCAGCACGCCGACTATGCTGCCTAATCCGTTGAATGATTGTGCCAAGTTTAGACGACCAGCCGATGTGCGAGGGTCGCCGAGCAACGTGACGTAGGGATTGGCGGCAGTTTCGAGTATCACCAGTCCACACCCTATGATAAACAATGGCAGCAGCACGTATTCAAAGACCATGTTGTCGCCGATTGGCAAGAATAGCAATGAGCCACCGCCAAACAATAGCAATCCGGCTATTACACCGATGCGAGTACCGAAGCGGCGTATCATGATTCCGGCAGGCAGTGCCATGAGGAAATATGCACCATACACCACTGCTTGCATCAGTGCGGAGTGGGTTTTGGTGACTTCCATCGTTAACTGGAAGTGCTTGTTAAGCACGTCCATTACGGCTCTTGCCCCTCCCCACAGGAAGAAAAGTAGTGTGATAAGTATGAAAGGGAAAATGTACTGCTTGGCTACCAAGCTTGTTTTCATAGATTGTGCCATTAGTGATAAATTCTTGTTTGTGACGACAAAATTAACCAAATTTTGCGTAAATGGACGAAGGTTGATGCTATAAAATTCCAGCCGATGGCAATAAGATGTGTTATTGTCTTTTCAATGTGCTCGTCAACCACTGTGTGCCTGTCGTTCAGTCTGTGGCAGCCGATATGGCTTAAACAAGTTAAATGTGCCGGTGCAAGAGTTGTTGTGCAAGTTAATGCCACTTCAAGTTTTTTTTATTACCTTTGTTTCTCGAACACATAATTTGCAAGATGGAGTTAATCCTGTATATAATATTGCGCGGGTTTGCGATAGGCGTTCTTGTGTCGGCTCCAATGGGCCCTGTGGGGGTGTTGTGCATACAGCGCACCATGAACAAGGGACGATGGGCAGGTTTCTATACAGGTCTTGGTGCTGCCATTTCCGATTTGCTCTATTCGGTACTTGCAGGAGTGGGACTGTCGATTGTGATAGATTTCATCGAAGCCAACCAGAACCCATTGCAAATAGCTGGCAGCATCGTGTTGCTGGTGTTTGCTATTTATTTGCTACGGCGCAATCCCGTGCGTACATTGCGGAAATTAAAAGAGAAAAAGAATAATTATGTGCAAGACCTTATTACGGGATTTCTGTTCACGGTATCAAATCCGTTAATATTGTTTCTCATAATAGGCTTGTTTGCACGGTTCAACTTCATGCTCCCTGAGTACTGCTTGTATCACTATATGATAGGGTATGTATTCATTTTTATAGGGGCGATAGCATGGTGGTTTGTAATAACATTGTTTGTCAATGCGGTAAGATCTCATTTCAACCTTCGCAGCATGTGGCTTGTCAACCGTATAATAGGTGCGATAATTCTCATAATGTCGCTGGTGGGTTTGGTAATGGGGATTGCCAATTATATATGAAACAAGAATAATATCATACGTTATGGAGCGAGATAATGAAATCAATGTGAAGTATTTTCCTGAACTCAACAATATGGACATTGAGCAGGTTGGCGACTTCCTGGAACTTGAATCGGAAAAACATTCAATAGCTTGTCGTAACTGGGCCGATGAATATCCCTACCATCCTGTGACGATTTTCACGGTAGGACGTTCTGACGATGCCATATTTATTGATTTCTTTGTGCGGGGAAATTACTTGCGTGCCGTTAATTATAAAAACAATTCGCCTGTTGCTGATGATAGTTGTGTGGAGTTTTTTATGAAACTTCCAGGCAGTGATGAATATTGGAATTTTGAGTTTAATTGCATAGGAACAGTTAATGCCTCACACCGTGTGACGCGCGATAATCCTACAAGGCTGAATGATGAGCAGATTGCCAGCATACGTCGTTACGCATCGTGTGGCACTCGTCCTTTTGAGGAAATGGAAGGCGTGTTTGCGTGGAATTTGACAATAGCTGTGCCATTTGCGTTGGTCGGAATAGATGCCAATAATCTGCCTGAGTATATTTTAGGCAATTTCTATAAATGTGGGGCGAAAATGAGTTTGCCGCATTATCTGAGTTGGATGCCTATTGATACACCCAACCCCGATTTCCATCGACCAGAGTTTTTTGGAAAAATCAATTTTGTGTGACTGCAATATCATCGTCAGTGGCAATAGTGTCGGTGACGGTGACAGTGCATGTAGAACTCATGTCTTGGCATGTTACGGTGATATCGGCAAGGCCGATGGCTTTTGCTGTGATTTTGCCTGAATCGTTCACTTCGACGATGCTTGCATCTGAACTTTGCCAATCGACTTGTATGAGGTTGGGGTCGTCGAAGTCCCCGCCCTCGTAAACAATAGAGAAGGACAATTGAGCTGTTTCGTCGATTTCGGTGGTTAATTCTGTAGGGTATATTTCGAGGTATGTTACTTTGAAATCTTTGCTGCAAGAAATCAACGAGGCGAGAAATATCGTAGTGGCGATTGCAAGTAGTATTTTCTTCATTTTATATAGGTTTATAATAGTGCAAAATTACAAAATAATAGTGGTAAAAACAGAAAATTACAAATATTAATTTGAGTGGAATGTGAGTTGGTTTAAAAGATGTAATTATATGATAAAATTTAGTTTTGGAAAACTTTTTGTGATTGTTTAAAACGTAAGTTATTGATGTAGTGTTGTTTATGTGTTTGAAATGGAAAACTTTTTTAAAAATATGGAAAATTAAGTTTCTATCTTGTTGCATTTGTGTTATCTTTGTGCTGCAAAAACATATCATAAATCTTATAATTCCCCATGGATAAAAAAATTTATACTTACGAAGAGGCATTTGCTGCATCGAATGAATATTTCAACGGTGACGAACTTGCCGCAAGAGTGTGGGCAAGTAAATACGCACTGAAAGATTCGTATGGCAACATCTATGAATTGACCCCCGACGACATGCATCATCGCATAGCGTCGGAATTGGCACGAATTGAATTGAAATATCCTAATCCAATGCCAGAAGAAGAAATCTATCAATTGTTGAAAGGTTTTAGGTACATTATTCCACAAGGTAGCCCAATGGCAGGAATTGGTAATAACTATCAACTCGGGTCATTGTCAAACTGTTTTGTGATAGGAATTGATGGCGACCCAGATTCATACGGTGGCATTATTAAGATTGATGAGGAGCAAGTGCAGCTCATGAAACGTCGTGGCGGGGTTGGACATGACTTGTCGCACATAAGGCCAAAAGGTTCACCCGTGAAAAACTCGGCACTTACATCTACTGGACTTGTGCCGTTTATGGAACGATATTCTAATTCCACACGCGAAGTGGCACAAGATGGGCGTCGCGGAGCTTTGATGTTGACTGTGAGCATTAAGCATCCCGATTCTGAAGCTTTTATCGATGCAAAAATGACCGAAGGACGTGTTACCGGGGCAAATGTGTCGGTGAGGATCGATGATGATTTCATGCGTGCCGCTATTAATGGGGAACCTTATGTTCAACAATATCCAGTAAATTCCGACACACCGGTGTACAAGAAAGAGATAGATGCAATGACACTCTGGCGCAAGATTGTACATAATGCATGGAAAAGTGCCGAACCAGGCGTGCTATTTTGGGATACAATTGAACGTGAGTCAATTCCCGATTGTTATGCCGACCTTGGATTTAAAACAATTTCGACTAACCCATGTGGCGAAATTCCATTGTGCCCGTATGATAGCTGTCGATTAATTGCTATTAATTTGTTCTCATACGTGAAGAACCCATTCACAGCCGAGGCTTCGTTTGATTATGATTTGTTCAAGAAACATGTGGCTTGTGCTCAACGGTTGATGGACGATATCATAGACCTTGAGATGGAAAAAATCGATATGATTATCGAAAAAATCAAAAGCGACCCGGAAACGATGGAGGTTAAGGAAACGGAACTCCACTTATGGCACAAGATAAAGACCAAGACGCTGAAAGGACGACGCACGGGTGTCGGTACAACAGCCGAAGGTGACATGCTTGCAGCTATGGGATTGCGCTATGGCAGTGACGAAGCTATCGATTTCTCGGAAAGTGTGCACAAGACACTTGCCATCGCAGCTTATGGGTCTTCGGTTATGATGGCTCAAGAACGTGGCGCATTTGAGATTTATGATGCAGAGAGGGAGAAGAACAATCCATTTGTAAATCGGTTGAAAGAAGCTTGTCCTGAATTATATGAGAATATGGTCAAATATGGCCGTCGCAATATTGCTTGTTTGACGATTGCGCCAACAGGAACGACGAGTCTTATGACTCAAACTACATCGGGCATCGAGCCTGTGTTTATGCCTGTGTATAAACGTCGTCGTAAAGTCAATCCTAATGATCCCGATGTGAGAATTGACTATACCGACGAAACGGGCGATAGTTTCGAGGAATACATCGTATATCACCACAAGTTTATTATGTGGATGAAAACTGTGGGTATTGAGGTAAAAGACAGTTATACTCAAGCCGAACTCGATGAAATAGTTGCAAAGTCGCCATATCATAAAGCCACATCAAACGATATCGATTGGCTTGCAAAGGTGAGGATGCAGGGCCGCATTCAGAAGTGGGTTGACCATTCGATAAGTGTGACTATCAATTTGCCAAGTGATGTGACTGAGGATTTGGTTAACGATTTGTATGTCGAAGCTTGGAAAGTTGGTTGCAAAGGGTGTACGGTTTATCGTGAGGGTTCACGTTCGGGCGTGTTGATTTCAACTAAGAAAGAGGAAAAGAAGGAGCGTTACATGGCCGAGGAAGAGCATATATTGAAACGCCCGATAGAACTTGAGGCCGACGTTGTAAGATTCCAGAACAATAAAGAAAAATGGATTGCTTTCATCGGCTTGATAAATGGTCGCCCGTATGAGATTTTTACAGGTTTAGCCGATGACGATGAGGGAATATTCTGTCCGAAATCGGTTACAAAGGGTAAGATTATCAAGGCAATAGATGAGAATGGAAATAAGCACTATGATTTCCAATTCATCAACAAACGTGGCTATAAAACCACAATTGAAGGTTTGTCGGAGAAATTCAACCCTGAATTCTGGAATTATGCCAAGTTGATTTCAGGCGTTTTGCGATATGGTATGCCTATAGATCAAGTGGTTAAGTTGATAAGTAGTCTTGAACTCAACAACCAGTCGATCAATACATGGAAAATGGGCGTTGAGCGAGCATTGAAAAAATACTTGCCAAACGGTTCTGAGGCAAAAGGGCAGAAGTGTCCAAAATGCGGCAATGAAACGTTGATATATCAGGAAGGTTGCCTTATATGTACATCTTGCGGCACATCTAAGTGCGGATAAGCAGACGTATATACCAATAAATAAAATAACTGGACATCTCTTGCTTTCATGGCAGGGCATGTCCAGTTTTTTCCGTTCTGTGTGGGAAATTGTTAAAAAAACTTCATGAGGGAAATTAATAATGTAATTTTCAACCATTGTGGTGCAGAAAAACATTAACTTAGCTATATAAAAAACTTTTCATTGCGTGCCATGGATATGTCAATTTCAGAATGGATATTTACCATTTTTGCTGTTGTTTATTTAATAACAGTATTGAGCATTATTGGCGTGATTATTTCTGAAAACCGCAATCCTGTGAAATCGTTGGCATGGATAACTGTACTGCTGTTATTGCCGGTGGTCGGGGTAGGGCTTTATATGTTTTTTGGGCGCAGCATGAAGAGCAAGCGGTTGATTTCTAATAAGAACAAAAAACGGTTGCTTCGGATTGAGCCATATAAAATAATTGATGAAACCAAGTTGCCTTTGAGCCTTGAATGTCAGCAAGGGATACGGCTTGCAATGTCGTTGACGGGAGCACGGTATTTTCCAGGTAATCATATCAACATATTTACCGATTGCAGTAAATTGTTTGAACAGTTTAAGATCGATATTGCAAATGCAAAAAGTTACATAAACATTCAGTTTTACATCTTTGAAGATGACCGATTGGGGCATGAAATTAGCGACTTGCTTGTAGCAAAAGCTGCCGAAGGTGTAAAAGTGCGTGTTATTTATGACCACGTGGGATCGTTCAAGGCAAAGGATAGTTTCTTTGCTTCTATGCGGGCAAAAGGAGTAATGGCATTGCCGTTTATGAAAGTAACTTTTCCACAACTTGCCACAAGGATTAACTGGCGTAACCATAGGAAAATTTCTATAATTGATGGTGAAGTAGGATATATAGGCGGCATGAACATAGCCGACAGATATGTCGATGGCGGAGGTTTCGGTCGATGGCGTGATACACATGTGAGGCTTACAGGGCCAGCGGTTGCCGGTTTGCAGTATAATTTTGCCGTTGACTGGAATTTCATGGGGCAACCATTGCTTGCCGAAAGTACGAAATTGTATGATGTGAAAGATAGCGACGAGGTCGGTGTGCAACTTGTGTCGAGTGGGCCTACAAGCCGTTGGGGCAATATCCCCATGTTGTTCTTGAAGATGATTGGGAATGCCAAGAAACGCATATACATACAGACACCTTATTTCTTGCCAACTGAAAGCATGCTTAAAGCATTGCAAGCGGCTGCATTGGCCAAGGTTGATGTGCGCATCATGATACCTCGGAAATCCGATTCTGTGGTGTTGCGCCTGGCAACGTTTTCTTATGTTTCGGAATGTATCAAGGCCGGTATCAAGATTTACTTGTACAATGCAGGAATGCTCCATGCCAAGACGCTCATTGTCGATGACGAATTTTGTACGACAGGGTCAACCAATTTTGATTTCCGAAGCTTTGAGCATAATTTTGAATGTAATATAATGATGTATAGCACTGAGCTTAATAAGCAAATGGTGGATATATTCCTTGCCGACCAGAAAGATTGTTTGCGCACGTTGCCGAGTACGTGGCGCAATCGTCCGTTGTATGAACGTTGTTGTGAATCGTTGGTACGTTTGTTAAGTCCTGTCTTGTAATGATTATGATGCGCCGCTGTATAATAGTATTATTAACGGTAATTGTTGCTGGATATATGTGTGCCGACAGCAACGATGGGTATTACCCGTCAACGCTCGAAGGGCTTTGTGGCGAGGATTTGTTGAAGGCTGTAAGGGTGGTAATACGTAATCACGACTCTGTTATGCGGCAATATGATGAAGATGTTTTGTGGAATATATTCTCGGTCACCGATAAGCGTGATGATGGAACAGTATGGGACATTTTTTCAAATAGTATGGTCGGCTTTGTTGCTGATGATTGCGTGCCTAGTGGTATGGTATGTTGCCATATAGTGCCTCCACAATGGACTGGTGATGCTTATCCATACTCAAATGATTTATCGTTGGACGTACATAACATATTTCCTGTTGATGCTGAAGTCGCTACGGTTAAATCTGATTTAATCCCATGGGAAGTTGATAATGCGTTGTATGACAATGGGGTTTGGAAGATGGGGTATGGTGTTATGCTTGAAACCGAAATTCAGGCATACGAGCCATCTGACGAATATAAAGGTGATGTGGCTCGTGTACTGATGTACGCGGCTGCATGTTATGGTGGCGAGTTTCAATGGCAAGGACAATCATGGAGTTTATTTAATGATAATTCCTATCCTGTGTTCAATACGACATCTTTGGCAATGATGCTTTCGTGGTGTCGAGCCGATCCTGTCGATGACAAGGAGCGAAATCGTAATGAGGCTATATATGCAGTCCAGGGCAATCGTAATCCATTTGTCGATTTCCCCGATTTGTGTGAATATATATGGGGCGAATTGTCTGGTGTGCCATTTCGTTTTGATGATAGCGATGATAATGATGGCGAATATTTGAAACCGTCATATAATATCGGTGAGAAAATATGGCTACGCAGTCGGTATGTTCCTGATGATGCTGTGTGGAGTGTAAATGGGCGAGATTGCGCCGGAAACTATATAAAAGCATCTGACTTGGGTGTAGGGCTGCATGAGTTGAAATTTTCAACTACTTTAGTAACGGGGAAGGTGACAATAGAGATAAAGCAATGACGAAGCAGGTATTATATGTAATATTATTGTGCAGTATCGCAATGTTGCTGTCTTGCACCGATGACAAACATCATAGTGAAGAACCTACTACGATATTTTCGTTGTCGCGATACTATGTGGATTTAGCTCCTGGCGACACTGCCGAGGTGTATGTGTCGGGTGAACTTGAATTTTCGCTTGAATGCAGTGATGAGAATATAGTGACGGCTCGCCGAGAAGGTCGTAAAGCTATAATAACAGCGATGGCACGCGGTGATGCTGAGGTTTTGTTCCTTACATTGTTTGATGACGTTGCTTGCAAGGTACATGTCGATGAAACTTTATTGGATAGGATTGATGAGGAACTTGCCGATGCTACACCGAGGGTATCGGGTATTGGGTATTCGTTGCGGTATGGAGTGCCTGGTATAATGATGATTGAGGGTGCAGGTAAGTTGGAATTTATAAATATCGCTACAGCCGAAAGGGTAGAGTTGACGTTGGCGCAGTATGGTGCGGGTATAGAGAGAATTAAGGTGAATGGTGTAGCTCAAGATATCCTGAGCTGTACATTATACAAAGAAACTGGTAACAAGTACTGGTATCTTGTGCTTGTAGATGGCAGTCTTGATGGATTTTGGGTTGTTATAGAAAGATGACATTAAAAATACCGAGATTGCAATGACTTGAATTGGGGCGTATTTTTCTCGGCTTCAATCCAGTAGTTAAGACTGTCACAGAGTGTGGTATCGGTCTTGCGCAAGATTATTGGCTGGAATTGTGTGAAACTTATACCTGTGGCATAATCTACATTGGTGTAATGTGTGGCAAGGGAGGCTGCTATGGATTGGTTGATTACGGCATATTCTATTTCACCAGTAGCAACGCGCAGGAATAATTGTTCAGGACCATAGTTGGCATCTTCGGCAACAAATATAGTGTCGCCTATTTCCCGGCTTAAATTTTCAATGCGGGAACGCATGGGCGAACCTTTCACTACATAAACAGTGTCATGAACAAGGTCGAGTGGAGATTTGGCTGTGACGTTGCCGTTATTGTTCTTGAGTTGGACAAGCACTTGGTGGTCGAGATACAAGGCTTCGGAAAATAGATATTTATTTTGGTTGTCTTTCGTTGCAGGGAATTGTGCGACTACCATGTCATAAGTACCTTTTCCAAGTCCTGCAAGAGTGCTTTCAAGCGTTACCACAGGATGAAATGTGAATTTGTGGTTTGAACGTTTTTCGATAAGCCTCAAAAAGTCGTAGCAGAATCCCCCTAATGTATCATCGTAGGTGTATAGTGATAATGGGGAATATTCAATTGCAATATTGATATTGCCAGTGTCGGCAATGTCGGTATCTTTGGGTACATTATTGGTGCAATGTTTTAGTGCTACCATCGATGCTATTACTATTGCAATGAGGGCAAGGTATATGAATATGTTGCCTTTCTTTGGGGTAAGATTGTGAGGCATGGCGTATGTATGTTGTGGCGTTAATTAGCAAAGTCAACTGAGAGCCCCATTTGGAATTTCATGCCATTTAGGGGGTAATGTGGGATCGCAAAACTGCCACCCATGAAACTTTCATTGACATGGCTGAACATTACGAAGAAGCGGGTCTTTTTTAATTTCATGTTGGCATATACTGTCATGAATGCGAAGTTGCCACACATCACTTCATTTTGTGTGTGAAATGTCATAGTGGCAGGATTGTAGGCTGGTGCGTAATAGCGAGTGTAGTAATTGCAATCTACGCCAAACTGTACGTGAAGGACACGGGCAATGGGAAATTGCAGGAACATGTTGGAATAAATTGCAAATTTAGGTAGCGGCAAAACTGTTTCGTTTGACGAAGTTTGATAAGTTAGCGAATTGTTCCAGTTGAAGATTCCGAATTTGAAATTTTGGTCAACTGTTGCGCTGAATACCTGTATATTGTCGCCATGCTGCGCAGGTAAACCCGAATTATTGAAATATATGAAATTCTGGATATTCTCGACACCAACATCGGCTTTAGTTCTTGTCAATGGGAAAACCAATCGCCCGCCGAACCTAATGCGTCGTTCTTTTCCAAAATCGTTTTGCCATATATAGTGGTTAGAAATATAATTTTGGATAAAATATGGAACTTCCTTGTTTTTGAAATATCCATAGCCAGTAATTCTAACGCTGTCATTTTTTAATTTGAATTTTGTGGAAATGTCGCCTGACACATCTATGTCGCCAGCTACTGAGCCTACAATACCAAATTGAGCTGTGGCGTTGTAGGTGAGTATCGAACCGCGTTGCTTGGTTAATTGTCCACCTACCCATATCAAGTTTTCGGTATATGTGTGTGGAATTGTATAGCCTGGCAGTGGTGTGAGCAACCCGCTTTCGGCCGAGATGGATTCGATGGTATCGGTGTGCTGGGTGTATTTGCGGAACTCATGTGTAACGTAGGCTGCAAGTCCAAACTTGGCATACTTGTTAAATCCCTCAAGCATTGAAATACCAAGGGTGTTTGACAATTTCCAGTAACTTGTTTCATCGTTGGTGCCTTGCAGTGTGAAGTATGAATTGTCGAAATATGAAGTGTCGGTTTCGGCAGTGCTGAGGAATAGATGCTTGTTGCTCTTGTAGTTCATTGTCCATATAAAGCTCGTCACTGGTATATATGTGCGGCCTATGATGGTGTCAGTTTCGGGGTCACGGTGGTTCTCGTAATATCCCACTTTGTATCGATGGTTGAGATATAATTCGGTACCATATATGCGTGAATGTGCGTCCGTAAGGTTGGTGGGTACTGTTTTCGTGTTTACTGTGGTCGAGCCGCCTTGGACTTGGGCAGGGTCGGTGATGTATCGGTCATCGGTGATTCCGCCGTTTTCTTTGTTCAAGAAATTGTAGCTGTTGAAGAATGCTTGCAATTCATATCTGTCGCCTGTATAAGAACCAAATACGCGCCACGTGAAGTCTGATGTTGATTGTCCGTCATATAAACCCTTCGAGTAAATATAGTCCATGGCTGCGCCGACTTCTATTGCTTTGTTGACATTGCCAGAAAACACTGCCGACAGCCTGTCTTGGGTGTTGTCGCTTGTTCCCCCCGTGTTGTACGAGAGGATTGTCATCGGTATTCGAGTGTTATAGAACTTTTGGGTCTTTATAGATGGCAGGTAAACGCTTAATGCGTCTTCGAAGAAGAAATTGGAAATTGCAGGGCGGTCAAAGAATATTTGATCTTGACCTTCGGCTCCAAGGTTACCAGTAGTAGCATACGCTTTGCTGGCCATCGAAGGGATAGCCTGCTGGAAATAATTATATTGAAGTGTGTCGATTGTAGATGTGTAGCGCAAACCGAGTGGCTCGGATATAGTCCAAGCGTATGATGGTTCTACCACAGCGGCATCTTTGGCCAATATTGATGGGGAAATCAATATTACAACCAATGATACAATACAAAAGATATATTTTATCTTCATTAAATATTAGTCGTGTAATGTACAAAAATTCTATCCCTACGGCGACCGTGCCGCAAAGACTTTGCAAAAATACAAATAAAAAGGTTACTACTTGGCAAAGTTGCCGTATTATTGCCACTGTAGCTGCGTCAAAAAGTGCGATTGATATGCTATATATGATTGGGCGGGCTGTGTGCTGTCGTATGCAAGTGCACTTTTTTACTTCAAATATGGTAAAATAGCGGTATTGGATTGTTGCTTTTCATGGGAATTTACTAAATTTGTAGTATAATCATAAATAAAATTATCATGAATGTAAAGAAAATTTCGTGTTGGATTCTAAGTTTGGCTTTGCTTGTAAGTGCATCGGGCTGCACGTCATTGTCATCGCTTAATAATACATCGAAAGGTGCGCTGATTGGTACTGGTGGTGGTGCGGCTCTTGGCGCAGGAGTCGGAGCATTGGCTGGTGGCGGAAAGGGTGCTGCAATTGGTGCTGTAGTAGGTACTGCAATTGGTGCTACGGCGGGCACGTTGATTGGGCGCAAGATGGATAAGCAACAAGAAGAGATTGCTCAAATAGAAGGTGCCGAAGTGGAACAGGTTACCGACGTGAATAATTTACAAGCTATCAAAGTGACATTTAATAGTGGTATATTGTTTGCTACCAATAAGAGCGACCTCAGTGCATCGGCTCGCCAGTCGTTGAGTGAATTTGCCGTGTCGTTGCAAAATAACCCACAGACCGACGTTGTAATTAATGGGCACACCGACAATACGGGTACTCGCGCTGTAAATGACCGTTTGTCGAAAGAGCGCGCTCAAGCTGTAGCGAATTATTTGATAGGTTCGGGAGTGTCGAGTAGCCGACTGACAACCAATGGGCTGGCGTATGATTATCCTGTTGCTGATAATTCGACTGAGGCTGGTCGTGCACAAAACAGGCGTGTGGAGATATATATTACTGCCAATGCCGACATGATTAACGCTGCCAATGCGGGTACTCTGCAATAGATCAAAAACATGATATAAAAAATAGAGGATGCAACAAGTGTGCGTCCTCTATTTTTTATGTTTGATTTATACTATAGTTATCATATTGAGCAGAAGAATGAAATGAAGAACGGAACACTGATGTCGATAAGTATGCCATGAAAAATGGCAATAGGAATCATTTCTCGACCCGAAGCGCGCATTATTGATGGCAAAGCTACATCAACCGAGGTAACTCCTGCCACAGAAATTGGTGCAAGTTTGCCAAAGAAACGGCGGAATAGTGGCGCACCAATCAGTGCGAACAGTTCGCGGAATATATTGGCAAGCAGTGCTATTGTGCCAAGTTCTGTAGCAAGTTGCACACCGAGCGAAGGCGTTTTCAGCTGCACAATCAGTATCGAAGAAAGGGAATAATAGCCCATGCCGCTACCCACAGCCAGGCATTCGGCAACGCTCCAATGGCTAAGCAGGAAACTCACTGCTGCCGAGAATAATAGTGTCCCTGAAACTGTAGCTAATGGAATAAGTAAATATTTAGGGCGGAGTGTGCGCAGCACTTTGGCAAAATTGTCGCTGTACCCGACACTGAAGCCCACTTGCAGCATGAGTGCGTATAGGACATAAATTGAAGCATCGGTAAGTTTTGATAATTGCAGTGTGTTGTCGCCAAGTAGATAGCCTGCAATGCAGCCAAGGGCAAAAATGCCAGGTACGAGGAGGTTATTGATTATCGTCTTCATTTTTGATGTCTTTGAAAAATAGGATGCTGATTATATATGTGAATAGAATGCTGCCTACAAGGCCGGCACAACAGATTATAAAAGCCTGGCCGCCATATATGCCAATGTTTTTGAGCATTTCATGATTGCCGCCGACGGTCAATCCTAAGATAAACAAAAGGGTGCATATTGTGACTGTATGGTGCGGTCAACGTTTTTCAATGCTTTAATATTGCGCAGCATATAACCAGCCGTTATCCCGATAAGGATAAAAACTAAGATAAGCATAACTAAAGTTTTAGTGAATGTAAAATATAGTGATTGTTTCACACAGTCACACTATTTCAGTGGACTTTTTGATAGTGGTACAGATTTAACCACATTGGTAAAAACCACTGAACCAATGTACAAATATTGCACTACAGAGCATCTCGCTTATAGCTGCAAATGGTATATTTATACAAGAAACTTTCATTCCCATGTAGTTTTTGGAGTCGCAAAGTTACGATTTTTCTTTTACATGGCAAATTTTTTGCGACAGATGTTTTGGAATTGTTGTTAATGAGTTTCGTATTAGTGTATTATGAGTAAGTTTCAAATTATTATATGGTGTAAACAATAATGATGTGCCGAGGCGGTGACACATCATTATTGTTTACGTTATTATGTTATGTACTTAAAGTTTTTATTTTGATAATTTTAGGCCAGCATATATGCCGTCGTAGTTTTCGAGCAGGTTGGTTATTGTTGAAAGTTGTTCCATATTGAGCTTGTCGGCCACGGCAGTGAGCAATGATTTCAGTTTTGAAATGTCGGCCATGAGGCTGAGCGTTGAAACCGATTTTGTCACTTCGACTGTGACATTCCCTATAGACAGTTTGCTAAAACTGATTACCATTTCGCCGGTGTTCTCACCTTTCTTTATGGTTCCTTTGAACGACTTTCCGCTTTTCAGCGTTGCTGTTACATTCCCATCCGAAGTTATTTCAAGAGTCATTCCATCGAGGCCCAGTTTTTCGTAGTATGGGCGTATTTTCTCTTCAACGGCTGTTGCGGCAGCTGCACCGCCAGCTTGTTGCAGGAAATTGTCGCTTTTGAATTGTATTGCAGGGCCTGTAGCTGTCCATTTGCCTGCAATGTCGGCTACTTCGAGGTCGTCGGTTTGTAATATTCCGCCTAATATGTTGCCCAAGGCTGATGCCCCTGATGATGTCGATGAGTTGGTCGTGGTCGAGTCGGTGGAATTGGAGTTCCCGTTCAACATGCCTCCAAGTACACTGCCCCAGTCAAAAGCATGGGCAAATGAAGTACCCATAACAAACATCACTGAAATCAACAATAAAATATTAAACTTTTTCATAATAATGATTCCTTTCTGACATTAAGTTTTATAGATATATCGGTATGCAAAGATAGTGCAAGGTGAGCGAAGAAAAAATAAATTCATTTGATTTTTTATTTCGGGTCACTGTCTGCCGTTGTCTGTTTTGAGGGTGTAAGGGTGGTGATTTCACCTATTTTCAGTACTGTGAGATTAAAGTGGTACTGTTCTGCGGCGTTTAATTCGTTGTGTAATGGTTCGTCCCACAGGTGTCGTGCGAGGGCATATTTTGAGTGATGTACTGTGATGACTGTGTTTGCGCCAAGTTCTTGGGCTTCTTTCCCGAGTTCTTGGGGCATGGTGTGTATATGTCGCCAGTTTTCATTGTATTGTCCGTTTTCAAGTATGGCTAAGTCGATATTTGGGAATTTATTGCCAATTTCTTGGTAATGTGACCCATATCCACTATCACCGCCAATGAAGACTGTGAGTGATGGTGTTTCAAGCAAGAATGATGCCCACAAAGTTTTGTTGGCGGTCAAGCCTCGTCCCGAGAAATGTCGTGCCAGCAGGCAATGCACATTGTAACCATGGTTTAGTGTGGCATTTTCTTGCCAATCGAGTTCAATGAGAACCGACGGGTCGAATCCCCAGTATTCAAAATGTTGCCCTACGCCGAGTGGGCAAATCACTTTGCCAATGCGGTTGCGCAATTCGGTGACAGTGTTATAATCAAGATGATCCCAATGGTCGTGTGTGATTATTAAGTAATCGATTCGTTCGGGCAGGTCTTCGGGTTTGTAAATGTCGGTACCTGGGAATGGCTTGTTGATGAATGACACGGGTGAAGCTTTGTAAAACACGGGGTCAACCAGAAATCGTTTTCCCGACAATTGCAGCAAATAAGAAGAATGCCCGAACCACACTATTATGTCGCTGTCTGCGGGCAGCTTCTTGAGGTCGTTTTTGACGGCTGGTATAGGGGTATCGGGAATTATTCCATCGGGTTTCTTGTCGGTGAGGAAATGCCAGATGGCTTGCCATCGGTTGTTGTTGCGTGATGACATCATCTCGGTTGGCTGTAGGTTACGGAATTGCCCATTGCGGTAATTGGGTGATTGCAAGACGCGTTGCAGACGTTCGCCCTTGGGGAGCTGGCCGAATTGCGGGCTGTTTATAAAAATCAAAATAGCTGTTGCGGCCAATACTATTAGAGCCAATATGATACTTACTGTAATCATGAAAGTGTGTTTCTGTAGTTTTCCCATTTGTTATTGTGATGCATTTGTGTTGCAAAATTAGTAATAAAACTATGACGGCATAGATGGGTATTTTACCCGAATTACGGAGATTATTATCTTTATTACTGATTGATAATTTGTCGAAGGCCGAGTATGATATTTTCTCGCTATATTTGTAAAGGAAATCATCAAGAACAATTGATGGGGAAGATACTCGATATAAAAACGGTACATCAGTGTAATTGTTGCCTCGGCAGCAAAACGCTTCACCCACAGGCAAGTGTCATACGCCTCGGTGGGGACAGTGCTTCCATGCAACAGCACAGTGTGAAATTTGATTTTTATACTGTTCTGTTAATCGACAATAGTAGTCGTGGTTGTGAGTGCTGTTGTGGTCGCAAGCATTATGATTTCTCCGATGCCACAATGGTGTTTTTGTCGCCCGAGAAGGCATTTGGCTTGGCTGGCGACCGTATGTTGCCAAGCAGTGGGTGGTTGCTGGCGTTCCACCCCGACTTGATTTATGGTACTTCGCTTGACCACACGTTGTGCAGTTATACTTTTTTCTCGTATGATAACGATGAAGCACTGCACTTGTCGTTGCGTGAAAAAAGCAAGATAGAGAGTTGTCTTGAGAATATCGATGAAGAGTTGCATCATCCTATCGACACATACAGCCGCACGATTATCACGCGCCACATAGAATTGCTATTGGATTATTGCAAACGTTATTATGAACGGCAATTTGTAACACGTGAGGACGAGAACGATGTGTTAATGTGCCGATTGGAACGCTTCATCGATGGTTACATCGAGCAAGGCAAATTGGCGCATGGAGTGTTCCCGACAGTCGAAATGTGTGCCGGTTATTTGCATTTGTCGCCACAATACTTCAAGGACGTGCTAAAGTTTTCTACAGGCAAGACTGTGCGTGAATATGTTGAGGCGAAGCGTTTTGCTGCCGCCAAGCAAATGCTTGCAATGCAAGGTTGTGCAGCGTCGCAAGTGGCTACACAGTTGGGCTATCCATCGGTGCAATGTTTCAGCGTCATGTTTAAACGCCTCACTGGTGTGGCACCACAGGAATACCGGTTGTTGCGAAATAATTAGGGCTGGCGTGCAGGATACATTATTCGGCCGGCAATTGTAATTTCTTTTTGGCCTTTGCTCCTAATTCTTGTAGGTTTTCTACTTGTCTTAATATGTTACCACGCCCATCTTGTAACTTCGCCATTGCCTTGTCATAGGCTTGCCGTGCCGCAGCTATTCCCTTGTCGATTGAGCGCATGTATTCTACAAATTCTACGAATCGGTCATAAAGTTTTCCCGCTTCTTCGGCTATTTTCAGGGCATTTTTGGTTTGCTTGTCGTGTCCCCATAATTGTGATACTAATTTGAGCACCGAAATGAGGTGTGTCGGGCTGATGATTACCACACGCTTGTCGTAGGCGTATTCCCACAGGTGTGCATCGGCATGCATTGCTGCGAGGTATGCCCCTTCATTGGGGATAAACATCATCACAAAGTCGCCCGACTTGCGCACGTAGTCTTGGTAGCTCTTCGTTGCAAGTTCATCAACATGTTTTTTTACCGAGGTCGCATGTTCTTTCAGTTTTTCCTGTTGTGTACGTTCGTCGGTTGCGTTTACATAGTCGATGTATGCACGAAACGACACTTTCGAGTCGATAATAATATCTTTATTATCGGGCAAGTGTACTATCACATCGGGGCGCAGACGGTTTCCGGCATCATTGGTAAGTGTATTACCAGCCTCATCTTTGGTGACTTGTACTTCAAATTGTTCGCCTTTTATAAGTCCAGATGCCGACAATATATTTTCGAGCATTTGTTCGCCCCAGTTCCCTTGTACGCTGTTATTGCCTTTCAGTGCATTTGCCAGGTAGGTTGCGTCTTTCCCGATTTGTGTGTTGAGGTCGCGCAACAGTCCGATTTGTTCGCGCAGCGATGCGTGATTTTCGGTGTCTTTGATTGAGCGTTCGGTGATTTCTTTTTTCAGCCGTTCGATGTTTTCTTTCAGGGGTGAAAGAATTTCGTTCAGCCTGTCGTCGCTCTTGCGTGTTTTTTCATCAAAGATTTTAGTTGCGAGTTCGCCAAATTGTAGTTGGGCTTCACGTTGCAGTCGTTCTCGCTCGTTGGCAGCAACTGTCAGCCGTTCATTATATTTTGAATTTTCGTTTGAAAGTGTGATTATGCGTTCATTTAGCGATTCTATCTGTTCGGCATATTTGCCCATTTGGTTTCGTGCTTCTGATGCCTGGTTTTCGAGCATTGCGATTGTGGCTTGCGATGCAGCGATTGCAGCATCACGTTCGGCAATGGCTTTCTGCATGATTTGCTTTTCCTCGTCGCGATGGCTTATTTCATCTTTCAACGAGGTTATTTGCCGCATTTTCCCTGCATTTTGCGACAGCATGGTGGCTATGACAGCCACGGCTGCAACGATGGCTATAAATAATATTATGTCGAGTGTATCCATATCGGGTTTTCAATTTTTGTCGTGCAAAATTACTTATTTCCATCCATATTAGAAAAACGCAAATGCTGTTGTAAAATAAATGTAGTATCATTGCGTTTATATTTTGATATAAGTATGGTGATATTGAAAACGAAATTCCGTTACATACCTGTTGCCATTGTGGTGGCATTGATGTTGCTTGGTACGGCTTGCAGTACCAAGAAGAATACTGGCATGTCGCGTTTCTGGCAGTCGTTTACCACACGCTACAATGTTTATTTCAATGGTTCGGAGCATTACAACGAACAATTGAAAACGATGGAAACCGACTATGAGGACGACTATACAAAGCAGGTGTATATACACCCGGCCGAAGCATACGGTCATCCGTCTGACCCGCAACCATCGACCAATTTCGACCGTACCATCGAGAAAATGCAGAAGGCTATAAGGCTGCACTCGATAAAAAAGAAACCGAAAAAGAAAAGTGGCAAAGGACGTGACAAGAAGTATAAGGAATGGATGCAACGCGAGGAGTATAATCCATTCCTGCACAATGCTTGGCTCATGATGGGGCGCGGGCAATACATGAATGGCGATTTCATGGGGGCTGCTGCCACATTCCATTATACAGCCGGACATTTCAGATGGTTGCCCGAGGTGGTCACTGAAGCCAAGCTGTGGGAAGCGCAGTGCTATAATGCCCTTGAATGGAGTGCCGATGCCGAAAATATTATATCGAGGATTAAAGAAGATGACCTCACGAGTGGAAAATTGAGGGCTTTGTATAATCTCTCTATGGCTAATTACCATATCAAAACCGATAGCATAGAACAGGCGTTGCCATATCTGAAAGAGGCTATCGACCACTATGGTGGTGCGCAAAAGGTGAGAATGCGCTTCTTGTATGGGCAATTGTGTGCCAAGGTGGGACGTACAGGTGATGCCTACCAGGCGTTCAAGAAGGTGGGTGGTGCCAATGGTGCTACATATCGCACCAAGTTCAATGCACGTATAAAGCAGAGCGAGGTATATACAGGTAAAGATATTGAAAAGGAGGTAAAATCGTTGCGTTCGATGGTGAAATATGACCGCAACAAAGATTACCTTGACCAAATATATTATGCGATTGGCAATCTGTACCTGTCGCGCAAAGATACGGCGCAAGCCATTGAAAACTATGTGATCGCCGCCGAGAAAAGCACACGTAACGGCATCGACAAAGCGATAAGCCAGCTCACGCTTGGTGCGATTTATTTCACCCAGGGACGGTATGACCTTGCGCAGCCTTGTTATGCCGAGGCGGTGCCGATAATAGGTGAGGAATATGCTGGTTATGACAGCCTGAAAAAACGGTCGGATGTGCTTGATGAGTTGGCAGTGTATGCTCAGAATGTCGAGTTGCAGGATTCGTTGTTGCGGTTGTCGATGATGACTCCCGACGAGCAGAAAGCTGTCGCCGAGAATATAATTGCCGAGTTGAAGAAGCGTGAAGAAGAGGAGGCCGAGGCGGCACGCCGTGAAGAATATCTGGCACAACAGGCGGCGCAAGGCTCGATGCTTGGCAACAATGGCAGCAATGCGCCCACGACATTCACGTTGAATACCGACGATTCGTGGTATTTCTATAACACATCGACAAAGAATGCCGGAAAGACTGCGTTCCAAAAGGCATGGGGTAGTCGTAAGTTGGAAGATGACTGGCGGCGGCGCAACAAGGCGACATTCTCAATGTCGGAGTTTGAAGAAGTGGACTATGACAGCATGGACGAAGATGGGAATATAGTGCCTGGCGACAGCGCAACGGCAAATTTGTCGCCCGAGGCACTCGACTCGCTGAAGCGTGCCGACGATCCCCATTATGTTGAATACTATTTAAAGCAAATACCCAAAACTGACGAAGAGCGGCAGACTTGCAACGATATCATACAAGAAGGCTTGTTCAACATGGGGGTAATCTTGAAAGACAGGCTTGAGGATTTTAAAGGCTCGATTACACAGTTCAACACGTTGTTGACGCGGTATCCCGACAATATATACAGGCTCGACACCTATTATAACCTTTACCTGATGTATGTGCGCATGGGCGACATGGCGCAGGCCGAGCGTTATAGGTTGCTGATTGTGGGCGACTTTGCCGATTCGGGCTACGGACAAGCAATGAAAGACCCGAATTATATAGACAATCTGCGCAACATGGAGCGTGACCAGGAACAGATGTATGCCGCGGCGTATGACGATTACATCAATAATCGCAACGACCGTGTGCATGAGGCATACGCTGAGATGATGCACCGCTATCCGTTGTCGAAAATAATGCCCAAGTTCATGTTTATCGACGCGCTTTCATACCTTACAGAGAAGAACTACGACAAGTTCAAATCGACATTGCGCGAAATGCTTGAAAGGTATCCCGAAACCGACATCACTCCGACAGCTTCGGCCATAATGCGGCAAATAGCCCAAGGGCGCAAGCTCGAAGGTGGCGGCAGCAACGTGCGTGGAATGTTCTGGGCTACACGCCTCACCAACGACTCAATCGACCTTAACGACACGTCGCGGCAAGTGACGCCGTTTAAGTGGGAGCCGCAGTCGCCACATTACTATGTGCTTGCGTTCTCGCGCGACTCGGTGTCGGAAAACCAGTTGTTGTTTGATATCGCCCGCCACAATTTCTCGACATTCGAGATAAAGGATTTTGATTTGGAACAGATGTCGTTTGGCCGCTTGGGCTTGCTTATAATAAAAGGTTTTGGTAACTTTGATGAGTCGGTAGAATACAAGACATTGCTTGAAACCGATGATCGCCTGCATCTGCCGCAGAATGTGCGCCATCTGATGATAAGCGTTGACAATTTCAACTTGCTCGTGACCGAAGGGCGTTCGCTCGAAGAGTATTTCATGTATGTGGAGCAGTTGAACCAGCAACAAGGCGACGCAATGATGGGCATCGAAGGGGAAGCCGATGATGGCGATAGCGGCGGCGCAGATGCTGCCGACCAACAATTAGAAGGGAATTGATGAGATGGAGAATGGATTGATACTGTGGGCCGACGATGAGATTGATCTCTTGAAGCCCCATATACTGTTTTTGAAACAGAAAGGTTATGACGTGGTAACGGTGTCGAATGGGCGTGACGCGCTCGATGCCGTGCAGGCCAATAAATTTGACCTCGTGATACTCGATGAGAATATGCCAGGACTTAGCGGGCTTGAAACGCTGTCGCAAATAAAACTCACGCAGCCCGAGGTGCCTGTGATAATGATTACCAAGAGCGAGGAAGAGAACATAATGAACCAGGCAATTGGCAACAAGATTGCCGATTACCTCATTAAACCTGTCAATCCCAACCAGATATTGCTGTCGATAAAAAAGAACCTGCATTCGGGGAAATTGGTGGCGCAGAAAGCCACGCTCGATTACCAGCAGGAGTTTGCCAGCATAGGCATGGCTATCAACAATGCTGCCACATTTGACGACTGGTGTGAGGTTTACAAGACGCTTGTGCACTGGGAGCTGACACTTGCCAGTGCCGACACCAATATGGACGAATTGCTGCGGTTGCAAAAAATAGAAGCAAACTCGGCATTTGCCAAGTTTGTCAAGAAGAATTATGAAAAATGGGTCACAACCGACAGCCACCCGCTCATGAGCCACGAGGTGATGAAGAGGAAAGTGTTGCCGCTGCTCGATGCCGGGCAAAAGGTGTTCTTGATTGTCATAGACAACTTCCGCCTCGACCAGTGGCGCATGGTGAAGTCGATGGTGGGTGAACATTTCACCATCGATGAAGATGGGCTATATTGCAGCATTCTGCCCACGGCGACGCAGTATGCCCGCAACGCCATATTTTCGGGGTTGATGCCGATACACATTTCCAAGATGTTTCCCGACCTGTGGGTCGATGAAGATGAGGAAGAGGGCAAGAACCTCAATGAGTCGCCGCTTGTGCAGACATTGCTTGACCGATACCGCCGCCGTTTCACGTTTTCTTACAGCAAAATCAATGATTCGGTGGGTGGGGAGAGGCTGCTGCAAAATTTTGCCAATTTCGACCAATATGACTTAAATGTAATAGTGGTGAACTTTGTGGATATGCTATCGCATGCCCGCACCGAGTCGAAAATGATACGCGAGTTGGCCTATTCCGATGCGGCTTACCGCTCGCTCACCGAGTCGTGGTTCAAACACTCGGCAATATCCGACTTGCTAAAGCAGATAGCCGGCAGCGGACATCGTGTGGTGCTTACCACCGACCACGGTACAGTGAGGGTAAACAATCCAATAAAAGTGATAGGCGACCGTGCCACTAATACCAACCTCCGATACAAGCTTGGCAAAAATCTCAGTTACAATCCCAAGCAGGTGTATGAGATAAAGCGTCCTGCCGACTACGGGCTGCCATCGCCAAATATATCGACGACTTATATTTTTGCCGCCAATCGTGACTTTTTTGCTTATCCCAACAATTACAACCACTATGTGCAGTATTACAACGATACGTTCCAGCATGGTGGCATTTCGCTCGAAGAAATGATAATACCCATTGTCACTATGACGCCCAAGGGCTAAAATGTGCCTATCTCTTCGACGGGGCGGTGTTGTGGCTCTTGCCGTTCGGGTGCTTTTTTGCGCCGCCGTTGCACGGTGTCGATGCGTGTGGTGTCGATGGCTTGGCGGAACTTGGCAAGCTCTATGGCACGTTGTTCCACTTGTTCGGGTAGTGGCTCGTTGCGTGGCAATGCAAGGCGCACGGCCGTAAATGCCACGATTAGTGCTATAAGCACCATGGCGGCAATGCGCTGCGGGCGCGACATCTCAAACCATTCCCCGAGTGGCATTGTGGTGATGCTAAAACAGTGATATGATATAGGAAATGAAGATGGCGGCAATCAATATGGGGCATACCCACTTGATGAGGAACGATATGGCGGGAGCCAGCCGCGACGGGAATGAGCCGTAGTTGGTGAGTTCGTCTTTCAGGAATTTCTTGCGTAACACCCAGCCCACATAGATGCAGATGCAGAATGCGCTGATGGGCAGCAGTATATTGGTGGTGAAAGCGTCGAGGAAGTCAAACACTGTCATTCCTGCAATCTTGAGCCATGGCACGGCACCGAGCGAAAGCGAGCATGCTGCCGATGTGGCGAATATTGGCAACAATACTACAAGGCATGCAGTGAGGCGTGTGGTCTTGAAGCGGTCGCGCACGAAAGCTATCGAAACCTCGGCAATGGAGATGGTGGAGGTGATGGCTGCCAGGAAGAGCAAGGCAAAAAACAGTACGGCCCAGAAGCGTGGCATATCCATGTAGTTGAATACCTCGGGCAGCGTGACAAAGACGAGTGTTGTCCCCGACAGGTTTTCGGGGTTGATTACCACGTTGAAGCTCATCACAGCCGGGAAGATAATCAGGCCCATCAAGAATGCCACCATGAAGTTAAGCCCGGTGACGGTGAAGGCTGTGCTGGTGAGCTTGACATCGCTCGGATAATAGGATGAGTATGTGACAAGGATACCCATGCCGAGGCTCATCGAGAAGAATGCTTGCCCCAGTGCCGACATTACCACATCGATATCTATTTTGCCGAAGTCGGGTTTTAGGAAAAATTCCAATCCTTTATGTGCGGCAGGAAGTGTCAGTGCCACACCTACGAAAATGAGCAATATCACGAATAGCATTGGCATCATGATGTTTGACATCTTTTCGATGCCTTTTTGCACACCTTTCAGTAGAATCAACAGGTTCAATATAATGACTATGTAGGTCCACAGCAGCGGATTCCAGCCAGTGGCAATCATTTGCGACATCTTCTGCTGGTACAGGGTGCTGTCGGTAGCAGTGTTGCCAGTGCCCTCAAACAGCCAGCCTGTAGCCGACTGGAATATGTATTCGAGTGTCCAGCCTGCCACCACCATGTAGTATGACAGAATGATATAGGAGGCGACAATGCCCACCACGCCTACAATCCACCACCGTCGGTCGGGAGTGAGCCGTCGGAACACGCCCACCGAGTCGGAACGGCCGGCACGTCCGAGCGATGTTTCGGCAAGCATTACCGGGATACCCATTATGAGCATACTGAGCAGGTAAACTACAAGGAATGCCGCACCGCCGTTTTCCTGGGCGAGGCTTGGGAAACGCCACACGTTGCCAAGCCCTACGGCCGAGCCTACGGTGGCTGCGATGACACCGATTTTTGTGGCAAAAGTGGAATTGTTTTCGTTGCGTGACATGGAAATATATGTCGAATGGCAAAATGTTATTATATTTCAGTGAATGTGATGCAAATGTAATCAAATTTTATCATATAAATTGCTAATTTTGCACCGTTTAATTTTTGGTAGTATGATTAAATTGTTGCGCAAAGTGCCGGCAGGTGTGTTCTCGGCACTTTTCACGGTTGTTATCCTCTATTTGTGCCTTGCTCCGCAGCCACTTGGCGACAATCAAGGGTGGTTCAGTTTCCCTGGAGCCGACAAGGTTGTACACTTCGGTATGTTTTTTGCGCTCACGGCTGCTTATATATGGGATTATAGCAAAGTGGCGGGTGCATCGCGGCGCAATGTGTGGGTGATGGTGGCTATTGCTGTAGTGGCTATTGCCATAGGTGGATTGATTGAAGTTTTGCAAGAGTTGATGAGGCTTGGGCGTAGCATGGACATGCTCGACCTGCTTGCCGATGCTGCCGGTGTAGTGGTGGCATTGGGCGTGATGGTGCTTTGCAAGGAGAAGTTATGACAGAAAAATCCCAATGAGGGAATGGGGGTGAGGTTATCGGTTGCCGATGCTTGATTGACTTACCACTTTGTCCTTCATGGTTCTCATATACGCATGATGTGCGTCGGCAATTGTCGTGATAACCCTCTGTAGTATCCCTCACTGGGAAAAATCATCATTTGAGTGTGACTACCTCGACGGTGGTCGATTTCAGGTCGGGCATAGCCATGCCTAATGATGCGCCTATGAATGTAGGGTCGCATATCAGGTATTTCTTGCCATCGACTGTTACATAGTCGCCACGAGTGGCGGGGTTGTCGAAGTGGACTGCTGCCGCCAAGTGCTGGCCCGGGTAGTAGATAAGCACCACGTCCATGCCGAGCAGGTGGCGCACCAAGTGGCTGAAGAGTATGGCGCGGTCTTCGCAGTCGCAGTATGCCGATGCCATGGTTTCGTCGGGGAAGTTCCAATGTTCATAGCCGAATTGCTTGCCATCGGTCATGTATTTAAATCCATTCTGTATCATGTCGAGCAGCAGGTTGACAGCCGCCTCTTGCGACTTTCCTTGTAATGCGGGGCGCAACGTGTTATCGATGCTTTGCAAGAACGCTTCGCTCGGTGCTGCTTGGGCATAAATGTGGAAATCTACGCAGGGATAGGTCGAAAGCAACTGGGCGTAGTTGCTGTCATATTGCAGCGTGTATTCGCCCTTGGTAGTCTTCAGGGTGCGGGTGGTGATGGCGGGCTGCAGCTTCGGTGCTGTGGTCAATGCCATGCGGATAAGCCTGTCGGCACCGCCATAGTCCATGCGGCAACTTTGCACCGACGTGAGGTTCACGTGGTCGAGGTTGACGATGTAATATTTTATGCCGCTATACTCGAAGTATGCCGAATTGGAAACGCCGCAATCGAAAGCCAGCAACGGCATCAGTTGTCCCTCGGCACGGCCGATGCGTGCGCGGTAGCCGAGCTGGTTGAGCGTGAAGACGGCAAACACCGTCTGTTCGCTGGCAGAGCGACCAGGGAAATAGGTGTCGAATACATGGTTGATGAGCAGGTACAAGCCCCATTCGTTGAGCTTCAGTGACGAGCGCAACCGCTGCACGCCGATTGCCCAGTCGGTGTAGGGCAGTTGCGACAGTGCGCTCCAGTAGGCCGATACAGCCCGTTCGTCGATGCTGGCGAGGCGTGGCAGTGAGTAGGTGGCTTTCTTCAGTCCGACGGTAGTGCCATAGAAAATGGTCTTGATTTCCTCCTCCACAGTGGGTGGAGGGGTAGGTGTCACCTCTTCGTGCGCGTCTTCTTTCTCATCACGTGGCAGGTCGGGCAGGGTGACTGTCGGGTCGGGGAGAGGCACAATGTCGCGCACCGGCAGCTTCAAAGGCTCGGTGGGCGGAATGTCGGGACGATAGACAGCTGGCGGCTGGGGAGTCTTGATTGGCGGCTCCACTTTTTTCAGCTTGTAGTCGGGCCACGTTTCGGCAAGGAATTGGGCAAACTCGCGGTTGATTGAGTCGTTGTAAGCCTTAAAGTCGTCGGAGGTTTCTTTGACATATCTTGCGAAATCGGCCTGTTGCTCCCTGACGTACTGCCTAAAATCATCATCTTGCCCCCAGCACACGGTTGGGAGCAAGATGATAGAGAGTATTAATGCTGCGGTTTTCATTGCTTGGCGTTATATATTTCCTTGACTTCCTGTGCTGTGAGGCTGCGGGTATCATATACGCGGAAGTTGTCGATAGTCATATTGGTGGCGTTGAGTCCATCGCCGCTACCGCCAATTATAAACATCATGCCTGTACCTTGATAATAGGATGTATAGTTATAAATATTATCAGTGGTACTTCCCATTAGCAAGCCATCTACATATAAAGTTGTTGTTAGTTTGTTGCTGTTTGAAGCGTTGATATTTAATACAATGTGATGCCATTGTGCATCGCTGAGGTTGACATGGTTAAGGCTTGGCGCGTTGGAAAAAGATTCATTAAAACTTAAGGTTAAATTACCATTCGACATTAGCAATATGAGCATATGTGCATTGCTATTCGATGAAACGGTGTGGAAGATGTGACCATCGGCGAAATTTTTGCCCCAGAAGCTGACCGACATTTCAGTGCCGTCCATGATGGATTGGCCTACTACAAATGCGCTTTCGTCGGTGCGGCTGAATTTGATGGCTTGTCCCACGCCGTCAACGCCTTCGACAAATTCGGGGGAGTTTGTGTCGTAGCCATCGATGCCGTTTTGGCTATCGGTGAAATCGCCGTCAAACTTGTAGTAGGTGTAAAGGCCCGATGTTACTACTGTGCCTGATGGGTCGGTGTCGCCGCCAGGGTTGTCGGGGTTGTTGGGATCATCGGTGGGGTCGGTTGATGCCGTCACGTTGATGATTTGCTCCTTGATGCCGTCGGAAATCACAAACGAGGTGTTGAGGTCGGCGGTGAGCGCGGTGCGGTCGAGTGTTACTTTTACAACTTTCGAGCCGCCGGCTTCGACAGTGCCACTTGTTGCGGACGGAACGATGCAGCTCTCGGTTATGCCCGAGATGTTCCATGTGAGGGTGGCATCGCCAGTGTTTTGTATCGTCAAGCTCTGCTCGCTGAGTGTGCCGCCAAAGTTGAGCGTGGTGGGCGTGACGGTCATTTCAGACTGTGCATTGCGCGGAGCGCACGACACCGAGATGGTGTAGGAGTTTCCGAATGCCGACAAGTTGACCTTGGCACTCTTAGGCTCGGAAAGCAAGCTGCGGTCAACCGAGAAAATAATGCTTTGCGTCTTGCCGCTCTGTATGTTGCCCGACATAGGCGAAGCCGAGAGCCAGTTGTTGTTGGCGAGGTCGAGCGACCACTCGGTGGCAGCGTTGCCGTTGTTTGAGATGGTGACGGTGAGCTGGTCTTGCGTGGTGCCGAAGTTGAGAGTCGATGGCGAGATGCTTATTTCGGCATCTTGCGACTCGGGTGTGAGCTGTGTGTCGCAGTTGGCACTTTCGCCAGCGATGACAGTCACGCTGCGTGTGTTGGTGTTATAGCCGTCCTTGGTGAATTGCAGACGGTAGCTCTTGGCTTCGAGATTGGTGAACATGAATTGTCCGTCGCTGCCCGTGGTGGTGCTTGTGCCGGTGTTGACAATGCTCACTTGCACGCCCGACAATGGATTGTTGGTACCCGACACGGTGACAATACCCTGTATGCTACCTGTGTAAACTTCTTCTTCCTTGGTACACGAAGAAGCCACCGCGAAAATAATGAGTAAAGATAAATAAATGAGATTTTTCATAATGAATATAGTCTAATGAATGATTTTAGATGTTTTAGAATTCAAGAGATAGGGTGAGGCCGCCTTCTTGCGCGGTCGCGTAGGGCGACAGGCGCAGTTGTGCGTCGCCCACCATCAGTGGTTTCTTCTTGCCCCGGGCAGCAATACCGTCGATTACGTTCCACACATATATTGCGGCAGCCCCGACAATGAAGCCGTTGCGCACGTTGGCGCAGTTGTCGGCCCGGTTGTTGTATTTTTTCTTCAAGTTGGTGTCAAACGACGATGAAGCCTTTGAGTCGTAGGAGGCGCGCAAGCTCTCGGTAGCCACGATTCCGCCTACACACACAGTTTCGGCCAAGATGAAGAAAATACCCTTGCCTTTGCTACCCTTGTGCAGCTGAGCCCAACCCGGGACAAAGACCCGCGCCGAGAAAGGATACTTGCCAGTGATCTGGGCGTTGTAGTCGGCCAATCGGCGTTCAAACCCTTTGTCGCGGTATTTGTCGGTGTCGAGGGTGTAGAAATCGTCAATTCCATTGACATTGCGCTCGACCTGTATCAATATATACACTTTCAACTTACCACTGGCGAGAGCGATAGGTTCGGTGGCACTCACCACGCGCCGCTTCATGCGGTTGAATTTAACCACTGCATCGATGCCGCTCGAAGCCACAGCGTTGATGTCTTGCTGAGTGATGCCTACTACCCCCAGCTCGTGAAGCGAGCGTTGCAGGGCGTTGGCCCATGCGGCATTTGTAGCCGCTTGTTCATCTCTACCCTCACCGACACCCCAACTGAGGAAATAGTTGGCACCCTTGGGGGGAGTAGGGGTCAAATAGGCCCACGAAGGGCGTAGCTCAGTCGCCGACTGGGCCATTGCCGCGCAATTTGCCGCCACCAACAGCAGCAAAGCGGCTATTATTTTCAATTTCATTCTTCTTCCTTGTTAGTGACGCAATTAAATGATTTGAACTTGGGCACTTTGCGGGCATCGTTTGCCACTTGGCACAGGATATATACCCTGTAGCCACGCCTTGTGGAAAGTTCGGTAGTGTATTGGCACACTTTGTTGATAGGGATTTTGACAAAGTGAGAAGCCTCGATAAGCAAATCCTCGCCATTGAGCTGTTCCAATTTCTTGATGTCAACTGGGACACCCACGGCAAAAGCACTTTCGAGGATTGCCATTCCGAAAGCCTTTTTGGTGGCTTCGTCCTCGGTGATGCCCGTACCTTGCGACACACGATAATAATAGTCGGCAGTTCGGGCTGGCGGGTTGTTTAGCCATTCTGGGGCATTGTTTTGCCCCAGTAATGGCAAAGCCAGCATAATAGCAACCGCCACAGATATGAAATATTTCATAGGCGGTGCCGTGTTATTGCAATGAGTCTATTTGAAATTGACGTTTTTCGGCTTCTTTCTGAAGCTGTGAATCCATTTTCTCAAAGAATTTAGACTTGTCGTAATCGACTTTGCGCACTTCGAGTTCGTCGGCAAGGCCTTTCTTGGCGTCGTCAATTGAAACGTGAATAGCCACGTAGCATACATATCCGCCAGTGGAGCTTTGCGTCAGTTTGCGGCACACCACATTGGCGTACTTTTCGATGACTTTCGAGCCGATAGATTGTGCGCCGCCTTCGAGGCTGCTTTCATAGAACTTCTTGCCGCTTGGCACGTTCACATCCTTGCTGTAATCTTCCATGGCGTTCTTGATCATGCCGATGTAGCGAGTAGCGATGTCGGCAATTGCAGCACGGTTGGCATCGGAGATTGCACGCGAACGGTCGGGACGGTCTTCAACTATGCCCAGCCCAGCCATATATTCGCCGGGTACGTCGTAGGCTTCGTCCATGCAGAAAGTTGTGATTACTTGCTCTCCGTTTGGCATAACGGGTTGAGTGGGATCTTGTGCCACAGGTTTGCTTGAACTACAAGATGAAAACAATGCCGAAGTTGCCAGAAATAAGCAACCCATGTAAGTGGCACTCTTGGTAAAAGACATGATTTTAGACAATAAAGCCTTACTAAATGATGTAGAAGTCATGGCTTATTAAAATGTTTAATGAAGTCCTATAGACACCCCGAATTTGGACAATTAACTAAAATAGGCATGGGAGTCTGTACTCTTGCTTATCCCGAACTCAGGCTCTCGCATTGCCCATCTATAAGGATAAGCAATGCAGTCGGCCCATGCCAAGGATTTGTATTCATCAATACCTCGCACTACGACCTCCACGAGAATCATACATGCAACAGGTATCAAGATACGACACCTCACTATGGGCGTTACTCCATTGCTGAAACTTCTTATAGATGTTCTTCAAATTTGCGAGATTTGAGTCCAGAAGCCAGCGTCAAGTAAACGCCTTTTATGAAAATAATCAATGTCCCGCCGCCCCTCTGGGCCAACTGGACACGGCAAATTTAGATATTTTTTTAGAAATGCAAGCAAAAAATAATAAAATAATTTGATTTTTTGTCACGGCTCTTTTATTTAACCCCACCAAATCGTCATTAGAATAAGCCCCTCCAGGGCAATTATTCAAAACAGCTTCTAAAAAGAGAGAAGTGCCATTAATGAATGCAAATTGTAATTAATTATACATAATCGTTTGGGACTGGTCGAGAAGATGTGCGTAATTTTGAATGAAAAATCTACAATCGTGCTTTTTTGTTTTGGGTTTTCAAGTTTTGATGATTGAAACTGTTACTTTTAGGAGAAAGTACGAGGGAATGGAATCTATAAAAAGTATCGATAGATGAAGAATAAGTTGATAGCTGCCATGGCGGCTACTGTGTTGTGTGTTCCAATTACGGCGATGGCTGGCGTTATAAGTGGCAAGGTGGTTGATTCATCGACCGACGAGCCAATGGAGTATGTAAATGTCACACTGAGCAATGCCGCAACTGGAAAGGAGTTGCCAGTCGGCACGATGTCGGGCGGTGACGGCTCGTTCAAGCTCAGCGATATTCCTACCGGCAGCTATAAAGTGAAATTGTCGTTTGTGGGCTACAATGCGGCATTTGTCGATGCAGTGTTGCGCTCGTCGAATGAATCGCTCGACCTGAATGTGGTGGAACTAAGCGAAAACACCCATATACTCGACGAGGTGGAAGTGGTGGGGATGAAATCGCAGATGCGTTTTGAACTTGACAAGAAAGTGTTCAACGTTGACCAGAATATTGCCGCCGCCGGAGCATCGGCAAGCGACATACTTGAAACTGTGCCATCGGTTGAAGTTGATGAAGATGGCGAGGTGTCGTTGCGTGGCAATTCGTCGGTGACGATATGGATAAATGGTCGTCCGTCGGGGCTTACGGCCGATAACCGCGGGCAAATATTGGAACAATTGCCAGCCGAAACCATCGAAAAGATAGAAGTTATAACCAACCCGTCGGCCAAGTATAGCCCCGAAGGGACTTCGGGGATAATCAACATCGTGCTGAAGCGTAACCGTCAGGCTGGCTACTTCGGAGGAGCACAAGCGGGTGCCAACACCATAGGGCATTTTAACGTGGGTGGCAACATCAATGTGAATGTGGGGCAATGGGACACATACGCCAACGTCGGTGTACACAGCCGCCACAACAATGGGTATAACAATACCTACAGGACATATAACGACGGAACTTATTTAAATTCGCTCGGAGAAACCGAACGCCGCAATACGGCGTTCTTTTTCAGGGCTGGAGCTACTTATCATATAACTGCGGCCGATGCCTTGTCGCTCGGCGGGTTTGGAATGGTAGGCGGTGGCTGGAATCGTAACCGCACCACCTACGATAGTACAGTCCCCGACAACTTCACATCGGGTTTCAGCAATAGCGATAGCGACAATAATGGGCGTGGCGGGAATGTGTCGCTCGATTATGAGCATGAGTTCAGCGACACCCACGACTTGATGGCATCGGTGTCTTTCAATTTGTGGCGAATGCCAGGCAGTGTCGTTTACCAACGGCAATATGAGTATGCCGATTCGACCGACATGTATTGGCAAAACCAGGAAACGAACATAAAAGTCAACAATTGGGAATTTCAGCTGGATTATACCAATCAGTTTAGCGAGAAATTCAAAGTAGAAGCCGGGTATAAAGGCACATTGAGCCATGAAGACAGTCCCATGGCTACATGGACTGGTGTTGACCAGGCCGACATGCCTATAGATGAAAATCTGTGCAACCGCTTTATCTATGACCAGAATATACAGGCACTGTATGCAACATTCGGCGGCAAACTTGGCGACCTGAGTTTTTCGGCAGGGTTGCGTGGCGAGTATTGGCGCAACGAAGTGAAATCGCTCGGGTATGGCGAGATGGAAAACGAAGTGGCACCATACGTCAGCAATAAGTTTGCATTGTTTCCAAGTGCTTTCTTGTCATATTCGTTGCCCAAGGACAATGAGTTGCAAATCAATTATACACGCCGCATACGCCGTCCGTGGGGAGGCCAATTGAACTCGTTCGTTAATATCAGCGACCCGACCAATATTTCGTATGGAAATCCTGAATTGCAACCGCAGTATGCCAATGTATTTGAGCTTAATTATATAAAAAGTTGGACCGACCACACAGTGTCGGTATCGGGTTATTACCGTACAACCAACGATGTGATACAGCGCATCAGCTTCATGCGCGATGGCGTGATGAACAGCACAAATGAGAATGTATCGCAGTCGCTTGAATCGGGTGTAGAATTTGTGGTGCAAAACAGCCTGTTTAAACGCCTGAACTTGACATCGACGGTAAACTTGTATTACAACAAGCTTGATGGTTTCAGTTTCTTGCCCGAGGGAATGACTACACCTGTGATAGGCGATGAAGAGAGCGATTTTACGTGGAACATCAACGTGATGGCATCGGTGCGGCTTCCGTGGGATATGAGTTTGCAGCTGAGCGGCAGATATCATTCACGGCAAATCCTTGCCCAAGGGTCGCGCGACCCGCGCTACCGCATGGATGGAGGCGTGAAGAAATCGCTGGGCAATTGGGCTTTGTCGGTCAATGTGCGCGACATACTCGACTCGCGTAAATGGAACCAAGTGACATACGGCACTGATTTCATACAGAAAGCCGAGCGGCGCGGTGGCGGTGGACGGCAAGTGCAGTTCACGGTATCTTACAGCTTCGGCAACGCCAAGCCTACCAAGCCCGACAAGCATCGCCAAAGCGGTGGAATGGGTGGCGGATATGGGGGTGAAACTGATTATTGACCCACATTGCCAGTAAGATTCAGGATAAGTGCGGTGAGGGTGCCGTTATCGTACAATCACCTTGCGTGAAAATACATGGTTGCCGTTGCTAAACCTGATGATATAGCACCCGGCATCGATGGTGATTGCTGTTTGTCCTGTGCCGTCGGCCACTGACTTGATGAGAGTCCCAGCCATAGTGAAAATGTCGGCTTTGTCGTATGTGCCATCAATTATGATTTTGTTTTGCAGCCCACGGGCATAGGCCGCCCTGGGGACTTGTATGGGCATTGCCGCTGATTGGCTGTCATTACTGGTGTAAACAGCTATTGCCGTTATGCACGACTGCCCGCCCGATGGGGGTGTCAATTCCACTTTGTCGGCATCGCCTTCCCATGTTGAAGTTTCAGTGCCATTCATCATGATGGTTTCGCCTAAGAAATTGGTTGCAGCCTCGACTTTAGTGATGTGCGGGGCTGTGATTATGATGCAACCGTCGTCTTTAAGCTGCGCATAGTGCAACGATGATATGTATTGTGCAGTGCCTGAGAAAGCTATCTGTACATTGCCAGCCGCCAAGTCGATCCACGACAAACTTGTATCGTCGTCGCCAAAATGGTTCTTCAGAATGAAAGCGGTCACGTTGTCTTCGTCCTGCGGGCGTTCTTCGTATGTAATAGTAATGCTGCTGATGTAAACGTTGTCGGCAAAGAGGCTTATGCAATAGTTGGTAGTATTATTGTCAGGGAATGGATTTTCGTTGTTGTTTTCAAATATAATTTCTTGTCTTGAGGTGCTTGCGTAGGTGTTTTCATATAGGTTGCTTTGTAGCATTTCGCCAGTTGGGGATTCAAAGTATAGAGTGAAACTGGTGTTTCTGTCGATTTTTTCGACCCATACGCTTATCCTTGTCACTTTGTAGAATACTGGTGACGACAGAATATAATCGTAGGTTGAACCGCCGCGTATCCCGAAGAACAGACAATTGATGTCGCCAGCCGATTTAAAATCAACTTTGCTGCCTTTAACCCAACCGTCGGGCAAAGTTTGCATACTTGTGAAATCCAACGCATATTGCTTGGTTTCGCCCCAAGCTGTAGTAATGGGCATCACAAAAGATATGATGCACGCAAGAAGTGCAAAAAGGTTTCTCATAGCGCGTTATAGTCTAATGTAAATTAAAATAGCTGTAAATAATTCTTGGTGCGGCAATGAGCGCGTAGGGTCGAGCCAAGAGGAGGCTCATGCTTCGTTGGATAATTCAATGAGTTGTTTTGCTTCGCATCGGAATACCCTTCCAGGAAAGCCTTCGATTAATTTCAAGTTGTGTGTGGCCATAATCACAGCCGTTCCGTTGTCGGCGATTTGATAGAGCAACGACACGATTTGCCGTCCAGTTTCGGGGTCGAGATTGCCAGTAGGCTCATCGGCGAGTATCAATTCGGGGCTGTTGAGCAATGCCCTTGCAATGACGATGCGCTGCTGCTCGCCTCCCGACAATTCGTGAGGCATTTTATAAGACTTGTTGGCCATTCCCACGCTGTCTAAGGTTTCTTCGATACGGTCGTTGATTTCGCCTTTCCCTTTCCAGCCTGTAGCTTGCAGTACAAACTTCAGGTTGTCATATACCGAGCGGTCGGTAAGCAATTGGAAATCTTGGAATACAATTCCCATTTTCCTGCGTAGCATGGGAATGTCGCGCCGCTTGAGCGACGTCAGGTCGTAGTCGAGGACCGATGCTTCCCCCTCGGATATTGGAATTTCGGCATACATTGATTTTAGCAGGCTGCTTTTCCCGCTGCCTACACGTCCGACAAGGTAGGTAAATTCACCTTTGGCGATGTTGAAAGTCACATTCTTCAACACCACGTATTCCTTGCGTAATATTTCAACATCGTTGTAATCAACAATTTTTGTCATAATCGGCTTTCTTTTTATTGTGTCTGTGGTATAGAGCTTCGGCAAGGTCTTCGATGCGGCGTCCCTTGGCTGTGAGCAACACGATTAGATGGTAGAGCAGGTCGGCACTTTCATATACAAGTCGGCCCTCAGTCCCATTTGTGGCCTCGATTACTGTTTCCACGGCTTCTTCGCCCACTTTCTGGGCAATGGCGTTAATGCCAGCGTTGAACAGTGATGTCGTGTATGACCCTTCGGGCATCTCTTCATGGCGTTTTATGATGAAGTCTTGCAGAATGCTCAGAAATTCTATGCCTGGAGTGTTCTCAGTCCCGAAACATGTGTCGGTGCCAAGATGGCATGTAGGACCATCGGGCGAGGCTTTGACCAGTATTGTATCTTCGTCGCAATCTTTTTCGATAGAAACGACATGCAGGAAATTACCGCTTGTTTCGCCTTTTGTCCACAATCGTTGTTTTGACCGGCTGAAGAAAGTCACTTTCCCGGTTTCAACGGTTTTTCGGTAAGCTTCTTCGTTCATAAATCCGAGCATCAGCACATTCTTTGTGTGAGCATCTTGTATGATTGCAGGGAGCAATCCTCCCATTTTGTCGAAATTCAGAGCCATATTCTGTTACTTATATGTTCACATTTATGCAAAGATATGTTTTTTCTATCAAAATCCGATATTAAAATAGGAATATATTAGAAATAAGCTACTTATGAGCTTTTCTCATAGAACTAGGTAATGACTTGGCAACGGTCACAAATTCTGCGACTTGCGGTATGTTTCTGTCAAACAACTCTTAGTTTGTTTACAAAATTAGTACTTTCTTTTGAAAAACGAGCAATATACCAAATAAAATTTTGTAACTTTGTACCCGTCAGACAAAAGAATGCGAATATGAATCGAATAAAAGAGATATTGGAGGCAAAAGGCATCAGCCAAACGGAATTGGCAAATAGGCTTGGAAAGACTTTCAACATGGTCAATCTGTATGCCACTAATAAGGTGCAACCTCCTATTCCTGTACTGTATCGGATTGCAGACATCTTGAAAATAGATGTAAGTGAGCTTCTTATTCCCAACAAACTTGATATAAAGTAATAAATGAATGCCTTTATTGAATAAACTATGCATAATATAATTTGTTTTGAAACGGAATGGTTGTATAACAGCCACAAGGGTAATCAGTTCGACCTTGAAACCAAGTTGCTTTTGGATTGTTTGAGAAATTTCTACAAATGTGATATAATACATAGACACATTTTGTATAGAGAAGATTTACAATATTATATGGACTATTTTACTACCAAACGTAAATTCGCCAAATTCGATAAATATGATATCATTTATTTTGCATGTCATGGAAGGAATCATACTATATCATTTGAAGGAGAGAATGATGGGATTGACTTGATGGAACTTGCTGCCATGAACAAAAATTTTTTCTCCAGTAAGATTGTTCATTTCAGTTCATGTCGGACATTGACTAACGAAAAAGTTGCGTTAGAATTTAAAAAGCAAACAGGAGCAAAATTAGTGACAGGTTACAGCTCATCTGTTGATGCAATGAGGTCGGCAATAGCGGATATGGCATATTTCAATGAGCTTATGCACATCAAGAATGTAGGCGTTATTCTCAATGATACCAGTAAATTCTGTAAGACTTACAAATCTCTATTAGAAGAACTTAAATTTACCAGAATATGACTTTATTTGAACATCTGTCAAACTTCAAGCGTCATTCTTCTGAAGAGAAATTGACAGCGGCATTTGAGAAATTGGCACCTCATTTCATATATGGAGGCTATATTAAGGTAAATGATGCGTATAGAGTATACATTCGTACCATTGAATTTTACTACCATGATGAGAGCGACAAACCGGATGCAATCAAAGACCCAATCATGTATCACAGGAATCATACAAAAGAAGAAATAGAAGGACCTTATGAGGAACCTTATTTGCCGCTTATGTCGATTTACATGCACAGCTCTGGATATGACATCACTTTTGAGAATGAAGAACAGGAATACAGGGCTTCGGCACTGATTCGTGAATATTCAATATATGATGTTGAGCAAAAAGAGTTTCTCCGCCTGACTTCTAAAGGGATGTTTCGTGATGAACGAGTTCTATATTTGAAATATTATCTTAACGGCTTCTCGCTAAACGGTAAACCCGGTATCGTATGGGTCGATGATGAACACTTCCCACAATCTAATCTTTTGCAAAATGCGAGAAAAGGGGTGTATATTATAAAAGACGGCAAGAAAACGACAGAAAAAGACAAACGGCAATGGAGCTTTAAACTCAATGAAGATATATGGTTACCGACCGACTGACTGATACTGTGTATTTCTCGGAATGGGCATTGAAGGACTTTCCTGTGCCCATAAATAATATCTGCAAGTTATTGGACAAGTATGGGATTAAATATGATTTCCTGCGCCATACTAAAGATTATTGGTGCAGGGACTATATGCCAATACAAGTCAATGAAACCAAATTTGTACAATACGCTTATGCTCCTGACTATTTGCAAAATGAGAAAGACAGGAGGTATATAACCGACCCGACAGCCGTTTTGCATGACCTGAACACTCCGACCGTCAAAACAGATTTGATAATAGATGGCGGTAACATTATCAAATGCCCCGACAAAGTGATAATGACTAAAAAGGTGTTTTGTGAGAACAAAAATATCCCGCGTAATAAGGTAATTGCCATGCTTGAACAGTTGTTTGAATGTAGCATTGTCTTTCTGCCATGGGATAAATCAGAAACATACGGTCATGCAGATGGCATTGTCCGTTGGGTTAACGGAAATACAGTTTTACTGACTGCTTACGAAATGTCCCGCTACTTTGCAAACAAGTTTCTCAAAGAGTTGGAACGGAACTTTGATGTCATAGTTATGAAATACTCCACTCGCCCACGGAACAGAGAACATTCTTGGGCATACATCAATTTTCTTCAGACAAATAATGTTATCATAGTACCTATATTCAATATAAAGGAAGATGAGCAGGCTTTACAGCAAATTGAAGCGACATTCCCGGACTATCAAGGTCGCATCGAGCCAGTTGACATTTCAAATATAATCAGTCATGGAGGGGGTCTTAACTGTATCTCATGGAACATAAAACAATCCTCAGAAATTCACCGAACAGACATTCAATGACAATCTCTAAAAAATAGGGAATTGACCAACGGGAGGATAGCAATCGGTTTTGGTCTGCCCAAAACACAAACTTGCTACCATTGAAAAACAGAGTTCCGACTTTGAAGTAACTCACCAGCCTTTGGGTTACCCAAAGGACAACTTGCTGCTTCTTTTAGAAGCAAACGGGGGTGTCCAGAGGGGTGTAACCCCGTTGGCTCATTAGGGTGTTTTTAGCAGGAGCAAAGCGGTGCGTGAAGAAAACGCCCTAATGTGCTATGGCTTTTTGTTCCCAAAAGCCTGCGGCTGTGTCGGCGGCTTTCGGATGCTGTTCTCTTTTCGCCTGTAACATCGGCTTTCCCCTGTCGGTCGGCAGGATGGAAGTCCGTCCGACCGACCTGCGGACGGCGGTGTTTCCCACTGTTACTTTCCCAGCGGACTTGTTGAGGGGTGAAAAAGCGTTGAACTGTTGAATTTGATATAT
Source organism: Candidatus Avimuribaculum pullicola (assembly GCA_018716295.1). GTDB lineage: Bacteria > Bacteroidota > Bacteroidia > Bacteroidales > Muribaculaceae > Avimuribaculum > Avimuribaculum pullicola. The sequence continues at coordinate 54,070 of DVKC01000014.1, forward strand.
AACATCTTGATATATTGCAAAATACACTCTAAACAATCTCTCAACAAAAGCGTACTGCCCAACAAACGGATGCGAAAAGAAAAATGAGGTCGGAGTGATATGCCGTTGCTTCTTCTTTTCATCAGCCGTTGTGTGTTGTCGGCGGTCTGTTGAGGTTGCATATTCTTATATACCAATACTTTATTACCCTTATTCAACAATTCAACAGAATATCAAAGCTTTTCCAGCAGTCCTTTCGTGACGGTGTAATACCTGCCCACACTTCTTCGGGTCTGATAACGGTCATTGCCGCCGTATTGGTAGGCGGTGTAGGTAAGACCGTTGGGTGCGGGTGTCAGCTTCCAGCACTCCTGCACTACTTTCCGCACCTGCGATTTCTCCACCTTGACTTGTGAGCAGACCAGTAACGGGATGATGTCATTGAGGCAAAAAGAAACAGACTCCACATTCATCTTTGCCATGATGTCAAGCAGCAGTTCTGCCATTTCTATCTCCAGCCTATTACGGTTGCTTCGGATTATCTTCCGCAGGGCTTCCGCCTCCAGCAGCTTCGGGTTGAACCACATGCGGCTCTCCTTCCCGGTGGATAGCTGCCTGTGTTGCAGGAAATGCAGGAAAGCGGGTATTTCCGCTTTCAGTTTTTGCAGGAAGTCGGTATCGTCACTCTTGAGCGGCACAATCTTCCGCACCCAATAGCGTGTCTCCCCTGCGTCGATGATGACGGGCAGGTGCTCGTTGTTGGAACACAACACGAACTTGGCGAAGAAGCCTATCTCGTCACGGTCTTTGCCTTTCGCCTCCACCTTGTAGGAAAGCGTTGTGCTGAGGTTCTTCAACCTTTCGCTGTCCTCTCGGCGGTTGAGCAGCACCTCGTCCACCATGATGAGCAGCTTGCCTGCCCAGTCGGAGTTGAACTGGCTGCGGAAGTCCTCGTTGGTGTTGAATGTCACGTTGTTCTGGAAAATGGCTTTCAGGAAGTTCAGGAACGTGCTTTTTCCCGTGTTCCTCTCTTCGGACACGAGCAACAGGATGGGCAGCTTCTGAATAGGATAGAGGTAGAGCAGTTGCAGGTAGTCCATGCCCAACCCGTACTGTTCGCCGAAGATGTGTTCCACCAACGAGCGGATGCAGGGGAAATCCCCCTCCTGCGGTCGGTGGCTTATCGGTTCGTAGAGGTTGAGGAACTTGCCGACTACGGGCTTGTAGCCTACATGGTCGGGTACGGTGCAGAAACCGTCATACTTGGGGATGCCCGCTATGTAGTCCTTGCCGTAGTCCTGCCGCAAGGTCTCGGAGTTCCATGCGATGCGTTTCCTCACATAACCGCCGTCAATGCGTGGCTGGTCCACAATCTTGTAGAGCGTGGTGCCTACTCTAATGAATTCTTCTTTTTTCTCCATGTTTTCAATAAGATTTTAGTGCCGCCAACATATTGTCGGCAAGCGGATTAAACATGGGTGCAAAGCTACGGCAGGACGGCTATAACCTTGATATGTAAAACGATGCAGAACGGCGCAAAAGAACCCGACGGATGAGAAAATGCAGCAGGAGCGAAAAGAAAAAGCCCGAAGAGGCAAAACCGCACTTCTTCGGACTGAAAATGTATGGATATGTGACTGCACGGGCGTATTGATGAATGGATGTATTGACGAATAACCGCACCCATTAACATTTATACGGCTGTCTGCCGCTTAACGAAAGCCACAGCACTTGCCTTTCTTTTCGCAAGCACAGCCTTTCTAAAATGGCATTACGCACCATTACCGCATTTGGAGTATTGATACGGAAAGCGAGTGCCACGACCATTAGTAAGGCGTACACATCCGTGAAACATCCGTTGGTCTGCTTGATGCGTCTTTCCACCTCGCAAGAGTTCAACACTCCGCTTTTGTACACGGCTCGGATAGCGGCACGGAGTGTCGGGGCGATTACGTCGAAAAGTTCCACCAATTCCATTTCGCTCATCCATACGCTGGTGGTATCGGACGGCACGGTAACCCTGCCGCATCCGTCCATCGTGATTGTTGTCCGTCTCATAGGCTAATCCATTATATGGTGAAACGCTTGTTCACTTTCTTTTCAAAGGCAGAAATATCATTGTCAAGTTTGGTGTTCGTCACTTTCGCATAAATCTGTGTGGTGGCTATCTTCGTATGCCCTAAAATTTTGCTTACACTCTCTATCGGCATTCCGTAATTGAGAGCCAAAACAGCGAAGGAGTGGCGGCTGACATGAAATGAAACCCGCTTATCTATTCCGCATTTCTTTGCAACCTCTTTAATGCGTTTGTTTATTGAATTGTACGACATCATGTTGAACAGCCGCTTGTCCGTTCTGAATGGCTCATATCGCTTGATTATCTGCATTGGAATGTCCATCAGTTTGATTCGGAATGGCACACCCGTTTTCTGGCGTTTCGACACAATCCACTTGGCGCCGTTCATTTCCACAAGGTTGTCCGTTGTAAGATTCTTGATGTCAATGAATGAGATGCCAGTCCAACACCCGAAGATGAAAAGGTCACGGACAAATTCATCGTTGGGCGTATCCAATTTTACGGTACTCATAATCCGTAGTTCCTTTTCCGTCAGATACTCACGTTCTTTATGGTCAGGGTCAACATGGTACAGCGCAAATGGGTTTCTTGGTATCTTACCGTGATAGTGTGCCGTGGTGACGATGTGTTTCAACGGTGTGGAGTATATCCACACGGATGATTGCGCCAACCCGACCTCGTTTCGCAAGTACAGGCAGAAGTCACGGATGAAATCCTCCGTTAATTCATTCATTGCCATATCCACACGTTTGTAATGCTTCTTTATGAACTCTGCAACGTATTTGCGAACAATGAGATGTTTGTGGTATGTGTTGATAGAGCGGTCTTTGCCAACCCGTTTGGCAAACGCTTCGTTCTCCTTGTCAAAGGCTCGCAATAATGTTTCATACTCCGTACCGATGCCCTGATAGGCGTTGCGCACCATTTCTGCTGTGACATACGCCTCTCGGTCGGAAAGCCGCTGGTAGTGCTTCGCTATCTGTGCCTTGATGTTATCAAGCGCGTAGTTCACTGCCACCGCCTCACGGCTCTTGCCTTTCGCACGGTTGCCTTTGGCATCCCACAAATCCTTGGAGATGCTTTGTTTGCAACTGAACTGCGCCACCGTCCCGTTGATTGTAACCCGTCCCATGATAGGGACAATTCCGTTCTTCTCCTTGCTTCCGTTTACATAGAAGACGGTCTTGAAAGTACTCCTCATAATCCTACTTTTGTTTGGTTCAAAATTAGTTTACGGAGTTGTAAAGGCAGAATGTAAACCTACGCAGAACGCAGAAATAGAGACCGTTAGTGTTAAATGTGCATTCGGTGTCGGGTAATGGTTTGGAAGTGCATCTGCTGCTGCAATCTGCCTAAATCCGTTTTCCCGACCTTATGCCGTTCTGTGCCACTTAAAGCCAAACTCTCTGACCGTCAGTGAGAATACTCAAATTCGCTTATTTTTGCTCTTTATCCTATTCTTTTCGTAAAAAACGCAAACGCAAAAATTGGGCAAAGGATGGAATTACTCGTATTTGTTGCGCTTGTGTGTGCTTCGTTTGCTTGTGGTATTGCTGCCAAAAAGCGATGCGGCGATGTCGCGCCTTCCGAGGCGGCATAGCGAGTTGTATATGTCGCGGCGATATTCGGGTTCATACCAAAAGAAGTATTTTCGTTGGGCCAGTTTTTCGTCGCGTGTGGTTGCCGTGAACACGGGTTCCAATGTGTAGGGGTTGTAACCAGTGTAGTACATTTCGGTCGATACAGTCATTGGTGTTGGCGTGAAGTCTTGTACTTGTTCAAGATGGAAATTTAGTTTCTTGGTCTTTACTGCCAGTTCAGCCATGTCGATTTCGTGGCAACCGGGGTGTGAAGATATAAAGTATGGGATAAGTTGCAACCGCAATCCCTCGCGTTCGTTCACGATGTCGAAAATACGCTTGAACTGTTCAAACAGGCTGAATGAAGGTTTGCGCATTAGCCGCAGAACGGAGTCGGAAGTGTGTTCGGGTGCGACTTTCAGCCGGCCAGATACATGCTTGATGATTAATTCCTCGATGTAGTGGCGGTTGGTTTCATTTATGCGTTTATTGTCGTTGTTGTGCATCGCCAGGTCGTAACGCACTCCGCTGCCAATGAATGACCTTTTTACACCCGGTAGGGCATCTACGGCATGGTATATGTCAAGCAGTGGCGCATGGTCATTGTTCAGGTTGGGACATGGTGCAGGGTGCAGGCATGATGGGCGAGTGCATCGGTGGCACTTGTCGGTATCGCGTCCCGACATCATGTACATGTTTGCCGAAGGCCCGCCAAGGTCGGAGATATAACCTTTGAAGTCGTCCATTTGTATAACTTGGCGCACTTCACGCATAATTGATTGTTTGCTGCGCGATGCGATAAACTTGCCTTGATGAGCCGAGATGGTGCAGAATGCGCACCCGCCAAAACAACCACGGTGCAAATTGACCGAGTGGCGTATCATCTCGTATGCTGGAATGCGTTTCCCATTGTATCGCGGGTGTGGAAGCCGGGTGTATGGCAAGTCGAATGAAGCGTCAATCTCGGCTGTCGTCATCGGAGGGTAAGCATGGTTTACTTTTATTGCCACATTGCCTGTTTGTTGCCATATATCACGGCCATTGAAGCGGTTTGATTCCACTTCGATGTGCTTGAAATTCTCGGCATGGCGGCGTTTGTCGGCAAGAGCCTCTTCGTAACTGAAAAGTGTGATGTGTGTGTCGCTTTCCCGTTCTGCCGGCATCTCTGTAATAGGTCGAACCAGTGCCGTCTGCGGAATGCAAGTGAGTTGAGCAATGCTTTTTCCCGAGGCTAATGCGTCGGCAATTTCCACAATAGGCTTTTCGCCCATTCCGTACACAAGCAGGTCAACAGGGCAGTCCATTAATATTGATGGACGCAAACGGTCTTGCCAATAATCATAGTGGGCCAACCGCCGCAGCGAGGCTTCGATGCCACCTGCCACAATTGGCACATCGGGGTATAAATGGCGTAAAATTTCGGAATATACAATGGTCGGATAATCAGGACGAAGCCCGGCCCGACCTCCAGGGGAATAGGCATCGTCGCTGCGCCGTCGCCGGTTGGCGGTGTAGTGGTTCACCATCGAATCCATTGCCCCGGCCGATATTGCAAAGAATAGGCGCGGGCGTCCAAGTTTGCGGAAGTCGCGCAAGTCGTCTTTCCAGCCAGGTTGTGGCACAATGGCTACTCTGTAGCCATGGGCTTCGAGAATCCGTCCAATGACGGCGGCACCCATAGAAGGGTGGTCGATATATGCATCGCCCGAGAACAGTATTACATCTATGTAATCCCAACCGAGATGTTCAATCTCTTTTTTTGAGGTCGGAAGCCATTGGTTTTCTATCTTGTTCATTTCGTAGTATTCTGTTGAGAAAGTCGCGCTTCGATTTCGAGCAACTGGTCGCGTAATTGTGCTGCTTCGATAAAGTCCATTCTTTTTGCTGCGGTCACCATGTCGTTGCGCAAGCGGTCGGCAGCACTTTGTAAGTCGTCGCGTGCCATATATTTAACCACAGGGTCGGCAGCGAGTCCGGCGTTTGGCGAAAATTCGGCTTCGCATTGCCGCATGATTTCATCGGGCAATTGCTGCTTGCCTCGGGTATATTCATATTTCTTGCCTTTGCTGCTTTTGCCGAGTGAATGCTTGTTTTCGTTATCGATGTCGGCCTCGTCAACCTCTTTCCCGATTATCAGGTTGCGAGCTTTTATGATTGCTTGAGGTGTTATGCCGTGTTCTTCGTTGTATTTTAATTGGGCAGAACGCCGTCGCTCGGTTTCATCGATGGTACGTTGCATCGATTCGGTGATTTTGTCGGCATACATGATTACCAGTCCATTTAAGTTTCGGGCGGCACGTCCCGCCATCTGTGTCAGTGAACGGTGTGAACGCAAGAAACCTTCCTTGTCGGCATCAATTATTGCCATGAGTGAAACTTCGGGCAGGTCGAGTCCTTCACGAAGCAGGTTTACGCCAATCAGCACGTCAATTTCTCCTGCACGCAGGTCATCGAGGATTTTGATGCGATCCATGGTTTCAACGTCACTGTGCATATAAGCACAATTAATGTCAAGCTTGGCAAGGTAAGCAGCCAACTCTTCGGCCATTCGCTTGGTGAGCGTTGACACAAGTGTGCGTTCCTTGGCCTCAATGCGTTTTTGTATTTCCTCGATAAGGTCGTCGATTTGCCCTTTGGATGGACGCACTGAAATTACAGGGTCGAGCAAACCTGTCGGGCGGATTATTTGCTCGGTTACCACGCCTTCAGACTTGGCGAGTTCGTAGTCATCGGGTGTTGCGCTTACATATATAGTTTGGTGTGTAAGCGTTTCAAATTCTTCAAACCTTAATGGGCGGTTGTCGGCTGCCGCTTGTAGGCGGAAACCATAATTTATCAAATTGGCTTTGCGTGATTGGTCGCCGCCATACATTGCACGGATTTGTGGAATAGTCACGTGGCTTTCGTCGATGATGGTCAGGAAATCATCGGGGAAGTAGTCGAGTAGGCAGAAAGGCCTTGTGCCAGGTTTGCGTCCATCGAAGTATCGCGAATAGTTTTCTATCCCACTGCAATAACCCATTTCACGTATCATCTCAATGTCGTAGGATACACGTTCCTGCAAACGTTTTGCCTCGGCTATGCGCCCTTCTTTGTTGAACATTTCTACTTCGGTGCCTAAGTCGAGTTCTATTTGTGCAAGAGCTTGAGCCATTCGCGTCTTTGAAGTGACGAATATGTTGGCAGGGTAGATGTTAAACTCTTCTACATTCTCTTGTGGCAACTGTGAAACAGTGTCGAGGATTTGTATGCTTTCAATCTCATTGCCCCAGAAAATCACGCGCACCATGATTTCTTCGTAAGCAAGAGATACATCTACAGTGTCGCCTTTCACCCGGAATGTGCCACGCTCGGGCGTAACTTCGTTGCGGGAATAGAGCGATGCAACCAGTGTGCGCAGAAACTCGTCGCGACCGATGTTCATGCCGCAAGCGATATGTATCATGTTTTGACCAAACTCATCGGGGTTGCCCATGCCATACAGGCAAGATACAGATGAAACGACAACGATATCGCGCCGCTCCGATAATAGTGCCGTAGTGGTGGCAAGGCGTAAACGGTCGATTTCATCATTTATCATTAAGTCTTTTTCGATATATTTGTCCGATGAAGGGATATATGCTTCGGGTTGATAGTAGTCGTAATACGACACGAAATAATGCACTGAATTTTCGGGGAAAAATGTCTTGAACTCCGAGTATAGTTGTGCAGCGAGTGTCTTGTTGTGTGATAATACAAGTGTGGGACGTTGCACATTGGCAATCACGTTGGCCATTGTGAAAGTCTTGCCCGAACCAGTAACACCGAGCAATACTTGGTAGGGCGTACCATTGTTGACACCTTCCGAGAGTTCTCGAATGGCATTTGGTTGGTCGCCGGTTGGCTTGTAATTTGAATGTAATTTAAACTCCATCTGTGATATGTGAAAGCAGGCAGGTGTGCCAACTGTTTACTAAGATACAAAGTTAGTAAATCCATAACAATTGTAATATGTAACATGTGCAAATTTGTCTGCCGTCGGTGGTAAATGCAGGCTTTTTTGCTGTGGTTTGGGTAACTTGTGTTACCTTTGTACCTATAAACAGATTGATGTGGACAAAGACGAAACAATGCTGCAAATAAAAGATACGATAGTCAGCCTCGACATTGTGGAGAGGTTTTTCTTGTGTGACCTTGACGCATGTCTTGGAGAATGTTGCATAGAGGGCGATGCTGGTGCGCCGATTACTAAAGAAGAGTACAACAAGATCAAGGAAGTTTTGCCGCAAGTGTGGGATTACTTGCTACCACGTGCCCAAGAAGAAATCAAAGAGAATGGAGTAGGGTATATCGATGAAGAGGGTGACCTGGTGACACAAATCGTAGATGGAAAGAATTGTGTCTTTTCATGTTATGGTAAAAACGGAATGTGCCTATGTGCTTTTGAAAAGGCGTATAAGGAGGGTCGCATAGACTTTTATAAGCCTATATCGTGCCATTTGTATCCATTGCGATTGAAAAAATACCCCGATTTCACCGCCATATCATACCACAGGTGGAAGATATGCAAGGCAGCCGAAACGCTTGGCAGGGCAAAAGGTGTAAGATTGTACCAGTTTTTGCGAGAGCCGCTAATCAGACGGTTTGGCGAGCAATGGTATTCCGAACTTGTGGCTGCTTGCGAGTTGTATATCAAGGAATATTTGGGTAAAATTTAGTTGGGTTCATAGATTTTCCGTATATTTTGCAGTAAGGTGACGGAATAAGCATTAACTTTGTAATCACGAAAACATCATATAAAACTATTATAATTATGGCAAAAAAAGCATTGTTGATGATTTTGGACGGTTGGGGAATAGGCAACCATACTAAGTCGGACGTAATCTATTCTACACCAACGCCATACTGGGATAGCCTGTTGGCATCATATCCGCATTCGCAACTTCAGGCAAGTGGTGAAAATGTGGGTCTGCCAGATGGACAGATGGGTAACTCGGAAGTTGGGCATTTGAACATTGGTGCCGGGCGTGTGTTGTATCAAGATTTGGTAAAAATCAATAAGGCTATAAAAGACGGGTCGATACTTGAGAATCCCGAAATCAAGTCGGCTTTTTCGTATGCGCAAAAGACGGGCAAGGGAATGCACTTCATGGGATTGACATCAACTGGTGGAGTTCATAGCTCGTTTGACCATATACTTGCCCTGTGTGATATTGCCAAGGAATATGGTTTGGAACATGTATATCTGCACTGCTTCATGGATGGTCGTGATACCGACCCTAAAAGTGGTAAAGGATTCATTCATGACTTGCAAGAACATTGCAGCAAAAGTGCTGGCGTAATAGCATCGATAATAGGTCGTTACTATGCGATGGATCGCGACAAACGCTGGGATCGCATCAAAGTAGCATACGACCAACTGGTAAATGGTGTTGGCGAGAAAGCAACTGATATGGTGGCTGCTATGCAGGAATCATACGACAATGATGTGACTGACGAATTTATCAAGCCAATCGTAAATGCCAATGTAGATGGTCGCATCAAGGAAGGTGACGTGGTTATATTCTTCAACTACCGTAACGACCGAGCCAAGGAGATAACGACCGTGCTTACGCAGCAAGATATGCCTGAGCAAGGAATGGCAACAATCAAGGACTTGCAGTATTATTGCATGACTCCGTATGATGCTTCGTTCAAGGGTGTTCATATCCTTTTCGACAAAGAAAATGTAAACAACACACTGGGTGAATATTTGTCATCTCTTGGCAAGAAACAGTTGCATATTGCCGAAACTGAAAAGTATGCACATGTTACATTCTTCTTCAATGGCGGTCGTGAAACTCCTTATGATGGCGAAGACCGAATACTTGTACCTTCTCCAAAGGTAGCTACGTATGACTTGAAGCCCGAAATGAGTGCCTATGAGGTTAAAGACAAGTTGGTTGAAGCCATTGGCACCGAAAAATATGATTTTATTGTAGTAAATTATGCCAATGGCGACATGGTAGGTCATACTGGTGTTTACGATGCAATTGAAAAAGCTGTGGTGGCTATTGATGCTTGTGTGAAAGATACTGTAGAGGCCGCCAAGGCTCATGGTTATGAGGTGATAATCATCGCAGACCACGGCAACGCCGATCACGCCTTGAATGAAGATGGTACTCCTAACACGGCACATTCGCTAAACCCAGTGCCATGTGTATATGTGACAGAAAATAAAGCAGCAAAAATCAGCAATGGCATACTTGCTGATGTTGCACCAACATTGTTGCACATAATGGGCCTGGCACAGCCAGCAGAAATGACAGGCAAACAACTCATTGAAGATTAACAAAACAATCATTTAATAATTCTGATGAAAAGAAGGTGCGCTTTCCGGCGCACCTTCTTTTTTAGGGATATTCAGTAAATGTCCCTGAAAAATAAAATGGCATATAGAAGATAATAGAACATAATTACTCTATATGCCATTTTTATGTTAACGTGAGTTCGATGAAAATAATCAAAAGAGGCACAGTTGATTATCCGGGATTCGTTCAAGGTTCACCATCATTTCTTTGGGAAAAAGCAGTATGCGGCGATGGCGGAGATTGTGTTTATGGCGAAGTTGTGGAAGGCTCAGTGCTGGGAATGTTCGACCTGCGCGATGTTCTTCAGCTCGTCGTTGACGGTTTCGATTATCGCCCTTTTGCGCAACAAGATTTTGTCTTTTTCAAACAATCAGACATTTAAATCGCAATATATTTTCGTTGAACTCACGTTAATTAATATAACTTTATAGCCCTGGATAGGGAAATCTGTGACCTTCACTGGCTTTATGAAGCATTTGGATTCAAAATGCTCATCGCAGGATATGTTCGGACTCATCAATTCGTCAAGATGAATATGAATTTCGGTTGAGGTCTGTTCAACCACTGTTATCTCAAAACAATACGCGAGTTCGAGATAAGAAAAAACAAGAAGCAAACATGAAAAAAATTGGTAATCTCGCTGGTATTTTGTATATTTATAGTTGAAAATCAAAACATTACAAAACAGACAAGCGATGATTACCAAGGACAAAGTTATAGAGATTTTCTGTATTATCGATGAGTTTGACAAGAATTTGAGTGAAGAACTTTCCAAGAACCTGCGCCTCCCCTCCGTGGGGAGGGATGACATAAAGCACCGGAACCGTCCGGGCAGGCTGTCCGAAAGTGA
>DVKC01000015.1 GCA_018716295.1 Candidatus Avimuribaculum pullicola
CCGTTCCCCGTTTGCGGTTGCAAAGGTACTACCAAAATTCCCATTCCACCAAATTTTCCGACAACTTTTTTCAGAAAAATTTTGCACCATTTAACCAACTACCTATCCTACAACCATATACACCCCCAAAAATTTTCCCCTAAAATATGCCCTACAACATACGACAGCCCAGCACCACCCAAACCGCCCAATTTTTCATAAACATCTTTTAACTATAATACCCGTTTTTCAACCGTGAAAAACGCATATTCAATGTCAGTGAACAGCATCACTGGTTGCGGCGAACTTGCCGCATTCGCGACAGCAGTCCCAAATTGAGGAATATGCCGAGTGCAAATCCCACCCAGTAAACCAGCCCTTCGTTCTGGAACGAAAAGATATTTATATCCCAGTTGCCATACTCGGGATTGATGGCGTGTGCCGCCAACGACACCAACTTCGCCACCAACGACACTATTATAATAGTACCATGCCACAATCCGCCCCAAAAGCCATAAAGCGCCAACGGCTCATCGCTTGCGAAGCATGACGACATAGACAACATCAAAAGCATGACAAAAAACAATGACAACTTCTTCATAACTATCAAAATTGATCTTTAAAAATTCTGTTTAATCCTCCCAATTTATAAGCTACCCAAATTTTCCGGCATTTGATTTTAGCCCAAAAGTGTTATGGGCGACAAACCAATCATTTCAAATAATATTGTGCAGCCAAACAAAGGTACAAATCTTGTGTTAAAAAACAAACCATGTCATAAAATAAAAGCACAAACCATCGACAGCCACAAAAAAAGCTGAACCACGGCAGCGCACAGCCGCCATGGTTCAGCAATCTTTTTTCAACCAAACTTACAGATTACTCACCTGCAAGTGGTGCAGCCTGTGTGTAGGTGCGGGCACCAAGCTCTTTGTCGAGCATATACAGGCCGTAGCCGTTGTCGCCAATCATCTTCAAGTTGTCGATGATGTTTTGTGCGGTTTCTTCCTCTTCTACTTGCTCATCGATAAACCACTTGAGCATGCTGCTTGTGGCATAATCGTTTTCTTGCGATGCCAGGGCGCACAAGTCATTAATCATGCTTGTCACTTTTTGTTCATGTGCAAGCGCACCTTCATACACTTTCATAACCGAATCCCACTCGGTAGGTACAGCCTTAATAGCGTCGAGCTTGACGTTGCCACCACGCGATATTACATATTTGAACAATATCATTGCATGGTCTTGCTCTTCCTTGAACTGTACTTCAAACCACTTGCCCATTCCGGGTTTTCCGCTGGCGTGGCAGTAAGAAGCCATTGAAAGATACAAATATGCCGACCACATCTCGGCGTTGATCTGGCTGTTGAGAGCCTCTTCGATTTTCTTGCTTAACATTGTAATTATATTTTTAGTTTAATACTGTAAAATCAACCATCATGGGCAATCACCCACACTCAAGATGAATAACAAAAATGTTGCCAAAGTCGCAATTTTCACAATTATTTAAACAGTTGCGGAACAAACAGCAGCAAATACTGCCGCCAGTTGGCCCAAATGTGTCCGCGCGACGATTCATGCCAAGTATATTTAATGCCATCAGCATCAAGTTGTGTCCGAAAATCCTTATTTAACTCATACAAGAAATCCTCGTCACCAATGCCTATCCAGAACAACTTATAACCGACCTCGTTAAGACGGGCAAGCTTACCATCGATGTCGCTATATGTTGCAATAGATGTGTCGATATCTTTCATCAATCCTGCCGAAAACAATCCAACGTAGTCAAACTTGTCGGGATAGTTGAGCATTATATACAAGCTATGGAAACCGCCCATCGACAAACCTGCCACAGCCCGGTGCTGCTTATCGGCCACAGTGCGGTACTTGCCATCAATGAAATTCACAATCTCGGTAAACGACGCTTCATATTCACCATTTTTATACCCGGGCATGAACTTGGTCATCGACGGCCTGTAGCTGAGGTTCTCGGATGTTTCGCCAGGAGCAGCCTGCTTGCCGAAATTCCCATTCGGTATCACCACAATCATCGGTTCGGCCTCGCCACGGGCTATCAGATTATCCATGATGCGGGCCACATGCCCCAATTCAACCCAAGCGTTTTCATCGCCGCCGCTCCCATGCAGCAGATACAGCACCGGATATGACTTATCTTCCTTGCCATACATCGGCGGCAGATACACCGACAACCTGCGATCGGCATTGGAAGCCGCTGAGTGATACCACGTAGCCACAACATCGCCATGCGGCACATCATGCACCATGTAATAGTCGGCACAGCCGCCTTCCACATAAAAAATACTGAACAAGTTTCCCACATCACGGCGCATAAACGGATTTGCCGGGTCAAGCCCCACAACACCATCGATGTCGAAACGATAGGTGTACATCTCTGATGGCAACGCTGGCGTAGTGTAACGCCACACACCGTCGCCGCCCTTTACCATCTCGCCACGGCCGCCACCTTCAGCCCAGTCGCCAATCACTGCCACACGGCTGGCACTGTCGGCCTTAAGGCAAAACGTTACTGTGCCATCATCATTCACTTGCGGCGAAACCACGCCGTCATCACGAAAACCGACATTCTGCTGTGCCATCACGCACATAGCAGCCATTAAAAATACAACAAATAAATGCGTTTTCATATCAATTACCATATTATATGCAAATCTACTAAAAATCTTATACACCGAACCACCAACAGCCAATAAAAAACAGCAACTTCAAAATTGCGGCAAAAAAATCGTCCCAGTTTGTTTTGCAATACCGCAGCCTTGATAAGACAGGCGGCTAAAAGTACATGGCTCTTTCATTTAAGCCCCAATGGGTCATGTAAAATTGCCCTGGAGGGGCAAAACTATGCTTATCCGCGGGTGGAGTGAGCGCAGCGAACGCACCTGCGGTATTTATCCCTCTTGAACTACGGCTTCGGAGATGCCGTACTTTAGTTGTGGCAATAGTGCGGCGGCTCCGGAACCGCTTAGTGTATATATCTGTTTTTCCGCTGGTTACGTTCGCTGCGGTCAAGCTTGGGGGCAGCCCTCCAGGGCTTATTCTAATGACGATTTGAGTTTAAAGAAAGAAGCCGTGTTGCCCAGAGCCGTCATACCATGGCGGCTCGATGACCGCCACCGTGGATAAATATCTAATTCGCATTGTGGCAGTGGCGAGCCGCCATAATATGACGGCTCTACATGCAAGGCAGGTGATAACAATACAGGCGGCTCAGAATCACGGCTCTTTCATTTACCCTTCAATGGGTCTTAATAGTAGAAGTAGAATTGCCCTGGAGGGGCTGCACTATGCTTAACCGCAGGGTGGAGTGAGCGCAGCGAACGCAACCTGCGGTATTTGTCCCCCTTGAACTACGGCTTCGGAGATGCCGTACTTTAGTTGTGGCAATAGTGCGGCGGCTCCGGAACCGCTTAGTGTATATATTTGCCTTTCCGCAGGTTACGTTCGCTGCGCTCACTCCACCCTGCGGTTAAGCATGGTATAGCCCCTCCAGGGCTTATTTTAAAGACGATTTGAGTTTAAATGAAAGAGCCGTGGCTCGGAATAAAAAAATCAAATGAATTTGTTTTTTCTTCGCTCGCCTTGCACTATCTTTCCATAAGACAGGCGGCGGCTCGGAATAAAAAAATCAAATGAATTTGTTTTTTTCTTCGCTCGCCTTGCACTATCTTTGCTACCAGCAACCGGCCCAGAGGGGCTGGCGGGCTATATTTTAATAGGACAGACGTTACTTAGCGTTATCTTTCGGTACCAAATCTCGCAAATTTGAACTCACAGAAAGATAAAGCAACGGGGGAACGTCCACACGGAGGATATGTTATATCCTATGCTTTGCATTGTCGCCCACATGAGTCGGTGGACGTGGTGTGATGTAGGTGCATATACATATATCCTGGCGTGGGCTGGCTGCGTTGCTTATCTCTGTGAGTGGGCAATGCGAGAGCCTGGTACCGAGATAAGCAAAAAGTACAGACTCCCACGTCTTTTTGTTTATCAGCCGATGCCAGGGGAGCGACTATCGGCCATACATCAAGTTTATGAACGACCTTAACAAGCCCACCAAGCTGCTATCGAGGCGCAGCTTCTTCAACAAAGCCGCCAACCGCGTGCTACCCATGCCGTGTGCAATCATGCTGGCACAATTCCCTGCCATGGCGCAACACTGCTACCCTATTCAATCACCCACAAAAACTGACTGCCATGATTAACATCGGAAAACTAATACACGAACAGGTGAAACGGCAAGGCAAATCGGTGACATGGCTCGCTCAACAACTAAACTATAGCCGCACCAACTTGTACAAAATATTCGATAAGACATCAATCGATACCGACGTGCTGCTACGCATCAGTCAAGCACTCAACTACGACTTCTTCGCGCTATATTCCCAGGAACTCTCTTCCCGCCATTGACAACTATCCACATATAGTTGCACCAACGCTGCTGGTAGAGCCGTCATATCATGGCGGCTAGGGGCAATATAGCTGCCACCCATCTCTGGCTAATAGGGGCTGCCATTGCAATCCACATCGATTGTTCCCAACTTGTTGACATATCAACCAATCGGGGACACACTAATATTCATAACATAATATATTATTCATTACTTTGCTTACGAAAATTTAAAATGTGTTATGATATTGAGTTAATATAACATAGAACAATAAAACATAAGACATTGGATAAAAAATCTTAGACTCTAAAAAATATATTCTCGATTATGAAATGTTTGAAAAATTTTAGTTCTGCATTGTGCATGATTCTAATTTTCAGTTGCGTGATGATATCCTGCGGTGAGGATAATGAGGAAATATTCCCTACACCACCGACCCCATCAACATCATCACCAACAATAATACTATCGGCCGAAGCATTAACGTTGGAAATTGGTGAAACATATACATTAGTAGCCTCTTTCGACCCAAGCGACACTCCAAACAAAGCCCATACATGGACTTCAAGCGACCCAAGTGTGGTTACTGTTGACGAAACTGGGCTATTAAACGCACTAAAAATAGGAGAAGCTGTCATTACAGCTACCGCCCTTGATGGTGGGAATACCGCCCAATGCAAAGTATCTGTGGTGGAAGAGATAATTCCAATAACATCAATCACTCTTGATCGCAACAATGCCTCCATAATAATTGGAGAAAAAATAGCTCTTAATCCAACAGTTGCACCAAATAACACAACCGAAATAATAACATGGAACTCAAGCAATGCCGGGATTGCATCTGTTGATGAAAAGGGAAATGTGTTAGCTATATCCATTGGAACTGCGAATATAACTGCATCTAATAGCGATGGCAGCATTTCAGCAACATGTGAAGTTGAAGTTGTGGGAAGAAGTGTAACTTTAAACCACCCTGAAGTTAACAACATTACCCAAAACTCAGCCAACATAAAAGGCAGCATTACCAATATGGGCATGACAATAGAGGAATCTGGAATTTGTTATTCCACAGAACCAACACCAACAATAGAAAATAATTGTATTCCTTTGAATCAAACCGAGTTTGAATATAAATTAAGCAACTTGGTGCCTGAAACCACATATTACGTTCGTTTATATGCTGTGGTGAATGGAGAAACTTCTTATAGCAGCCAACTCGATTTCACAACATTAGGAGAAATTGTCACAAACTTTAAAGTAACCAAAATAAGCAAAACCTCCGTTACTCTCACTTCTCCTGCACCTTATGGCATAGACACAATTAATGTATGCTATAGCACACACCCAAACCCATTAATAACCGACAATATCACTAAAGCCATAAAAAGCCAAGATGATAACAAACTGTATTTAAACATAGTCGGTCTGGAATATGGGACTACATATTATATACGACCATACGGCATAGCAAGTGCCAATGTTGAATATTATGATAATGAAACATCTGTAACCACATTGGGGAATGGTAATGGTGATATTGTTTTACAACATGAACCAATTAAACTTATTTACCCTTACCCATTTCATTTATACGTAACAGTAGATTATGAAATAAAAATTGAGGGTTTATATAGTGTTCAATGTGCTACAACTTATGATCCTGATTTATATGCAAGTGATATTAATGGGAATTTTAGTGAATTGATTTATGTTAACAGTGGTTCCGGTCAATTTCATATCAAATGCCATGGATACCAAGATAAGACAGATATCAATAATATATTTTACAAATACAATACTGGGATAATATTCACCAATCTTGAAACTGGTGTAATATACGAATATCTAATATCTGGAGAGTATCATCGCTACTAAATTGATTAATGCTTTGCGCAACATGAACCGTAGGGAATTTTTCAGAAAGAGCTTAATGCGCACATTGCCAATTATTGGGGCAGTTGTGTTGGGACCCACCCTAATAGGCTGTGGCGATGAACCACAATTGGGGTGCAACAATAGCTGTGTCGGTTCAGCACAATCAGGTTGTGGCGCATCATGCAGCAGTAACTGTGTCGGTTCGGCCCAATCGGGTTGCGGCACATCATGCAGCGGCAGCTGTGTCGGCTCGGCTGCCAATGGTTGTGGCACGTCGTGCAGCAGCAATTGTATAAATACTTGCACATCGGGGTGTGAAGGTTCATCGACAGCCACTTCGGGAAACGAAGGTGGCGATGATGGCGGCAGCACAGGTTGCAATAACTCATGCAGTTCGGGGTGTGGAGAAAGTTGCGCCAACAATTCCACCTCATCGGGCTGCTCGGGCTGCGGAAATTTTTGCAGCCGAACTTGTTCAAACGATTGCACCACATCATGCAAGATAGGCTGCAAAGCTACATGTAAAGGGACTTGCGAGGTAACCTGCACCGGTGCTTGCGACAATACGTGCATCGGTACTTGCTTCAGAACTTGCCAATTCCGTTGCTCAGGACATAGTAATATATTATAAGAAATTTTAAAATTTAAACTCGATATGGCGAAGAATATTATTTTAACGTTGCTGTGCGCATGTTGTTTATTGACAATAAGTTGCACTCGCCGAATTGTTGATTTCACAGTAATTTCATCTAAAAATGTACCTATTAGCGACAATGGCATACAAATGAAAAAAGCCGATTCCAGGGTTAAAGGTGTAGATGGCAAATGGATAGTATTGGGATTTGGAGGTTTTCCCGATATGAAAGAAGCAATCGATGATGCTATTGAACAATATCCTGGCGCAGTCGCATTGTCCGACGGGGTGGTTAGACAAAAAAGCTGGAATGTTATTCTCTTTGGCAAAAATAAATACATTGTAGAAGGAACTCCTGTATATACCACCAATCTGTCACAAGACTTTTACCCACGACGATTCAATGACAATAATGAGCAAAATGGCTATTATGATGCGTCGGCAAAAGAGCAAGAACCGATAAAAGCACCCGACCAGACAGCAGATAAAAATGTGTTAAGATTGGAGCACATTGTAAAATCGGGAGAAACGCTCCAATATATCGCCAATTTATATGGGATTTCTGTCAAGGATATTATAATCCTGAATAATTTAACTTCAAACGAACTTTATCGTGGGGAAAAACTGTTAATCGAAATCCCCAAAAATTGATGCTTTGAAAGCCCAAAACATATATTTATTAATTTCAAACGATTCTATTTATGAAAAAGGAACAAAACAATGAAGGGATTCAGTCGCGACGTGAATTCTTCAAGAAAGCAGCGAAAACAGCATTGCCAATCCTTGGTGCAATAGCATTGGCTAATATACCAATCTTAACAAAAGCTGCACCTGCAACCGATTGTGATTGGTCTTGTAGCTACTCTTGCAAAGGAGGATGTGATACCAATTGTCAGAGCCAATGTGCACAAAGTGGCTGCGGAACAACATGTGCAGGCAAATGCATCGGTACATGCTATTCTATGTGTACCGACAGTTGCCACAGATCAAGCCGATAATCTGCAACACTTGATTCAGAATGCTCAAAATGCTTTCCACACAGTCGTGCAGAGCCGTCATACTATGGCGGCTCTATAACAGCCCACAAGGTAAAGTCAAAAAACACATCACATTACTACAGCAATAAGCCGCCATAATATGTCGGCTCTACACATAGTTAATGCGTACTTTGCCAAACAACTTAATATTAAAATCCATATCACAGCATGGAAAAAAATGATAACGAAGTACTTTCAAGACGAAATTTCTTCAAAAACATTGCAAAGAAAACATTACCGATAATAGGTGCAATATTCTTAGCCAATCTGCCAATCAACAAAATCAATGCAAGCGAAATGGGGTGCTACTGCTATGGTTGTACGGGTGGCTGCCAAGACACATGCTATATAGGCTGCTCTGGGTCATGTCAACAATCATGCTTAAACAAATGTTATGGAACTTGCACCGGCAGTTGCTCGGGTACTTGCCAATATCAATGCAGCACAATGTGCAGCACCAGTTCTTACTACTATTAACAAATGGAATTATTAGACAATTTAAACATAAAGGAAACCGACAGGGGGTGGCAAACGGGCATCGCCAAGAGCATCACGTTTATTGTGACCAAGGATTGCCAGCTGGCTTGCAAATATTGCTACCTCGTGGGGAAAAATGAGAAAGAACGCATGTCGTGGGAAACTGCAAAAGCAGCCATCGACTACATCCTCGACCACGAACGCGATGAGGTGTTCAACACCGAGTCGGTGATTTTCGACTTCATCGGCGGCGAACCGTTCCTCGAAATTGAGCTTATCGACCGCATTTGCGACTACCTGAAAGTGGAAATGTTCCGCCGTGGCCACCACTGGTTCAACTCCTACCGTTTCAGCTTCTCGACCAATGGCATCAACTACGACTCGCAACAGGTGCAGCGTTTCATCAAGAAAAACATCGAGCACCTGTCGATAGGCATCACCATCGACGGCACACGGCGCAAGCACGACCTCAACCGCGTGTGGAAGCACCATGCCGGCGAGGCCGAACGCGGCTCGTATGACGACGTGGTGCGCAACATACCGCTGTGGCTCGCCCAATTCCCCAATGGCAGCACCAAGGTGACAATCAGCAGTGCCGACATTCCTTACATCTGCGAGAGTGTGCTGCACCTCTACTCGCTCGGCATAAAGGAGGTGAACATCAACTGCGTGTTTGAAGACGTGTGGCACGAGGGCGACGACGTGCTGCTCGAACAGCAACTCACGCAGCTTGCCGATGCCATCATCGACGGCGGCTATTACAGCGAATATGTCTGCTCGTTCTTCAGCGAGAACATAGGCAAGCCGTTAGACCCCGTTAATGACAACCAAAACTGGTGCGGCGCGGGACGCATGCTCTCGATCGATGCGGCTGGCAACTTCTACCCCTGCACTCGTTTCGCCCAATATTCACTGCGCAGCAAGCGGGCGTGGTTCATAGGCAACGTGCGCGACGGTATCGACAAGAACCGTCTGCGCCCGTTCCTTACGCTCGACCGCCTCACACAGTCGCCGCAGCAGTGCATCGACTGCGAGGTGGCCAGCGGCTGCGCATGGTGCCAAGGCGAGAACTACGATGCCGCCGACACGCCCACCGTATTCCAGCGGGCTACGGCCATCTGCAAGATGCACAAGGCGCGAGTGCGAGCCAACAACTACTATTGGAACAAACTCTTCCGCAAGCTCGAACTCGAAGGCACTCGCAGTGAGTATGAAGAGAACAAGCCAACCGTCAAAAGCGAAACCTGCTAAACCACTATGATAAAGTATATTATAATACAATTGAGCGACAACGCGGTATCATATTGCCACTATGTCGCCACAGCAACCGCCGAGCCTCGCACCATTCCGATAGAGATGCTGCACAAGGGCATCACGTGGGCTATGAAAGAGAATGCAACAGTGCAATTTGTTTACCCAGCGCACCGCTTGCCCGATGAATACCATGCCATAATCGAGAGCATCGACCATGCCAAAATCGTGCCAGCACGATGCGACGACGAGCAACTCGAAAATGTCGCCGACGTGGTGGTTTTCGACGATTATGCCGCCATGGAGGGCTACAACTTCCGCAGCACGGCAGCCTACGTGCTGCGCACCACACGGGACGAGCTTTTCAAGAATCACCAAGCCATAACCGGCGCACTTGGCAGCGTGCAGCGATTCAACGTGGTGATTACCGACATCGATTCATTCACCGATGACGACCTCGCCACCTACGCCCACATTCTCGACAGCCTCGCCGACAAAGTGACCGAGCAATATGCCGCCGGCAATGCCATGCAATTCAACTTGCTCACCGACCGCATCATGCTCGACAGCATGAACAACTGCAACGCCGGCTGGGAAACCATCGCGCTCGCACCCGATGGGCGTTTCTACCCTTGTCCCGCATTCTACCTCGACGGCGACGAGGATTACTGCTTGGGCGACATCAACAGCGGGATACACATCAAGAACCCGCAACTCTACCGCCTCGACCACGCCCCCATCTGCCGCAGTTGCGATGCCTGGCAATGCCGCCGCTGCACGTGGCTCAACCGCCGCCTCACGCTCGATGTCAACACCCCCGGCCGCCAGCAATGCGTCGTTGCCCACACCGAGCGCAACGCCTCGCGCCGCTTGCTTGCCAGGTTGAAAGCCGCCGGCCAGTTCCCAGGCAAGGAAATAAAAGAAATCACCTACCTCGACCCGTTCGAGATTATAAAGCAATAACACCCTGCAATATGAAAAAAATTATAGGAAAAGTCACCGAAGAGGAAAAACGAGAGATACAATCGCTGTTTGAACGCCGCAACGGACTCAACGAGTTGGCCAAAGTGCTCACCGCCGATAACGCCGAGCTTTACGAAAAGCTCGTGACCGACATGGGCGAAACTGGCACACGATTCCAAGCATGGTGGGATCGCATGGCACAAAAGTATAATTGGGAAAGTGCCGACGGCGGCAACTGGGAAATCAACTTCACCACGTGCGATATATACCTTGTAACAAACGATTGACCCCCACGACATGACTACACTATTAATACCCTGCTTCATCGGGACTGGCGAACTCATACTCATAGCTGGACTTGCACTGTTGCTGTTCGGCGGCAAAAAGCTGCCCGAAATGATGCGCGGACTGGGACAAGGCGTCAAACAATTCAAAGAGGGGATGAACGACACCACACAACCCGCCAATGATGCCGAAACGCCCTCACAACCCGACCCTAACCATAGCGCACAATACACCGACAGACAGCCAGGCACCATTGACAAACAAAACGGCCACGCTCAAGATGGAAACAAGGCAAAAGCCTGACGAAACGAGCAGTGGACAAATGCTCACATTCGGCGGACACCTCGAAGTGCTTCGCCGAATGTTGTTTCGCATAATCGGTGTGACAATGGCTATAGCTGCTGTGGTATTTTGCTTCAAAGAGGAAACATTTGTCATCTTACTCGCACCAAGCAAATGGGATTTTGCCACCTATCGCTTGCTTGAAGATGCCATGCAACTCATCCAACCCGGCTTCCACTTCGAGCAATACCATGTGCAACTCATTGCCACCGAACTTGCCAGCCAATTCATGACCCATATATCGACCTCGATATATCTTGGATTGTTAGGAGCTTCGCCTTACATACTTTACGAACTATTCCGCTTCGTTTCACCTGCACTATACGCCAACGAGCGACGCTACTCGGTGCGCATCATTTCCACCGTTTACGTGCTGTTCATCGTCGGGTTGCTGATGAGCTATTATGTAATATTCCCCATCTCGTTCCGATTTCTCGGCACCTACTCCGTGTCGGCCGAAATCACCAGCACCATAACACTCGACAGCTACATCACATCGTTTGTCACACTCACGCTGCTACTCGGCATCGTGTTCCAACTGCCCGTAATCGCCTACATATTGGGACGTTTAGGAATTGTCACCGCACCAATGCTTGCAGCGTTCCGCCGCCACGCGATCCTCGTGATTGCCATCGTAGCGGCGGTAATCACACCACCCGATGTGATGTCGCTCATACTCGTGGCCATACCGCTCTACCTGCTCTATGAAATCTCGATACAGATACTCAAGTGGACTTCTCCACGATAGCATCACATTAAGATAGACAGGCAAAGTTGCCCTTGGATTATTTTCTAAAGAGGGTGTGTCGAATTAGATAAATACGGCAACCATACTTACGATTCATAAGTTACCCCCCCATTTATCCAATTCACCCCCTTTAGGTTATTATTCCAGCCACTGCGCTACTCGGTCTTGAACGTTATGTCGTCGGTGCGCGGGTGCACAAACTCAAACTCCAGCGTCCGCGCCAGCCCCTCGCCAAGCGTGTAAGGCGGCTTGAAGCCCGACGCAAGCATCTTCGACGAGTCAAACTCGGTGGTTGCGCAAAACTTCTTCACCCGCACCGAGCTGACGGTGAGCTTCTTGCGCGTCACGGCAGCCAGCAAGTCGAAACAATAACCGCCAAGCATACCCAGCCAATAAGGGAAATGCGTCGATGGAATGTGCTTATCCAGCACCTTCTCGACATGCTCCACAAGGTCGTTCATGTTGAAATCGGGCTTGTCGATATAGTTATACACATTGTATCCCGTGGTGCGATTTTCTATCATGAACTTCACGAAAGCCACGATATTGCCCACGTAGCACATCGACTTGCGGTTCTTGCCACTGCCCACCATCAAAAACCGCCCGCTCGCAATCTGCTTCAGCAGGTTGTACACATTGCCACGGTTGCGCTCGCCGAAAATCACCGTCGGCCTGATGATGTTGATATTCCAGTCGGGGTGCGACTCGTGCCAACGCTGCAACACCTCCTCGGCCTGCCACTTCGACTTGCCGTAGTGATTGAACGGGTCGGCGGGATGCTCCTCGTTGGGGTTCTTCTTGTTAAGCCCATACACGGCCACCGACGAGAAAAACACGATGCGCCGCACACCGTTGCGCTCCATCGCCCGCAACGTCACCTCCATGCCTCCCACGTTGGTGTCGTAGTACAGCGACACTGGCGACACATCGTCGCGGTGCTGTGCCGCCAACAACACCACCACGTCGGCACCGGCAAGCTCGCGATCCATCTGCTCCTGCTCACGCACATCGCCGATAGTGGTCAACTCGGGGAAGAAATGGCTCTGCTGCAAGTCGATATTCTTCAACTCATATCCTCCAGCATCTTTCAAAAGCCCCAGCAAACGAGTCCCCACGAACCCGCTCGCCCCAATCATAGTTACTTTCATCATATCCAATTATTTAAAGCTCTATTATTTACCTTAATATTTTCTTATATATCCACCCACGCAACTTATTTGGCACTATACGGGTAGTAAATCTTATGCACAAATTCATGCAAGTTTTGGCAAGACCTATATACCCCAACCTATAAAGTGTCAAATAAAAGCGAGCTTCGACACACGCATATTTCCAGCCACCACGACGATTGAACATATCGGGCGAAAATCTAAAGTATAGCAATGGCTCTTGCAGGTTATGGAATTTTGCTCCATTCTGCAACATTCTGACCCACAGGAAATAATCCTCAAACAAGTAAAACGGTTGATAACTACCTACAGCCTCAACAGCCGATTTGCGGAACATCACCACAGGGTGATTGATAGGATTTCGCTTCTTTCCAAACTCAAAGATTTCTTCGCTCGTTTCAGGCAACTTACGCGTTGATGTAACATTGTTCCTATTGCCTTGAAATTCGTCTATCCACGCACCACACACAGCAATTTCGGGGTGCGCTTCCATATATGCCACCTGTTTTTCAAACCTGTTGGCATAACAAATGTCATCAGTATCCATTCGTGCCACCAATTCGTTGCTGCAATGCTTCAGCCCCTCATTCAGGGCATTGCCAAGCCCCATGTTTTTCGGCAACTTCACAATGTGCATCGACGGATAACGCCTCGCGTACTCATCTGCCACAGCATCAAGTTCTGCCGTCAACGGGCCATCTTCTACAAGCACCACCTCATCGGGCGGCAAAGTCTGAGTGAACACACTGTCAAGGCTTTGGCGCAAAAAGTCGGGATTCTCCTTGTAATACAAGGAAATCAACACAGAAAATTTCATCGAAGATTTAAATTATTTTTCAAAAACATTTTCACCCAATACCAACAGGCGGGTTATTTTAGTTTTCTTGCACAAAAGAGATATGGCGTATGATATGATAAGTGCGGCACATACAATTATAGCAATATGCAAAGGTTTATATATATTCAATTCTACCATGAAAAAGTAGTGTAATACATAGAAATGCATATAGTATATCGGAAGTGTTTCCTTTCCAAATTTGCACAGAAAATTATTATTCCACCGATTGGATACAATTCGTTTGAATATTTCATAAAAGAATACTACTCCCATAACAGCCACAAGCAGCCTGTAAAACACTATAAATAGACCGCCTAAGTTAATCCATTTATAAAATGTCGGCGGTTCGTTATGCATTCTAAAAAATGCAACAAATACTGGGAACGATATTAGTGCAACAATCGTGATTATCTTTTCAATTTTTGGGCGTTCAAGAAGTGTATTGAAACTCCTCCAATAAACGCCAAAAGCGAAGAAAAGGAAGTACCATGCAATCCAATGATAACCAAATAATCTAAACCCAGTAAGCAGCTCTACAAGATTCATAAGTGCGCCAACTATCACAGTCACTGCTATCTCATGAATATGAACTGCCTTGGCTATTTTACGGCACAACAAGAAAATCACATTTATGAAAAACAATGCCCATAAAAACCATAGTCCTTTATCAGGCTGTTTTATAACATATAGAATCTTATTTATTAAACTTTCGAGGCTCCATCCATTATTCCCTTCGATGAGCCAACTTAACAAAATAGCACTAAAAAAAGGAATTAGCAGTTGTACACTTCTTTGCCTGATTTTATCCCAAGAGTTTAATTTATAGCTTACAAAGCCACTTATAAACATGAACAAAGGCATGTAGAATGAAGAAACTATGCGAATTAAAATAGCATCGTCGGTATAAAATTTTTGCAATGTATGGATTAGGACAACGAGAATGATTGTGAATCCTCGTAAAACATCAATGTAAACTAATCGTTTGGTTGTTTCCATCACTATGTACATTTAAAAATTTATGTCGTGCTGCTAAACCGAGGTGAGCATTAACTCAATATGGCTACTTACGGTATTGTTACTATTGTCACAACTTGTAGTATAATTTTTTAATACATGCAATTATGCCGATTGGCAATAGGTTTACAATATTTTTAATATGTCGCCTCATACGTTGTTTCATGGATTGATTTTGGTAAATTGTTTTTATTACCTCTTTTAATTCGGTTTTTTCATCGCGCAGTTGACTAAACACAATATCCCTGAGTTTATCATTGCGCTGATATACCTTACCATAACTCTGGTAGGGTAAAAAATCTTTATAAGAATGCTTGGCACACATTATTTCATCCTTAATTGCTCCAAACAAAGCTCGCCCTCGGTCAGTAACTACACTCACAGCCGACACCCCTTTGTGGTCATCTACGTATGTCTTGCCCCAAAAGTCACCAAGACGAATGTCGGTGTATCGCAATGTGCTGCGTAATTTGCAATCATAACACGAGCCGTTCAAGGCTACGTCGGAAAAAAATAACGTATAAAATTCATCTTTTTTCTTGCTGCTTATGAACACCTTAACGCCATCTACAACTACTTCTACTACATAGAAATTGCCCCACCCTTTCACCTTGCTACGGAAATTCACGGCATCAAAATGCAGCTGCCTCGTCGCCAAACGCATCTCGTTGTTATATTTACGCCAAATGTGCATCGAAGGTGTGCCGTGGCAATACAGGTCTATTAATATATGATTGTCGCGGCATCGGCGTTTTTCGAGATAACGATGTATGGCATACACTTGGCAAGGCAGCCCAAAAATGGCGTACTTCTCTTTCTTACAATTTGCGACAAGTTGCTTGAATGCCTCGAAAGTATATGACTGTATATATTTCGAACCACGGAAACCTACAGTTTCTCTCTCTGTAGATGCCACGGCGTGATAAGCAACAGCATGTTCAGTGTCATAACATACGCCGATGCACTTATACCCTTGCTTAATCAAGCACCGAGCCAATACGTCGGCAATTCCTCCCGATGTCGTAGCTTCTACCAACTCGCTATCAAGGGCTTTAGCCCCATAAATGGTTTCGTTATCGAGCGAACCACTTACAAGCACATTTCCGTCATACTTGTAGCATACCGATGTACAAAGGCTGCAATCAACACATTTCGCAGCGTCAACCGTAGGGCGGTAAAATCCATCAGCATCAAGTGCTATGGAAATTGCCCCAGTGGGACATACAGCTGCACACATTTGGCAACTTGTGCAATCGTGCAACGTGTTACTATCTGCTATGTTCATCGGCTTTTTTAATCATTTGGTCAAGATATTTCATCGATTCGGCGCGCCGCCGCACGACTTCAACCTCCACTGCCGAAAAGTCTATGGCACTGGCAAAACGTCCCTCTAAGTCGTCGAGCGATACCGAAATACGGTCTGTCAATCCATACTCATTAAGCAAGTTCACCAATTTATTGCTATTGTCACGTGTCTTCACAACAAATTGGCTCTGTGTTATTATCGACATCACGCTGCCATGGAACGTATCGGTTACGACACATTGTGCATACTTGAAGTAGGCCAACAAGCCTACTGGGTCGATATTGACGTTGTAATCACTCCACTTATGGTAAAATCCTGGCGACACAATTTTTAACCCCATCTTGCGAGCGTATTCCTTAATCCGTTCCACCTCCTGTTCATCATTCATGCGATTATCATAAGCATATACCAATAGGTATGGTGGCAAATCGGGTTTACGTAACTGTTTTATTTCGTCCACATAGCCATATAACAATACTGGATCACATACCAAAGCGGGAACATCTCCTGTCAACCTCACAACAATATCTTGGCTATTCTTGTCGCGCACTGACACCCCTGCCATACGTTCCAATCCGCTTTTTACGAACTCAATACAGTGCTTCGACTGAATATCTTCATAAGTAGTGGGACCAAAACTTGCCGCGTATGAAAACACGCAATTGGTAGGTGCTGCATGTCCAAAAAATATCGGTGTCGGGCCAGTATGCAAAGCAAACACCTCGTCACTTCCCACAACCACGGCATCAAGTCCCGAGGCATCAGTATAAAACTCTCCTATCAAATTGTTTTCGACCTTGAAGCGATTGAGTGTTTGACGTTTCTTCACGTTATAAAGCGTTCTGCCAACCCCTTCACGAAGCAAAAATTTGATATAAAAGCCGACCGACTTCAGCGAAATGTCGTATTTCGACTTCAACGCCACACCAAGGAAATCATAATTTTTGTCGAATTGCAATGCCTTGGCTTCTATACCTTTCCGAGCTAACACTTTAACCAAAGCCGTAAGTTGTAACACAGCTCCATGATTGTGTACATCATAATGTGTGACAATTCCAAACTTCATATCACGTCATTTAAAAATTCAAAACAAAATCCAATCGGGTAATTGAAATCGGCAATTAACCACAGTGTTAGTCCATTTTGCTGGCGCACACACTATTTTTCCTTTATTCTCATTAAGATATGCCGCCCACCAACTAAATGAACTATTTGCAATAACATTATTGCTGCAATGCGACATGAGCATCATGTCAAGTGGGCTATCCTTGCCTTTATTCCAGTCGACGTATGTTATCGGTCTATCGCCAAGCATCGGGGCAATCTCATGGCGACACCATTCGATGTCGTCGGAAAACACATAATATGCCGCAGTAGGTACTTGCGCATTCATATACTCTATCGCCGACTTATAATAATCAACCCCACACAACCCTGCATAATTTTTTGCCTTGAGGTAATCTCCACGGCGGACATGCAGACTGACACTGTTAGGCTTGGATAATTCTGGCAATATTGCAGCACTTTTTTCATTAATCGCCAACTTGAACTGGAACAAGCTCAAAATTCCAGCACGGTAATCGTCGAAATATTTGAAGTTCTGCCAATATCCATCATAGTACATATCACCAGCATCAAACACATGACTGTTAAACGTGTAGTCGCGAGCTTCAAGGCATTCTGTCCGTCGTGGTGGCAACAATTTTCGTATCGCCCTCGACATCTTGAACGACCTCACAGGCCACGTCACTCGCAACAACTGACTAAACGACGCTTGTGGCAATTCTACACCAAACACCCTGTCAAGTTCAAGCCCAGTATGTACACGATAAGTCTTGAAATAAGAACAATCTACCAGCACTTCATCTTGCGAGAAACGTTGCCTTAACGCTACAAACAAAGCATACTGAAACATCTGATTCCCCAATCCCCCAAGTATTTTAACTATCTTCATACTATTTAATTCGCTTAATTAATTCCACATACCGCTAATTTGTCATTGTCAACAATAGTACATATTCGCATTAATCAATCAAAAATACCACTTAACGGCGCGCCACAATATCTGCCACCCTTTCTTCAACTTACCTTTAAACGAGCGATCGCGCCCCTTGTCAAAATACTTATCAACTTTTACCTTGTCACGAAAAATGATTTTCGGGCTAAATCCATCTACAACCCATTCTTCGGGCATGCAATATTCAGGACCAAGTACCTTGCATTCATGTGTACGAAAATACTTATTAATGTGGCTCTCGTCATGTACATGGGCAATAATACCATTATCGTAGTCTTGGCGAATGTTTCTCGACAAAGTTTCTATCATTTCCATATAAGCTCTTGCAGACCCACCATTTACTCCACCCATGAAATACATGTATGGCTTACGCTCAAACGGAGCAATGTATGCCAACGAATGTTTATTGCGCTCGTATGGATAAAACGCTGGATGCTTGAATGGCTTACGCTTGCCAGGCCACTCGGCTCCCACCAGTTCCAATCCTTCGGACGGAAGTATTTCTCTGCCTACAGGGGCTTTAAACTCGGCATTGCTATTGAAAAAGTAAATGTAATCAGCCTTCAGCAACTCGTCTTTCACTTGCATGAACATATCGAAACGGAAAAGAGAATCGGCGGGAAACCCGGCACATTCCTTTTTGATTAAATGCACATTTTTTGCCTCCGACAGTTTCATGTCATCAGTGAAAACATAATATTCCAACTGCGCAATCCCTTTCAAAAAATACTTCTCGCACGACCGATAAAAACCATCAAAAAACTGATTATACCTACCCGTGCAAATGTAAAGCACTGCTACTTTCATTCATGTACATCTTTTATAATTGTATTATTATCAATATGCTCAATTATCCAATCCTTTTCATACTGATTTTGAAGTATAAATGGGACAGGCATTGCGATATAATAATATCGAGAATTCAAAATAATCGTTCTAAAATTAACAGTATTGAAAATTGTAGTTATAACTCCACACCAAAGCAGAATTATAACAAATCGCTTCTTTATAGCTGCACGTGCTTCTATTTCCAAAAACAAGAAAACACATATAGTCGAAAAGACAAATAACATTCGTAGCATTACCGTAATGCTGGTAACAAATATCAATGCCATTACAATCCAAACAAGCCCTATACGACACCATTTAGATTGCTTCTTAAAATATTTAAACACCAAAACAACAAATGGCAACAAGAACAATCGTACTCCGACAAATAAGATAAATCCATATATCGTTATATTTTGAGTACCAGCAACGCTTGTTCCTCCATCAAAATACCAATCAGCACGCCGTCCAATTAGATAGCTGAATTGTGAAATAACAGCAAGAACCAAAAAAGAACACACAATTAAAATTACTATCGACCTCTTAACAGAGATGCATAAGTAATAAAGCACAATACTTACAGGTATAAAAAATAAAAATGATATATGTATTTCGACTGCTAACAATGAAAATAACAATGCAGCAAAATAAGAACGCTTATTGAAAATTAAATGAAGTACAAATACATATTGCGATACTGCAAAACCGTATCTTACACCATTTATTGTCAATACGAGCTCAAAGAAAAGGAATAATAATATGAAACGGATAAAAATCTCCGAATTACAATAATCTTTCGCAGACTTTTCAATCATATAATTAAAAATAATTGTCATCAAAAAGAAACTCTCGGTGACACAAATAAGCCGTAAGAATTGGTATGGGATATCGGCATTAACCAATATCCACGAAACAAACGGCACAAAGAAGTCAGAAGACAAACTATTCGTAAATATATACGATAATGGTTTCCCAACTAAATCATACGCATTAATTGTATGCCTAAACAAATCTGCAAAAGGAATTTGCAACCATGCCAAGAAACCTAAAAACAATGAAAAGAAGAAGTAAGCACTGCGCTCTCTGCGATATATGCCCCACAAAATATATGGCAGCGACAACAAGGGCGACACCAAGAACAATGGAACTAATCCCGCATCATAAGTCTTTATATAACCAAAGCTTTTCATAGTCCTACTTATTCTTTCTTAATATTTTTGATTTTAATTTAGCCATTGCTAATTGTATGGTATCATGGCTAACTATAAATATGTTTTTCTTGATAAAACAATAATACACAACAAACACATAAGCTATCGACAATGCTATATCTACCACAAGCATTGGCTTATAAAACCATTTTACAATAATAAGTGGAATTAAAAAGACTATGGCATAACCCAAAATCATTGAAATATTTTTCCATGGCAAATAACTCAATAGCGATTGCTTAGTCACTTTAATTTCAAGTCCCATTTGAATAAACCGTGGCATCACAATATTTATCACAGCCGACAAAATCGCACCATCAATATTATATGAACTAATCAAGAAATAAGTCAACGGCAAACCTACGGCACAAGCACATACAAAAGCAAGTAGTGATAATTTAGTCTTATTCACTGACCGCAAAATTGTCCCTGCGCCAAACATAGTCACCAAAAATGTCAACGAATATATTCTGAAATACACAGCAGCACCACTATAATCCTCGTTGAAAAGAAATCCTATTATTTCCTCGGCAAACAGTGCTACAGCCATTATCAACGGAGCCGAAAATGAAAGCGTCTTTTGCACAAAAGACCTGTACAATTCTCCAATCCTATCATATTCTCCAGCTTGATAGCACTTCGACATATTAATTATATTCATTTGCGCCAAAGAATCATATAGCTGGTTAACACCTGGTATGCTCAGAAAAGCTACACTGTAAATGGCATACTCGGTGGGAGTGAGAAGTGTAACACTAACAATTTTATCAAAATAATTCGACAGCAATTGTAAAGCTACTGCCAAACCAAAAGGCAACGAATAACTTAATTGGGCTTTAATAAAAGATTTATTAATTACAAATTTGTGCGTGTGCAATGAGTAAAATACTGAAAAACCTAATACCACTAATTGGAATGCTACCATTCCAACCATTATCCATACTATATTATGAAACAAAACTGCTATAACTACTACCACCATTATCCTACCCACAGCAACAAGTGCAGGATACATAATAGCACCAAATCTATCTTCCATCACAGAAAACAATGGTGCAACAATATTCATAGGAACAGCCAATGCAACACATATTATAACCCATACACTGTATTCCGATAATACACTTTCTCCAAAGACAATATTCTGAACAGGTGGCATAAACATAATTCCGCCGAAAATAACACCCGACAAGCACAATAATAGCAATGTATTACTGACACATTCATTCTGTCTGTCTTTAGAAGAATTGGGATAAAAGAAAAACAAATTTGTGTGGATGCCAACTGCAAACATTGCATACAATACGGTGTACAAAGTAAAAAATTGAGAAAAAACACCATAATCAGCAACTGTAAGGCATCGGGTCAATATCAGCGGCATTGCGAATGTCGCCAACATCGAGAAAATACGCCCTATTGCAATCCAAACAGCAAATCTATCAGAAGTATGAACCATATTGCCTTATGAATTCATTAAACGTAACACAGTCTGTAGGATCAGCCAATTTATCTATATCTGTTTTAACTACTTTTGCTGGATTTCCAGCTGCTATGCAATTATCAGGAACATCTTTTGTCACGACAGAATTAGCACCTATTACGCAATTATTGCCTATTGTAACACCTTTGCATATACGCGACCGCTCTCCTATCCAAACATTATCACCGATTATTACTGCTTTATGGGAAGAATATTTCCATAAATGCATTTCACTATGCTCATCTTGTTCTGCCCACAACTTTCGATATATTACCGATGTCGGATGCGTATTGTTATCTGTAACAATTACTTCTTTTGCCAATACAGTATGATGCCCTATTTTTATAGACTCGACACAACGTATTTCACAATTTCTTCCAATAGCTGTATAATCACCTATCACAATTTTTCCTTTATTTTGCGACGTTAATTGACCATACAAACAAATATGGTCACCTAAAATTATATCATTACTTGTCGAACCATCTGAAAGCATAATTTTACCTGTTAAATTTACTTTATAACATTTTCCTAAAAATGTTGCTTTCTTTCTGGCTTTCAATAAACATAATTTGTAAACAATACGCTTAATAATTGCACGTAACATTCCAATCAACTTCTTTATTCTAATTATTAAATTCCATTTTTATAAGCAGGGGCGGCGGGGGCAGTGCACACTGGATTTTTGGAGGATTACTGGTGTGCATGTCGGTGGTCTGCCACGACCGCCGCCACGCTGCTTGTTTCATTTACATTAGGCTATTCTTCGCTTTCGTTTTTTGTGCCATAATAGTTGGTGCTGCCGTAGCCATATTTATAGCCGTAACGGTAGCCATAGCGACCAGTGCCTCCAGCCGTACCGTTGAGCACCACCGCCATGTTTTTAAAGCGGCTTTCGTCATACATTCGTTGCAACTCAGGCAGCATATCGCGCTCAAGCAACCCGGCACGTACCACGAAAAGGGTGCGGTCGGCGAGCTTCGAGATAATCTGCGTGTCGGCAACGATGTCGATTGGCGGGCAGTCGATCAGCACGTAGTCATACTCGCCGCGCAACCGCTCCACAAGCTCGGCAAAGCGTGACGAGGCAAGCAATTCTGTCGGGTTGGGCGGAATAGTGCCCACTGGCAGCAGATACAGCCCTTCGCACCCTTGGCACGGCACAATGAGGCTGGCAACCTCATCGGTGCGATGACCGAGGTAGTCGCTCAACCCACTGCTTGGCACGTCCACGTATGCCGATGCCGACCCGTGGCGCAAGTCGCCGTCGATGACCAGCACACGCTTCCCCTTGATGGCAAACGATGCCGCAGTGTTCATAGCCAGGAACGTCTTGCCACTGCCGG
Organism: Candidatus Avimuribaculum pullicola; assembly: GCA_018716295.1. GTDB lineage: Bacteria > Bacteroidota > Bacteroidia > Bacteroidales > Muribaculaceae > Avimuribaculum > Avimuribaculum pullicola. The sequence goes on from DVKC01000015.1 coordinate 23,231, forward strand.
GATTGAACGACGTGACGAGCGTCACGCCAGCACGACCGCCATCATGCGGTTCGAGCATAAACTCAAGGTTGGTGCGCAGCACGCGGAAAGCCTCGTTAACCACGTCGCGCCGCCCCTGACGGATGACAATCTTCTTAGGCTCATGCCCATCTTTTTTCTTCTTGCCACCAGGCACGAGCGGTATCTCGCCGGCAAATGGCAACGTAAGCCCCTCAAGGTCTTTGCGCCCGCGCAAGCGCGTGTTCATATTCTCCCTGACAAAGATTATGGCAACGGGCAACAACAACCCGAGCGCGATTGCAGCAAGCAATATGTTGCGCCGCACTGGCGCGGTAGGCTCAAGGCTTCCCGTGGGCGGCGTGATGATGCGCGTATTATAGGCCGTGAATGCCTGTGAAAGTTCATTCTCCTCACGTTTCTGCAAAAGGAACAAATACAGGGCCTCCTTCACCTTCTGTTGCCGCTCTACCGACAGCAAGTATTTACCTTGAGTCGGGTTGGCAGCTATCCGCGCCGTGGTCTGCCGCTCGCTCTGCTGCAACGAGCGTAACTGCGTGTCGAGCGTGGCAATCAGGTTATCGATCGACGTAACTATGGCACGGCGCATCTCATCGAGCGACTGATCCATATCTATAACCAAAGGGTTCTTCTCGCTACTGCTCGCCACAAGGTCGTTGCGCCGCAGCTGCATAGTGTTGTAATTGGCAATTTGCTGCTCTATGCCCGGGCTTTCGATGCCCGAGTTGGCCGGTAGCAACTGGTTGCGGCTGGCCGAGTTGGCAAGGTAGTTCTTCACATACCGCGCCATCGACAGCTGTGTGTTCAGTGTCAATATCTGGGCATTAGTTTCGCTGCTCTGCTCCATATACATGCTTGCAGCCGCTTGCACATCGGGCAACAGATGTTCACTCTTGAACGACGAAATGTTTTCATCGACATTGCCAAGTTCTTGCTCAATCACAGCCAAGCGGTCGCTGATGAATGCCGACGTGCTCACGGCAATCTGGTTCTTATCCTTAATCCAGTTTTCGTTATATACGGCAATCACAGTGTTAAGCACATCCTCGGCACGTTGAGTGCATACGTCCTTGAACGACAAGTTTATGACCGTCGATTTGTCGTCGCTCAACGCCACCGACAAGTTGGCCGAGTATGCCTCGGCGGCCTTGCGGTAACCCGTGCGCGACACATACACTGGCGCGCCGAATGCCACAGTGTCGGCCACGGCATCTCTGACTATGATGCGCCCGGCCGGTGTGCCGACTGTATCGCCTGGCACAGCAGCCAATTCGACATCATAATCATCCTCACCCACCACAAAGTCGGCGAGACTCAGCTGTCCATTGCCATCAACTGGCTGTATGGTGAACGACGCGCCATCGTTGTCCTGCAAGTCGAGGAACTCAACCACATACGGGCACGCCTGCCCATAGAGCACCTGCTTGTAGAACGTGCCATCAGTGCGATAGCCGATGTCCAAGTGCAGCCGCTTCACCACGTCGAGCATCACCGACGGTGATTGCAACGATTGCATCTCGTTGTTGACATTGGCACCCGTCTGGAACAGGTCGAGGTCGCCAAGCACCCCCGACACGTCACTGGCCGAGCCTCCCTTGCCATCTTCCTTTATAAGCAATGATGCCTGACGTGTATATACAGGCGGAGTTGTCAACAAATAGACGGCAGCAATGCCAATGGCCACCGCCAATGATATTACGAACCAATACCATTTACCCACACACAGGTACCACAAGTCTTGAATACGCATGAAGTCGTCCGACTGGGCACGTTTTTCCATGTCGTTTTGGTTTACCACTTTTATAACAATTTTTGAGGGTTTATCATTAATTGAATATGAGAATTGCCACCGATGTCAGCAACGAAGCGAGCGAAATCCAGAACGAAGTGGAACGCACGTTGTTGCCGTTGACCGTCGATTGGCGGGCACGCACATCATTCGGCTCGACATACACCACGTCGTCTTGCCGCAAATAAAACACTGGCGAGGAATATACATCACGCCCCTGCGTCAAGTCGATGCGATAGGCTCGCTGCACACCATCTACCTGCCGAAGCACCAACACATTGTGCCGATTGCCATAGATAGTGAGGTCGCCCGCCATGCCAAGTGCGTCAACCACCGTGAGGCGGTCACGATCAATGCTGAAACGACCGGGATTGTTGACCTCGCCCAGCACCGAGATGCACAGATTGGCAAACTCGACAGTCACTATGGGATCTTTGACAAGATTGTCGCGCACAAGTTCATCCTTGATGCACCGCGCAATCTCACCGCGAGTCATTCCTGCCACGTAAATCTTGCCAAGCACCGGGAAATCTATTTCGCCGTTGGCATCTACGGTATAAACCGATACCCCTTGGCTCGTGCCGATAGTACCCGAATATGACGACAACCCAAGCTGACGAGAAACATACGGCAAATTAAACAAATCGGTGAGCTGGGCATCGCGGCAATTGACTATAATCGACACCTTGTCGCCATTAGCGACTGTGATATTACGTGCCTTGGGCAACTTTACTCCAATGCTATCGGCAGTGAAATCTTGGAAATACACCACCTCACGCGACGAACCGCAAGATGCCAGCACAAGCGACAGGCAAGCCAGCAACGTAAATAACAATGTTTGTCTATATCTGTTCATATCTTCGTAATTTTCGTTTTTTCTCCTACGCCAGCCGCAACACTGCGCCTTGGTCGTGCCACTCCACACGTCATTCGCTTATGCCAGCGACAATAAGCGACCTCGCCCCATGGCTGCGCAACCTTATAAATCCGCTCCACCGACGAATGTGCCACACACGTCAACCGTCCGAGAACAGCCGATGCGCTACTGCACGGCACGCCAGCCGCCACTATCGGGAACGGAACCGTTGCCACTTTCATAGGCAATTGTATAGCTTCGGGGAACAACGTGCACAACCTGTAGGCCGAACGCTCGAATGCCATCCAATAGCCGTCGGCCAAATACAAATACACCGATTCTGTATTGCTCGCTTCTTTCATCAAGATTCCGGGCAAACGAGTCTTCAGCAATTCAAACAATTCGGTGGCTGCGTGTTGCATGATATTTTATAATAGCTGTATATACTCAGGTTCGACCTCAACGGCTGCCGACAACAACATCGGCAATTCAATCAACAGCCGCTTAGCCCGTGAACCTCGAATGGCAAGCAACCATCCCTCGTAACCGTCGAGCCGCCCGCCTATAATGCGCACCATGCGGCTACGCATCGCCGGCGTAATCTCCTCTGGACGATAATACTGTGGAGTCTTGGTGATGCCAACTGCCGCAATAAAACGTTCCATGTCTTTCGTGCGCACGGTCATCGGCACACGACCACGAAGGTAACGATACTGCAACGTGGCCACACGTGCAACGATTGGATCAAGTTCATCACGTGTGCCACAAACAAATACAAGGTCATGTATATAAGGAACAACACAACGCACTCGCCTCCCATTGCGAACAATTATCTGCTCGGTCATCGGCGTGAAACACCTCACGCCACGCTCTTGCAGCATCTTGTAAGCTGGCATTTTGGCATTGCTGCGAGTCAAATCCCGCATTACAAACCATTGCACCACCGTGCTTGTGTCAATTGGATTTTTCAGAACTCCCGCTTCGACCATCGGGCAATCCTTTTATTCCTGCTTGCCGCTCAACACAATGAGTGACAAGAAGTTACAGAAAATGTTTGTTGTAACAATGTTGAGGATAACCTCACCTCAATTTTATTCATACTATGCCTAACAAAGGCCCATGTTTTCCTAAGCCATGTGCAACAACGTGTGTTGAGCAAAATAGCCCATCTCTTGCTAAGAGATGTACTACAGCATTTATAAACATATATTACTATGAGAAACACACAGTTGCAATTTATGGCAATTGCAATTTCCAAAACAATTATAACATTTTACGAAAACAATAGCACCACTTCGCCTATTTTTTTAATATCATGCGGCTGTTAATCAAATATTTTTCATTACCTTTGCAACGTTGATACATCTCTTAGCAAGAGATGTATTTTTTTGTAAAACAATATAAAAGAACCAACGGAAATGTGAGCCTACGTGTTGCTACAAATCCAATGGTGGAATATTTAAGTTACAAAATAAGCCAACCAATTCACAATACGTTAAGTATGAATTAGTTGGCTTATTTTATACTATTTCCTGAATATCCTTAATTTTTCACCCAGAAATTGGAAGTGAAAATGACGAGCAGGGTGAAAAGCTCAAGACGACCAAGCAGCATCATAAACGACATCACCCACTTGGCCGCATCGGGATAGACTGCGAAACATCCTCCCGTGGCAGTACCTACTCCCAAGCCTACGTTGCTCAGTGCCGACACCGATGAAAAGAACGCCTCTTCCATGGGTATGCTGAATGCCGTGAGGGTAAGTGTACCGAGCACGATGATGCTCAAATATATGCCAAGGAACACTATTGCCTTGGTGACAACATCATACGGAACGACGCGCTGGTTGATGCGCACGTTAACGACGCTATTGGGGTGCAAGACCCGATACAACTCATTCTTGATATTTTTAGCCATAAGTTCCATGCGGTCAATCTTTGCACCGCCCGAAGTCGAGCCAGCGCAAGAACCGAAAAACATGATTATGCACAACACCATTATCACGAATTGCCCCCAAGCTTCAAAATCTGTCACGATGAATCCCGTGGTAGTAATCGCCGACGTGCAAGTGAACAAGGCATCTACTATTATATGCCACACACTACGCCCATCGGTGCCTGCCATAAGTATGTAGGCAACGCACATTGCCGTCGCCACAAGCACCGTACCAGCATACCAGCGGAAAGTAGCATTTGACGACAAAGCCCGTGTATTGCCACAAGCTGCATGGTAAATCAAAGCGAAATTCACGCCACCCAAGAACATAAATATCGTCACAGCCAAATCGACATACGTCGAGTCCCACCATGCTATGCTGGCATTCTTGGTGGAAAATCCGCCTGTTGACAATGCACTCATGGAGTGGCATACTGCATCAAAGAAATTCATAGGCCCGGCCCACAACAGCACGCACAACATGCCCGTGAGTGCAATATATACCATCCACAAACCTTTGGCGGTAGAGCTGATACGCGGGCGCAACTTATCGTGAGTGATACCAGTCACCTCGGCATTGAACAGTTGCATGCCACCCGAGTGATTGAGCATAGGCAGCACAGCAAGCGAAAAAAGTATGATACCCATACCTCCCACCCAGTGCATCATGGCCCGCCAGAAAAGCACGGCCTTGGGCAAAACTTCGACGTCGGTGATTACAGTCAACCCTGTCGTAGTGAACCCCGACATGGTTTCCATGAATGCCGATGCAACATTATCGATAGAATGGGTAAAAAAGAATGGAAGCATACCGAAAGCCGAGAAAAATACCCACACCACAGGTGTGAGCAATATACCCTCGCGCTTGTGCATATCCATGCTTTTGGGCTTCAGTCCAAATGTCATGGCAGCACCCACTCCTGCCGTGATAAGCATCGAATACAACATGGCCTCGACAGCCACCCACTCTTCATAGACCAATCCCACAACGAGCGGGGCGGCCATGAACAACGCTTCCATGATGAGCAGCCACCCGAGTACCCTGAAGATAGCCGGCAGGTTTATCGTTGATTTCTTCTTAAATATCGAATACACATACATGGTATTGCAAACTTATCATTTAAAAAGTTTTTCCATCTTGTGCAACGCTCCGTGCAAGCAGAATATCACCACATGGTCGCCAGCCTGTATGCGTGTGTTACCTTTTACAAGCAATCCGCGACCATCACGTACAAGACCGGCTATGGTCATGTCGCGCGACAGGTTCAAGTTCATAACCGCATCGCGGGTGATGCGCGAACCCTCTTTCACCACCAATTCGGCCACTTCGGCATCGGCCAATGCCAGGCACTTGGAATTGCTTGAGTCACGGTCAAGCATCAACTGGAATATGCGGCTCGATGCAAGCAACTTCTTGTTAACCACCGACCCGATGTTAAGTCCCTCGGCCTCGGATATGAACTGTATGTTCTCAACCTCGGCAATAGTCTTCTTCACTCCATATTCCTTGGCAGCAAGGCAGCCTAAAATATTGGTTTCGGAACTGCCCGTGAGAGCTACGAAAGCCTCGCAATCGCTCACACCCTCTTCTTGCAACAGTTCTACATCGCGCCCGTCGCCGTGTATGATATTACACTCGGGCAGCAATTCGGCCAATTCATAGCAACGCTTGCGGTCACTTTCTATAATCTTGAATTTATACCGTCCTGCTGCAGCGCGCACCAATTGCACAGCTATGCGGCTGCCACCCATTATCATGACACGTTTGACTTCAATGGGTTTCTTGCCAGTCATCTCCAACACATTGGGTATAAACTCCTTTGTAGTGGCAATATACACGATGTCACCTTCATGCACGCTATCGCCACCACCGGGGATAATAGTTTCGTGGTTACGCTTTATCGCCGAAATGTGCATATAGCCCGACTGCATGGCGAGTTCCTTGAGTTGCATACCCACAAGCCGTGCATTGCCTCGCAGCTTCACGCCGACAATCACCAGATGTCCATCGACAAGCTCAAACCAACTGCGCACCCAAGTGCGTTGCAGTGAGGTCAATATCTCTTGCGCGGCGAGATACTCGGGATAAATCACGTCATCCACGCCCAGATTGGTGAAAAACGGCTTATTCTCGGGTTTCATGTACTCAAAATTATCAATGCGCGCCACAGTGTTGACTGCGCCAAATTTCTTGGCCATAGCACATGCCACCAAGTTGCGCGACTCAAATGGGGTGACTGCTATAAACAAGTCACACCCCTTCGCCCCCGAATCACGGAGCGTGGCAAACGAATTGGTACGCCCTGCAAAAGTCAGCAGATTGTACATTTCAAAGTCGTTAAGTCTTTCTTCGTCCTCGTCGATGAGTATGACATCTTGCCCCTCCTCCGACAACAACCTGCCCAAGTGGCTACCCACCTCTCCAGCTCCGGCTATAACGATTTTCATTTCTTATTTATCTGATTTCTTTAATATTTCTAATATATATTTCTTGATGCTGGCATTGTCCATGCCACACTCCTTGCGCAATTGCGCAATAGTACCTTGGGCAATGAAACGGTCGGGCACGCCGATTCGCTTCACGCCAACCGACATACCATGGTCGTTGAACCACTCTATCACCGCCGACCCAAGCCCGCCACGTACCAAGCCATCTTCCACAGTAATCACATGGGCAAAACGGCTGCCAACTTCTTGCAAAATCTCCTCATCAATAGGATTAAGGAAAATCATGTCGTAATGAGCCACATGGCGGCCATCATCGCCCAGCTCGCTTATCACAGCTTGCACATCGTTGCCTATCGGCCCTATCGACAGCACCGCCACACTGTCGCCATCGCATAATTTGCGTCCCTTGCCAACTGGCAACTCATGCATAGGACATTGCCAGTCAACCAGCACTCCGTTGCCTCGCGGGTAACGAATGGCAAATGGCCCATACTTTCCACTTTGGGCTGTGTACATGAGGTGGCGCAGGTAATGTTCATTCATGGGCGAACTTACCACAATGCCTGGTATAGAACCGAGGTAGGCCATGTCGAACACTCCATGGTGCGTTACGCCATCATCTCCCACCAAACCGGCCCGGTCGATACAAAACACCACAGGCAACCGTTGCAATGCCACGTCGTGTATTATCTCGTCATACGCCCGTTGCAAGAAAGTAGAATATATACAACAGAATGGTATCAATCCGTCCTTGGCCATGCCGCCCGAGAACGTCACTGCGTGTTCCTCGGCAATGCCCACGTCAAAAGCACGACGTGGCATCTCTTCAAGCATGTAGCTTAACGAGCACCCTGTCGGCATGGCAGCAGTCACGCCGACAATTTTGGGATTTTGGCGGGCAAGCTCTATTATAGTGTGTCCAAACACATCTTGGTACTTTGGCGGCCGTCCTGCGGCACTTTCAACCACGCGCACACCCGTAGCCGGGTCAAACCGCCCTGGAGCATGCCACGTCACCGGATCATCTTCGGCAGGTTTATACCCCTTGCCCTTGCGGGTTCGCAAGTGCAACAACCGCGGCCCCTCCATGTCTTTTATATCATTCAAAGCCCTGACGATGCGCACCACATCATGCCCATCGTATGGCCCGAAATATCTTATGTCAAGTCCCTCGAAAATATTTTGCTGGCGTGTCAACAACGCTTTTATGCTATTGTTGAACCGCAATATCAGCCCACGGTGCTGTTCGTCGATAAGGTGCAATTTTTTCAGAAAGTGGTACACCTTGTAACGGAAATGGTTATACGACTTCGACGTATTGATGCGCGTCATATACTCATTGAGTGCGCCCACGTTCTGGTCAATCGCCATATCGTTGTCGTTCAGAATAATAAGCAAATTGCTGCTCGACAACGATGCATTGTTCAGTCCCTCAAACGCCAGTCCTCCGCTTATCGACGCATCACCTATCACCGCCACCACATTGCGCCGCGGCTCGCCACTCAATTTCGATGCCACAGTCATTCCCAATGCTGCCGATATGGAATTGGACGCATGGCCAGCAATGAAACTATCATACTCGCTCTCGGCAGGATTGGGAAAACCGCTCAATCCACCCAATTTACGCAATGTGTCGAAACGGTCGCGCCGCCCAGTGAGCAACTTGTGGCTATATGCCTGATGCCCCACATCCCACACAATGCGGTCACGCGGAGTGTCAAACACATAGTGCAAAGCCACCGTCAACTCCACCGTACCCATGCTCGAAGCGAAATGCCCCGGGTTGCGTGATAGAGTATCAATTAAAAATTTCCTAATCTCGCCACACACTTGCGGCAGGTCTTCCACTGGCAAGCGTCGCAAGTCATCGGGGGTATTTATCCCCGACAGCAATGGGCATTCATTTTTTATATCAAACTCTGGCACAGTCTATTTATATAACATTCGTCGTTTTATCCTTGTTTCTCCAATGGGCAATATGCCATAGCGCGGCACCTATTGCTTACGATTGCGCACATACTTCTTGTATAGCGGGACAAACACCACTACACCCGAGGCGACTATCGCAAACAACACCATAAAGTTGACACGCTCCACACGCGCCAACAAAATGACACACAGTGCTATCCACAACAATGCCACACAGGAAAAGCGGAAGATTTGATATTTTGTCATACAATTCTTTCCTTAATCCTTGCTTTCAGCATTGCAAATATAGTGCAAGGCAAGCGCAATAGCAAAAAAACAACTCGTTGTTTTTTCTTCCACCCACCCACAACCCACGGCTATTTCATTTAAGAAAGTAAGGAAGTTACAAGAACGCTGTTATTTTATAGCGAATACAAGCATGATTGGCATAATGTTCATTTCTCCGCTTTCAACTACGCCCGATGGAATTTATGACCGATGAAAATGTACTGTATCACATATCCATGTTTCTGATATTCAGCAAAACACATAGGTAAAATTTGGTCAAACGGTGTATTTTCCGCAACTCCACAGTCAGTAATCAAATAGTTATGAAACAAATCAAGCCACTTGTCCAAGACATTATGATTGGTGACGAGGCGCACAATCACACTACAAAAGTACACAATAAATTGGATTCACAAGGCCGCATCATGGAAGCCCCCCGAACTTACGTAATATAACGTGAGTTCAATGAAAATAATCAAAAGAGGCACAGTTAATTACCCTGGATTCGTTTAATGTTCACCATCGGTTTCTTCGGGAAAAAGCAGTATGCGGCAATGGCATTATAGCATTCCACTTCATTTATCTAATGATCTTAAAAAATATGACATTATCAACCAAGTAAAAAATGATACTAACGTTTGTGATTATAAGTCATATAGCACTTTCTTTAATAACATATGTGAACAGATAGAACAGGAAAAGTGGGTAGATATTGAAAATGAGTATTATAACGCACTTAATAAAGAATATTTCTTTAATCCTCAGAAGCTTAATAATACGCGAGTTCGGGATAAGAAAAAACAAGAAGCAAACATGAAAAAAAATTGGTAATCTCGCTGGTGTTTTGTGTATTTATGGTTGAAAATCAAAACATTACAAAACAGACAAGCGATGATTGCTAAGGACAAAGTTATAGAGATTTTCTGTATTATCGATGAGTTTGACAAGAATTTGAGTGAAGAACTTTCCAAGAACCTGCGCCTCCCCTCCGTGGGGAAGGATGGCATAAGACACCGGAATCGTCCGGGCAGGCTGTCCGAAAGTGAGATAATGACCATCCTCGTATGCTACCATTTCGGCACGTACCGCACCTTCAAGGACTACTACCTGTGCTGCATCAGGGGGAGCATGAAGGACTGCTTCCCGGATGCCGTCTCATACAACCGCTTCGTAGAGCTTACGCCAAGGGTGTTCCTGTTGATGATGCTTTTCATGAGGCTGCACGCCTTCGGGAAATGTAACGGCATCACGTTTGTCGACAGCACCATGATCCCCG
>DVKC01000016.1 GCA_018716295.1 Candidatus Avimuribaculum pullicola
AAGGCTACCAAACGGATCTGTCCATACTGAAACTTTATTCACTACACCACAGCAGGAGGCTATCAAACCATTACTGGATGCATTAGACCACGACAAAAATCGGGCAGGGTGACGCATTGTCAAAGTCAGGACTGTTTTTGTAGTCAAAAATTTCGGCATTTAAGCCTTGGCGGGCAGCGTCGGATAGTATCTCTTGTGCTACTAATACTACAATGCGGCAGCATTCAATTGGGCCTCGCCCTGAGGTTATTTGTAGATATACTGTGTCCATAGTTGTTGTCTTTATTTGTCATTCATTCTCACAATTCGGGGCATGAAACACCCTTGTATGTCAATCAACGCCGATTGGCATGCGATTACAGTTTCGATGTCTTTGTATGCGTCGCTGCATTCTTCGATGCTTCCACCCACCAATGTCACGCCTCGCTGGCGCAATTGGCGGCGTACTGCCGACATCGTGAACCGTTGCGTGGCATCGGCCCGCGACATGGCACGACCTGCACCATGTGATGCCGAGTTTAATGATTGCAAGTTGCCTTTCCCTGCCACGAGGTATCCTGCAGTTGCCATCGAGCCTGGTATAATCGAGAGTGTACCTGCATCGGCATTTACTGCGCCTTTGCGGTGTACCACAAGTGTACGTCCGTCGATGGTTTCCTGGGTAGCCATGTTGTGATGGCTGCCGATTGTGGCAATAGGTTTCAGCCCGAGAGCTTTGCCAAGGTTGGCATGAATGCAGTCGTGACAAGCTGTGGCATAGTCTATGGCAAGGTTCATACATTGCCAATATTCATTGCCAGCTTCGGTGTCAAGATTGAGCCACACAAGGTGTGATGCACTTTGTGGCAAACAGCATTGTTCGTGAGCCCGTTGTACGTAGTATTTTGCAATTTCGGCACCCAGTCCACGTGAACCTGAGTGTGACAATAGTGCTACATACTCGCCTTGTGGCAATTCTGTTCCGTTTCCTTCTTGCAGATAAAGCTCGCCGATTTCCACAAAGTGGTTTCCTCCGCCCGAAGAACCGAGTTGTTGCCGTGCTTTGCGGTGCAATCGCGTCAACAGTTCTATTTCGTGCCATTCGTTGCGGTCGAGTATGTCGTGTTCTTGCGGTATGGCAAGCCCACCTTCCATGCCGAAGTGGGTATGTTCGATCAATGCTCGTTCAATCTGTGTGGCATATCGCGTGATAAATTCGGGTCTGGCATCAAGCACAGTCAACCTCATTCCGCAACCGATGTCGAGTCCTACGCCATAGGGGATTACAGCGTTGTCGGTAGCAAGTACACCGCCTATAGGAAGCCCATAGCCAGCGTGTGCATCGGGCATCAAAGCTCCGGCAACGGCAATTGGCAATTGCATGGCAAGTTCCATCTGTCTGATGGCATCAGGCTCGATAATTTCACGTCCGAATATTTTTATATGGCCGTGTTCGGTTTTTAAAGCATATTCGCGTGGCTTTTCATGTTCAGGTTCTTCGGGCATGATTGTTTGTGCCACCTGTCCCCACACAAAATGTCCATAAAATTTCTGCGGCGAATTTATTACGTCGGTTATTTGTGACAGTATTGTGGTGATATCGTCGTGTTTGCAATTGCGTGCGACAGCCTCGATTATAAGACTTCGCACGATATTATTTTTTATCCCTATTTTGGATAAATCTTTAGGTCGAAGTTTCATAAATTGTTAGCATTGCCCTGGTATAAGAGGGCAAGTGAATGTGTATTATTCCTTGTGTACGGTCATGTCAACCTCAAAATGTGGTTAGGCTTTTATGCCGATTTTGGGGTGGACGAGCCGCACATAGAGTATATCTTTCCTGTTTTGTTTGAGGGAAAGTCCGTAGGATTCCATGTTTGCTACAGGCTTTAGCCGTTGTGTCGGGAGGTAAAGCAACTATGGAAGCAGCATTTCCATATCTATCGAGCTGTATTTATGCAGCCATTGTGGAGTTGTGATGTGAAAATTCTGCAATAATACGAAACATTATGTTCATGGCAATCATTCCGCCATCGCGATAAGCGACGGTGGTAAGCACTGTGTAAACAACAAAGTACGCGCCCGATGCAATCACATCTTGCATAAGGCTGTTATAAAAGTTTTGCAGAATTGAAGGATTATAAAATAACTCTCTTCTTCATGCGCTTTATTGAAAAATATAATTTAAAAAAATAATTATTTTGAAATCAAGCCGCTATCTGCTTGCGGCATCACGGCGGCAAATTTACACCTTTGTTTTGGAAACAGCAAATATTTTATAGCATATTACTGTTTGGTTGTGCCATTATTTATGTCAGGCTTGCACTACTTTTGATAAGATAGGCTTCGGCTTGGTAAAGCAAAAAATGTGCAAGCACATTTTTGCAATTACGCTCGCCTTGCACTATCTTTGCCGCCGTAAAACTTTATAAATCAAAAAAAAAAATTAGTATGGATACACTTGCAATTTACGAATGGTTTATGGAAAACATGAACTATGGTTGGATAACCTTGCTTATGGCTATCGAGAGTTCGTTCATTCCATTTCCTTCCGAAATTGTCGTGCCGCCGGCAGCATTTAAGGCGATGCAGCCCGATAGCGGCCTTAACATTTACTTGGTGGTGGTGTTTGCAACAATCGGTGCTATGATTGGTGCGATTTTCAATTATTATGTGGCAATGTGGATAGGACGGCCGCTTGTATATAAGTTTGCCGACAGCCGTTTGGGGCATATATGCCTGCTCAACGGCGAGAAGGTGCAACAGGCCGAACTCTATTTTGACCGTCATGGAGCTATCTCAACTTTCATAGGACGATTGCTGCCAGCTATTCGCCAATTGATTTCCATTCCGGCAGGATTGGCAAGGATGCACTTTGGTAAGTTCCTTGCTTATACCACCCTTGGCGCAGGATTGTGGAACATAGTGCTTGCCTTGCTCGGTTACTGGCTTAGCACTTTCGTTGTAGAGTCGGAATTGAGGGCACAAATTGAACATTACAACTCATATCTTAATTATGTGGGTTATGCAGTCATAGCTGTAATCGTGGTATTTATATTGTATCACGCATTCAAGAAGAAACCTGCAAATAGCGAAAAATAAAAATAAAAGTATGCTTGTATCACCTTCGTTGCTTTCGGCCGACTTTGGCCATCTCGACCGTGACATTGAAATGCTCAATGCCAGTGAGGCCGACATGCTTCACATTGATGTGATGGATGGAGTTTTTGTACCAAATATTTCTTTTGGGTTTCCTGTGATGAAATATATTCAGAAGTCAGCAACCAAACCGCTCGATGTGCACTTGATGATTGTAGAACCACAGAAATTTGTGAGTGAAGTGCGCGACTGTGGTGCTGAAATCATGAATGTGCATTTTGAAGCATGTACGCATCTTAATCGTACTGTGCAGCAAATCAAAAATGCCGGGATGAAAGCTGGCGTAACGCTTAACCCTGCGACTCCTGTATGTATGTTGCGCGACATCATATCGGAACTCGACCTTGTGTTGCTCATGTCGGTAAATCCTGGTTTTGGTGGTCAAAAATTTATCCCAGGCACATTGCGAAAGCTTGCCGATTTACGTCAATTGATTGCCGAAACTGGGTCAAAGGCTCTTGTGGAAGTCGATGGCGGGGTGAACTATGAAACTGGTCAGCAACTTGCTGCTGCCGGAGCCGACATATTGGTGGCAGGTAATTATGTGTTCAGTGCACCCGATCCTGCTGCTGCTATTCATGGCTTGAAGCAATTGCAAGCTTGAGGTGATTATTTGAATTATGTGGGATTGCCGGAATAAGTTTGGGTTTAGTTCCTTGTCAAGGAGAGGCAAAAGTTCGCTTAACCAGCTATGAGTAGGCGATAGCAAACAAACCCTGCAGTTGCCCACACAAAAGACTTGGCTTCGAAGATGCCGCACCGCAGATATTGGTGTGCGCATCTCCGAAGCCACTTGTTTATAAGTGCCTTACCTTATCCTGAGGATTTACGTTGCTATTTAAGGTCTATTTCTGGCACTACATCTTTTTGCGAGCTTTATGTTTAGGAAAGTGTTGTCGATTTGTTTAAGCTCTAATTTTTTTTGATTTTTTATTTTGTGCTTCAAGAAAAAGTTTTTAGCTTTGTATTAACAAATTTGTTAGTCATATTTGTTGAACCGAAAAGTTTGTAGTATGGACAAGGGAAAGAATAACACTGAAGATACTGAAACAAGAATTCTTCATGCAGCAGAAAAAGAATTTTTTGAAAAAGGGTATGCCGGGGCACGCACTGCTTCTATTGCAGAAGAGGCTGGAGCGACTCACGCCATGCTTCACTACTATTTCAGGACAAAGGACAAGCTCTTTGAGCGAATTGTTGCGGACAAAATAAATATGCTTGGAGATATTATATTGAGTGCCATCGGTGATGGCGATTTGCCTTTGGAGGAAAGAATCCGTCAAGGTGTTGAACGGCATTTCGATTTTATATCGGTCAATCGCGACTTGCCAAAATTTATTGTGAATGAAGTGCTTACCCGCCCAGAGCATGTGGAAATAATGAAACAGACCGCATTGCATATTGTGAACAATCTCCTTGGCAGCCTCCAGCATGAAATTGACGAGTATGCAGCCAAGGGGCTTTGTCGGCATATAGATGCCCGCATGTTGTTGATAGATATAGTATCGCTTAATGTATTTCCGTTCATGGCAGCTCCTATTGTCAAAGGAGCTATATTGGGTAGTGCATACGATAACTACGAAGAATTTCTCGCCATGCGCAAGAAAGAAAATGTAGAAACCATTTTGAACAAACTTAAAATTTGTTGACTATGATAAGACCATATTTATTTCTGGCGTTGTCATTTTTCTTGGGTGTTAATCTTTTTGCCCAAGTGACATTGGAGGAGTGTATCACACTTGCACAAGACAATTATCCGCTTATTAAGAAATATGATTTGTTGAACCAGACAAGAGAAGTAAATTTATCGGATATTAATAAAAGCTGGTTGCCGCAAATCAATGTATATGCGCAAGGAACGGTGCAAAATGAAACTCCTTCATTTCCTGAGTCATTGGCAGGAATTATCAGCCAATCGGGTACGAATGTTTCGGGATTGAATGAATGGCAATATAAAATAGGGGCAGATATTAACCAAAATGTCTGGGACGGTGGTAGCTCAAAAGTTCAACGGGAGATGGAACGTGCCGAGGATATGGAACGTCAATCTGCTTTGGATGTCCAGCTTTATGCAATACGTGAGCGTGTTGAGGAATTGTATTTCGGTGTATTGCTCATTGAAGAGCAAGCCGAACAAACTCGAAACATGCTGGCATTACTTCAAAGTAACCTTGACAAGCTTCGAGTGATGTTGAAAAATGGCGTAGCGATGCAAAGTGATGTGGATATGATGGAGGCGCAATACCTCAGAACGGTGCAGCAACTCACTCATGCCGAAAGCACTTCGAAAAGTTATCGAAAAATCCTCGAAATATTCACTGGGAAAAGTCTTGCTGGACAAGAACTGATGAAACCATGTGCATACATTCCTCAAGACATGGCACCCGATCGCCCAGAACTGAGGCACTTCGAGGCACAATTACTGGTTAATGAGGCGAGAGAAGCAAGCATCACGGCAAGCGTGATGCCTAAGATAGGGCTTTTTGCCCAAGCTTATTATGGCTATCCTGGATTTGACTATTTTGAAAGTATGATGAACCGCAATGCTTCATTCAATATACTTGCCGGTGTGAAAGTTTCATGGAACATAGGAGCTTTTTATACCGAAAAAAATGACAGGAGAAAACTGCGTCTTTCATCAGAAAACATAGCTGTGGAACGTGATGCATTCTTGTTCAATACCAGTATGAAAACTCGGTCGCAACTTGACCATATAGATGAATTGAAAGCCGTGATGAAAGAAAATGACCGAATTGTGGAGTTACGCACCAATGTGCGTAAGGCTGCCGAGTCACAGCTTGATAATGGAGTAATCGATACCACCGACTTACTGACCAAACTGACGGACGAGAAACAGGCCCGTCTTACTGCATCATATCATGAAATACAACTTATTCAAAGTATTTACAAACTTAAATATACGCTGAACAAATGAAAAAGATAATATTATTTTCCATAGCCGCCGTGTTGCTGGCAGCTTGCCAGAACAAAGAAAAATATGATGCCACTGGTATATTTGAGGCTAATACTGTGACCGTATCAGCCGAAACAAGTGGGAACCTTGTGATGTTCAATGTTGAAGAAGGGGATAGCATTGTGGCCGGACAACAAGTAGGGCTGGTGGATACCGTGTTGCTTGCACTTCAAAAGAAACAAATTCAAAGCCAGCAGCTCGCCACAGAGAAGTCGTCGCCCGATATAGCAGCGCAAGCAGCAGCGTTGAGGTCGCAGATTGCCCACCAACAGAGTGAATGTGACCGCATAGCCCGCTTGTTTGCCGATGGTGCGGCTACCCAAAAGCAGAGTGATGATGCGAATGCGCAGTTGAGAACGTTGCGAGGACAATTAGAAGGTTTGCTGTCCTCACTTGACAAGAACCGTAGCTCCATAACTGAAAGTGCTTCGGCATTGCAATATCAAAAAGAACAGATAGAGGAACAAATTCGTAAAAGCAGTATCACGGCTCCAATAACAGGAACAGTCTTGCAGAAATATGCCGAGCGAGGAGAATACGCCTCTCCAGGAAGACCACTTTTCAAATTGGCGAATTTGGATGACATCTATTTGCGAAGCTATTTCACCGCAGCGCAGTTGGCATATATCAGAATCGGGCAAGAGGTAACTGTCGTTGCCGATTTTGGAGGTGACGAGCAATATGAATATCGTGGCATAATTACATGGATAGCGCAAGAAAGTGAATTTACGCCGAAGTCGATTCAAACACGAGATTCAAGGGCAAACCTTGTGTATGCCGTGAAAATAGCAGTCATAAATGATGGCAGGTTGAAACTTGGTCAATACGGGGAAGTCAGGTTATGAACGGCATCATTGAGATTAACCAAATAACAAAACGATATGGGCAACTTGTCGCGCTCGACAAAGTGACGTTTTCTGTACCCGAAGGCAGCGTGTTTGGTCTTATAGGGCCTGATGGCGCGGGTAAAACCACGTTGTACCAGATATTGACCACGTTGTTAAATCCCGAAGAGGGAGTAGCCACGGTAGCTGGACTGGACGTGGTAAAAGATTACAGGAAGTTGCGCACTGTGATTGGTTATATGCCTGAGCGTTTTTCTTTATATCCCGACCTTACTGTCAGTGAGAATTTGCATTTTTTCGCTTCGCTGTTTGGGGTGAACGTGAAAGACAATTTCGACTTGATAGCTCCAATATTCGACCAGTTGAAGAAATATCCTAATCGTATGGCTGGAGCTTTGTCGGGAGGAATGAAGCAGAAACTTGCATTGAGCTGTGCATTGATACATCACCCGAAGATACTACTTCTGGACGAGCCTACCACTGGGGTGGATGCAGTGTCGAGAAGTGAGTTCTGGGATATGTTGGCAAGGTTGAAAGAAAAAGGTATTACAATTCTTGTGTCAACCTCTTACATGGACGAAGCTGAACGATGTGAACGGATAGCCTTGATTAACAAAGGGGTAATTCTTGATGTAAATACTCCCGAGAAGTTAATTGAACGATTGGACAAGAATCTTTACAATGCTTCGTCAAGGGATATGTATCCGCTCCTTGAAGCTTTGCGTAAGCTTCCTGACGTAAAGGACTGTTACACTTTTGGTGCCACATTGCACGTCGTGACAACCGATGAATTTAATCCTGATGCTGTTGTCAACAAACTCAGGCAGGAGGGCTTGGCAGATGCCAACATATATCCGGCAAAAGGCAACATAGAAGATTTGTTCATAAAATTGGCAAAAAATGATGAATAATGAAGTCGTTATATCAGTGAAAGACCTAACAAAGAAGTTTGGAAATTTCATCGCTGTTGATCATATCACCATGCAAGTTAATAAAGGTGAGATATTCGGGTTTCTGGGGGCAAATGGTGCAGGAAAAACCACTGCCATGCGCATGTTGTGCGGTCTGAGCTATCCTACGTCGGGCAGTGGCACCGTGGCTGGCTATGACATTGTAGGGCAGGCTGAAGAAATCAAGCGACATATCGGCTACATGAGCCAAAAATTTTCGTTGTACGAAAATCTGACAGTGTGGGAAAATCTGAACCTTTTTGCCACTATATATGGCATGTCATCGCAAAGTATAAAAGAAAAGACCGATGGTGTGTTCAAGGTTTTGGGCATGGAAAATATGTGGGATGTCTTGGTGAAAGAAATTCCACTCGGGTGGAAACAGAAACTTGCGTTTACGGCTGCGACCTTGCATACCCCCGATGTTGTATTTCTTGATGAACCTACAGGGGGCGTTGACCCAGCCACACGGCGCAAGTTTTGGGAAATGATTTACCAGGCATCGTCGGAGGGCATGACTATTTTTGTTACAACTCATTATTTGGACGAAGCCGAGTATTGCAACCGCATATCTATCATGGTTGATGGACGTATAAAGGCTCTGGACAGTCCAGCAGTGCTGAAGCAACATTATCGAGCCAGTACGATGGACGAGGTATTCAGGATAATTGCACGAGATGCCAAAAGGGCGGATTAAAGTAACGAGCATTATGTCGATATTCCAATCATTAATAAAAAAGGAGGTGTTGCACCTCATGCGCGATTTCCGCACGATAACGGTTGTGCTGGTAATGCCTGTTGTATTGTTGTCGTTGTTTGGGTTCGCCATATCCACCGAGGTCAACGATGTGAGGGTGGTTGCCGTAGTGGAACAGAGCACCGACGAAACGAGGCAGATTATAGATCGCTTTCGCGCTAATTCCTACTTTACATTCAAAGGCATTGTTACTTATAAAGAAGTAGAAAACATTCTGCGGAAAGGGGAAGCTGATGCCGCTGTTGTGTTCAGGACGGAAGATGGGAAAATGAAGCATCAAATCATCGTGGACGCTTCCAATACCAATATGGCACAGACTTCCACTGCATATTTGGAAAGCGTCATTAATAGTGCCGCAAGTGTCCCTGTTGTGACTACCACGCTATACAATCCGCAATTGAAGAGCGCATACAATTTTGTTCCGGGCATCATGGGTATGATTTTTATACTTATATGTGCCATGATGACTTCTGTTTCAATTGTCAGCGAGAAAGAATCGGGTACGATGAATCTGTTGTTGGTTTCTCCCGTGCGCCCGTGGACAATCATACTTGGGAAATTAATTCCATATTTTTTGTTGTCTTGTATAATCTTGGTGTTGATGCTTTTACTAAGTTATACTGTGCTGGGATTGCCTTTTTCGGCAAGTGTCATAAACGTGGTGTGGGTAACTATTCTGTATGTCGTCCTTGCGCTTGCGCTGGGGCTGTTGATTTCCACTGTTGCTTCCACGCAGGTGTCGGCCCTGCTTGTTTCGGGCGTGATGTTTATGATTCCAGTCGTTTTGCTGTCGGGCATGATTTTCCCTGTAGAGAATATGCCTTTGTTCCTGCAATGGTTCTCGTGTATCGTGCCAGCACGTTGGTATATATCGGCTATGCGCGTGTTGATGATACAGCAGCTCCCTGTCGGGCATGTGCTTACCGAAGTTTTGGTGTTGGCGGGAATGACATTGGGTGTTATGACTTTGGCAATAAAAAAGTTCAACGTTAAAAAATGATGGTATCATGAATGTAGCAATATTGAAGATTTTGCTCAAAAAAGAAGTATCATTGATAAGACGTAATCCTATTGTCCCACGGCTGATAATAGGCATGCCTATCTGGGTGATGTTGATTATTCCGCTTGTAGCCACGCTTGATGTGAAGAATGTCGGGGTGGCAGTGGTTGACAATGACCGCACAGAACTGTCGCGGCGAATGATTGCAGACATGGATGCTTCGGAATACTTGTCGGTGACAGGTTGCTATTTTTACTATGGCGATGCGTTGCAGCAGATAGAGAATGGCGATGCTGATGCCATAGTCACCATTCCCCAAAATTATCTTAATGATTTGACCAATAGGTTGAAGCCTGAATTGTCGTTGAAAGCGAATGGCGTGAATGCGACGAAAGGTATGCTTGGAGCGCAATATGCCTCTATGTCTATGTCCAGTACTATTTCGCGCTGGCAAACAGAACGTGGCATTAGTCTGTCATTGCCAGAATCAGCCACGGTAAATCTCTATAACCCAACGCTCGATTTCCGCAATTATATGATACCGGCACTCATGGTTGTGCTGCTTATTATCATTTGTGGATTTTTGCCGACCCTTAATCTGGTCAGTGAAAAGGAAACAGGAACAATTGAGGCGATGAACGTCACGCCAGTAGGCAAGTTTGAGTTTGTTTTGTCAAAGTTGATACCATATTGGGTTGTAGGCATAGTTGTTGTTACCGTTGGAATGCTTATCGGTTGGATGGTCTATGGACTTGTACCTGAGGGAAATGTTGCTAATATTTATTTGGCATCAATTCTGTTTAGCCTTGTTATGTCGGGTTTGGGTGTGTTTATAGCCAATATGTCGTCAACTATTTTGCAAAGCATTTTTATGATGTTTGCGTTTATTGTTGTGTTTCAACTCATGGGCGGCTTGTTTACACCTATTGCTTCCATGCCACAATGGGCCCAATATATTACTTACGCTATTCCTCCGCGCTATTTTATCGAAATCATGCGCTCGGTCTATTTGAAAGGGGCTACTATAGCCGACCTGTGGTGGCAATATGCGGCTTTGTCTGGTTTCGCATTATTGTTTTGCATTATTGCGGCAGCGACATATAAAAAGCGCGCATAGAAGAGTGATGCGCGCTTTGCTGGGTTGGTGGTGATGCTGGTTGTGTGGCGTTTGATGACGCATCTTGTAGCAACCAGCATCACGCCATGTTGTGGCGGTTGGCTATTTCAAGTGGAAACCACGGAGAAAATCGGCGGCTGGCATTCGTTTCTTGCCAGCGATTTGCAGTTGGTTTATCTCGATAACGCCATCGGCGCATGTAGCGTAAAGATGGCTGTTTACTGCCCATATTTCGCCAGGTTTGCGACCTTGCATTGGTATGTCGGTGATGGTAGTTTCAAATATTTTTGCGGTGTGTGTGGTATCGGTAGCATCGGTGATTTCAGTCCAAGCGGCTGGGTAGGGCGATAGGCCGCGCACGAGGTTATGCACTTGGCGCGTATGGCAGTTCCAGTTGATTTTGCACGTTTCCTTGAAGATTTTTGGTGCTGGTGTTGCTTCGGCACCGGCGTTGCACAATTCTTCTTGCGGAATTGGCTTGATTGTGCCAGCAATTATTGCATCGACAGTTTCAATCACCATGTCGGCACCCATCATCATCAACTTGTCGTGTATGGTGCCCACGTTGTCATTATCGGCAATGTCGGTTTTGCGTTGTTGTATGATGTCGCCTGTGTCGATTTCATGTTTCAGGAAAAATGTGGTCACGCCAGTTTCGGTTTCACCGTTAATGACAGCCCAGTTTATAGGAGCAGCACCGCGATACTTGGGCAATAGCGAGGCGTGCAAGTTGAATGTGCCTAATGGTGGCATGTTCCACACGACCTCGGGCAACATGCGGAATGCGATGACTATCTGCAAATCGGCTTGTAGCGAGCGCAATTCTTCGACAAATTGTGGGTTCTTCAGCCGTTCGGGTTGCAATAGGCGCAAACCGTGCTGCAAGGCATATTGCTTGACTGGTGATTGCAGCAGCTTGTGGCCACGCCCGGCTTCTTTGTCGGGCATTGTCACTACGCCAACAATGTTATAACCTCCTTCAACGAGGCGTCGCAAACTTTCTACGGCAAAGTCGGGAGTGCCGAAAAATACTATCTTGAGTGATTCTTTGTTGTATGCCATAATATAATTGCCGTGTGTTTTGAGAACTTTATATATTTTCTATTTAATTTCTTTTATTTACTTGAGATGCAGTTAAATCTGCACAGTACATGTATATTGAGTTATGTCAATAATTGGGAGTTTGCTCCCAGCATTATTTACAGCTTGCATAAATTCTGAGCATTCTTGTTGCGTCATTTTCTTTCTACAATAAGCAAAATATAGGAAATCAAGTGTGGTAAGGTAGGTTATGTTATTCTTTAAGCAATAGTCTTTTATGTCTTTTAGATTACTGCTTCCCAATACATCTTGGTTGTCCCTACAATATACCATACAAGCACTTTCTCCTTTACCAAATGTACGTTGTAGTAAAAAGTATTCTTTCATTGATTCTCCTTTTGGAGCAAATGTTTCCTTCTTCAGTTTGTGAAAATAGAGAAAGTAGTTGTCAATAAATGTTTTAGTCTTATTGTTTTTTGAAATTTCATTATATACTATGTCTAAAACGACATATTCATATTCAGGGAATATCTCTGGAAGCAATGAGAAACTATTGGCTTCTATGAAATGAATGATTACATCAGCATCCAGCACAATCTTCGTTTTTTTGCGTTCCATCAATATTTATTTTGCGAAGTAACTCAATGTAATGACTTTCTGAAATTTTTTCTTGCTCAAAGAGATTGCGAGCTTTTTCTCCGAAATCGCCTATTACTAAACCCTCATTAGCTTCTTCATATAAGGCTGTATCATATCCGAAGCATCTTGCAGAGTATTTTACACCAATACTTGCCAATTGAGAGCGCGTCTTTTCATTGATTATTCCAATGTTTAATAGGCGGAATAGCAAAGCTGAACGTGATACAGAGAAATAATGTTCAAGTTTCAGCACAGTCGCAATAGATATATTTTTGTCTTTTAATTCGTTTTCGGGAATTAATTGACAAATTCCAGATTCGGGCATTAGCAAATAGGATGCAAATGTGTCGGCACACATTTCGACATAGTCTTTGTTGTTACCCGGATTGCATTTATGTGGGGTGGGTTTTTCTTCAATAAACAAGTGATACAGTTCATGCGCAATCGTGAAATGCTGTCGGCCTCTGGGGTGTGCAGAATTAATGAGCATAAAGCGATGCCCTGAACTGTCTTTTAAACACATTCCAGAAAAATTCTCGGATAATGGTCTGAAGATAGTTAACACGTTAAGTTTCAATAATAAACTTTTCAGAGTGATAGGTTCGGATGAACTGAAACCATTGTTTCTGCGAAAAGCTGAAACTTGTTTTTCGATGATAAACTTATTCAATTTAGCCATTTGCAATTCGTTCCATTTTAAGATAAGATTTTACAATATCTTTAAAATTGGCGATCTCTTTCAAGTCATTATCTTCTAAATCTGAGATACGAAAAGCTGTTGCCATAATTTCATTTTCAACTTGAATATCGTCTTCAAAGAAAATGAAAGGTTCACATCCAAATAGATTTGAAATCTTTTCGATTACCTCATAAGGTACTTCCCTTGTTCCTGTTTCATAATTGCTGTAAGCGGAACGTTCTATTCCAATGGATTTGGCCACCTGCTCTTGTGTAAAGCCAGATATTTCTCTGATTTTCTTTAGGTTTTCTCCAACGGTTTGATTAATAGATTTCATTTAGTGGGTGTTTAAATCTGTGGCAAAATTATTATTTATTTGTCGTTAAACAAAATTTTGCCACATAAAATAATAGTATTTATAATTAAATTTTTTAGTCGTCGGTGTAGTGTTTCAGTACACGACGGTAGGAGTTGAAAATTTTTGATTTTGAAACGAAACCCACATATTTCCCGTTTTCCACCACGGGCAAGTTCCAGGCGTTGGTGTCGTCGAATTTCTTCATTACGGCATCCATTGTTTCGCCCACTTCAATTTTGGCAGGAGCCGCGGTCATGAACTTGCTGACGTATATTTTGCGGTAAAGGTCGGGGCGGAACATGATGTTGCGAATGTCATCGAGCAGCACGATACCGAGCAATGTGCCGCCCTCGTCGGTTACTGGGAACAGGTTGCGATTGGAGTGTGAAATCACATCGACCATCTCTTTGAGCGACATTTCGGGGTGGACGGGCAGGAAGTCTTTTTCAATCACGTTGTCGATTTTGAGCAGCGTGAGCACTGTCTTGTCCTTTTCATGAGTAAGCAACTCGCCACGTTGTGCAAGGCGCATGTTGTATATGCTCCAAGGCAAGAACAAGCGTATTGTGCCGTATGATACGAGCGAAACGATGAGCAGCGGCAAGAATAGTTGGTAGCCGCCAGTCATCTCGGCAGTGAGGAATATGGCCATGAGCGGGGCATGCATTACGGCCGACATCACGCCAGCCATTCCCATCAGGGCGAAATTTTTTATAGACAGTCCGCCCTCGGCAATGCCAGCGGTGTTTACCAATATTGCAAACAGAAATCCAGCCATACACCCGACGTATAGCGACGGGGCGAATGTTCCACCCACTCCGCCTCCTCCATTGGTTGCACTGGTGGCAAATACCTTGGATAGGATTATCAGTGACACGAATGTTATTACCATCCACACGCTATCGCGATAGTCATAGAAAATACTGCCATCGAAGATCTGTGCATAATTGCCGTTAAGGAGTGAATTGATAGGGCCGTAACCTTCGCCATATAGCGGAGGGAACAAGAATATGAGCAAACTTAGTATCGCGCCTCCTACGGCAAATTTTAGCCAAGGGTTGCCCAATCGGCCGAACATGCGTTCCATCATGTTCATGGCTTTGGTGAAGTATAGCGACACAAAGCCGCAGAAAATGCCTAATGCTATGGCATAGGGGATGCGTGGGGTGATGAATGTTTCGCTTTGTGAGAAGAAAAATTCTGATTCATAGCCTGTGAAAGTGTAGGCAATCGATGCAGCGGCAACCGATGAAATCATTAGCGGCAGGACTGAAACTGCCGTCAGGTCGAGCATAAGCACTTCAATGGTGAACAACATGCCGGCAATGGGGGCTTTGAAGATGCCTGCGATGCCAGCTGCCGCACCGCACCCCACGAGTATCATCAGCACACGCGGCGACATGTGGAATGCGCTGCCCAAATTAGACCCGATAGCAGCCCCTGTGTAAACAATCGGGCCTTCGGCTCCTACCGAACCACCAAAACCTATTGTCACCGAGCTGCCTAAGAGCGACGACCACATATTGTGTGGTTTCAGTCGGCTTTTTTTCTGTGATATGGCGTATAGCACACGCGTCACGCCGTGTGATATATTGTCACGAACTACATACCTGACGAAGATACTTGTCAGTAGCACACCTATTACAGGCCATAACAGATAGAGGTAGTTCCCTTCGTTGACAGCGACACTCGATGTCAGTGCGCCCGATATGACATGTATGAGATACTTCAGTAGCAAGGCGGCAAATCCCGAAACTATGCCGACTGCCAAGGCTAGTATTAGAACAAATGTACGTTCCTTGATGTGCTTCTCGCGCCATACCAATAGCCGCAAGTACCACGAGCTGAAGTTTTCGTTAAATGTTGGAAAAAGTTTCATTCCTATATCTTTCACATTCTATAATCCTTTGCCTGTTACCACAGTCCAAATGGTGTATATCATTATTTTCAAGTCGGTGGCAAATGAGATGTTTTCTATGTATATCAAGTCATACCTCATTCGTTCCACCATGCTTTCGATGCTTGAAGCATAGCCATATTTTACCATGCCGAATGATGTCAATCCAGGACGAACTTGTTGCAGCAGTGTGTACTGTGGGGCGCGTTTCACGATGCGGTCGATGAAATATTGCCTTTCGGGACGTGGCCCTACGAGAGCCATGTCGCCACGAAGCACGTTCCAAAATTGCGGCAACTCGTCGATGCGGTATTTGCGCAATATGCGTCCGATGCATGTAATGCGGTTGTCGTCGAGCGATGTCAGCTTAGGTTGGCCGTCGGCTTCGGCATCGACCACCATAGTGCGGAATTTGTAGATGGTGAATGGCTTGCCGTGCAATCCTATGCGTTGCTGCTTGAATATAACTGGCCCTTTGCTGCCAATTTTGATTATGGCGGCTATAATGGCCAGGAATGGGAGCAGCACTATGAGTGCTATTATTGAGAACAGAATGTCGGAAGTGCGTTTCAGGTTGGTTTCGCACTCGGTTATGTTGCTCGATGATATGTCGATGAGAGGTGTCCCGTACACTGTGTCAAGTCGTCCACGTGAGAGGAACAGGTCAGTTTTTTCGTCCGACAGTAGCTTAACTGGCAAGTTGAATGGGAACAGCCTGTTGAGAGTGTGCAATATATTGTCCATATCTTTGCCTTGAGGCACTACAATCAGGTCGGTTATGCCCCTTTGCTTGCACACGGTTTCAATCTCGTTGAAGTTGTGTACTGGTAGTCCGCCGATTTGAGTCGGTGCATTGTTGTCGTTGTTGATGTTGACAAATCCCGTCACGCTATATCCAAGTTTGTCTTTGAGATTGCCAAGTTCGGTGGCAAACTTCTGTGCTTTGCTGTCGCAACCGATGATGAGAGCTGGGAATTCTATTTGTGACTGGGCTATGAGGCGTTTCTCGTGCATGGTTATGATGAGGCGTAAAGGATAGACACATGCCAGCAATATGACCCACAAGGCCAATAATATCTCATAGTTGAGGAAATGGTCGATAACGGTATCGTTGATGAGAGCCACGAAATACACCATTATCATGCACACGAATGTCGATGCAAACGTCGTTGTTGCTTCTTGCAGCAGCGACTTGCGGTACACGTTGTTGTAATAGCCCGATAGCCAGTATATGCCCATCATTGCCACTGGGAAGCATACTTGTCCTAATATGACCATATTGTCGGAGAGAAACGCACACAGCGACTTGAAGCCTTGTTGTGTAATCAAGTCTTGAAGCAAGTAGTACCGCACAATGTTGTATATCGCCATAGCCAGATTTGACATTAAGAAATCACTAATTTGATAGGCCAGGCGTTGAGTGCGAGTCTTGCTGGTTGCCGATGACGTTACCGCAGTGTGGCTCATTCCCTTAATATGCTTATTGTGCCATCGGCTTTCAACTTGATAATGCTTGAAGGGCGATGTGGAGTTTTGTCATCTTGCCTGTAGGTAGCGATGTAATCCACTCCCTGCTTGATTGTATCATCGATTTCATCAAAAAAGCTGGCAGGTTTTTTCCCGCTCACATTTGCCGATGTGGAAACCACGGGTCGGTTCAATCGGCGACACAATTCGCTGGAAAATGGTTCGCTGCTGACGCGTATGCCAATGCTGCCGTCAGCCCCGATGAGGTTTGCTGCAAGATTCTTGGCGTTGTCGTATATAATGGTCAATGGCTTGTCGGCTACTTCTACCAATTGATATGCAATTTCGGGCACTTCGTCAACATAGCGTTCGAGTCGCGACATGTTGTCAACAAGCACGAGCATGGCTTTGTTGTCGGCACGTTGTTTCAATTCATATATCCGCTTCACGGCATCGGCATTAGTTGCATCGCAGCCTATGCCCCATACGGTGTCGGTAGGGTATAGGATAATTCCACCGCGTCGCATAACCTCAACGCATTTTTTTATATCTTCTTCAAAAACCATAATTCTAATCTTGTATTAGAGCAATGTTTAGTAATGTGGCGGGGCAAGTGCAAACAGGTTACGGCATTTTCCCGCAACGACAAAGGTAAGCATTTTTCTATTATATGTAAAAAAACGCTTTGTCGATATTGATATATGGTCTGCTACGGCTTAAATAAAGTTGTGCGCGTCAATAGTGCAAAACACTGTTGCAATTTTGGATACTATAACTCTATTAGGCAGGGGGCGTTCAGGTTTGAGTAGCTGTCGTCCATTATGGCGGCGTTGGAATAGGTTATGCCATTGATTCTGGCGATACCGTATGCGACATGAATATGGCCGAACAGATGCAAGCGTGGGTGCACCTGTGCTATCCGTTGCGAGATTTCTTCGGAACCATAATGAATATTGTCGGCATAGTCGAGGATGCCGTATGGCGGTGAATGCGTTATCAGCACATCTGTCCCTGTTGGTATGTTGGCTATGTTGCGTGATTGGCGGTCGGTGATGCAGTCGTTCATGAACATCGGCACACCGTAGAAATTCACCCCATCTATCACAATGCCAGAGTTGCACAGATAGTGGACGTTTGCGTCAAGTCCGTTGATGTTGGCACCATACAGGCAATCGTCGTGGTTGCCGCAGATGAATATTTTGTGCTGGTAGGGTAGGTCGCAAAACCAATTGAGAAAATCAATTGCTTCGGTTGTGGTGCCCACCATGCAGAAATCACCCGAGTGTACGGCCACGTCGGCTTCGGGCAGGTCGCGAAGCCGGTGGTGGCAGCCATGGGTATCTGAAATATGCAAGATTTTCATTGCCTCAATTTGAGAGAATTGCCATTTTTGTGTTATCAATAAGCAAATGTACAACATTCAGGTGTAAAACGATAGAATAACCTCCTAATATATTTTCTATTGGTATCTACTTCGTCATTTTTATCGGAGGGCACTAATAATTTTGTAATTTTGCGGTTGTTATTTTCCATGGATATTAATTATGAACAGCATATTGCAGATTGAGGGAATTACGAAGTCGTATGGCGACAGGATATTGTTTGCCGATGTAACGCTCGGCATTGGCGAGGGCGAGAAAATAGGGCTTATTGCCAAGAACGGGGCCGGGAAATCGACATTGTTGAAAATATTGGCTGGGATAGAAGCAGCCGACAGCGGCACGGTGGTGATGCGCAATGGTGTGCGCATGGGATACCTTGAGCAAGAACCAGCCATGAATCCCGATGCGGCGGTAATAGACACATTCCTCGATGACGGCAGTGAGCGGGCAACGGTCATCAAAGAGTATGAACATGCAGTCGCCACGGGCGATACTGAGGCATTATCAGCGGCTATGGCCAAGATGGACGCGCTCGACCTGTGGAGTTATGAAAACGATTTTAAGCAAATCCTTGCTCAATTGCACATCATGGATTATTATCAGCGAGTGGGTGAGTTGTCGGGAGGACAATTGAAACGCGTGGCTATGGCCAAGGTGATTATCGACAAGCCCGACTTGTTGCTGCTCGACGAGCCGACTAACCATCTTGATGTGGATGTAATCGAGTGGTTGGAAAGTTATCTGTCGCACTCGCGCATGACATTGCTGATGGTCACACACGACCGTTATTTCCTCGACCGCGTGTGCAACAAAATCGTGGAAATCGACAATGGAGCACTATATGGCTATGATGGCAATTATTCCTACTACCTCGAAAAACGGCAGGAGCGCATCGATGCCGAGAATGCCGAGGTGGCTCGTGCCAAGAATTTGCTGCGAACCGAGCTTGAGTGGATGCGCCGTCAGCCGCAAGCCCGTGGTGGCAAGGCGCGCTATCGCATAAATGCTTTTTATGAACTTGAAAAACGGGCACAACCTGTGCGAAATGAGCGCAATGTGGAACTCGATGTGAAAGCCTCGTATATCGGCTCGAAGATTTTTGTGGCACATGATGCGTGCAAGCGTTTTGGCGACAAGGTGATACTCAATGGACTGAATTACACGTTTGCCCGCTACGAGAAGTTGGGCATAGTGGGCGACAATGGAGTAGGGAAGTCAACTTTCATAAAGTGCCTTTTGGGGCGCGAGCCGCTTGACAGTGGGTATTTCGAGGTGGGCGAAACAGTGGAATTTGGTTATTATAGCCAGGAGGGAATACAATTTGACGAAAGCAAGAAAGTGATAGATGCAGTGAGTGAGATTGCCGAATATGTGCGGTTTGACGAGAAAACTTCATACACTGCATCGCAATTCTTGCAACTTTTCCTGTTTACTCCAGCCGACCAGCAGAAGTTTATTTTCAAGTTAAGTGGAGGTGAAAAACGTCGATTATACCTTGCTACGGTGTTGATGCGGAAGCCAAATTTCCTGATACTCGACGAGCCTACCAACGATCTCGACATAAAGACACTTGAAGTGCTTGAGAATTATCTTGCTGGCTTCAAGGGGTGCGTGATAATAGTGTCGCACGACCGCTTTTTCATGGATCGCACGATTGACCATCTGTTTGTGTTCGAGGGTGGAGGCGTGATACGCGACTTCCCTGGCAATTACAGCGATTATCGTGCAGCCAAAGAGGAGGAAAAACGTGCCGAGGCTGCCAGGCAGAAAGAAACTGCCAAGCCGCGAGTGGCATCGCAGCCGCGACCGAGCAATCCCAACAAGATGACTTTCAAGGAGCGTAAAGAGTTTGAAGCCCTTGACGCTGAAATCGCACAACTCACAGCCGAGAAAGAAGAGCTTGATGCACTGTTTAATAGCGGCGAAGTGATAGCCGATATTGCAGCCAAGTCGAGCCGCTACGACGAGGTGTGCCGTATGCTCGATGAAAAGGAGATGCGTTGGCTTGAATTGAGTGAAAAGGTGTAGCTGTTTTTCAACAGGGCAAGTTAGTCGTTGATGAGTTGCAAGGAATACATTTCGCCGCGTTCGCTTCCGTTGTATGTCAGGCTGCGGCTTACGGTTACTCCTTCATCGACGACCAGTACTTTTTCGTCGGAATAGTCGGCATTCCATTCAGCTTCTGTTGCTGTTGAGAAAGTTCCTATGCTTGCGTGTTCACCGTCGCGATATGCTACTTTTATGGAATTATCGTTGATTTCGGTGATTTTAAATAATTGTTGGCATTCTTCGACAATGCCTAATTTTACAGGTAAAAATTTCTCATATATCAAGTCGGATGAGTAACCGCTCAATTCGGTTTCAGAGAATTTCCTGAAAGAGATTCTGATTTTCATAATCAAGTCGAAATTAAAGATTTATAAACAAGTGCAAGTTACAAAAAATAGCGCAGATTGCAAAAAATCATAAGAAAGTTGACCCTACGCGTTTTGATGGTTGTTTTTATTTGCGTCGGCTGTGATTTTTTATGTAACTTTACGGCGATTATTCATTTTAATACCAAATAACTAACTTATGAAACATTTATTTTTGACATCGCTTGCCGTGGCTTTAGGGTTGGCAGGCTATGCTGGTGACAAGCCTTCGGAAACTATTACTAACGACGACGTAATATTGCATGCATGGTGCTGGTCGTTCAACACAATCAAAGACAACATGAAGCAGATTGCTGATGCGGGTTTCAGGTATGTACAAACTTCGCCAGCGCAAAACTGCATTACCGAGGCTCGTGGCGACAAAGGTGGCGGAAATCAATTGTTCGGTCATGGACGGTGGTATTATCAGTATCAGCCTACCGACTGGAAAATAGGCAATTACCAAATGGGTACGCGCGAGGATTTTGTGGAAATGTGCAACGAGGCCGAGAAATATGGCGTGAGGGTGATTGTGGACGTGTTGCCAAACCATACCGCGATGGACGATACACGTGTCAGCGACGACCTTGATGCTGCTGTAGGCGGGCATGAGAACCTGTACCATGCTTCGGGTTTTGACGAAATAATGGATTACAATGATCGTCGCCAATGTACGACTGGACAAATGGGCGGGCTGCCTGATGTAAATACCGAAAATCCCGATTTCCAGTATTATTACATGACATACGTCAACGACTTGCTGTCGTGTGGGGCACGTGGTTTCCGCTACGATACAGCGAAGCATATAGGACTGCCAAGCGACCCGCTCGATGAAAAGTCCAAGCAGAACGATTTTTGGGAAGTTGCCACTGGCCGCAAATCGGTCAAGGGACTTAGCATGGCGTTGCCGATGGATAGCTTGTTTGTGTATGGCGAGGTGTTGCAAGATAAAAATGTGAAAGAAGAAGAATATGGCCAGTATATCAACCTCACGGCAAGTTCTTATGGCCATGTGCTGCGCAACGTGTTAAATGCCGGTAATTGGCGAGCCGACAATGTGATGCAATGGGCCCATCCTGTTGACCCCTACAAACTTGTGACTTGGGTAGAGTCGCACGATACATATTGTAACGCCCATGAATCGGCAAGCCTCACCAACGAGCAGATACGTATGGGGTGGGTATTCTTGGCAGCAAGGCAGAATGGAACGCCGCTTTTCTATTCGAGGCCTAATAATAGTTCGCCCGAGAATGTGTGGGGCGACAATGTCGTAGGTGCACGGGGTAATGACGCATTTTTCCATCCCGAAGTTGTGGCTGTGAACAAGTTTCGCCGCCAGATGCACGGCCAGCCCGAAACGATATATTTCAGTGCCGATGATAAGGTTGCGCAAGTGTGCCGAGGCAAGAAAGGTGCTGCCGTAATTAATGCTACGGGCGAAGAGGTGGAATTTGCCATGGAAACTTCGTTGCCAAACGGCAAATATAAAGATGTGGTTTATGGAACTCAGTTTGTGGTCAAGAAGGGTCTTATGACTGGAACTGTGAAACCTTACACCTCTTATATTTTAGTGAGAAAATAATCATATTGTTAATGTCACTGCGAGGCTGGAATTTCGGCCTCGCAGTTTTTCCCTATAATCCGCACGGGTATGGTTAACCTATTTTAACTAATTGCGCCTGCAACAGTCGTGGATAGGGAAAAATTGAGCTGCAAATGGTTTTGGCAGGATATCTAAAAGGCACATTTTAATGCATACGGTATAATTTGAGGCATGGCAAAAGAAATGTTGATTTAGGATAATTGCGTTTTTTTATCTACATTTGTAGCCACAAATATTTGGATTAGATGCTATATGATAGGAACCACAGAAAAACCAGACGTTATATTTGAAACAAGCTGGGAAGTGTGTAATAAAGTAGGTGGCATATATGCCGTTCTTTCTACAAAAGCAAAGACTTTACAGAATGATTTCAAAGATAAAGTGATTTTTATAGGTCCTGACATCTGGAGCAAGGACAATCCATGCCCTTTCTTCAAGGAGTCTAAGACCGTGTTGCAAGAATGGCGTAAACAAGCTGTGTTCCCGTTGGGTATGGAAGTACGTGTTGGCCGATGGACAATCCCCGGCAATCCTATTGTCATACTCGTGGACTACAAGGCTTTGTTCACTTACAAGGACGAGCTTTACACACAGATGTGGAACAAGTTTTGTGTCGATTCACTGCATGCCTACGGCGATTATGATGAAAGTTGCATGTTTGCGTATGCAGCCGCATTAGTTATAGAAAGCATATACCTTGACTATTATAACGATGGCAAAAGCCGCGTCATAGCACATTTTGATGAATGGACTACAGGCATGGGGTTGCTTTACCTCAAATCGCACATGCCGTCGATTGCCACAGTTTTCACTACACATGCCACAAGCATCGGTCGTAGCATCTGTGGCAACAACAAGCCGCTGTATGACTACTTGAGTGGGTACAATGGCGACCAAATGGCAGGCGAATTGAACATGCAGTCGAAGCATTCGCTCGAAAAAGCTGCCGCATGGAATGCCGACAGTTTTACAACCGTCAGCGAGGTTACTGCTCGTGAATGTGCCCAATTGCTTGGCCGCAAACCGCTTGTGACACCCAATGGTTTTGAACAAACATTTGTGCCGACCAAGAAAGACTATCCGACGAAGCGTGCAGCAGCCCGCCAGAAGATGCTGCAAGTGGCGCGTGCGCTGACAGGCGTTGACTTTGTTGACGACAGCACGTTTATAGTGGCAACGGCAGGGCGCAACGAATTCCGCAACAAGGGATATGATGCATTTATCGATGCGATGAATGCCATACGCAACACATCACGTCCCGATGGCAAGAAAGTGCTTGCATTCATGTTCGTTCCTGCATGGGTCGATGAACCACGCCGCGACTTGGCCGCAGCCATTAAAGAAGGCAAGTGCGCCGGACTTGAAAACTCGATGATTACTCACACGTTGCATAATTATTCCCAAGATGCCATTTATGGCAAAATCAATTACTTGGGTATGCATTATTCTACCGATAATCATTTTGTGATGGTGTATGTCCCGTCATACCTTAATGGTGACGATGGCATTTTCAACATGCCTTATTACGACCTGTTGCCAGGACTTGATTGCACGGTATTCGCTTCGTATTACGAGCCTTGGGGCTATACTCCGCTTGAAAGCATTGCATTCGGTGTACCGACTGTTACAACCGACTTGGCTGGTTTCGGCCAATGGGTGCTCGATAATTTCGAGAACAGTTTCGGTGCTTGTGGCGTGAAAGTGCTGCACCGCAACGACTCTAACTATAATGACGTGGTGTCGCAAATAGCTTCAAACGTGCTTGCCCTCATTGACGAGGATGGCAAAGCTGCGGCAAGCATAAGGAATGCTGCGGCTGCGACTTCAAAGCAAGCTCAATGGAAGCAGTTCATGAGTTATTATTACGAATCTTACAGCGAAGCCTTGCAGAATAAAGGCAACCAAGGTAATAACATATAATTTAAAGAGTTAACAACCCAAAATATCATAAACAGAAGATGAAATTACAAGTTAGCAACACCAATTCCCCGACATGGAGGGACTTGACTGTGAAATCGGAACTTCCGGCAGAGTTGAAAATGTTGGAAGAATTGGCGAGAAATCTTTGGTGGGTTTGGAACAGCGAAGGAAAAGCGTTGTTCCACGATTTGGATCGTGACCTGTGGAGGGAAACGGGCCAAAACCCTGTTATGCTTTTGCAGAAATTGGGATATGACAAGTACGAAGCCATCTTGAAAGATGAAGCTATGATGGCTCGCATAAAGAAAGTGTATTCCGATTTCAAGGATTACATGAAGCAGCCTATGCGCACCGATGTGCCATCGATTGCTTATTTCAGCATGGAATTTGGCTTGTGCGGTGCTTTGAAAATATATTCTGGCGGTCTTGGTATCTTGGCCGGCGACTACATCAAGGAAGCATCAGATTCGCGCATCGACATGGTTGCCGTGAGCTTCTTGTATCGTTTTGGCTATTTTACCCAAACGCTTTCGATGGACGGACAGCAAATTGCCAACTACGAGCCGCAAAACTTCAACCAGTTGCCTATCGAGCCGGTGCTTGACGAAAATGGCAACCACATGTTGCTCGAAGTGCCTTATCCTGGCCGTATCGTTTATTCGCGCATTTGGAAGGTCAACGTTGGCCGCATGAACCTCTACTTGATGGATACCGACATTGACCTCAACTCGGAGTATGACCGTCCTATCACCCACATGCTCTATGGTGGCGACTGGGAAAACCGCATCAAGCAAGAATATTTGCTCGGTATCGGTGGTGTGCTGATGCTCAAGAAATTGGGATTAAAGCCACAGCTCTATCACTGCAACGAAGGTCATGCTGCGCTGCTCAACTTGCAACGTTTAGTTGACTATGTGCAAGGCGAAGGCTTGACATTCAACCAGGCTCTTGAAGTTGTACGCGCTTCGTCGCTCTATACGGTTCATACTCCTGTGCCAGCAGGACACGACTACTTCGATGAGTCGCTCTTTGGCAAGTACATGGGTGAATTCCCCGAAAAGTTGGGCATTTCGTGGGCCGACTTGATGAACATGGGTCGTGAGAACCCCGATACCAACGAACGCTTCAGCATGAGCGTGTTTGCCCTCAACACTTGCCAGGAAGCCAACGGCGTGAGCTGGTTGCATGGCGAGGTGTCGAAGAAAATGTTCCAAGGCATCTGGAAAGGTTACACTTGGGAAGAATCGCACGTGTCGTATGTCACCAACGGTGTGCACATGCAGACGTGGGCAGCAACCGAATGGAAAGAATTTTATGCCGAACTGTTCGGTCCCAACTACTTGGAATCGCAAAGCGACGAAAATACATGGGCTCCTATCCTCAAGGCAAAAGATGAGGACGTGTGGGCATTGCGCATGAAGTTGAAGAACAAGCTCATTGAGTTTGTGAAAAAGGATTTCGCATCGGTATGGCTCAAGAACCAGGGCGACCCGACTCGTATCCTCTCGATCATGGAGAAAATCAACCCCAATGCACTGTTGATTGGTTTCGCTCGCCGTTTTGCCACATACAAGCGTGCACACTTGCTCTTCACCGACCTTGACCGCTTGTCGCGTATCGTCAACAACGAAAAGTTCCCGGTACAATTCATTTTTGCCGGTAAGGCTCACCCAGCCGACGGCGCAGGCCAGGGCTTGATCAAGCGAATCATGGAGATTTCGCGTATGCCTCAGTTCTTGGGCAAGATTATCTTCTTGGAAAATTACGACATGATTCTTGCAAAACGCCTTGTCAGCGGTGTCGATATATGGTTGAATACGCCGACTCGTCCGCTTGAGGCATCGGGTACTTCGGGCGAAAAGGCCGAAATGAATGGTGTGCTTAACTTCTCGGTTAAGGACGGTTGGTGGTATGAAGGCTACCGTGAAGGTGCAGGTTGGGCATTGACCGACAAGCGCACTTATACCGACCAGAGCCAGCAAGACAAGCTTGACGCTGCCACTATCTACGCAATGCTTGAGAATGAAATCATTCCGCTTTACTTTGCCAAGAACAGCAAGGGTTACTCGCCCGAGTGGGTTCAATATATCAAGAACTCGATTGCTCACATCGCGCCTCACTACACCATGACGCGCATGATCAACGATTACATCGAGCGTTTCTATAACAAGGAAGGCAAACGTTCGGCCGAACTCGTTGCCAACAATTATGCCAAGGCCAAGGAAATCGTGGCTTGGAAAGAAAATGTTGCATCGAAGTGGAACGATATCCATGCTATCGATATCCAGGTATCTGATACGCTGAAGACTACATCGGTGAATGGCGACGAATACGAAGCTACAGTGGTGCTTTACACTGCAGGGCTTAAGAACGATGTCGGTGTAGAATTGGTTGTTTACAGCGATGACGACCGCGAATCGAGGTTGGTTGAAATAGTTCCGCTTGCTGTGACAAATGTTGATGGCGACAATCTCACGTTCTATGTTAAGGATAAAATCAGGTATGCTGGTGCATTCCGTTATGCATTCCGTGCTTATCCTAACAATAAGGAACTCCCGCACCGTCAAGATTTTGCTTACGTTAAGTGGCTCTAATGCGATACTGACGAGAGATAATAAACGTTCACATACTTGTGCGTCCAGCAATGTGTTGCCGGGCGCACTTTTGTTTTGTTTGCAAAAGTGAAGGCAAATTATTACATTTGCATCGTTTTTAAATTAGCAATGTGCAGTATGCAGAAGTTTGACGGTGAATGCCCTGAATTTAATATCTATTAACTTGTTAAATTTGTTTTCGCCGTTTTTAATGCTCACTTTTGTAAAATTAAAAGAATGAGAAAACTGTAGCTAATAATACTACTAATTTATATATACATTTAAACTATGCGTAAATCAATTTATTTGTTATCGGCTGCCATGCTCGGTATGATGGCTTCTTGCGTCGATAAAGAGCCAAATGGCGGTGGCGGTGAAATGCCAGGCATTAATGAAGTACCTGGATTTTCTACTGTCAATGAAGTGACTCTGGACATTGATTATGGTTACGATGGTTATAGCCCAAACTTCGGAATATACATCGAAAACCCATACAATGAAGATGGCACAAAGAAAGATGGCGTTGAGCCTTATTTCGGGTCTTTTACTGATGAAAACAGTAGCTACAAGGCAAGTATTTCATTGCCGGCTTATGTGAAAACGGTTTACTTGTGCTCAAGCAGTGTCGGTGTGCCACGTTGCTTGGAACTTAATGTGGAAAATGGGGCAATAGCGTATAAATTTGAACTGCCCGAATTACCTGGTACGACTCTTGGCACTCGTGCAGGGTATAACGACGATCCATGTTATGTTGTGGCTAAGCCAACAACTATTGATAGGCGTAACAAGTTGTATGGCTTGTATAACAATATTAAACAAAATAACCGCGTAGATGGCGTAAGGGTTTCTTACTGGGCTTATAATGATGGCGTTGACGACCTTTACAGCGTGGATATGAGCCGCGAAACCAGTGCACTGCTGCGCAGAACACAAGCCATGCTGACCGATCGTCGCGGCAATAAGAAGGATAATAGCGAATATACATCGGATTCGGAAGACACCAATATTACGATACCTACAACATTCGAAGGCAAGGAGCTTGAAGGCTGCCACCTCGACTTGGTGTTTATCGATGCTACTGGCGAATATGAGAATGCCATGGGCTACTATTACTACAAGACTGGCACGACTCCCGACATAAGCTCGCTGCCAAAGTATGTGGTGTTCCCGCTTACAACTGACGGAAAGCCAAATCATCCTGTCAAGGCTCGCTTGCAATTCTATGGCGAGAATTACGATGAGGCAGGTACCGATGATTTCCCTGGCGGTTATACAATCGGTTGGGTATTATTCCCCAACATCGACCGTACTGCTGGTGGCTGGTTTGTTAATTATGATTCTTGGAAAATTGCCGACATCAATGATGGTATTGCCGAAGTATATTCTGACGGAATGGCAATATACTCTAATAGCGAGTATAACCGCAACATGAAGAAAGGTTGTATCACGCTCAACGATACCGAAACTGGTCGTGTCGTAATCGGCTTTGAAGACCAAACAAATAATCCTGAAGGTAGCGACAACTCGTTTGACGACATATTGTTCTACGTTGAGTCTAATCCCGATGTGATTTACAACGAAGACCGTCCGGATATTCCTGAAGAACCCGAAGAGCCGTCGTATGATACATATACGACTTGTGCAACTTTGGCATTCGAGGATATATGGCCAACTGGTGGCGACTATGACCTCAATGACGTGATTGTGGAGCAAACTCGCACTGTCACTTACAACAGCAACGGTTACATCACCGAAATCAAGGACGCATTCAAGGTTACAAACCTCAATGGTAGTGCCGATTATGTCGATGCATTTGGTTTCACCGTAGCTTCAAATGCCGTGGGCGATGCATCGGGTGCTGTGGCTGTCGAGGAAGACAACCAGTTTATAATGCTTGCCGATGCCCAAGCTGCCATAGGAAATACCTGTGAGTTGGTACGTACATTTGAAGATGGCGAACTCGCAAATGAAGGCTTCGATGATGAGTTCAATCCATTCATCGTGGTCAATTACGTGGCTGGCGAGAAGAATCGCACAGAGGTTCACTTGCCCAAACATGCAGCTACAAGCTGGGCCAACATGGAACAGCAAGGCACAGCCGATGACGCTTATTATGTGAACAAGAATGGCAAATATCCGTTTGCAATAAGCCTTGAAGGTGTTACTGGCTGGGTTCCTGTGACCGAAGAAGTCACCATAGGCAGCGTAGGTGAATATCCGCAATATAACAACTGGGTAGAAGCAGGTTGCCCGACGTCGGGTCAATATGCCGACTGGTATCTTAGCAAATAACCAGCTGAATCTATAACGATACACATCGTGAGAGGCTGTCCCGCAATAGAAAGTGGGACAGCCTTATTGTTGTGCAGGTGTTTAACTCTTGTGGTGCGTTGTGTGTTTTTTTCTGTGCAAATAATTGCATTGGCACTTTGCAGTTAGAGTAATTATTGCTAATTTTGTGCGCTCGTTCCGAATAGGCTCAATCAAGTGGCGGCTATGTGGCTGTCCGCCTCACGGACTTAACCTGTAAAACAGTTTATACAGACAATGTACGCAATCGTAGAAATTAAAGGGCAACAATTCAAGGCCGAAGCTGGCAAGTTCTTGTATGTCCAGTATCTCGGCGACACCAAAGAGGGTGATGCAGTGGAATTTAACAACGTTCTGCTCGTTGATGCCGATGGTGCAGTAAAAGTAGGCGCACCCACAGTAGAGGGCGCAAAGGTAGTATGCGAGGTTTTGACCCCGATGCTCAAAGGTGAACATGTGATTGTTTTCAAGAAGAAACGCCGCAAAGGCTATCGCCGCAAAAACGGTCATCGCCAATTGTTCACAAAGGTTATGATAAAAGAAGTCGTTGCTTAACAACACACTAATCCACAAAAAATTTTAGAGAAATGGCACATAAAAAAGGTGTAGGTAGTTCAAAGAACGGCCGTGAGTCGGAAAGCAAGCGACTCGGTATTAAAATTTTCGGTGGTCAAAGCGTAAAAGCTGGTAACATCATCAAGCGTCAGCGTGGTACTGTTCACCACCCAGGTGTAAACGTTGGCATGGGCAGGGATCACACATTGTATGCCCTTACCGATGGCACAGTAGTATTTGTAACGAAAAACAATCGCAAATACATTACTGTAAAGCCAGTTGAAGCCGCCGAACCAGCAGCAGAGAACTAAGAAAGTTGATATGCGCATAGCCAGTCGTCACCGCTATTGGTGGCGGCAGTAATGGCGATTGCATTTCAAACTCACACATTATCAGACTGCCACTCTTGCAATTCCTGTGCAAGGGTGGCAGTTTTTGGTTTTGCCCCAATCGGGCATTAGAAATACAGATAAGTTGCCCCGGAGGGGCAAAACTATGCTTAACCGACTGGTGGAGTGAGCGATAGCGAACGGAACCTGCGGAAAGACAGATATATACACTAAGCGGCTTCGGAGATGCCGCACTTTGTAGCCACCCGGGTGCGGCATCTCCGAAGCCGTTGCGCAAGAGGAGGGTGCTACCGCAGGTTTCGTTCGCTATCGCTCACTCCACCAATCGGTTAAGCATGGTGTAGCCTCTCCGAGGCTTGGGGCTGCGTTAATAAATAGAACGGCTATATTGCTACTACGTTTCTGCTTGCCTTGATTTTCTGATGGCAAGTTGAGGCTTGATTTGTCGGGCTAAATTTAAATTGGTGCTTAATTGACTGTTTGGGAATAAAGTGCTATATTTGCAGAAATACTATAAACCATTAAACAAACAACACTAAAACAAACAACTCACATGAAAAAAAGACTCGTGTTGCTGCTGGCTTGCATTTTCTCGATGATGGCGGTGGCAGTGGCTCAACAGGCGGTGCCGCAGGTGATACCGGCATTGCAAAGCTGGAAAGCCAAGAAAGGAACGTTGGTATTGCCTCAACAAGGTAAAATCGTACTTGACCCTACAGCTCCTGCCGAGCTGAAAGATGCTGCCACATTGCTTGCTGCCGACTTGGAGGAAATGTTTGGCTACAAATATGAGGTAGCACAAGGGAAACCCTCGAAAAATGATGTTTACATCACGCTGAGTGACAAGGATAAAGCTTACGGCGATGAAGCCTACCGCATGACTATCGACAAGCAGGTGAAAATTGCCGCTCCTGCCGTTGCCGGTGCTTTCTGGGGTACGCGCACATTGTTGCAAATGATGTACAACCAGCCCGATGGCTTGCAAAAGGGTGAAACGCTTGACTATCCCGAGTATCGCAACCGTGGTTTCATGCTCGACGTGGGGCGCAAGTTCTTCACGCTCGACTATCTTGAAAAGACCGTCAAGTTGATGGCATTCTACAAGATGAACTTGCTGCAGGTTCACCTCAATGACAATGCATTTGTAGAAGATTTCAATAACGACTGGAACTTGACCTACTCGGCATTCCGCCTCGAAAGCGAAACTTTCCCAGGCTTGACCGCACTTGATGGTTCATACACCAAGGACGAGTTCCGCGATTTCCAGAAGATGGCATTGCGCTATGGCATAATGGTAGTCCCCGAAATCGACGTTCCTGCCCACTCGCTTGCTTTCACGCAGTTTGACCCGACACTTGCTGCCGACAAGAAGGAATATGGCATGGATCACCTCGACCTTTACAAGAAAGAAGTGTATGAGTTCCTTGATGCCTTGTTTGCCGAGTACATCAGCGGCGACGACCCAGTGTTCGTTGGCCCGTATGTGAATATCGGTACTGATGAATATGATTTGAACGAAGGCGAACAATTCAGGGTATTCTCTAACTATTATATCGATTATATCACCAAGTTTGGCAAGCGTCCACGCATCTGGGGTAGCTTGAACATGATGAAAGGCAAGACCGAGGTTGACCTCACCAAGTGCGACGTGAATGCTTGGAACTATGGCTGGATGGGTGTCGACACCGTTTTGAAGCAGGGCGGTACTGCCATCAACCTGTGTGACCATCATCTTTATATCGTGCCCGGTGTGCACAATTATTACCAAGATTTCCTCAATACCGAGTGGCTGTATGAAACTTGGAAGCCCAACCAGATGAACCAGGGCAACGAGTGGGACAAGGATAATCCTAATTACCTCGGTGTAATGTTTGCCTTGTGGAACGACCATGCCAAGAACGGCATAAGCCAGCAAGATGCTTACTATCGCACATTCCCGGCCATGCAGGTGGTATCGGAACGCTTGTGGCGCGGCAATAACTCGGCCAATGTGCCATACGAGCAATTTGCTGAATTGTGTGCTGCCACTCCCGAAGCTCCGGGCGTGAACGTATTGGCTCGCATTGATGGCACTGTGAATGTGACCAAGCCGGGCGAAGTTGTTAAACTTGATGGCAAGACAGCCAGCTGCACCGAGGTTGCCGCTGCGGGTTATCCCTACAGTGTGGAATTTGAGGTGTATGCCGACAAGGAAGGCCAGTCACGCAGTGCTATCTTGTTCCAAGACAATTATTCGAAGTTCCTCGCCAACTGGGGCGGTGCTGGCAAGTTTGCATTCGAGCGTGACGGTTATACTTATGTGTTCCATGACTACAACCTCCCTGCCGAAACGTGGGTGAAGGTTCGCGTAGAGGGTGACCATGAGTCAACAACGCTTTATGTCAACGACCAACTTGTTGAGCGACTTGATATAATTGAAAATGACGTGTATAACAAGCGTTGGGATCGCATCGACCCGTTCTGGTACTACCAGACACTTGTGTTCCCGTTGCAGCAAATAGGCGACAAGCACATCGGCTTCAAAGGCCGAGTGCGTAACGTTGTTGCCACGGGCAAGTAATTGAAGCCCCCTCCCGACCTCCCCCCGAAGGGGGGGGAGGCCAACAGCCCCTCACCCCCCATTGTAGAGCCGTCATATCATGGCGGCTCGGTGACAGCCAAAGAGGCTGTCTGTAATCGAGGGTGTGCTGAATTAGAAAAATACGGCTTCGGAGATGCCGCACCTTTGTTACTACACGTGTGCGGCATCTTCGAAGCCGCTTAGTGTATATATCAGTCTTTTCGCAGGTTGCGTTATTGCGGCAACGCGATAATCTTTGGGGGCTGTCATTGAGCCGCCATGGTATGGCGGCTCTACATTTTTTTCACTGCTTTTTTGTTGGGAATGGTGATTATTTGTTAACTTTGTGTTGCTGCCTGTCGGGTGCGGCTTGGCGGCGGTTTACCATCAGAAAACTTTACGTTATGAAAACTTACAACAAGGCTTTGCTCCCGGGGACAATGTTGCGGGGCAAGAAGCGCGACTACCGCATCGACCGAGTGCTCGGGCAGGGGACATTTGGCATCACCTACCTTGCCTATACCAAGGTGACTGTTGACGGCGACTTGGGCAAGTTGCAGCCCGAGATACCTGTTGCCGTGAAGGAATTTTTCATGGGCGACATCAACGGGCGCGAGGGTAGCACGGTCACCACGGGCGGCAGCGGGGAACTGTTTGACAAGTACCGCCACAAGTTTGCCCGCGAGTCGGCCAATCTTGCCAATCTCAATCATCGTGGCATTGTGAAAGTGGTGGAAACGTTCGAGGCCAACGGCACGAGCTACTATGTGATGGAGTATTGCGGCGGCGGTAGCCTCGATACCCGCATTGCCGAGTGTGGCGGCTTGCCGCAGGGCGAGGCGTTGCGGTATTT
Source organism: Candidatus Avimuribaculum pullicola (assembly GCA_018716295.1). Classification (GTDB taxonomy): domain Bacteria; phylum Bacteroidota; class Bacteroidia; order Bacteroidales; family Muribaculaceae; genus Avimuribaculum; species Avimuribaculum pullicola. The sequence continues at coordinate 33,404 of DVKC01000016.1, forward strand.
CGGGCAGATAGCCTCGGCGTTGTCGTATATGCACAGCCGGCGTATGCTGCACTTGGATCTGAAGCCGGGCAATGTGATGTTGCGCACGGGCGGTGAGGCGGTGCTGATTGATTTCGGGCTGTCGAAGCAGTTTACCGATGACGGTGAACCCGAGTCGAGTACCACCATCGGTGGCGGAACGCCGGGATATGCCTCGCTTGAACAGGCCAACTATAACGAAGATGACAGTGAAAGCAAGCTACCAGTGACGATGGACGTGTATTCGCTCGGTGCGACGCTCTACAAGATGCTCACGGGCAAGCGTCCGCCAGTGGCATCGGATGTGCTTGCACGTTTCCCCGAGCAGCCGCTGCGCGACCATGGCGTTAGCGACGATGTGATAGCCGCCATTCGTCACGCCATGCAGCCCATTCCAGCCAATCGCTACCAGTCGGTAGCTGATTTTGCCGCCGCGCTCGATTGCGCTTCTGAGGCTACCGAGGCTGTTGACCGAGAGGAAGGACCCGAAGTGGTGTTGGTTGACGATGGTCGGCAACCTGTAGCCGAGCCGCAGCCACATATTCCAGCCGCAGAACCTGCCCGTGCCAATCAAGGGCAACAACAAAATGAATACCC
>DVKC01000017.1 GCA_018716295.1 Candidatus Avimuribaculum pullicola
CTATAACTTTGCTCTCGGTGATCATAGCGATTATTGTTTGTAATTCTTTGTAATTCAGTACTATAAAGTTACAACAATTTTCGCTAATTACCAAATTTTCAAGGACTTATAATTCGTCGAACTCACGTTAAAATAGGCTACAATTACATCAACCTCACCGGCTTGTCAATGTTTACCGTCAACACGCCCTCCACGGCATTGAAGTATTGCACGGCTTCAGGCATAATTTTCCCATCGGGGACACGCAAAGCAATGCCATTGATGTTATCATACTGGTAAACAATCTCGGCACCATATTCCTTGGCTGCCTTTATGAGCGGTTCACTGCCAATGTTGCCATCATACATTATTATCAACACACGGCTCTCGGCCTGGTGCATGTTTTGAGGCAATTTCCTCTCGGCTTCGACAGGTATAGCCACGGCAGATTTTTCGGACGACTTGCACGAAACTGCCACACATAACGATGCCGCAGCAACGGCGGCTATGATTGAAGTATGTTTCATGATTGCATATTATGGGAATTCTCGTAATCGGTTATCACCTGTGCAAGTTGCAAGGCGGTCTGTATGGTTTCGGCCTTGTTGAGCAAGTGCGTGGCATTAAAGTTGACTTCGGCCCGATTATAATGCGGCAACCGACGTTCAAGCCCTTCACGCACATATTCAAGCAATTCTTCATCGCTCTTACCAGCTATCAGCGGCCGTTTGGTGCGCGACCCAGGCAGCGCCAGCCGCAACGCAAGCACTTCCACAGGCACGTTTAGGTAGATTGTCAGCCCATGCGACAACATGAAATCCATATTATCGAAGTAGCATGGCGTACCTCCACCACAAGCTACTATGACATTCTCAAAGTCGGCCACTTCGTGTATCATGTTACGCTCGATGAGGCGAAACCCCTCCTCGCCCTTTTCATCAAAAATCTGCTTGACTGTGAGATGGAAACGGGCTTCGATATACTTGTCGAGATCGATAAAATCACGTTGCATCTCCCGCGCGAGTTGCCTGCCAAGCGAACTTTTCCCACTCCCCATGTAACCTATCAGGAATACTGGTCTGTTCATTGCTTCATATCTCTTTATATCAGACTTCAAAAGTAAGGAAAAAATATTAACTTTGCCGAAAACTTCAAAGGATTTAGGGATGGATTGTGCAGATTTGGGAATTTACCTACAATTTTCCCACGCCACAGTCCGCTGTATAGCACACGACAAAAAATGGCAAACAAGTTTAAATGGTATGTGGTGTGGGTTGGTGACCAACCTGGCATTTACGACTCATGGGAGGAGTGCAAGCTACAGGTGGAACACTACCCTAACGCACGTTACAAAAGTTTCAACACTCGCGAAGAGGCTATCGATGCCTTCCGCGGTGATACGTCACAGCAGATGGGACTATTGCGAAGTATCGCCAAAGGCATGGCCGACCGTCCAGTAGTAAACTATGCCGCATTTCCCGACATCATACTTGAAAGCCTTGCAGTGGACGCAGCTTGCAGTGGGAACCCTGGAACAATGGAATACCGCGGTGTGTGGACTGCGACCGGTGAAGTGGTATTCCACAAAGGGCCTTTCAAATGTGCCACCAACAACATAGGCGAGTTCCTTGCCATCGTGCACGGCCTGGCATTGCTCAAGCAGATGGGGAAGACCACAATGCCCATTTACAGCGACAGCCGCACGGCACAAGCTTGGGTGCGCGAACGGCATTGCCGAACCACACTCAAACGCAACGAACAAAACGCCACATTGCTCGACATCGTGGCCCGTGCCGAACTTTGGCTCAAAAACAACGATTACAAAAACCGCATTATCAAATGGGACACCGACCTGTGGGGTGAAATTCCAGCAGACTTTGGCAGAAAATAAGAAACTGTTTTGAATTTTTTGTTCAATGATTTGAGATGTATTTTCGAGGCGGTATTAATTGTTTTTCGAGTAAGTTTAACGAGCTAAACGTCGAAAAAACAATCAATAGCGACCGAAAAGACGCTCAAAGCATGAACAAAGAACCACACAGTTTCATTGCTTAAAAATTTTTCTGTAAAAATTCAAAACAGTTTCTAAAGATATGGACAGATGCAAAGAATGTGGTAGCGAAATACGCAACGGCTCGGAACGATGCGACAAGTGCGGCGCAACAGTTGGCGGGCGCACAAGGCGTTGCCCCGAATGCGGCAAACATATACCCCCGAAATCGGTATTCTGCCCACACTGCGGGAAAATGGTGTGGAACGACATGGCCGAAGATGAACCTCCACAACCCGAATGTGAGGAAAATAAGGAAACCGCAACCAAACAAGAACCCAACGGCACAAGCGAAACCGGCAAGGAGCACCCCAGGCCGAAGCAACAACGACGCTCATCGCGTAACCGCATCATCACCACTATACTTGTAATTATTGTACTGTGTGGTGCCGCGTATGCGTTATATGACTGGGGTGGCGGTGGCGACAACACCACAAACCCTTATATGACACTCACAGGCACAGGCACCGACACCACTACCCATGCCGAACCCGAACGAATGAACGTGGTCGAGGCGACAGGCATATATGGCAACACTCTCATTCACGATAACCGCATAGGCGACAAGTCGGTACAAGGCTCGGCAGCATACGCGCTGCTAAAAGGGCGACCGCTAATCATAGGCATAAATTTCTTCTCAGGAGAGAAACAACGATCGTTTTTCAAGCTCACCATGCTATACAAGGAAGATGGGCGATGGCACTGCGGGAAGGATGTAATGAGGTATGAAGATGGCGGGACTATCGAAATGAACCGCGACAAATTAAAAATTGCAGGAGAAAACATCCCTCGGTTTGTACAAATCGATGGCAAGAATTATTTCTATTTTGTATATCTGGTAAAACCTGCCGAGAAATTCCTTGGCACGGCCGCAAACAGCCAGCTCAAATTGATGCTTTTTAATATCGAGAGCAGCGACTTCGTGCATCTCGACTATGAATGTGAACCAGTAATGGTGAATGGCATGACACTATATTACGGCAAAATAACCAACCAACGTGAAACACCCGAATTTGCCTTCCTAAAGGACGAACTGGGCAAATTGCCAATCGTGCACCACCCGTCACCACAAGAAATAGAAATGGCTGCACCCACCAATGCATCGCGTAAATGGGTAACCGACAACGACAGCATAATCAACCTGCTGCGTAATGGCAAGCAAGAGGTGACACTGGCACTCACCCGCTACAACTCGCCACTTTTTTCACGCAGCGAAGTTGACATGGACACCCGCGCCGCCACCGAAACCTACATCTACTACGTGACGCACGGCGGGACGGTGTTTGGCTACAACCACATCACCAAGAAATTCTTCATCGCATACGTCGATGACCGCAGCTCGCAACCGCAAATCGAGATTAACAGCGACGGCACATTGCACGTGAAAGCCCCGAGCGTGGATTTCGACCTCGACCCCTCGACCGGCAAGGCCACATTAAATTGAAGCACAAGAAAATGGAAACAAGCAACAAAATGATTTCGATAGATGAATATGTGAGCCGGTACTCCACAAGCCGTCCAACCGATGTTGCCGACATGCTGTTGCGCGGTTTGCCCGAGGCTATCGCCTTGTGGCGCAGCGAGCAACATAATGCACCTCTTGAAAAGAATCTGATAATGGTAGATGACGAAACTGGAATTGTCACTATCGCGGGTAACGGAAAAACAAATGCCACATCGGTGAGCGAGGCCGACGACGTGAAAGCATATAGCGAAATTGCCAACGAAATGCTACAACTCATGCCACACACCATCAACCGCATGGCGCGGCACATACACGATTGCCGCAGCGGCAAGTATGCAACAATGGGCGACGTGATGCTTGCCGTTGAAAAACGCCGCTCAAGCAACTTGTATATTATAATAATTGCCGTCATTGCCATTCTTATAGCCCTGCTTGCATACCTTAATCAATCTATGCAATAAGCACCAAATGGCAATAGGCATATACAAAAAAAGTTTAACAAGGCTTGTGGCTTGTAAATTATAGCTAAATTTGCGGCATAAAAAATTGAATGTCATGGCAATTGAAATACGAGAAATAAAACCTGTAAAGCGCGACCTCCTGAAATTTGTACATTTCCCCATCGACACTCTTTACAAAGATAATCCTTATTATGTCCCCTCGCTTGTCCTTGACGAGGTTGACACACTCACCCCAAGCCGCAACCCGGCATTTGACTTCTGCCGCAGCGTGTATTTCATGGCCTACGACGGTAGCAAGCCTGTGGGGCGTATTGCTGGTATCATCAACGACAAAGTGAATGAAAAAACCGGCAAAAAAGAGATGCGATTCGGGTTTGTCGATTTTATCGACAATAACGAGGTGAGCAGCAAGCTGTTTGCTGCCATCGAACAATGGGGGCGGCAACAAGGCATGACCCACATAGTAGGCCCACTGGGCTTCACCGACATGGATCCCGAGGGGCTTCTCATTGAAGGCTATGACCAAATAAGCACAATGGCAACAATCTACAATCACCCCTATTATGCCCAGCACATCGAGGCGTTGGGGTATGAAAAAGAGATTGATTGGGTAGAATTTAAAATTTTCGTTCCAGAAAGCATTCCCGAAAAGCACTTGCGCATTAGCGACATAATAAGCCGCAAATATGAATTGAGTGTGGTAAAATACACCAGTGCAAAGAAGATTGTGAACGACTACGGCCAAGCCATATTCAAATTGATAAACGAGGCTTACGACAAGCTTTACGGCTACTCGCCTCTCACTCCGCGCCAAATCGATCATTACATAAAGATGTACCTGCCTGTGCTTCGGCTTGAAAATGTGTCGCTCATTGTTGACAAAAATCGTGAATTGGTGGGTGTGGGCATTGCCATGCCGTCAATGTCAAAAGCATTAATAAAAAGCCGAGGCAGATTATTCCCATTTGGGTGGATACATATACTCAAGGCATTGCGAGGCAAGAACGATGTGGTTGACCTGCTCCTTGTTGCCATCAAGCCCGAATACCAGAGCAAAGGTGTAAACGCCCTATTGTTCACCGACTTAATCCCATACTTTATAAAAAATGGATATGTCTATGCCGAGAGCAATCCCGAGCTTGAGGTGAACCAAAAAGTACAGTCGCAATGGCAATACTTCGAAACGCACCAGAACAAACGCCGCAGAGCATATAAGAAACTTTTATGAGGCATCTATCACTTCTAATGGCGGCACTATTGCTGCTTATGTCGTGTGGCGGAAACAGCAACAAAAGCAATGACTGCGATTACGATTTTATCGACGAGTCCTCGTTAACAAAAATAAACAACAGCATAATCAATGGCGACGCTGCGGCTTTTGCATCAATGGTGGATTATCCCATTAGACGAAAATATCCCATAAAAGATATTGAAGACTCGGCAACGATGGTAAAATTTTTCCCCATCATCGTCGATGATTCGCTGAAAAACATGGTGCGAAACTTGGGCTTAAACGGCTGGAAAGCCATGGGATGGCGCGGCATAATGTTCAACAATGGCGAATTATGGAGCGACATCAACATAATAGCCATAAATCACATGTCAGATGTCGAGCAACAATTGCTCGACAGCCTAAGGGCGAAAGAGATTGCCAGTTTGCACCCATCGCTAAGAACCGAAAATTTCATTCCCAGTATATGCTTCAAGGATATTGACATCGATGCAATTTATCGCATCGACTATTTCCACCCCGACAGCAATAAAAAATACCCCTACCGCCTGGCCGTTTACAAGAACACCCGACATCTATCGGGCAAGCCCGATGCTGTACTGAATGGGTATCTCGACATCGAAGGCTCGGCAGCAGTGCATTACTTCTACTTTTTCGACCACGATACCAATAGCCATATAAATTTCACAATAGACTACTACGAAAAACCAGATACAATATATGGTGATGTGGAATTATTTGGACTCAAAACCAATGAATCCCACAGACTGAAACCAGTGTATTGGCTTGATTATACTGCCAGTAAATAGGAATTACACTGCATTATTGCCACGCTGCTGATTTACAGTTATCTTGTTTTGCGCATTTTTGCCGATGTGCCAACCGTCACACCATGCGCACTTATATACAGAAAAATGCACCCCCAATTTCTTGCCCATAGCTTCGGCAGCTTTCTGTGCTGCAACCTTTGACGGATATGATACTTTGGGATTACCGCTGCGGCGTGCAATATGGCTGTAACGGCTGAATATGCCAAATGCATTATGCGTGACAAATATATTGCGCCATGCACCACGACGTGTCAACTGCTCGCATACGGCAAGTAAGACGTTTCTTATGCTTATTCTCACAAATAATAAAAATTTTGATAATTGAATTTAGTCAATGGCGTGTGTGCATCATCCAATGCCGCCATGCGCCGTGGGATATCTGGCAACGGCACATTCTCATCAAGCAATGCCCGCAGCCGCCTCGCAATTTTCTCGTTCTCGGCACGTAGCTCTTCAACCGAGGTCACAATTCCACATTCCAATGCTTCGCTCATCTCTGTGACAATCATTCCAGAAAACAACCCATGCAACCCTTCGGCTTGCGCAAACAGATGGGCATTACACCACACAGCCACAATATTGCTGCCATGGCGGCGCAGATAATAAGCATGTGGGTGATAAACTATAAGGCGGTCAAAAACGTCGATATTGTCATCTTTGCGTGAGAACAGCCCTTTGTCGGAACCATGACCAAGCAACATTATTCGCTCGGCTTGCGGCGTGTGGTGCAACGCACGGCTAATCTCGGCTTTGCTGCAACTTTGATCCAGATGCCTCACCTCCATTCCATGATAGAGAGCCGAGAGCATTGCCGTCGTTTTATCTTGAGGATGAATAACCAACATGGCACTATACTATTGCAGGCATTAATAGCTAAAAAAAATAAGAGAAACACCTCAGTAAGGCGCGGCTACAGTTCCTGGCAAGAATTTCATGCCATAAATGACCCTCATCGAATCGCCATCGCCAAGGAAATATAAATCCATGTCATAGCCACATTGCAACGAGTCGCGGTCGGTAGTATTTTCCCAGTGAAACAACATTACCCGGGCTTGCGGGACACTTTTCAATATAGAATCGAGCAATGCAGCATCGCCATAACCATGCTCCGATGTGGCATCACCATCGCGATACACAATCTCACGGTAAAATGTCGGTCCGCCATATTCACGCACCACCGATTCAAATGTTCTGTAATGTATATTCAAATAAGGATACGTGATGACTGGAGTATCAATAGCCGTAACAGTATCACTGTCGGCAATAGCAAAATACCAACTGGGCGGATAATTCAATAGAGGGAACGGATTGGCTGTACTGTCGGCGCGTATAGTATCATTGCCTACAGCTGTTTCTGTAGCATCACCGACATCGGTGCTACTGCCCCCGCCACAAGCAATGAGGCAGCAACACACAAATGCAATTAATATATATCTTATTCCCATCAATTTTAATCTTCAATGCAATACCACGCCACGACACGGCATAAGCGCATCACATAACCTTAACCGTCACTTCACGTCCCGAATACTTGATTACTGCGCCATCGGCTTCGGGGTCAAATGGACGCGGATGATTCTTGCCAACTGGCACAACAATGAAATTACGGTCGCGCTGCATACCATCATATTCACCCTGGCGGTCACCTATGGTGAGTGTTTTTGTCGCTTCGCTGTAAGTTATAGGTATTACCGAATATTGACCTTTTTCATAGTCGTAATTCGTACCGTCATCTTCATATAAGTTGAACTGTGCATCAGCTCCTTCATACACAAACAGTCTTATAGTACCGCTGCTTGCAGGATCGGACGTGTACTGGATTTCGGGACCGCACGGAACAATCGAACCTGCACGGGCATACAATGGTATCTGCTCATAAGGAGCAGGAGCAATAATTTCTTGCCCACCGATGATATAATTACCCGTATAAAAGTCATACCAGCCCGCACATTGCGGCAAATATACCTTGCGTTCACGTGCGCCGTATTCATACACTGGTGCCACCATTATCGCCGGGCCAAACATATACTGGTCGCCAATGTCGTTTACAGCGGCATCATCGGTAAAGTCCATGATAAGCGGACGCATGATAGTGTAATCATTGTGCCACGTCATTCCTGCCAATGTATATATATATGGCATCAAATGATAACGAAGTTTAGTATAATAAACTATCGAATTATACGCAGGCGAATCTTCGGGAGCGATTTCCCACACCTCACGAAATGGGAACTGCCCATGGGCGCGGAACAACGGGCAGAATGCCCCAAACTGGAACCAACGCGCATTCAGTTCACGCCACTCCTCCATGTCGGCATTGGCTTTTCCTGTAGCTTCCCATTCGGCCTGTGCCGCCACATAGCGGTTTTCTACGCAGAATCCCCCAATATCCATTGTCCAATATGGTATTCCACTTATCGAGAAATTAAGCCCTGCCGAAATCTGAGCTTTCATATCCTCCCAACGCGTGGCAATGTCACCACTCCACGTTGCAGTGGAATAACGTTGCAACCCGGCAAAGCCCGAACGTGTGAGCAAAAACACTCGACGGTCGGGGGCAATGCCACGCTGCCCATTGTAAATGGCATCGGCATTCATCAGTGCATACGCGTTGAAATATTCTGTGGAACTGCCAAGCGCAGTAGGGCCGCACAAGTCTTTACGATACTGCATGTCGGTGCAATCGCGTATGTTCGGTTCGCTTGCATCCATCCACCAGGCATCTATTCCTATCGGGTAATAGCTTTCTTCAATCTGTTTCCAGAACAGTTTACGTGCATCGGGCGAATAAGCATCATAAAAACCATAAGTGTATCCAGGGCCTACCCAGTCGCGCAAACTGTCGGTAACCGACAAGCGGTAAATCCACCCTTTCTCGTCAAATTGCTTGAAGTGCTGTGTCGTAGTATAAAATTTCGGCCACACCGAAATCATTATATGCCCATTCATAGCATGAATTGAATCGACCATGGCTTTCGGATCGGGGAAACGGTCAAGGTCGAATTGATGGCTGCCCCAAGCATTTTCGGGCCAATGCAACCAGTCGAGCACAATATTGTCGATAGGTATCTGGCGTTCGCGGAAACCTTTCAGTGTGGCAATCATTTCGTCTTGGGTCTTATAGCGTTCGCGACTTTGCCAGTACCCCATAGCCCACTTTGGCATAATCGGCGCCTTGCCCGTGAGCGTGCGGTAACCGCTTATTACATCGTCAATATCATCGCCAGCTATGAAATAATAATCAAGCTGCTTGGTCATCTCGCTCCACCACGACTGCTTCCCTTGTTGTTCTGGGTCAACAAGTGGCATCGACCGCAATCCGCAATATGAAACGTCGCCATCGGGCTTCCACTCTATGCGTATCGGCACTCGCTTGCCTCCTTGCAATGCGGCTGTGAACTTATAACTATTCGGATTCCATGCCGTGCGCCAACGTGTCGGCACGACTTCTTTTCCATCAATATACACTGTGACATAACCGGCATAATACAAAATGAAACGATATTCGCCACTTTCTTGCGGTTCAATTTCACCTTCATAAGTCACATTCGCCCCATTAAACCGAAATCCAGCGGGCAACCCTGCAACCTTCGTCAAATCTTGCCGCACAAGGTGTTCAAAACATATAGAATCTTCTCGCCGTTCGATAGTGGCAGTTTCGGCATTCTCGGCAGGGACATATATTCCCGTCAATGCACCAGCAATTCCATGCTTGTCATATAGCTTGAATACCTCGCCCAATTGTTGGTAATCACCAGGATTGCCAAATCGGCACAACGAATAGCTATCGAGCAATAGTCCATAATTCTTGTTTGAAACGATGAAAGGTATCGACACCTTGGTATTGTACTGAAACAATTCTTCGTTTTTGCCTTTATAATTAAACTCGTCAGACTGGTGCTGTCCCAGTCCATAGAATGCCTCATCGCTCGGCGACTCAAACACTATGTGTGTGCTATAGCCATGCGTGCCACCAACTTCAATAGGAGTAAATTGTTTACCACCGCCATTTTGCTCGCGCAATATCAAGCTGCCACTGTCATCGGTAAACCACACCTCACCTGTAGTAGTTGCTACCGAGGCATTTATGCTTGGAGTTGACACCGTAACGGTATCACCGACTTGCGACACAGTGAATTGTGGCGTGTAATCGGTCGGCGGTACTACTACCAAACTTGCCGCATCGGCAAAAGCTGCCTCGGGAGTAGCTGAAACGCGTATGATTTTATCCCCCACCACTTGCAATCTCACAAGCTGGGCATCACTTGTTGAATTTTGAGGTATGTTGACTGTAACCCCATCGGGATTGACAATATAATCGCTGCCACAAGAAGCTGCACACATTAGCAAGCCGCCGCACAGCAACAATGCCGAAATTTGTTCCTTAATCATGGCAAAGGTTTCATAAAGTTATTATTGCAAAAATACAAAAAACTTCTAATAGTTTTATATCAAGCACAAAACAAATCAATTAATAACATACATAGATATTATTTAAGTTTTGCCCACGATACTATTTCCAAGGATATTTTTCTATTGGCTTTTAATTTTTTTTTGCAAGACCTCTACAGTACTCGCCCATTAATAATTATATTTGCAAATATCATCGGGACATGACGAATAAAATTCCGTTTTATGTAAAAATACCGACAAATGAAAAAGATACTTTACATTATCCTTGCAGTAATAGCACTAATCATCACAATCAACCTTTTTATCACGAGTGAAATAGACTACTCAGTCGGCGAATTGAAAAGTTATTGCAAGCAGCACTCATTGTCGCAGAAATATGCCGTCATCGTCGATTTTGGCAAACATTCGGGAACTCACCGCTTGTTTGTGATTGACCTTGACAAAAACGAAGTGATAGCCCGAAGCCTTTGTGCACACGGCGCAGGCGGCAGCACAGCTCTTACCCCATCGTTTAGCAACGTGATTGGTTCTAATTCGTCGTGCCTCGGGCACTTCAAGATAACAGCCAAGTCGAAAATGAATTACCGCGACATGGACTGTTTCAAATTGGCAGGAATGGACAGCACCAATTCAAATGCCGAAGTGAGGAAGATACTCATACACACCAGCATTGTGAACAATATTTGCAAATATGGCATATACCCTATACCATTGCCCGTCCACAGGCTAATAAGCAGCGGATGTTTTGCCATAGATGCCAGCACGATGGAGATTATTGGTAACCTGATGGAACAAGAAACTCTGCCAATCTTACTATATGCCTATTACGACTAAAAATATGTGGGGACACTGCATCACAGCATCCCCACACATTTTAGACATATTATACAGTTGTTATTCCTGCACTTCAAATTGGTCTTTTCCTACACCACACAATGGGCATACCCAATCTTCGGGGACATCGGCCCATGCAGTGCCTGGAGCTACGTTGTTGTCGGGGTCGCCAACTTCGGGGTCATAAACATAACCGCATACTACGCATACATATTTTTCCATAATCATTGTTATTTAATTGGTTGCAAATTTAGTTGCCACTCTCTCCATAACCAGCTACCGCCAGTTAGGTTAATGCAAATATACGCATTGGCACAACCAAATGCAACAAATATAGCAGCAAAATCACAAAAAATAGGTAGAACGTAATACAAAACTATTTCGTAATTTTACGAACTGATACAACAATGACAAATGAATGGTCTAAAGAACTTCTTCGGCGAACTTAAAAACCATAGCCACAAACGAATGCTCGGCGGACTTGATTTCTTCCGCTACATCGGGCCAGGGCTACTCGTGACGGTGGGATTTATCGACCCGGGCAACTGGGCATCAAATTTTGCCGCTGGGTCGCAATTTGGTTACTCGCTGCTGTGGGTGGTGACGCTATCCACCGTGATGCTCATCATCTTGCAGCACAACGTGGCGCACCTCGGCATCGCCACAGGATTGTGCCTGTCGGAAGCTGCCACAAAGTATGCACCACGATGGGTTTCACGCCCAGTATTGGCATCAGCAGTGATAGCCTCCATCTCCACTTCACTTGCCGAGATTTTAGGCGGTGCAATAGCACTTGAAATGCTATTTGACATACCCATTGCATGGGGTGCCATACTAACCACCGCGACTGTGATGGTGATGCTTTTCACCAATTCCTACAAACGCATAGAAAGGGCAATTATCACATTTGTATCGATTATCGGGTTGTCGTTCATATATGAGCTGTTTCTGGTCGATATCGACTGGACTGCAGCAACCCGCGGGTGGGTCGTACCGTCGCTACCTCAAGGCAGCGCAATAGTGATAATGAGCATATTGGGCGCTGTCATAATGCCACACAACCTGTTTTTGCATTCCGAAGTAGTACAGAGCCTTGAATATCACAAAAAGGGTGAAACTTCGATACGGTCGAAACTCAAATACGAACTTTTCGACACGCTTTTCTCAATGATTGTGGGTTGGGCAATCAATAGCGCAATGATATTGCTTGCCGCAGCTACATTTTTCAAGAATGGGATAATAGTAGATGAATTACAACAAGCACAAGAACTATTGACACCGTTGCTCGGCAATAATGCCGGCAACATATTTGCCGCCGCACTGCTGCTGGCTGGCATATCATCAACCGTCACCAGCGGCATGGCAGCTGGCTCGATTTCAGCCGGCATATTCGGCGAACCATACCACGTAAAGGACACACACTCACAAGTGGGCATAATTGCTTCAATAGGCATAGCCTTGCTGCTGATTTTCTTCATAGGCGACCCGTTCCAAGGGCTGCTGATTTCACAAATGGTTCTGAGCTTGCAATTGCCGCTTACCGTGTTCCTGCAAGTGTGGCTCACATCGTCACACAAGGTTATGGGACAATATGCCAACTCGCAGTTCACCAAGGTATTGCTATATTCAATCGCCGCTATTGTCACCATACTTAACATATACCTGCTCATCGCACAATAACAATACACACCACATATCATGCACAACAAAAGGAAAATATGCATCATCACAGGCACACGCGCCGATTGGGGCTTGCTTAGCGGCATAGCCAAGGCAATAAATACCAGGCACGACACACAGTTGCAAATAATTGCCACCAACATGCACCTGTCACCAAAATTTGGCAACACACAAGTTGAAATAGAACAAGACGGGCTTAAAATCGACTACCGCATACCCATGCCGGTAGAAAACGACACGCCGGCACTCACCGTCGATGCCATGGCAATGTGCATGAGCGGCATGTCAAAAGCTCTCGAAACGTTACAGCCTCACTTGATAGTAATCCTTGGCGACCGCTACGAAATGCTCATTGCCGCCTCGGCTGCATTGGTATTCAACATACCAGTAGCACACATAGCCGGAGGTGCCGCCAGCTATGGTGCCATCGACGAAAGCATACGCCATGCTATCACCAAAATGAGCCACCTGCACTTTACCGAAACCGAAGAATACCGGCAACGGGTAATCCAATTAGGAGAACAGTCCGAACGAGTGTTCAACACTGGTGCCATAGGTGTTTACAATATCAAGCAATTGCACCTGATGAGCCATGCCCAGCTCGAAGCCGACTTACAGACCGAAATACCGGCATCATCGCTTTTTGTGACATTCCATCCAGCCACACTCGACCGCGAACGTCCTGCCAAGCAATGCCGAAACCTGATAGCGGCACTCGACGGCATCGAGGGTTACAAAGTATTTTTCTCATATCCCAACAGCGACACCCACGGAAACGAAATTATCGATATTATCGAAAAAGCAGCAAAACGCAATCCTGCCAAGTATGTGGTATTTCCTTCGCTCGGACAATTGAGATACTTGTCGATGCTCCAATACATGACTGCCGTGGTGGGTAACTCATCAAGTGGAATCGTCGAAGTTCCATCAATGGGAATACCGACAGTCAACATAGGAATGCGCCAAATGGGTCGCATAGCTGCAAGTTCGGTAATCACCTGTGGCACATCAACCGCAGAAATAAGCCAAGCCCTTACACAAGCCCTATCCGACGACTTCAGGAAAATGGCCCGAACCGTAACAAATCCATACGAACAGCCCGACACGCTACAAAAAATTGTCGAGCCATTGTGCAACACCCCGCTCGATGGCATCACTGTGAAACATTTCTACGACTTGCCGCCATCGGGCAAGTGACTCCCCGACAACCTATGACGGCGGCGATACTCAAGTGGTGACATGCCATGCTGGCGATTGAAAATATTGGTCAAATGACTACAATCAAAAAATCCCAAGCGAAATGCTATCTCACTCACTGGCATATCGGTTCGTAACAACAACCGTTCAGCTTCGAGCAAACGGCATCGCTTCACATATTCCCGCAGGCTTTCCCCTCCACACGACTTGAAATAACTGCCCACATAGGATTGCGACATCCCAAATTTTTTCCCAAGAGCCTTGGATTGCAACAATTCGGGTTCCGATAAATGAGCTTGTATATACTGTAGCATAAGCATATACCTGTCGTGTGGCTCGGGTTGCAGCTGTTGCCCAGTCATCATTAACCACAATGACCGCAGACAGATGTGGAGAACGCTACACAACCACCAGCCACCGAGTTTGTCGCTTCCTGGCTGTGTAGTGCCATACTCCAAGGCAATGCACCCCATGAGCAACGACAGCAATTCTCGGTCTTTCTCACCCATGTTTGCCGTCAACTCACCATCGGTCGCAGCATATAGCAAATCCTTTTCTTGGCGCGTAAAATAACTGTCGAGATAATAATCAGAAAATCGCATATACACAAGTTTGCTACACTCGCATAACTTATATACATGACTCACCGCCGGCTTGACGAGAAACAAATCTCCTGGCGAGAAATCCATTTCATATTGCTGTGTGACAAATTGCCCACGTCCCGATACGACACCACACAACTCAAAAAATGAGTGGCTATGCTCAGGCATGGGAAATGTATCGTATTCCCTAACCAAAATTTCAAACGAGTGAAACAAATTCTCCTTTTTCATAATGCAAACATACAATAATTTGCCCAAGATTTACAAATACACCAGCAATAAACCAACTACTTTTGCAGCCGTAATTTTTCAAAAAGCATAATTATGAAAGGTAATGAAATCAAGGGACACTGTGCCATGTTCACAGCCAATTTCATGTGGGGACTTATATCGCCAGTAGCAAAATATATTTTTGCTGCCAGCTTGATAAGTCCTATGCTGCTGGTTGAAATGCGTGTAGTGGCTGCAGCAATGTTGTTTTGGATTACATCGCTATTCGTCAAGCACGAACACGTGCAGCACGGCGACATGCTCAAACTCTTTTTCGCTTCGTTGCTCGGTGTAGTGTTCAACCAGGGAGTCTTCACAGTGGGTGTCAGCCTCACATCGCCTATCGATGCATCAGTAATTACCACAAGCACGCCCATTTTCACCATGATAATAGCCGCAATCTACCTCAAGGAACCTATTACCTCGAAAAAACTGCTCGGCGTATTCATTGGAGCTATAGGCGCACTGCTACTCATATCAAGCAATGGCAGCACAAGCGACGCATCACACGATGCAAGCATCTGGGGCGACCTACTATGTATCCTTGCCGAATTATGCTTTGCTTCCTACTTCGTGTTTTTCAAAAGCCTGATTGGGCGTTACTCGCCAATAACACTCATGAAGTGGATGTTCACTTACTCGGCCGTGTGCATCATTCCATTCACCTACACCGACATTGAGGTATTCAACTGGAACAGCTTCGATACAAACCTTGTCCTCGCAGTGGCATTCACGGTAGTATGCGCCACTTACCTATGCTATCTGCTCGTGCCTGTGGGACAAAAGCACCTGCGCCCGACAGTGGCAAGCATGTACTGCTACGTGCAACCTATCGTTGCAAGCGGCATAGTAGCCGTTTATTGGGGAACGTCATCGTTCAACCTGCTCAAGGTCACAGCCATAATCCTCGTCTTCGTTGGCGTTTTCTTGGTAACAACCAGCAAGAGCCGCGCCGACATGGAAGCCGCAGGACAGCAAGTGTAACCCACCTCAAGCTACACCATCTTTTCTATAAAATATCAATCGTCAATTGCAAAATTTATACTATCATTTTTATCAAATAGCAGGAAGAAATCGGCATAAGACAACGAACCACGTTTCAACGCCTCGGCGACAAGCAAAAGATTTTCAACATCCCAAACCGCGCCATTTACACCAGTACGATTCTTAATTTCTTGCAACCTTGGAACATACTGGCCAGTAAAGAACGATGATATAAACGCAAAATTAAAATGACTGACACCTTCATCAAATTCTTTCCACCATTCATTAGGATTAATCCCAGCATCACGTTTATTATTCTCCTCCAAATATCTAACCATCTCATCTATATGATGACGAGGCAACGCATAACCTTTAGAATATGCCTTATTATCAATTATTAAGCCATTTGCCGAATAATAAATAATTCCATCCGGACGACGAGAACCACCAAGATGACAACCATTGAAGTTCAATTCATTAGTCAGCAAATCTAAAGTTTGTATTTCAAACTCAAGATTTGAACTTCCATCCAACGATAAATCAACAAGTAGCAGATACTTTTGGTTGACATTATTCAAATACGGCCTTATTTTATCTTTTATAAGAGAAACATCACCTTTTTCACACTTGCTACTTTGAATAACCAAACCCTTTATTTCATCAACGAGCTTATAACAACCCGATTTTAATACATAATTTAATCCGATATTTATCAATCCTTGCAAATCATCTTTTATCGTATCGGTGCTTTCATCCAAACCTTGCGAGTTTAGGTAATTCTTTATATCATCAAGACTACGATATTCATTCTCGGTGTATTTGATGATCAATGCCCTGCGCAATCTCAAATAATCCTTATCGACAGGCTTGGTCGATAACATACCCATAAAAACTATCTTGGGTACGCGCGCACTACTACTTTTGCCAATTGCCCGTTTATAATTAGACCTACCCAATGCAGTTATCGTATATGCTTGTGCAATAGTACATGAATAACTTTTTCCTCCATATTGTTCAACAACCTGCTTCCCAGAAATATTTACCCACCCAATTTCATTTAACCATGAACAAATCATTCGAGCATATTTATCCGAAGATCCTTCATAATTGTTCCTTATTATTGCACGTTCTTCGGGATGCTCTTGATAGGCTTGCGCCCATATATTCTGTGGGAACGATGTAAAACCAGCTTCTGAAGTAAACCCAAGGTTACGCCCAATTTCAAATTTTGTCAAATGTTCACCATTGGCTAATAATTGCAATATGCGGCATACTGGAGGATATGACAAATAAGCTTGCCCTAATACTTCCTTAAATCCAGTTCCTGATGAATATATAAATTGTGTGCCTAATTTACTGATCTTGCACGTGTCATCTTCTGGATTGTACTCAACAAACCCAATGGAAATGGCCCAGCGTAAATAGCCATCGGCAGTCCAATCATCAGTATATGGTTTATGCATTGCCACTTTCTCTCCATTCACAATAATTTCAACCTTTTTCTGAGCATCAATTACAGCCTGCACTATTCCCGAACATTTGGCATCAGCCCTCCTTCCTCTGCCACAGCCTTTTCCTTTTAACGCAGAATATGGTATGGGTAACCCCGAGCATATCATTGCAGTGTATTTATCCCACTCAACCACATTGTGCAACAACCCATTGTCGGTCAACAACGGGATACGCTCACTTAACAACCATTTAGCAATATCACTATTAGGCTCGAAGATTGCAACCACACGTTGCAATGTCAATGAATTGGCAGGATTTTGGACCCACCCAAAAGTACGCTGGATTTTCATGACTGTCAATAATTAGTTATAAGGACTTCGCGAGTTACCGCATTCCTGTTCTTATTCTGGTAATTACAATTGTTATAGTTTATGCCGATGTCATGTGTATTGAAACCGTTATTTTCAACCCATTTTTCCAAATAATAATGTTTATTACCTTTATGCTCAATCACATTCGACAATGCAAATAAGACACCGCGCCTATGCAAGTGCTGCAATATTTCCATCAATTTCAAATCGTCATCGACAGTCCAACCACGAAATCCTCGTTTGCCATCGTTGTATGACCCGCATGAAAGCAAGTATGGAGGGTCGGCATACAACATATCGCCGTTGCCTAAAACTCCATAATCAAAATTTCTAAAGTCGGTTGATGAAAATATTATATCACTAATTCTTTGGCTGAACATCACGAGATTAGAGCGCATATTCTCGGAAAAATGGCTACGGTTCTGGCCGAAAGGATTATTATACTCATGCTTTGAATTAAATCGGAATTGGAAATTAAAGCTGAAGCACATGAGCACATACAAATCGAGTGGATTATGGCTGTGATTGTTGTAGTAATCTCTAAAACGCAGATAATTTTCTTTTGAACTTTTACTCAATCCCCATTCCTTTATAGTGTTATCAATATATTTGAGAACTTCGACTATTGAATAGGATTGAAACGCCCTCATTATATCTATTACATGATAATTAATATCATTAGCATAAATATGGCTCGCACGAGTGTTGATTGAAACATCACCACCGCCGCAAAACAAATCCACAAAATTATTTATATCCCGAGGGAACAACGATGTTATTCTATCAATTATGCGGTACTTGTTGCCTATATAATTAAAGGGTGCTTTAAATGCCATGCAATTCACTTAATTCAACCATACAAAGTAAAATAATATTCTACAAAATCGAAAATATACAATTATTTACTTGAGTTGTAAAAAATACAACTGCTCCTTTAGTCCTCCGTTATTATTAGGTATCTTACTTTTATATCGGCGATAATCAAATTCAATCAACTTAAAACTATTATTTATTGCGTAATCGGAACACATTTCCGACAATCGCGAGGTTGGCAACAATGCTTCATTATTGTAACTAATCAACAAGTATCGTGCACTGCACTGTCTTATAAGATTTTCAAATGCCTGTTCGACACTTTTCTTTGAACAAAATGGAGATTTAAACTTTTTGTAGCATCTAATACCTGTAACCCCTTTTATATCGGGATAATCATACCGTGCTATTGTTTCCAATATATGATAATTAGGAAAATACTCACGGGAATTATACGGTGGGTCAGCATACACCAAATCGACTGGTAAGCCCAAAACATCCATATAATCGTTATTATAACATTTACACCCCACCTTTGCTTCTAACAACAATGGTGCAACCAATGTCAATTTGTTAAAAGTCCTTTTATCCCAATGTTTCAAATAGGCAGCATATACACCAGCTATATTCGACACAAATGGCACTGCCGAAATAAGACACGCCAATAGATAATAGTATTCGTCTTCATCTACCAATCCATCATTATACCATCGTTCAATCGTAAGCCGTATTATATCTATCTTTATTGCATTCTCGGGCTGGAAGTACATTCTGCAACAATTACCATTGGGGGAATAATTGTTATAAACAAATAATTCGGCAGTTTTAAAACCTGTATTTTGGAACGTCAATGAATTTAAATATTCTATTGGGTCGGCAATATTTAAATTCCGAAAATCAGGTTTTCGCACCAATCCCACAGTACCCCTCTGTAAAACGTAGCTAAAATAAAGATAATCATTAGATATTGTATCAAAACCTTTTGAAACCAAATATTGTGTGACGGCTCCCGAACCTGCAAAAATATCAAAAACCGACTGTACACCATCTGTGTTAGACAATATACAATCATATATTTTTTCTACTATGGCACTTTTCCCTCCGATATATCTCATATTTCAAATATGCTCAGCCAATGTGTAACTTTTACGTGCAAAAGTAAATAAATAATCACGACTGTGAGAAGCATGGTCGATTTTATTTGTTATTTTTGTGGTGACGGAGAGGGGGCGCGATATGGATATCTGGGACAAAAAAAAGCGGTCGGCTGTAATGGCAAAAATCAAAAGCAAGGACACGAAGCCCGAACTAATAGTGCGCCGATACCTGTATTCACGAGGATATCGATACTTGAAAAATGTAAAGGGATTGCCTGGGACTCCCGACATAGTGCTGCGCCGCTACGGCATAGTCATTTTCATACATGGCTGTTTTTGGCACGGACACAGCGTCGATAGCCATATACCTCACTCCAACGTGAAATTTTGGGAAGAAAAAATAAGCCGCAACCGCAGTCGCGACGAACGCAACAAAGCCGAATTGCGACGAATGGGATGGAAAGTGATGACTGTGTGGGAATGCCAATTGCGCCCAGCCACACGCGAGAAAACACTGCACGAAATCGAATACCTCATCAACCACACATTCCTGCAACGCTTCCGCAAACCATTGCCACAACCACGACGATACGCAACGACCGAAAATGATATTCCCGTGGCAATGGCAGCAGAACCATCAACCCCGTATGGCAGCAACAAAGCAAGCAATAACAATGAAACCAAAACAACCACACAAAAAACGCCCACTGAATGACATTCCTCCGACAGTGGGCGTTTTTACATGTTCTTAATTCTGAAATATATTGAGTATTATCACTTAATTGCAAATGTCACTGCGACAGTGCTGCGCAACTTTATGACTCCGTTACGACGGTCTATGTCGCCACGTTTGCCATGCGACGGTGCTACCACAATATTCATCACATCACCAAGTTTTGCACCTGCGGCTTCGGCCAGAGCCGTGGCACTCGCCTTTGCATTTGACAAAGCATCAACACGGGCTTGCTTGATATATTCATCAATCTTGCTGCACGACATTTCTGCAACTTCCATGCGCACCATTGCTCTCCCATCAACATTTTTCCTGATTTTATCTACAAGACTGAAATCATTAAGCGTGATTTCATAGCGTTTCATTCCCTGACAGAACCTACGTGGAGCAATGTCGGGCCGACCTGGCCGGTCGCCATTACGCCTCATTGAATCGGGCAACGGGCGACCAGGACGCTGGCGGTCAAACCGTTCCTTGCGGTCGGCAAACTTAAAATCGCGTCTTGCTCGGCCGTCAAACTTGCGGAATGGCCTATCACCGGTCACGTTGCATTCGACCACAGCATCTCGCGATATGCCCAATGCTTCAAGTTGCTTATAAAACTCTTTTTCGGCATCTTCAATTGCCACAGTCTTGCCATCGTTACCAGGCTGGGCATATCCGCACAACTCTACTACCACGCACACTTCATCGGGGGCGACTTCAACCTCGCCATCTCCTGTCACTTGTATTGTGCGTTGCATGATTCCCATGTATGGTGCGCCATCATTGCGCGGCACTGGCTGAGCCGATACGGCAGACGTACACAACACTACGGCTGCCAATAACATTAAAATACTCTTGTTCATAACGTATGCTCTTAATTGGTTAAACTGTTTCTTTGATGCTCGGCTGGCAGCACAAGTTTAATGGCAAACTCAAATTTTGCAATATTTTAAACGAAACGTATCAAAAGCTGCCACATTCTTAAATATTTTAAAAAACTCATTAAATATTGGCATATTACCCAAAATGTTGGTAAATTGCAAACAAATTTACAGCAGTACCATGACATATAACAGCAACGAAATAATAGGCCGGCTGCGGTACATCATCGATGAAATGCACATGACCCAGAACGAATTTGCCCAACATATAGGTATCGACTCGTCAAACTTGTCGAAATACCTTAACGGACGTTTACCCATAAACGAATCGCTCATAAACCGTATTGTGGTAAACCTGGGACTGTCCAAAACGTGGCTCGAAACTGGCGAAGACTTGCCATACGCCAAACAGCAATTGGCGATGCCAAGCCATACCACCGTGGACGGACGCATAAGCAACGAACCAGAATATGACGACGATGATGACGACTACGCAGAAGGCATTCCTGTATATGACATAGATGTCACAGCAGGAATGATACCGCGCGACATGATGTTTGTAAACGAGAACATAATAGGCTATATCAACCTGCCCAACATGTTGCAAGATTGCCGGATAGTGCGTGTGAGCGGCGATAGCATGAGCCCGGTAATACGCAGCGGCGACATGCTTGCCGTGCGCGAACTTTCCGACATACAAGACATCTTCTGGGGACAAATCTACGTAGTGCTGCTCGAAGACTATTGCATGGTAAAATATGTGCGCCGCCACAACGACCCGACAAAAGTGATACTGCGCAGCGAGAACCCCGACTATGACGACATGGAAATAGACCGTGACAAAATACGCGAACTAATGTTTGTACAAAATATTATCCACATCGACACACGAATGTAAAACCATCAAGATATTATGAACGAACCGCTTAACATATATTGCAAGAACACAGGCGAATACATGCCCGTGCAAGGCGGTGAAACACTGCTTGAAATATATGAGCGCATAAAAGGCAGAATAAACATAACACCCATTTGCGCCCATGTCAACAACAAGACCGAAGACCTGCACTTCCCAGTATATAAGCCCAACATGGTGGAATTTCTCGACTTGTCATCGCCATCGGGTTCACGCGTATATACACGTTCGCTGTGCATGGTACTTTACAAGGCCGTCACTGAAGTATGCCCCACGATGCGGCTACGTATGCGCCATTCCATCTCAAACGGGTACTATGCACAAATAGTTGACAATAACGACAACGAAATTATCCCCGACGATGAGCTTGTAGGGCAAATCAAGCAACACATGCGCAACTTGGTTGACCAAGATATCCCATTCGTGCGCCGCCAACGCCTTACACGCGACGTGCGCAAGATATTTGTTGACGCATGCCTCTACGACAAAGTGGAGTTGCTCGACACGTCCGATGAAATATACTCGGTATATTACACCCTCGGCGATACCCCCGACAGCTACTATGGCAACTTGGCACCATCGACAGGTTCATTGAAAGTGTTTGACCTGGTAAAATACCACAACGGTATGCTTCTGCTCGGCCCCGACCCCAAACATACGGGACAAGCCAAAACACCAATACACCAGGACAAAATGTTGTGCGCATTTGACGACTACCTGAAGTTCAACGAGATAGTGGGCATCACCAATGTAGCCGACCTAAACCGGGCTGTCATTGAGGGCAAGACATCAATGCTCATCAACGTGGCCGAAGCCATGCACGATGCCATGTTCTCACGCATAGCATTTGAAATAGCATCGCGCTACCGACAAGGGAAAGCCCGCATAGTGCTCATCGCAGGGCCATCATCAAGCGGCAAAACCACTTCGTCGCGCCGATTGGCAATACAATTGATGATCAACCGCATCATACCTCAAGTAATTTCACTCGACAATTACTTTGTAAACCGCGATGACACTCCCAAAGATGAAAATGGCGAATATGACTACGAATCGTTATACGCCCTCGACCTCGACTTGTTCAACAAGCACCTGCAACAACTCCTCGACGGAGAGGAAGTGGATATGCCCACCTACGATTTCGCCTCAGGAAAACGTGTGTTCAATGGCGACAAAATGCGCCTTGCCGACAACAACGTATTGTTAATAGAAGGAATACACGGATTAAATCCCGAACTGACTGCACAAATCCCCGAAGAGCAAAAATTCAGGCTCTACGTGTCGGCACTTACCACACTCACCATCGATGACCACAACTGGGTACCGACAACCGACAACCGACTGCTACGCCGCATAATACGCGACCATAAATACCGTGGCTCGGATGCATTAAGCACCATTGCCCGATGGCCAAGTGTGCGGCGGGGCGAAGAAAAATGGATTTTCCCATTCCAAGAAAACGCCGATGCCACATTCAACTCGTCGCTGCTATTCGAATTGGGCGTGATGAAAGACTATGCCGTACCATTGCTGCGCAAAGTGCCACGCAACACGCCCGAATTTGCCGAGGCAGTCAGGCTTCTCACATTCCTCAGCTACTTCTTGCCTATCAGCGAGGAACAAATCCCCAGTACAAGCTTATTGCGTGAGTTCCTCGGTGGCAGCAGTTTCCATTACTAAAACATTTTCAACAACTATATCACAAAATGAAACATTTAATTTTTACCATTTCCATGCTGCTCTGCGCAGTAATCAATGCAATGCCACAAACCAAACAAGTGGATGCCGATAACGCAAACATTCGCTATGAAGGGCGAGTAAATTTCACCGATGCCAAAGCCCCGAGCATGGGATATCCTGGCACCTCAATCAACGCATGCTTCACAGGCACCTCGATAGCCCTGAAAATGAAACCTGGCAGCGGGTACTTCATGGTAGGTATCGATGACAAAGATTTCCACAAAATCTACTTCGGAGAAACCGACAGCGTGATAACCGTTGCAACTGGGCTGACTCCAGGCCGACACACCATCAAGGCCATGCTTGTAAACGAACAATATGAGCAGCACTCAGTTTTTACCGGATTTATTATCGATGAAGATGCCGAATTGCTCGACATGGGTAAGGACAACCGTACTTTGATTGAATTTATAGGCGACTCCATGACATGCGGCTACGGTACCGAAGCATCTGACT
The DNA here is from genome assembly GCA_018716295.1 of Candidatus Avimuribaculum pullicola. GTDB lineage: Bacteria > Bacteroidota > Bacteroidia > Bacteroidales > Muribaculaceae > Avimuribaculum > Avimuribaculum pullicola. The sequence continues at coordinate 24,441 of DVKC01000017.1, forward strand.
GGACAATACGCTACTCCCCGTCAAATTCCAATTTCTATTACACTTTCGGAGCTATCATTGCCCGCGAGCTCGACATGCGCCTCACGGTAGTGGCACGCTCGGGCATAGGTGCATACCGCAACTACAATGGGAAAGACGATGGCGGCATAATGCCACAATGGTATGACTACACGCTCATATATGACGACTCGCAACTGTGGGACACAACTGGAAACGTTCCCGACATTCTGTGCATCGACCTCGGAACTAACGACTTCAGCACCACAGGCTGGGATGCCGAACTATACCGGCAAGGTTACGAAAAATTTGTCCGCCACTTGCGCTCGCTATATCCCGAAACCAAGATTATAATACTCTCGGGATGCATGCTCAATGGAGAGCAACTGGAATTGCAAAACGCTGCATTAAACCAAATCTACAACACACTGAAAAGTGAGGGCGATAACAACATTTACCGCTTCGATTTCACTCCACAAGACGGCAGCCTGGGTTATGGTGCCGACTACCACCCATCAAAGGCACAACACCGCAAGATGGCCAATGAACTAATACCATTCTTGCGCACCCTGCAAAAGTAACAGCTCCCGCCAACACATCACACAACATCTTGAGAACACGGCTTCGGGAATACCACATACAATCATGGTGTGGCATTCCCGAAGCCATGTATATGTGCATTTGCTAATGACCGTTTTGGAGTAGAACTATTAGGTACAAAAAAAATTGATTGTCTCACGACAATCAACCTTGTTAACCTTAAATCTAATACCATGAAAAACACGGTGCAAAGGTATATGTTTTTATGTTATCCAACATAATTTTTGCGCAACAAAATTAGCATATTTAATTTTATTTAAGACAACATCACCCGTACATAGTCAGATTAACAATCTGTAACACTTTCTGGCAACCATATACCACACTAATGATAAAAAATTGTAAGATTCAACAGATTGCTGGCATAAATATCTGTTTCTAACGTGAACTTTATCAAAAAATATTCATATCTTTGCAGAAGATTGCAGATAGAGGCTTTGCCGCTACTGTCAATCGCCAATTGTACCAAATATCTCTATAACGACATTAAGACCTTAAATCTACGATTAACTAACAATTCTCATTAGTTGGGCAAGGTAAAGCAGCGACTGCTTCGCCTTGTTTTTTTATCCACTCATCTTTCAGAATGGGCTTGCCACCATGTCGCGAGTGATTTCGGCCAGGCTTGATGCTCCACACATCTCCATAGTGTCTTGCAACTCACTGGCAATCTTCTGTATATAACACTTCACGCCATCTTCGCCACCACCAAATGCAGCCACCACCATTGGGCGACAAATAAGCACACCGTCGGCACCGAGAGCCAAAGCCTTGAACACATCGACACCCGAACGTATGCCACCGTCAACAAGCACCTTGCAACGTCCGTTCACAGCCACGGCAATCTCCTCAAGCACCTCGGCCGTAGCCTGGCACTGGTCGAGCACACGCCCACCATGGTTCGACACTACTATGGCTGCCGCACCTGCCTCAACGGCTTTCTCGGCACCACGCACAGTCATGATGCCTTTCAATATGAATGGACGACCTGCCAACCGTGCAATCTCGCGCAACTCGTCCACGCCCTTGCTTCCTGCTGGAGGATTGCTATTGCGCAGGAATGGCAAACCAGCCGCGTCAATATCCATAGCTATCGCCATAGCACCGCAATTGGTCGCATACTGCATCTTTTGCCTCACAGTCGCAGCATCCCATGGCTTGATAGTGGGAATACCCGTACCGCCATTGCGGCTTATGGCCTCACAAGCCATAGGCACCACCTGCTCAAGCACACCATCGCCAGTGAATGCTGCAATTCCAGCTTCGGCACACGCTTTCACCATTATGTCGTTATACTGCTTGTCATCATACTTTTCGCCAAAGTGTATGTTCACCGCCCCCACAGGCGCGGCAAAAAACGGATAACTGAAATGCCTGCCGAACATCTCGACACCCATATCGGGTAAACGGTAAGTGCAAATGGTGTCCATCTTTACACGCACCTGCCGCCATGCGTCATAATTGCGCATTGCCGTGTCGCCCACCCCCTTGGCACCCGGGCCAGGAATCATATTGCGGCAGGCACGTCCGTTGCATTCATCACAAGCCCGGCACAACTTGCCGCCAAGTGCCACACGTGCATTCTTGATAATCTCATCGTAAGTCATAATCCATTAAATTTTCAAAAACCACAGAGGGCGGGCTATCCGCCCTCTGTGCCCCTGATATTTATGCAACTATATTTATTTCACAATCACAAGGTAGTAATTCTTCTTGCCACGTTGCACAAGTATATACTTGCCATTGAGCAACATCGAAGCATCGGCCACGGTCGAGGCATCGGCCAGCTTCTCCTTGTTGACCGATACACCGCCACTCTGTACGAGCTTTCGCATTTCGCCTTTCGATGCAAACACTGGCGCATGGGCAGTAAACAAGTCAATCAACTGCACACCTTCGGCAACCACGCTTGCCGGCACTTCAAACGTAGGCACTCCCTCAAAAAGTTCGAGCAACGTCGCTTCATCGATACGATGCAATATCTCATTAGCCTTGTTGGAGAAAAGTATCTGCGAAGCCTCCACAGCAGCCTCATAATCTTGTTGCGAATGCACCATGATAGTGATTTCGCGAGCCAACCGTTTCTGCAATGGCCGTTGACCCGGATCTTTGGCCTGCTCAGCCTCAAGCGCATCAATCTCCTCCTTCGTGAGGTCGGTGAATATCTTTATATATTTAGCAGCATCGGCATCGCTCACATTGAGCCAGAACTGGTAAAACTTGTAAGGCGATGTACGCTTTGGATCTAACCACACGTTGCCCGACTCGGTCTTGCCAAACTTTCCGCCATCGGCCTTGGTGATAAGCGGGCAAGTGAGGGCGTATGCCTCACCACCATTCATGCGGCGTATCAACTCGGTTCCAGTGGTCATGTTGCCCCATTGGTCTGAACCGCCCATCTGCAATTTGCACCCCATGGTTTCATACAAGTGCAAGAAATCATAACCTTGCAACAATTGGTAGGAAAACTCGGTGAACGACATACCATGCTGAGTGTCGCTGCCAAGGCGTTTCTTTACCGAGTCTTTTGCCATCATGTAATTTACAGTGATGTGCTTGCCAATGTCGCGAATGAAGTTGAGAAAACCATAATCCTTCATCCAATCATAGTTGTTGACAAGGATAGCGTGGTTGGGCGCATCGCTGTCAAAGTCGAGGAACTTGGCAAGCTGCCGTTTGATGCATTCTTGGTTGTGGCGTAACGTCGGCTCATCGATAAGCACACGCTCTTGCGACTTCATCGATGGGTCGCCAATCATTCCCGTGGCACCACCAACAAGGGCAATGGGTCGATGTCCCGAGCGTTGCAAGTGCTTGAGCATCATCACTCCCACCAAGTGACCTATGTGCAAAGAGTCGGCCGTAGGGTCTATGCCCAAGTAGGCTGTCGTCATCTCCTTGTTGAGTTGTTCCTCGGTACCCGGCATCATGTTGTTAATCATGCCGCGCCATTTCAGTTCTTCAATAAAATTCATCGAATTAAGAATTAGTTTCTATTGTTTACTTTTTTACTGGTGCAAACATACGTAAAAATAACGGATTGCCCTAATTTGCCGCAAAGAAAAAGGCAGCCAACAAAAATTGTGACTGCCTTATACATTGTAAATAAGTCGGGGTGAGAAGACTCGAACTTCCGGCCTCCACGTCCCGAACGTGGCGCGCTAACCAACTGTGCTACACCCCGGACTTTTTTAGCGATGCAAAGATACGCATTTTTTCTTAATTATGTCACAATCGCACATCATTTTTTTGACTACGCCACCGCAACACCACTTTTCACAAACTCTATATTGTTGAAACAAGTGCTTTTAGCCCGTCAATCCTCTTCGCAACTTACGAATAGAGTATTTTAACGTATAAAAATTATTCTTGCCCTGTCATTCTGAAATACTTGTCAAGAACCAACAGTGAGATTAATTGTTCGCGCTTTTTGTCCTTGAACTGCTCAACATATTCATGCGCATGCCGTATGATTTCCCTTGCTTCCTGCTCATGCTCGATATAATATGCGATGCGTTCCTCAAGGTCGGAAAAATCGGGACGAATCTCTATGTAATGGTAATTGGGAATTAACGTGCCCTCCATGAACCACGTTTCGCACGTCGGCCTCGGCATAACGGCGATTGAATTGGACGACATCACCCACTTAAGGTTGCTCGCCACATCATTTCCTTCCAATGCCATAATAAACTTATAATCGAGATGCTCACCGATAGTTTTCTTTTCGGTTTGCCATTGTGGAGGATCGTCGGTATCACGGCTCACGTCGCCCAAGTCGCATAACGGATTGCCGAAATACATCTGCATGAAACGCCGCCTCGACTCTTTTCCTTTTACCTTGCCCCTGAAAATCACCCTGTTCTGTTTCTCGGCAAAATCTTTCTTGTCATTTACAAATATGAAATGCCTCACCTTGTCGAGTTTCATCACCACCGAATTTTCATTATCTTCGACCAACGGGCGACTCTTTACAACCGATGGAAATTCTGGCACAAAAGTGACATCGCCAGGGCAATACCCCCATCGAAACGACTGCGGAAACCAGCGCGTGTAGATATATGTGTCGAAAAAATACACTTTGGGCTTATGCAACTTGTGAGCGGCAAGTTGTGTTGCTTGTGGCGGCAATTGCACTAGCCGAGAAAGCCGATTGTAATAATCGACCCGCGAAACGATATAGTCACGGTCGCTGCGGCTATCGAGTGTGCGCAACTTTCGTTCACGCATCATGCAGAAAATCCACTTGGGAACTACCAGCCTGAGGTAATTGGCAACATAATAGGCCAACTTGGAATTTTTTCCGCTGCGCAACTTGTATAACAAACCGTTTTTCATAATGCAGTCTTTTCCTTAAATATACCACAAAAGTAACCAAGTTCACCCTATTGCGCAACACATCACCGGCCAAGTTTCCATTCCCACCATCCAATTACACCAATCCCGACAAGTCCACTTTATAACAAACGGGCGCATCACTCCGCCGCTCAATAAACATTACCATGTATATAGGCGCATAAATTATCCTGCCATTTACATGCAAGTTGTCGTTATTCAATACAATAGCTTCTTCCAATTGGTATTCTTCACAATCCATGATATTCGACAAAGCCCTGTGCAAATCATAATCCTTTCCCGACTTCACTTCTATTGGCAAAACCTTGCCATTAAGCTCAACAACAAAATCCAGCTCGCCCCGCTTTTTGTTATTATAATAATATGGTTCTATGCCATGTGCTACCAATTCCTGAGCAACGGCATTTTCATATACCGAACCAAAATTAATGTCTTTGCCACCCATAATAATACGCAATTGTATTCCTTCGGCATATTGTGCCGCAAGCAAACCAATGTCACTTTGAAATAATTTGAACAAATTGCGCGAACGGGCAAGAAGCAATGGCACCTTTGGCTCTTCAACGTTATATACTGGCAATGCTACACCAGCATTTTTCAACCATAAAAAGCCATTTTGGTAACGCTCAAATTTTGCCCCCTCATTCAAGTTTTTAAGTATAAAACGCTTGTTTTTGGAATTAAGTTCTGGAGGTATAAGATTGAAAATCTCTTCTATCTGTAATTTATCATCAGGATCATACTGGGCAATATCACGCTTATACAAACGAATAATATCTTGCTGCACATTCATGACTTCTTGTAAATTATTGCTATCAATGTATTTACATACAGCAGCAGGCATACCGCCAACCACGAGATACAGACGAAAGAGTTCCATCATCTTGGAATGTACAAAAGCATCAACAGGCATACGGTTCATCCATGCATTGCGCAATGCTGCAACAACATTCTCGCCAACACCCATACACATAACAAACTCTTCAAAATCGAGCGGATACATGTCTTTTACTCCCATGTACCCCACAGGCTCAGAACGCAAATCTTTCAATTCCACTCCAAGCAACGAGCCACTAAGTATGTAACGGAAAGAACCTTCTTCGACCAAGAACTTAATTACCGTCACTATCTCGGGACACTTCTGCACTTCATCAAAAAATATTAATGTGTCGCCTTTAACAAGTGGCACACGCGCTATAGCAGATAAGCGCAACAACACATCGGCACTGCTCTTTGCCCCACGAAAGACTTCAACAGCCTCTGGCATATCTACAAAATTTATCTCAACGAAACTTTTGAATGATTTACCAAATTCACGAATTGAGAAAGTCTTTCCCGTTTGACGAGCACCCGTAATCAACAGAGCATTACGAGTAGTATTATAATAATTGCGTATGTAGCTGTCTATCTTCCTTTTAAGCATTAAGGTCATCTTCTTTCAATTATTTGCAGAAACAACATTGCCACTTTTCCAAGACAAAAATAGGGTAATTGCGCCACTTTTCCAAGGTAAAATATGTCATTTTTTGCCACTTTTCCAAGAATTACGATGGCGACAACTCACAAGGCTACTTTACATTGAAACTGATACAATATTCGTATGTCCCGCCTTGCTTCATTTGCACAGCAAGCACCAGCTTGCCAGCATTCATCGGGGTCACAGTCATGCTCATGGCTCCTGTCGATTGATCGATGTTCCACGTGCGGTTCCAACTACCCTCGTTAATAATCGCCCATTTCACGCCATTGCGCGGACGCAATGTGAAAGTGTAGCTTTGCCCCAAACGCAGCGTTCCATTTAGTGGCATCTCGTCAATTACGCAATCACCAGCCGAATCGTAAAAAGTGGGCAAACCTACAACCTCACCCCGGCGCACGGCAGCCAACAGTTCACCACCATCAATGCCATACTTTTGCAAAGCGGCAGCATCAAAACCATCAAGTCCCGTAATCTCGGGCATCAGCATCGGGTTGGCGGCTTCGAGCCTTGCCAAGTCTGCAGCTGTGGGCTGCGCAACTTCATACTCCACCACCGTTGAGTAGCTGCGCCCACTACCCTGCTTGAACCCAAGGTGCAACTTGCCGCCCACCGTGGGCATGTATTCCATGTAATATATATCGCCGCTCTGCTGCCAATCGCCATGGAAAGCATTGTCGATAAGTGCCAAGTCGCACTGCTGCAACTTCTGCACGGCAAATCGGTAACGCTCGCCCACCCGCAATGTGCGCTCCATCGGCACATCGGCAAGCCCCAATTTATCCATGCCGCTAATATAAATTTTAGGAAAGTCATCATTCCCGGCCATACACCGGTCAAATATCTCTTTTGCATTGAACCCATACTTGCCCCAGAACGGTTTGATTTCGGGCAACGCATCAAACTGGCTGCGGCTCAACGGCTGCGGCAAGAATTGATAAGAAGCTTCATCGGGAAAATGTGTGAAAATCATCCAATAAGGATCGACATGAAACCACGAGTCGTCGTCCTCACGGTGCGTGAACGTCGAGCCATTGACCGAACCGGCACCCCACGTCGGGTCAACGAGTATCCCGGTACCCGTCCCTTCAACAATCACAAACACCCACGCATGACCTTCAATGCCGCCAGGCCCCTTGGCATCGCCGCGCACAATGTGCGTTTCCAGCCCCAGCGGCTCGGCAAGACGGTAAAAAAGTTCACTATAAGCCTGGCACACGCCACGGCGATTGTCCCAGCATTCGTCGGCAGTATAAATGCTATATGAAGTGTCATAGCTTATGTTGTCGCACAGCCATCGGTATATGGCGTATGCCTGTTCATATTTGCTACTGCACCCCTCGGTGATTTGCCGTGCTACCTGTGTGTAATCATATCTTGTCGGTGCAACCTGCTGTTGCATCATATCGCCACCAGTGGTCTGGGCCACAGCCACAGCAGCCACAACCATCGCAATAATAGCCATTTTGACCCTCATCATAACCTAATAATTTACTTTTTGCGAAAATACAAAAAATCTTCCACAACGGCAATAACCGATATGATTATGGAAGAATGGTTTATTTACAAGGAAAAAAGTAATACGCAAAGTGTGGACGGGATAGATTATATTTGCAAATTGAAAATACATCGACAAAAATTGGAATTATATGCATGACGAAATAATACACGGAAACCTTGGCTCACTGCGTGGCAGCGACATGATAGTGTATGGCGACAACAGAATTGCACTCATCGAAAAGCAATCAACCATCAGGCATCTGAAACCAATTCGTGTAGAAATGCTGCTAAGCGTGCTATGCTTGAACGGCAACGCCACATTCATACTTGACGGCAAACAATATGAGATACACAAAAACGACATGATTATTTGCCACCCCAACTCTATAATCGAGCATGGTGGTACACAAAGCCCCGACATAGATGTGCGCGGTGTGTGCCTGTCGCAAAGCTACCTGAAGCAATTGCCATTGCTGCCAAGGAATATTTGGAACATAATAATATCCCTCGAAAGGACACCAATCGCCCATCTCGCCGACGATGACGTGGAGATTTTCTTGCGATATTACGACTTGCTGCGCTTCAAGTTGCAAGGCAAGCACACCAGCAACCGCGACGAAATTATCGACCTGCTCACACAAGCTGTCATACACGAAATACGCGACATTTTCGCACCTCTTGTAAGTATGCAAACCGCCAAATTCTCTTCGTCAAACATGCTTTTCACAAAGTTTATCGGACTGCTATCCTCGTCATCGCCATGCGAAAGAGCCGTAGCTTACTATGCCGACAAGCTGCACGTGTCGCCCAAGTACCTGTCGGCAGTGTGCAAGGAAATCAGCGGCAACACGGCATCGGCCATCATAAGTTCATACGTCATGAAAGAAGTGGAACGGCTGCTCAAAATGGGAAACATGAGCATAAAGGAAATTGCCAACAAACTGAATTTTTCGAGCATCTCGTTCTTCGGCAAATACGTGCGCAAAAAACTCGGAATGTCGCCAAAGCACTATCGCGAAATGCTGGCACGCGGCGAGCACCCCAAATACTTGTGCAATGATGACGACGACTTGTGACACTTTTACCACTGCACATACCTGTATCTCCATTTTTTGTACTATATTTGGCGGCGTTCAACAGGATTGCAACAACAGATGGAACCGACAACCACAATAAAGCCACGGGTGAGCGTGCTGATGCTCACCTACAACTTCAGCCAGTATATCGACGAAGCCATAGCAAGCGTGATGGGGCAACAATGCCCGTTTGACTTCGAATTAGTCATCGGCGACGATGCCAGCACCGACGGCACTGCCAGCCTGTGCCAACAGTGGGCAGAACGGTATCGCGGGAAGATAATATTACTCACAAACGAGCACAACACTGGGCTACTGGCCAACTTTGCCCGCACATACGCCCACTGCCGGGGCGAATATATCGCCATTTGTGAAGGTGACGATTACTGGACCGACCGCTCCAAGCTGTGGCGGCAGGTGGAATTTCTCGACACGCACCCTGGCTACTCGATGTGCGTCCACCGCGTGGTAAACTACTACGAGGGCGAAGGGAGCATGAGCATGAGCAACGGCGGGCAGAAATCAGACAACGACATAATCGACCTCGCACGCAGCAACTTCATCACCAATGTATCGACAATGTTCCGCCACAGCAACATACCCACACTGCCAGCGTGGATCGACGAGGTGGCGACATACGACTATGCCATGCACATGCTTAACGCCCAACACGGCAAGATATGGTACATGCCACGCTGCATGGCCGTTTACCGCAAGCGGAGCGATGCCCTGTGGAGCCGTGCAGGACACGAGAAACAATACCGCATGGCCATGCAAGTGCGACTGGTGCTTATGCGCCACTTCGACGGGAAACGCAGCGACGTGTATGCCCTGCTGCGCAAGTCCTACATCGACAATGCCACGGCACTAATGCGCCATTACATGGCCGATGGCGAACATAGCAAAGCACACTCGCTGGCACAAGAAGCAGCAAAAGCGGCTGGCAACATCGATGTGCAAACTCTTGAAACAATGGCTGCCGCACCACAGCCCACACCAAGCCTTAAGCAACATATACACAAGATGCTCAAGTGGTGCCGGCGGCATATCACCCGTCTGCTGCCACGTCCTCGCTTCAAATAACAATGGAAATTTAGGCAGATTTTTAGCGACAATCAGAACACTGTTCCATACGTCATATTTTTTGGTCTGTATTACATACCGATGTGCAATTATCACCCCTAAGAGTTTGAAAAGAGCCACTATTATATTATATTTGCAAAAGTTATAGACAGGAGGAATGCGCTATGTGGCGTAAATTATGGCAATTCTGACGGTTCATACACAAATTGAGGGTATTAGTACAATCCCATGGGATACGTTGCCTTGCAACATAAGCAATCCTCAGCGGCACTATTACAATATTTGCCAAAAGCAAAAACGTGGTAAATGCACAAATGAAGAGAGCAAGCTTGGCAATAATTCTTGAAAGGTTTTCCTGAAAGATGAGGGGGATTCAACTATACCAAAGAAAAACTTCCAGATGCAATCGGGAATCCTACGACAAAATGTTGCATTACAAGAAATTTCAATTCAGCATTTTTTTCAAACCATTTTCGCGGAACTCGCTTCGTCCCTTCTGGGACTTCGGCAAATGCGATGCCAGCCAACCGCCTTGTGCGGTCGAGCCGCGCGCATACACCGTTGCCACCCCCTCGAAACCACGTGACTTGCAATGTGCGGCATGGCCGCGACACCACAAGTTCCACAAGGGAGCATGGAGAAATGAAGCAGTTTTATTGCATCGGAGTTTTTTTAGAATAATTGTCGGGAGGCTATGGTCGGGAGGCAAAATCCGCACACAGTGGAAATGCAACCAAGCCTATGTCCGAGGCATTATTTGAACCCAGTTTTCTGTTTGCCGAGCTTTTCATCGCAGCCACTGGCTATTGAGGTGCAAGCCACACAGCCAGCGACATCAGTGGAAAATCATGAGGCTGTAGTTTTTTGCTCCTGGCCGCATCGCCACCGGCACATGGCAACACGTGCACGGGGCAAAGCGGCAGAGGGGAGCGACATTCTCCTTGCCGACCTCCACACAGTGGAGCGACGCACAGGAGGTTACTTTGTAAAGAGCCTTTCTCAGGTCGGTAATTGAAGTGTCCCGGGAAGCAATCTGCCCGATTGCGGCACACTACACGTGCCACGAACAAGCAGCGTGATTTCAGGACACAGGGGTAGAGCCTATCGATTCCCCGAGTTTCAGATATAGGTATTTTTCGACATAGGGTAAATTTAGATGTTTTTTTAGGTTTAAGCCTGGCCGTGCTCAAGTATCCCAGCGGTCAGGCTTTTTTGCGCCGTTTTGTCAGTTGTCATGCCTGCAAATGCAGTATTGCAACACGGCATGCAGACATGCCATATAGAAAGGTGAAATAATTAACGTGAGTTCGACGAATTATAAGTCCTTGAAAATTTGGTAATTAGCGAAAATTGTTGTAACTTTATAGTACTGAATTACAAAGAATTACAAACAATAATCGCTATGATCACCGAGAGCAAAGTTATAG
>DVKC01000018.1 GCA_018716295.1 Candidatus Avimuribaculum pullicola
TCTTCGAGGGCATCAAGCAGGTCTTGCACCCAACTGGTCACACTTTCATGCTTTGGCTTGAGATAGTCTGATGCAGCAAGGGCAATAAAGCCTTTTTTGACTTCATTGTTTGGAAAGTCGAGCATGAACAAGCCACGGCGTGGCTTGTAATCTTTGATGGTGAGATAACCACTCTGGTAAATCATCGGCAACGGCTTTTCTACACTCGCTTTGTAGTCGATAAATTCCTGTGGGTCATAATACTTGCCCGTCATTTCATCGAGATTTTCATCGGTGTGAGCCAGTAGCCTTATCAAGTAGGTTGGTGTACCGCTGCTGAACCAGTAGTCGCGGACATCTTGCGATGCAAAAGCGTTCAGCAGACTGAAAGGATTGTAAATATTGGTCATGCGCTTGCTGAAGTGGTAGCCGTCATACTGCAATTTGAGTGTGGCTTTCATTTCATCTGCGGTGCAGTCGTTGGCTTCAGCCATTTCACGGATTGATTCTCCGAATGTGCTTTCCAATTCTTCTTGAGTAATACCGCACAAAGCCTCGTAGCGCGAATCCATGCTGATGTCGGCTGGTTGGTTGAAACCGCTGAATACGCTCACCTGCGAGAATTTGGTGACACCTGTCAGGAATACGAATTGCAAATCTCCGTCAGCCGCCTTGAATACCGAGTAAAACCCTTTCAATATCTCGCGGTTGCGGTCTTCGATAAGCCATTCTTGCCCGTCAACGACGACCTTGTGATCGGTATCAAGCACATCGAGTATCGGTTTGTCATATTCGTCGATAAGCACCACGCAGCGGCGGCCATGACGCTCGTGCGCCCGTGCCAGCACGTAGGCGAAACGAATACCAAGGCTGGTGTTTTCTCCTCGTGGGTCATGTCCATATTCGGCTTCTAATCCAGCCACGAACCCTTCTAAAATTTTTTCGAGCATGTCGCCCGAGGTGAAGTTTGTGCCGTTGAAATCGATGTGGAATATAGGGTAAGTGTTCCACTCGGTTTCAAGTTGCTCGATGGCAAGCCCTTTGAATAATTCTTTGCGCCCAAGGAAATAGTTCTTCAACGTTGACACAAGTAAGCTTTTCCCGAACCGCCGAGGGCGGCTAAGAAAATAAATCACGCCTTCCTTTACCAACTGGTAAATCAAAGCCGTCTTATCGACATAGCAAAAACCTTCTGTTATGAGCTTTTCAAAATTCTGAATGCCTATCGGGTATTTCATAGCAGTGTGTCATTTTATGATAAAAAGTGTGTCTAGAGTGGCTGCAACCTAATTTTGTGTGACCCTCCGTTTATAATAAGCAAAAATAATAAACAGTTTTGGATTTCTCTTAAGCTATAACAAAAAACATTTGCGGCATTACTGTGGATTTCCACATATAAGCCGCAAATGTTTTTTATCAGCAAAAAGTTATTAGAAGTAGAAGCCTACAGATGCACCTAATGAGTGTGGATCGATGTAATCAATATCGTTTTGGTAGTAAAGACCGATGTCAAAATGCCTCCAAGCTAAGCCTATACCGCCACCAGCCGACATTTCACTTTCGTAGTAGTCATCTCTGACGGCGTTATAGTCAAATTCGCCAAACACGAAAAGTTTTCCTTTTTCACCAATGTTGCAAATGTTGATTTTCAATTTGCCATAAATAGGCATGTGAAAGTAAGACTCGCTTTCATCATAATAACTGCCATAATAATCATCGTAATAATATGATGGCATTACGAAACCTGGCTTCAAACCTACTTCAAATTGCAATGGGTCGCGGTAGTTGCCAATACGGAAGCCAACGATAAAGTCGAAGCATATTTTTTGACTTTCTTCCGAAGCACCTAAATTACCTGTTAAGTCACAGCCAAACACAAAATCGGTCCAGCCGCCATTCTGCTTGCGTTCCCATGCTTTGAGTTCTTTTTGATAGGCTTCGGCTGCAGCTTGGCTCTTGCTGATATAGTGTTGTACCTCTGCTCGTGTCTTGTAATCACGGGCAAACGCCAATGCATTGTCATAGTCGGTCGATGTGGAATATTTGTCAAGTCTTTTGGCACGATTTACGGCTATAATATTGGAAACTTTGTCATAAAAATATCCATTCGGGTGACGGTTGAGGTATGCGATAAGTGTCGTTTCGGGTGTATATTCGTCGAGTTTTCGGAACTCATCGTATTCGAGGCAGTAGTCATACATTTCTTGATTCTTAGGTTCAAGAGAGCTGCGACCGTTAGTCTTTTTAAATTCTGCCAATGCTTTGAGCCATTCATGTTGGTTATAATAATAGACAGCCTGTAGTTCATGTGAACGATTTATAGCTACTGCCCTACGCGATGATTTGGGGTATTGCGCAATAAATGCTTTCACTTGTTGCAGGGAGCCTGTTAACTTGATTTTGTCCCAAGCATCAATTGATTCGAGTTCGGTGATTGCTTCATTGGCTTCGGTTTTGAATGCCTTGGTTGTTGATTGGCTCAGGTATTCATTGTAGGCAGCAATCGTATTGGCTTGTTTTGCTTTGCTCCAAATGTCAAAGTCGGCGATGCGGTTGTTCATTTGTTCCACGAATAGCCCTTTTGGATAGGCCTTGAGGTAGCCATTGAAGGCCGATAGAGTGCCCGTCTTGCATGCATTGTTGTATGCAATGGAGTCTTGGCGGCGTATTTCGCGTATTTCGGCCCTGCGTTCTTTGGCTGCATCTAAAAGCTGTGCATTGGCCGTTGGGGCAAATATGCCAATTAGCATTATCACACCAAACAAAGTCAGAGTTATATTTCTTAATTTGTTCATAGTGGTAGGTTGTTTAATAGTAATTCATATAGTAGTCTGTTGCATCGGTGATATGTTTCACTGCGCGGTTGGTTGGGCTTGTCAAGTCACGTTTGCTGCCATATAGCGATGCTGCATTGTTGTTGTAGTCGTCCAGTGTGCGTTGTACCGCAGTCACTTTCTGGTTGAATTCTTCTTCGGAGTGTGTGCGGTAGTTGTAGTTGAGCATACTATTAAGCTGCCCAAGGACATACTGGTAGTGCGAGTTGGCAATTCCATTGCGCACATTGCCGAGTGCAGTTGTCAAGCTCTTGCATTGCGACAAATATTTTGCGCGTGCATAAGCATCGGCTTTGGCAATTGTGGCACGAGCTTCGCTCACTCCATGATAAGAAAGGCTGCGGCTTACGGCACGTGCGTCGTAGTAGTCGGCTATTACTTTGGCGACGATTTTCACCGAGTCGGCACGTGTGCCTGTTATTATCGGCTTCTTCTTGTCGTCTTTCAGCGAATTGAGGTTCGAGATGTCCGACGAGATTCGGCTGAGGTCGCTATCTTTCCATTCTGGAGCCATGAATTTCATGAAGCAGAAGTTGAGAAACGATTTGGAGTAGCAACTTGCAAAAGTGCGCAGATTGCTTGCAGTTATATCGGCTGTCATTTTGCCCTCTTTTTTGTATATGTCGAGTTGCGAAATGGCACTGGCATAAATGTCGTCGGCAGCTTCTAAGCTGATGGCTCGGCTTGCAGCAACAGGCATTCTCTCGAAGTCAAGGCTGTATTGGTCGGCTTGCTCAAGGTTTTCAGGTGGAGATACTTGGTTTTTTGCATAACCTAATATCACACCCACCGCGAGGGCAAGTGCTGCAATCAGTAGGCCTATTTTGAGCAGAAAGTTCATAGTTAATTATTTTGTTGTTCGGTTTGTTGTCCTGTGGTGTTGATTGGTACACTATCGACTTGTTGTTCAACTGGCTGTGCAGGTTGTTGTACTTGTTGCTGCACAGGTTGTTGTGATTGCTGTTGACTTTGATAATAATTGTTTATTTGTTCTGTTGGTGGCACTTTCCCCGAGTCATCTTTTGGCATTAATGTATCGGGGATTAGTCCGAAAAAAAGCAGTGCTGCCGAAACCACGACTCCAGCGGCGAAGCCTATAAGACTCCATTTCAACCATTCCAGATGCTTGTATTCCAGTGTGTTTGTATCCTTCTCGCTAATTTCGTATTGGGTTTTATAGCCTTTGATTGGACACTCTTCAATGATCGATTTTGTGTTATATGTGAAAGTCGCGTAGCCTGATTTTTTATCTTTCTTTTTGCCATTTCTTGTGGTGAATTCAATAGGGATTTCAAATTTATATTCCCTATCGAGGCGTTCCATCTGGATAGATATTGACGCATTTGAGGCTTTTGTATTGATTGTGTGTTCTTGTTCATAATCTTTAAAACCTTTGCAAGCGACTTTGACACGGACTTTTAATGTGCCAGAAGTATTTTCCAAATGGAATTTTTCGCCACGTTCGGGGTAGAATGCACGGTCATTTATTTTTATTGTACATTTGTCATAGATATTATTGTTTTCACCTTTAGCCGATACTTTTATGTCGTCCTTGGTGAGCAAGTAGTAGTGTGGCTTGTCATCGGGAGTGGCGGGCTTGGAATTGTTGTCGGCAGTTACATTGTAATTGTCGGTAATGGATTCGTGGTGAGGTTTTTCCCATATCACAGCCAATTGTTCTCCTGCGTATGCTTCATATTCCTTGTCAAATGGTGTACGTTTCCCATCGACCACTATCATTGGTTTGAAGCCATATTGGTCGGGGCTTTGCGGGTGGAAGACGGTACAAATTGCGTTAGTATTGCTTAATGGTATTCGTTTGCCGTTTGGCACATCCAGTCCGTCAATTTTGTTGATGAAGAACAAGGCTTGGTATTCGCCATAGCTTTTTTGTGCTATATTGGTGAATAGGTATTGAAGCTCTTCGCGGGTATTATAGTAGCAGTAGGCATATTTGCCATCGGCTTTGGAAGTAATGCCACATAGCAAAGGCTTGTTTATCAGATTGTTTTTTGTCGGATAGTCGGGAGTGAAATATTTTTCCAAATCTTTTTCATTGAGCCCTTCGGCCGACGAGAATTGAGTTTCAATGGCTTGGATTATTTCACTGATTTTTAATTTTGCCATGTCGATGTCGGCAGGTACGTGTATCCATGCTGTGATGTTGTCACCAGCACGGCCGTGTCCAGTTTTGATGATGCCAACTACTATTCCAGCTTCGCCCAGGAATTTTATTACATATACAGTCTTGCCCGAGCTGTCGAAGTTGGAGATTTGTTTCACATAGTTGCGTGCATCGGGTAGTCCACTGGCCCATTGTTCAAGTTTCCGGTCGGTATTGTTGCGAGCGTTGAACTGGCAAATAACCTCTTCGCCCTGTCGAGTATTTTTTATAATAAGTCCGATTTTTTTCATTGCTTATGCTGTTTTTTAGTTTATACTTAGTTACTGAATATTTTGCCCCAGATGCTACGTTCTACTGGGGTACGGTCTAACAGAGTCCTTACCACAAGTTCGGCCGAGCGCGGGTCGAAAAGGCAATAGTTTTGGAAACAAACATTCCCAAGCGAGAAAGCAAGGCTCTCCAGTTTTTTCCCGTTGATTTCATAGTCTTCGCATATTTGGCACAAATCCTTGAAGAAACCTTTGTAATGCGATTGTATGTATCTGCCAAATTCGCCGATGTCGTTTGTTTTGGCCTTGTCGGCTTTTGAAATCATAATGAAAATGGCATCGGTGTCGTTGTTGAATATCTTGAGTGACCTGAGGTAGTTCATTGCGCCACGCAGGTATGTGTCTTGCGAAACTTGTCCTTCGCGGTCTTCTACGCCATATTCTATTACGAAAAAGTGCATTTTGCGCGACTTGGTACGGTTCGACACCAATACGCTGTTTAGTGTTTCGAGCATCTCCTTGTCGGCATCGGTCAATTGGCTTTCATCGGCATCTTTTTTGTAAAGGCATTGCATAAGCTCTCCGGCCATATCGATGAGTGTGATGCGGTGCCTCTTTCGCTCATTGTCGATGAGAGTAAATCCCATTTCATAGAAACTTGTTTTTGCCGTACCTGCAACGAGCGAGATGATGTTGCCTTGTCGGAAAACATCTTTCAAGTGGTTCATGTAACCGTAACCTTGTGAGGCGGTATTTGGTTCGATTGATTTTGTCATTGTGCCGCTGAATGCCGCACTGAGTATTGCGCCGATGGCACAACTCTTGCCCGATGAAGGTACTCCCCAAAAATAGACCTCGGTTGATGACCAATCGATTTTTCTTAATGGGCGATATTCTCCATTATAATTTTGGGGTGTTGTGTTCTTGGTCAGTTTATATATGAACCGGTCGTCAATGCCTATGTCGCTCAGGTCGCTGGGATCGATAATGTTTTCTTGGATTAATGTGTTGACAGTGTGTGCATTAATCAAGTTGTTGTCTTCCTTGAGCAAGTTTAGGAAATCGTCTTTGGTGATTTGTTTGTTATTCAATCTCCTTATGATGGCATTTTTAATGCCGTTTTCTACTTGTTCGTCGGTAAGGCGTTTGTTGCGCTGGAAATCGCCGATTTCGATGGCCAATTCACGTGCGGCAAATGCACGGTTGCGCGTGAGGTTCTTGAGGTTGTTGACTATGCGGCGGGCTTCACCCACGTGTGTGCTTGTGGGATAGTCTTCGATGAATGCCAGTAGTTCATCGGCATCATCACTCTCTTTTGCATATTTCCAACGTCGTTCCTCTTCATATTGTGCTTTGCGGTTTTCGGCATCCAAATCTACATTTTGGCTTAGCTGGATGACTTTTTTCCTTGCCATTGGGTCGGGTCGCACTTGTGCCAAAGTGCGGCGGTCGATGTTTCCCTTGGCAAGTTCTATGGCAAGTTCTTGGTCAGACAGCGTTCTTAAATATTCTGTATCCATGTCGTTTTCTGCGTGTTAAGTTAGAAAGTAGAATTGTATATGTCGTCATTGCCTTTTTTATTGGCAGGTTTCTTGGTGCTGCTACCGCTCAGGTCGATAGTGCTGTTGTATATGTTGTTGCCTGATGAAGTGTTGCGGGCAGGTTCATCATTGTTAATGTCGATAGTGCCACTATATATGTCGCCATCTCCTGATGTGACTTGCGGCTTTTCCTTGTGCATCGTCGGCAGCAATGAGAAGTGGCGGCGTGCCTTGGTGTTGCGTTGTTGCACGATGTAGGGCAGCAACAAGCAGATGAACAACAATATTCCCATGGGAAATGTTATCCAGCTCACGCCCGATTGTCCGGCATACACTTCGACGATGGTCTGTAGCCCTGTTGTCGCTGCATTGAGCGAGGCACCATCAACATCGAATGGGGTTACCGTGTTGCCTTTATCGATTTCGTTGCTTAATGTGGGAGTTGAGAAATCCACGAGAGTACCGTGCCATTTTTCAATCGATTGCGTTATCTGCGTTGAATTTCCAACAAGGAAAGCATTCCACACCGTGCCATCGCGTCCTGCATTGTCGATCCACCTTATAGCCTTGCTGCATAGTGAGTCATAGTTGACCGACAGCAATTGCAACCGCAGTGTGTTGATGTAATTTTCCTTGGTGATTTTGTCCTTGCCGGTGGGATTCTTGCCTATGGTGCGGTCAAGCAGCGAGGTGTAATTGTCGATTCGTTGCTGGGCATATTTTTCGTAGTCGTCAAACATGCCTTTTGATTCTACAATAGAAGTGTTGAATGATGATACTACAAGGTCGCGCTCGCCATATACCAACCAAAAATAATTTTGAGGCAGCATGGCAGCAATGACAACTATAGGGCACAGGAAGAACACAACAAACCGTTCAAGGCGTATGCGCTTGTCGAATTTCTTTTCGGTAGCTTTCAGCAATTGCGCCCATGAGAAGACGGCCAGCAGCACAACATCAATGACGATGATGGCAAGGATGGAGATTAACAGGTCGCCATTGGTCATGTAAAATGCGCCCATGAAGGAAACGTAGCTCATGTATATGAGAGCCAAGAACGACACAATGTGTCCCCATGAAAATTTTAGAGTTTCATTCATAGCTGTGTGTATTATTTTTGGTTCTCGGGTAACAATTTTTTAAGTTCGTCGATACGTTTCTCGTGCTCCCTTATTTGGCGGCGGATTTCGTCGTAGTCGGTGCCACTGTCTTGCTCGGCAGGCTGTTTCACTTCGTCGCTACGTCCAGGTTCGACTGTTGTAGTGTCGGCTGGCACAGAGGGCGATGGGGCAGTGTCGCCTATTTCGCTGTCGGCAGGGTAGTCGCCATTCTTGACGGTTTGCAACGCCTTGTCAACCTGTACCATCACAGGCACGTCGCCCGTTACTGCCGCACCAGTCTTTTGTAGCACATAGCGGGCTTGTTTAACGGTGATTTCCTTGTTGATGCATTTCATCAGTGCTACTGTACCTGTCACGATTGGGGCGGCCATGCTTGTGCCGTCCATCGACTGGAACGAATTGCCCGGGAATGCGCTGTATATGGCTTCACCAGGGGCCGATATGTCGGCTTCTTCGCCATAGTTGGTGAAGTCGGTCTGTTTCAGGCTGCTGTTTACTGCCGATACCACGATTGCCGAGTTTGTGCGGTTCTCGGGTGGTATGGCGGCAAGTATATTGTCGTTGCCTGCGGCAAACACCAGTATGCACTTCTTTGAGGCTGCTATGCTGCACACGCGTTCCCACAACATCTGTGTGTTGCGGAATGTGTTACGGGCGATTTCGTCTTGTTGGTCTTCGGGTAGCATGTTTAGCCCTTGGAACGACGGGCCGATTGATATGTTCACTGCGTCGGCTTCATGATGAATGGCATACATCACGCCGCTTACCAATGCCGAAAGCGGGCACATGCCGTTGTCAAACACTTGAACGGGCATTAATCGGCATTCGGGAGCTACCCCGGTAGCACCCTTGTCGATGAACTGCGCCGACCCTGCGGCGAGTGCCGCAGTGTGTGTGCCATGTCCGTCGCCTTGGCTCAAGTGGTTATCTTGGCGGAATACGTTGTAGGGGTTGGTGATGCGGCCTTTGAACATGTCGTGATTGGCGTCGATACCGTCATCGACTACTGCCACGATTATGTCGTCCTGTCCACGCGTGGTTTCCCAGCCTTGTTGCAGGTTTATGGCTTTGATGTGCCAACCGTGGAGCGACGGGTCGTCGCGTCCTTGGTTGCCGCTCAACTCATATACTTCTTCATCGAAGACAAAGAATGAATGGTTGGGTAACTGTGAGTTTAGCGACTTGCGAATGGCATCGCGTTCCTCGGCAGGGATTTCTATCACGAGCGACTTCACTTCGCGGTCAAAGCCTATTATCTTGTATTGGTCGCCAGGATAAGCTTTCTTGAAGTCTTGTGCCAATGCGTCGATGTCGCCATTTGCATCTTCCATAAAGAGGAACAGGCGGTTGCCTATGATGCTTGGCATTCCTGGTTGCTCCACGATAGGTGGCATTGCGCCGCCATCGCCCACTACGGGCGACACTATAGCATTGCCCGAGTCGGGCAGAGTGCCGCTGTCGTCGGTGATGGGTTGCGTGGTACCATTGTTGTCAACTTCGCGGCCGTCGTCGGTGGTTATTTTGTCAACTTGTTCCACGGTGTCTTTCTCTTCTTTGTCGCAGCTGCATGAGCAGTCTTTCAGCAGCCATGAGCATAGCCACAAAATCAATGCGAGCAGCAATAATGCAAGCAATATCCACAGGCAGCCGCGAATGCGTTGCCAGCAGCCACCGCGTCCGTCACCATCGTCGCCGTGCCACAGTCCGCCCCACCAGTCGCGTACTCGTTGCCACCATGTGCGTTTCTCGGTCACTATGTTGTCGCTTACTATCTCGGAGTATTGGGCGTTGTATGTAGTGCTGTATTGCATCGGTTCGTTGGTCGGATCGGGATTCCAGCCTTCGAAGTTGTAGCCTTGATATGGCGTGACTTGTGGAATTTGCCATGTCGATATGTATTCGCCACGGTTTACCGGCACTGTGCGGCGGTTGCTGCCGTCGTCGAAATGCCCTCCATGGCCAGCATTGAATTCGGCGATGACTTTGCTGTTATCGTCGTCGATAGGTGGTTCTGGCGGAGTGGGAGGAACCGGTGGAGTTGTTGGATTGTCATTTGTGATACCCGATGAATCATTGTTGCTGTTGTCGTTGTCGGGCTCTGGAGCTGCCACGGCTGAGTATTGGGCTTGGAATGTAGTGGTTTTGTTGATGGTTGTGCTGAACGGATCGGGCGACCATCCATCGAATGTGTAGCCCTTTTGTGCTTTTACTTCGGGAATCATGCTGCTTGATACAGTGCCGCCATCGGCCACTCGCACACTTTTCTTGCGGCGGCCATCGATGCGACCTTTTTCTCCTGCATCGAATGTTACCATGTGGTTGCGTCCGAAGTTAAATTCTTGCACGATTTTGCCTACCGAGCGGTAGATGTAGGGGTTTGGTTTCATGCCCCACACCGCCAGTACTATATTGTCGCCTATGCAATAGGCAAAGTCCTCGTTGATGTATCTTGTGGCTTTTTCCAGTATCAATCGGTTGTTGCCGCTGAGTTTGTTGCAAGTGTCGCGGTAATGCTTGACTATGGCTTCAAACTCGTCGATACGTTCGGGGGCATCTTTTAGCGGCGTTGGCACGTCGCTACTGCCCCAGTCGTCGGCATACCATGCGATTTCGGCAGTGCGTTCCACATATTCTGGCTCGGCCAGGAAAGAATGGTACTGCGGGTCGATGTACTTGTCAACGACTGCTTTTATGCTATTGTAACGCAGGTATATTGGGTCTTGCCCTATGGCTTGAATATCGGTGAAATTGGATTTCTCGATACTGCACAATCCGCGTTTCCCTTTTATGCCTTTGAAATTGCTTGCCATGACTAAGAGAGGTGGTTTTAGTATTTGAGTTCCTTGCAATTATTATATATAATACCGATTTCCTCGTTCGATGCCGAGTTGTCGGGAACGTTGCTTGCCAGCAGAATGCCGATGTACAGGAGGTTGGTCCAACGGTCGAAATTATCCTCAAAAGGTAGTTTTTTGCCATTGGCTTGTTGCTCTCCGTCCTTGAGGTCGCGGCTGTAAAGTGCTTCGAGCGAAGACTCTACCGAATTGATGTCTTGCACTGTCGGGCGAGCCACGGTTACTTGGTCATATTTGATATCCTCGGGCCGTATGTTACATGCTTGTGCCTTGTCTTTTACTTCTTGTATGTAGGCAGGTGTCATGTATTCACGACCGATGGTGTTTACAAAGTCGTTAAGCACCAACGAAGCGAAGTCGGAAATAACGGTGAGTTTGTTCTCATCGCTGAATCCTTGCCGTTTTTCATATTCGTTGATTCTTTCCCTGAGCTTGTTTTGTGCCACTTGCAGCTTGTCGAAAAGATTTTGCAGCGCATTGATGATTTCCTCTGTTTCGGGGAGCATCATTTTGCTAAGAGGCTCTTTGAGGTGGTTGAGGTGTATCGACTTCCAGTAGTTTACAATGTTGCGTGTCACAAGGTCGCCATCGGTCTTGCAACGGTTTCCCTCCTTGTTGCTCAGCACATCGTTAAGCTTGATTTCCCCGAGCATTTCCTGCAATTCTTGTTCGTCCTCGGCATAGTAGTAGTCATAGAGGCGTTGCAGGTTTTTCTCCCGGCTGTCGCCTATCACTATGCCGGCATCGGTGCGCACGGTGTCGATTTCGGTGAGGGCTTCGGGCCTTTCGCGGTGGTAAACAAGTATGTCGCGCACCACTGGGACTAATTCCAGCGGGTCAACCATGAAGTTGTCGATTATTCGGCCGAATGCTTCTTGCCCTTTTGTGGTCTTCAGCTTGGCCATTCCCATTTTTATGCGTCCTATCGTTCGGCGCACTTTTTTGTTGTTGCCCTCGGCGTCCATAGGTTTGTATATAGCACCGAGTACCCTCATCATGCTGCCTAATATGTCGGTGAGTCGCTTGTGGAACATGCGTTCCCGGTTGGCGTGCAAGTTTGGGGCAATCTTGTCAAGTACTCTTATGATGGCTTTTGAGCCGTCGTTGTTGGGAGTAGCCACGTCGTTCCATGCTTGTGTCGGGTCGGCGAAGTGTCGGCGTATGAACTCGTGGTTGACAAATGATTGTTTCAGTTCGTCCCAGTAATGGGGGAAACCTTGTATTTCGCTCATGTCATACCCGTCTTCGGGGTGTTCGCTTCCTTTCACGTCGCTGTAGCCAGTGAACAGCTTGCGTTTTTTTGACCAGTAGAAGTCGCGCAGCGGGTAAATCTGGCGGAAGTAGGGCACGGCTCCAGTCACCCATGTTTCGAGCCATGTGTGTGGTGTGACAATTTCGGGCAACAACTTGCTGAATCGTGTCCAGTGGTTGGTGAGTTCGCCAGGATGGTCACTTTTGTTGAACTCCAAGTCCATGTTGAACTTGGTGGCCACAACGAGCAGTGGCGATAGTCCGCCAAGTCCTTGCAGCGATTCGGCACGGGCTTCGGGTGTTGCGCCTATCGATTTTTCTATCCAGTCGTTGATTGAGTTGCCCACATCGGGACCCACTTTCTGCACATTGTGGAAGCAGAAGAGAATGGAACTCAATTTCAGTGCCCGTGAATATTTGTTGAACAGGTAAGCCACCTTGCCACGGCGCAGCAGTTGTGGTATGTCCTTGTCCGATACATCTTTTTCGCTCATGTTTTCGCGCGACCGTGCTCCTGGGAAGTCGAGCAGGTCGATGTAGCGCAAGAATTGCCTGTCGTTGGTAATTTCGGGCGACAGTACAAATGTGATTTCGGCAGTGAGTGCGGCGAGGTATGATTTTTTAAATCCGCTTGTGAGCCTTTGCCCTGTGCCATCATAAATGTCGATGGTGGTTTCCTTGAACTCTTCTATGTTGATGCTTTCGTCGCAGATTATGTCGAGCCAACGCACGTCAAGCAATGTCCCCTTGCTGCGCTGTACGCCGCTAAACGGGATATATACGTTGGTGTTGAAGCCTATTTTCTCGTATTCGGCAAGCAGCTTGCTGAGCATGAGCGTGAAGTGCTGGTATCCATTCCACATGATGCCAAATACTTCGGCCCAGCGAGCCATCGGTATATATGCAATTTCGGTTGCCAGCGTGTTGAAGTATTGCGAAGCCTTGAGTGTGCCGGCCGATTCGCAGTTGTCGGCGATGTATTCTTCGATAGTGCGTATGTCGTCCTCACTTATAATCGACTGCGTTTGACAATTGCCACTCTTGCATGTCGAAACTATGTGTTGCAGTTGGTCGTCGTATTTGTCGGGCGAAACCACTTTGTGGTCTTTCATGTCGTTGTAAAATGAATCAACGAGCAGCAGCACGATGTCAACGACCGAGAAATTGCGCACGTGTACATAGTTTTTCATGCCAGGGTTGGCATCTTCTTGTGTGGTGAAACGGGTTATGACACCAGTTGACTCGGTGCTCACCGTTGAGCCTCCACTTGGGTTCAAGTCGTCGATGAAACTGTAGGTTTCCCCTTGGTTCTCGATGACGAAAGGCTTGCCAGGCGATGATAACAGGCTGCTCATGAGGTATGATTTGCCCACTTGGCTTTCGCCATAGGCGGCAATGGCGCAACGGTCGGTGAGCGCATCGCGCATGGTGGCTATTTGCCGTCGGTAGTTCTTGAATTCTTCTGTGGGGAATCCCACTTTCTCGTATTTTATCGACCATGCGATAGCATCATTGATGGTCTTGGTGTGCTGGTCGATTATGCTGATTGTTTCGTTAGCCATAGTCTTGTTCTTGAGATGAATTAAACATTGAGGGAGGATTACAAGTCGATAATGCCAGTGTCGAGCCAGTGCCTTTCGCGAGCTTCAAGTGTCTGCACGTGCAGCTTGAGCATGTTTACTGGCAGGTCTTCCTGGTCGTTGCTCTTGACCGATGTGATCGATTCAATGACTATCGATTCGAGATCCTCGGGGTCTTCTCGTTTTATGGCGATGCGGTAAGGCAATTTCTCTTTTTGCTTGGCTATCTCTTCTTTCACAGCCTTGTTGATGTCGCCATCGGTAGTTACATTCTTGGTGTTTATCACTCTGTCCCTGAAGTATTCATAGTTGTACTCGATGACAAACATTATGCGTGACGGGTAATTCTTCAGGTCGAGTTGGCGGGCATATAGGTTCACAGGCAGTCCGCCAACAACGATTTCACCCATGTCGATTGACGGGCTTATGAGGTAGTCGGCTCGTCCTGGCGATTTGCCCTCTTTGTCGGGGTTCTCGCTGATGAAATTGACTGTCGATTTCAGGTTCTTTGCAAGTTTGTCGGGCTTCACGAAGAAATCAGGCAGGTTGCCCTTGCCATAGCTGTTGTCGGCTATCGCAGCTCCTACTGCCACTATGGGCTTGGCATCGGCCACAATGCCTCGGTTTTTGCCGTAGGGATACCAGTCGCCAACGTAGTAGTTGTTGAGCAGTATGAGCCTGTCGGGTGAAACGCAGTAATATTTGAGCAGCAAGTCCCTCACTGGTGGAAGTGAAGCTGGACGCCCCGAGAGTATTGCAATATCGCTGCCCATGGCATAGATGATGGTGGCGATAGTTTTCATCAGCGGCTCTATCTTGTTGGCAATGATGTCGTAAACTGTTTGGTACTTGAAGTTCCAAGTTACCGTTTCAAGGTCGAACTTGAAGTGTCGCTTGAAGTAGGCGCATACGGCTTCGCTGGGTCGGTTTTTTGCAAACACGTCGCCAAACGACACGATGCGGTCGCCCGCGCCTTTTACCAGGAGTTCCAAATAGTAGTACATGAGCGGAACTGAGTATTGCAAGTTGAAGTCGCGGCGCATGATGCGGTCGTAGTAGGTTTGTTCGTTGTAGTCGCCGACGGTGTCCTTGGCGCACTGCTTGAACTGCTCGAAACTTGCACCGTTCAGTTCTTTCATCTTGGTGTACAGCCCGCTATCTTCGCGCATATACATTACTTGCTTGATAAGCTCCTTGAGTATGTCGTCGCCGGCTTCGTAATAGCTGTCGAAGAATTTCGGGTCGGGTTCGATGCTTGCCGGCTCGTTGATTCCGCTGCTTTCGGCGTAGCTGTACTTGTTAATCATCAGGTCGCTTGTTCCAGCACCTATGTCGAGCGATGCCACGGTCAGCGAGTTCTGCTTGTCGTCGTCGATGCGTTTGCCGTAAAGGTCGAAAAATTCTTGGTATCCTTTGCGGTATTTATACCCGATTTCGCCATACATGTACACCATTTGCGCACATGTAGCCTCATCGTAATACCAAGGTACTTCGTCGTCGCCTATGTTGGTGCGCTTCATGCTTGGGATTACTTTGACGGTAGTTGGCCGGTGTGAGCTTGGAGCATCGTCGTAAGGGTCGTCGAGTGCGCTGAACTTGAAGTTTTCCCATAGCTTTATGGCATCTTTGGCGCACCCGACCAATGCCTCGCGTTCAACCTTGGTCATCGTGGTAGGGCATGTCACCACGAGCCGTTTTATCTGTCGCGGCATGGCAAGGTCGCCACGGTCGCGGCGATAATCGTGTCGGTTGATTTGCGCATCGGCCTGTACTAGCATTTCAAGGAAAGAGAATGTCATGAGCGACTGGCGCGAGTACTTGAATGATGTCCCAGCCACTATTTCCTCGCCTTTGCGCTTTGTAACGGCGTTCACTTTGCCTGTTTCCGATAGCATTTCGCTTATGCCGTTGATTTGTAGCGTGCTTTCGCTTTCAGGCTCGCCTTCGAGCAGCAAGAACCGCCATTCCTCGGCATTAAGTTTGTCGTCCCACAGGTAACGCTTTGGGCTGGAGTAGGTGGAAAGTGTTTCGCGTGTGTCGTTGTCGCCGATGTGGGTGAGGTGGATTAGCTTGTTGGCCTCGTGTCCCAGTCTGACAAGGCTTGGATAGACAAACTGGCGGCTGTCGCCGATGCCGAAATCGCCAAACTTGGCCCGGCGGAATGCCAGCCGCATGTCGAATGGTTCGCCATAGCGTATTACTTTCAATTCGGGGTCGGTCGTATCGACTATGGTGCTCATGTCGGTGAGCTGCAGCTTGCGCACACGTGTGAATATGTTGTTGTTGTGTATTTCCCCGTCTTCGAGTTCCTCGATGAGCAGTGCCGTGGTGCGTGAATTGCCCACGTCCACCACCATGTCAACGAACCGTGGTGTCACGCCCTGCTCGATGCCGCGGTAGAGGGTGATTTTCTGCGGGGCAAGCTGTTTGTTGGCAAGATCTGTAAGGTAGTTGACAAGGTAAATGTATGAAGCTATGTATGACATGTGGTACTCGCCACGGCGAGGCTTGTATTCTTCGGGGCCGCCGTCGCAGTCGGGGTGTACCAATTTGAACAGGTATTTATCCACATAGTTTTGCCCGTTTATTCCCGAGCAATAGTCCATCAGTGTTATGCGGTCGCCACAAAGTTCAAATTCGAGCGACATGTCGGCCTGGTTTTCAAAGGCAGGATATTCGCGGTATTGGTCACAGAAGTTGCCGGCGCGGCTGTCAACAGCCATGATAGCCACGCAGTTTATTTTTCCCGATGGTGCATTGCTTTTTTCGCTTGTTGGGAGTGGAACTATCTTGAACCTAACCCAGTTGAGCGGGTTAAGGTCAAAGTTGGTTTCATTCTTACGCTTGAGGTATGGCATTGGCAGCCACTGGTTGAATAAACGGTCGAGGTTGCAGCAAGTGTCGTTGAACGTCATTTTGAATATTACGCCCTCGGTGTTCTCGTCCATTTCATCATCAACCATCAGGGGTTCGATGCCATCGCCCCACAAGTCGTCGTGAGTGAAGTCTCCATTTTCAAAACTGATGGTAGGTTTCAGGTAACCAAGGTCGTTCAGGTCGGTAAGCCTATAGTAATATTTCGAGTCGTCGTCCTTGAACATTATCTCTTTTAGCACTTCGAGGCACCATTTGCCATTTTCGCCCATGGTATCGTCAAACCATTCGTGGAACCATATTTTTTCCCTCCACTGTTTGTCGATGGTTATGGGGAAAGAAAACAATTGTATCCCCGTGTTGGCTATTAAGGAATAATCTTCTATTTCCATACGCGTTTATGTGTATTAATAGGTTCTGTATATTAGTCGTCATAAGTCTGGAATGGTATTGAAATACGTGCATCGCGACACACTGGTAGCTGGTTATATCGGCAGCGGCGTGTGTGCAGTAGAAATCAAATCCTTTCCAAAAAATATAATAGTGTCGTAAAAGCCATTTCTAAGTGCCTGTTTGAATTTCGTTTAAAAAGCCTTGATTAAAATTTAAATATTGGGAAATTCAAGCAGGTACTCAATCTCTATCCACTCACTTTCAACACTCGTTTGCTATTAATGGTATTAAAAATGAAATGAACACGTCACTACAAAGATATAACATATTTTATAATTTGTTCTATTTATCAAGCTAATATTTTGAATATAATTATTTTCTATTGATGGTGGATAGGGTGGCAGAAAATTTTTCTCAATTTTTTGCCTGAAAAATTTGGCAGTTCAAAAAAAGTGCGTACCTTTGCAACCGAAATCAACAAACGGACGACTCCGTAGCTCAGTTGGTAGAGCAAATGACTCTTAATCATTGGGTCGAGAGTTCGAGCCTCTCCGGGGTCACACAAGTCAAGCAGCTAAGTACACGCTTAGCTGCTTTTTTCGTCTTTGCCCCTCGCGCCAGTTGATTTTGCCACTCCCGAGCTGCCCCCCCCAGTAATCGCAATTTATCAATAACTTTGCACCCTTAAAGGCAGATGTTGGTTTTCTACCTACTTAATTTGCAGATAATAAGCTAGGTTCTTGCAATGCTAAACACTTTTGAGTAACTTTGTGGCAATTTCAGCAAACTAACGAGTTAGGAAGTTGAAAGGACATATAATACGAAAGGGCGTTTAGCTAAATTATCCCTTGTTGGAATCTGGACAATTCTACCGTATGGATAATGAGCAGGAACGCCCACATCAGGATTATATACCTACCTCAACAGGTGGCTTATATAATTTCTTGGTGTGGGCTTTGCTTATTACATACGGTGGGCAGTCCAGAACTCTTAGCAATAAGAGAGCCTCAACAAGATAATAAGCCAAAGTACCCACACCTTTTCTTTATATGGGCAGAATCAATAAAATCGCTTCTTCCGGGTATTGAGTGGCACAATTTATCATTTTATGGCAATTAATACGGTAAAATTAGACGTACCATTTTCACAAAAAGAAAAGTATGTCATTGCTTCTACTCTCACTTGTTTAGTCGCTGACACTCCAAAAGGGAATCGGTTTATATGCAATGCTTTTCAAGAGCTAAATATAGACCATTATGAGATGAGAAGAATAATTCCAGAAATAGTAGAAACAGAAGGACAGGAAGGCTTTTTCAGAATTATAAGCACCATGAGTAATAACAAGAAAAAAGTTGCACAACAGTATTTCGGCAAAGCCCTCATAGACGGAGAAGGGAAAAACAAGCCTGATGCTGTTTTGATATTTCAAACATTGCTTAATAGATGTGGATTGGCAGATGCAACGGTGGAAGTTCCTGTGAATAGCAGTAGTTTCATAAATGTAAGGCTTGATAGTTCCGTAAAGTCTATTTCGCGTACCGCTGCTTATCATTTGTCTTCTGTAATAGCCAACGGAATGATGATGTCCCAAAACAATGATGTAATCATATATAAAGACCGTATTGACTTTGGGAGATGCAATAATCCTGAATATCAAGGAGTATCAGGCAACATTGCTCCCAATTTTTATATGGAATATGGAAATGTTATTTATCGTTTTGGGTCAAATCTTAAATGCGGATGGTTTAGCAAACAAATTGACTATGTTGGTACAATGGCACCAACCTCTCCCGATAATCCTGAAATATTCAAACTTATTTATCCTCGTTTCGCATGATAAAGATAGAAAAAACATACGGGGTAAGAGGTGTATCTGATTATCTTACTCTTGTCCGCCTGCAAGAATTGATTTCTTTGTTTAAAAAAGAAGCGGGCTTTCTTGGTAAAGCCGTTATTGATACAGAGAAAATAACCTACTATAAATTCGGATTGAAATTAGGTATTCATCGTTTTGCTACAAACGGCTTAGTCGTAAATGAAAACGGCATAATTCGTGATTGCGGAACATCTTTTCCTGAAATTATAGACAGGCAAGTACTAACTGATTTATGTGTTTTGTTCAATATGAAAGCACAATTTTAATATCTTGATAAAATGAATATTCGCTTATCTTTAGTTAAACAGATTGATAACCGCGCATGGTTTCCGTTGGCAGTTTTAATCCATTCATACCTCCAAAATCATTCCAATGTGGGGGCAGTAGAGATATGTAAAAACGAAATACGATTTACAAAAGGCGTGTTTTTCACTTTGGGGCGCATTAATTACGCTCCATATCAAATTGTTTGCAAAAACGGAGTGATATATTATGAGGGAACTAGCATTCAGGTTCAGGATGTACCAAAGGATGACTTGTTTGTTTTCTTGGTGAACGCATTACGCCAATTACGCCCTGGATATATGGTTAAACTATGAATAAAGAAACATATAGTAGTACCTCTTTTGAAAGAAGTCTGTTATGACAAATTCGGAGAGGTGCTACTAAATGAATTACAAGAAAAATCCAAAGCAGTGTAGACAAATGAAACGACTACTATTCCACTTTACAATGCTTGCTTTACTACTTGTTTGCAGCTGTGACAACAAGCAGCAATCTGTTTCCATTGACAACCTAATAGTTGGTAAATGGAGAATGGTAAAATATGTAGGTGGTGCGTAAATGCACTTGACACCATTACATTTTATGAAAATGGTAAAATGGATAATCCGTTTGAAACCGGTGAATTTGCCTACTGCTTTATGTTGATAATAGGAGTTGGCATACCAAATGCTGACTACATTGCCATAGGTACTCGCACCATTGCTGATCTGGAAAATTGTCCTCATAAGGGGAAATAATTATAAACGAGAAACTTAACAGATAATTTGAAAATAAAATAAATCTCATTTAAAAATAATTAACTATATGACCAGACCTATAGTAAAAAAAGTAACTTGTCCGAATTGTGGAACAGAGGGTGATTTTGTCATGTACGCTTCCATTAACGCAGAATACAACCCTGAATTAATAAAGAAAATGGAAAGCGGAGAATTATCAATCTATGAATGTCCCAAATGTGGAAAGAAATACATTTGCAATTATCCATTCTTATATAATGACTATAATGACATGGCGAGAGGTATCATGCCAATGTCTGACATTCAACATACCTGAGGATAAATGGGAAGAATTAGGATTGAGTGGAATTATCGAATTGGATTGGTAGATGGAAATATAAAGTGATGGTACTGTCTAATTTTTCTTCCTGACACCCTTAAAAGAAGAAATGGAACAAGTTGAAAATTAGACAGACATAACTTTTTTGAGTAACTTTTATTTTGTTAGATAATTGAATATAAATTTCAAAAAACAGTATTGTCCGATGAAACACTTGCCATTTTTGCTATTTGGCTTTTTGTCGTTTTGCATCTTATTTGGGTGCAAAGGAAACAATAGCCAAGAAACTGGTGTTGCCCATCAGGCAGAAGATTCTGCCGTGAACATTGGCAATGTGTTGGAATCTTATGTTGGGAACTGTGATTCAGATAATGGCAATGTGCTGATGTCTTATATTGGAAACAAGGATTCGGTGTTCGGCATTGTCGGGGATAGCATATACCGCTATATGCAATATAACAAAATTGAGCTGCCTGCTAATACTATAATGCAATACAATATTGTTGACAGCCTGTTGCACATGGTTTATGACTTGAAAGCTCCTCAGGTTTCTACGATTGAAGTGGAGCAAGATTTTGCAGTGTCATCACACCAAATCCAATTCCTAAACCATTATTTACTTGAAAAGATTGATGAAATAGCCGACCACAGGCTTTCCAAGCTGTTACAAGAAGAAAAGTTGCTTGCCGACAGTTTAATAACAGCCCAGCATGGGTTTCTTAAAGTTCATATAGACAATGCCAATGCTGATGGCTCATATTCGTTCATCAAATATTACAACACTTCAATCGCCATTCATCACGGCAGGAATGAA
Organism: Candidatus Avimuribaculum pullicola; assembly: GCA_018716295.1. GTDB lineage: Bacteria > Bacteroidota > Bacteroidia > Bacteroidales > Muribaculaceae > Avimuribaculum > Avimuribaculum pullicola. The sequence continues at coordinate 20,854 of DVKC01000018.1, forward strand.
TCGTTGAAAGACCTATATTTCTCAATGACAAGCAATAACTGCCATGTGCCAATGAAATACAAGGATATTCCAGATTCACTATTTGACAAGGAATATGCACATATCTTGACCGACTTGATTCCCCCGACATTTGAAGATGAGCCATTTCCACTATATGATGAAACAGCCGACAGGCAAGCCTTGCTAAAGGCCAAAAAAGCATGGTCTGACTTCATTTCAAAGAGGAATGAAATAGCCAGTGTCTTGCAGGGCAAGCAAAAAGACATTTGGAATAATGCCACATACCGTTTTCTGCGTTCACATCTTATAACCCTCAAAAATGAGTTCAATGACATGGGAGCTTTTACCTCTGAAACGGCAGGACTGCTCTTGCCCGACAGTTGCACCTACGAGCAGCTGCTGGCATATCCCAATTTCACCACCAAATGGAATGAGCATCTAAAAGAATTTGAATGATGCTGACAATGACAGTGCCTTTTTTGAAAGAAATCCTGTTTTATAATGAGAATCAGAAAAAGTTCCAATATATTACATAGAAGAATTACCGATAAACTTCAAAAACGGTGTTGGCAGATGAAACGATTACCATCCTATTTGTTGGCTTTATTGCTTGTTTGTGGCTGCGCCAATACAAGCAATACTCCGCATGGCTTTGAACTGGCGGCTGAATATTCAAAAGAGGGCAACTTATGCGTTTACATCAAATACAAGCAGCAAGTCGGCGGCTACGATGTGTCTGCAATCTGCGTGGTTGATACAATTTATAATGGGGAATTTTATTCATGGCATAATCCGACGGCTATAAACGGGCATGGCTTTATCCATTTTAAAAACGACGAACATGAGTTCGTTGTGGAAAATCCTCTGTTTTCTGATGGCAACCTTAGTCAGAACAAGCAACTTTTGATAAATGGAATGCTGATAGAAACTGATTATACCCCTTTTAAGCCAGCTAATGATGCAATAAACAATATGCTTTTTGATGGCTCTCAATCTCCGTTTTTCTTCTTCGACATAGACTTTGATGGTGAAAAGGAATTGATAGTAACACTGTGGGAGGGAATGTACTATCATGGGCATAACGCATACGCAGCTTATAAGATGCCTGTTGGAAACGACCGCCATGTCATATCGCCAATGCAAGGAGAGCCGTTTGACGAATTGAATGATTACACACGCATAGACACCGTTAAAAATGAAATAACACAGCCATACGACTTTGGCATTCGATTTGGCGGAATGAAGAAATACCGACTGGTTACGCACACCGTTTTCAATGAGGTCGCGAACTCATTAGAAGAACGGCAGTCATTGGAATTAACGGAAATAGAACATTTTGATTGGCAACATACAGAGAAAACAGAATACAATGCTTGTGAGCCAACTATTTATCATTACAAGAAAATAAATGGGGACATGAAATTGACAAGCATAGAAAAATGTCCTAATGATAAATAGCAGTACTTTTTTAGGAGAAAATCTGTTTTATAGGGAGATTCTGAAAAAAGTCCTCATAAATAGCATGATTATAGCACAACCTTACTATCTTTGCAATCTAAGCAAGTCCGTTTATGAAGCTGATAGAAAACAACATACAGAAGATTGTTGCCTTGTGCAAGAAGTACAAGGTTAACAAGTTGTTTGTGTTTGGCTCTATACTTACAGACCGTTTTAACGATGATAGCGATGTGGATTTAGTAGTTTCGTTCAACAAAGTAGAGGTAGGTGACTATTTCGACAACTACTTTGATTTCAAATACTCGTTGGAGGAATTGTTTGGCAGGGAAGTGGACTTGCTGGAAGAGCAGACCATAAAGAACCCATATCTGAAAAAGAATGTGGATGCAACAAAAGCATTGATATATGGATGATTGATAAAAAAACACCTGCAAGATATTCTGACTGCCATAGAAGAAATAGAAAGTTTCTTGCATCCACTATTTTGCGTGAATTGGTGATAGCTATGTTCCTATCTGTCTTTAAGATTCTGTTCATGGCTTCACCTATAATCTCTATATTCCGTTCAATGGCACGTCTAAGGCAGAGATTGCAGTAAAAGTCCTCAAACAATTTAGGCTTGCCACCAAAGAAACTATATCATTCATGGATATGACAGTTTATCGGCTGATATTCTTTGGAGCATGGTTATCAATCATCTGCCGAAGCTGAAAAATGAAGTAACGGCTTTATTGGCTAATGAGTGACACACTTATTGATAAAGAAAAAGCTATTGAGATAGCACAAAAATACAAGGCTTTAGTTGCAAAACATTTGCCACTTAAAGCCTTATATCTTTATGGCTCATACAGCAAAGGCAATCATACAGAGGACAGCGACATAGATATAGCCGTTGTCGTGGAATACATGAGTGACGATTATTTTGAAGATACACCTTTATTGAGGAAAATGAAACGCAAGATAAGCAATCTTATAGAGCCTGTTCTACTTAGGGACATTTACTGAATGTCCCTGTTTAAACCATAGTTTAAACTCTAAGTTGGATTTTATGATGTTTTTTTATTGGTAGGGGATATAATGACAAATCAGGGCGGCTTTTTCGATGAAGCCGCCCTGATTTGTTATTGTAGTCGTGGTGGGTTATTCGTTGCCTGTCCAGGTTACGTTCCACACAGCCACGCGATTTTTGTTTTCGGCGAGGCCAGATGGCGACAGGTTGACAAATTCGATGGTGAACGCGCCGGTCACGTTGATGTTCTCTTCGACGTGCGTGTAGAGTACACCTTTGTTATACGAGCCTTCGATGTTGAATGTGTGCACTACCGAGCCGTTTTGTTTAATATCGACGCGGAAACCGATTGGGTCGCTCTCGTTGAACGGTATGCCGAAGTTGAACGACAATTCACTGCAACCGCCTGAGATTGTCGGTGATACTATTGAGCCGGCACGGCTGGTGTTGCCGTTCATACATGGAGCGTAGGCAAACTCGGTGGTCGAACCAGTCATGTAGCCGATGAACTGGAAGTAAGGACTTTCGGCCGACGAGTCGTCGGTACCGGCCAGCAGGCTACAGTTGGTGGCTGTCCAGCCATCGGTCGATGTGAACGTATTGTAGTAACCTGTCGGGTCGCCAAATGTTTCAAAGTCGGCACGATTGGCTGATACTGGCGTGTCGGGATCGTCTGGCCCTGGGTCGGGTGTTGTTCCACTTGATATTCCGAAACGGAAGTCGTCCATACACCAGGTGGCGTAGTTGGCATCTTCGGTAGCTTCGTAGCAGAAGCCGATGAAGATTGTTCCCTCATAGCTGCTCAGGTCGATGTCGCCCGATTCAACCCAACTTGAATATCCGCTTGCTGGAGGAGTAGGCCATTGAGCTTGAGCTGTTATGTCGGTCTTGGTGGCAGTGGCCGGGTCGTTGGTTGAGAGTACATATACTTTCAACTCGGTGGTTGTTGCGCCATAGCCATTGACTTGTGTGCGGAACGAGAATACTTTTTCACTTGCCGATGTTACATCGAGGGCAGGAGTTATTAACCAGATGTTGAATGGAGGTGTCGCTGAACCCGAGGAATTGTAGCCCGATGCAGTGATGTAGTAGTTGTTGTCAAATTCACGGCACCACCAGTCTTGGCCGCCCGATTCGATCATAGTCCAGCCCGAAGGCACTTCACCGCCCTCGAAGTCCTCGTAAAGACTTGCTTCACCGCCAGTAGTAACCGACATTTCATATTCGCTACTTGAGCCGCTGTTGCCGGTGAGGCCGTATGTGCCCATGTAGCTTTCAAGTTTGCCAGTTACCCAAATTTGGGTTCCAAGTACCGATGGGTTGTCGCGCAAGTTGGCAGCCGAGCGCAGGGCACTGCCTTGTGGCAGTTCCATGACGATACATTGCGAGATGTCGCGAGTGTCGGCAGTCGCGCCTATTACCAGTGTGTTGTCGAGAGTAGTCGGGGCTTCCCATTCGATGTCGCTGTTGCCTGTGATTGTGGTCACTTCGGGGGCTACGGCACCCACAACGTATCCAGTCACCCAGCCCGAAGCGGCACCTTGCAGCTCGATAGCTTGCTCGATGGTGTACGGGTCGGCCTTTGTCCCGCTGGTTTCGGTTGTGAATCCCGACAGGTCGTCGGTGTCACGCAGGAGCAATTGCCAGTCGGTGCCATAGTAGCTAAGGATTGCTACGATGGTGCCGCTGCCCATTGGCAGCAAATCGGCCTGGAAGTCGGCGTAGCTGCTGTTGCGCATTATGATGGTGTTGCCGTCGCTATCGACCACTGTGCGGTTGGTGCTGTTGTCGGCATCAGAGAATGTGGTGAGTCCATCGGCTTCTTCAAAATGCACGTTGCGTAACCTCACGAGCTGGCCTTGCAGCCTGATTATATCCTCGGTGGAGTTGGAAAGGTCGCCAAGGTTGATGTCGATGGTGTCAACCTTTGTCACATCGGGCATTCCGTTAAGGTGTACGCGCGATTCGAAGAGCTCGCGTGTCATGAAAGTGGCTTCCCAGCCATATTGGGTGGTGTATTCAGGTTGCCCGAGTTGTTGCAATCCATTGTACTTTCCTATGTACATGCCGCTTACCGATAGCACCACTTCTTGTCCCACGCGGTAGGTGTTGAACATGTCGGGGTAGCGTATCGACATTGGCAGCGAGCCAGTTTCGTCTTGTATGTACAGGCAGTTGTAAATGTTACCCGACTCGTCGGAGCTGATTACGCGAGCCTTGATGTACAGGCTGTCGCCGTTTTCGGCAAATCCGATTGTGTCGATATAGTTGCGGTCGCTGTTCCAGTACAGCGTTTTGAGTTCATTGATTGTGATATTGGCCTCAAGGTTGGTGCTGGGTATTACCATCGGCGGGGTGTCGAAGTTGTCGGAGCAGCCGACGATTCCCGCGGAAGCCAACGCTAACACTGATGCGAGATATAATCTATTGATTCTCATAGCGTGTATATTGTAATGTTTTATGTGTGTTGACAATAAAAATGGTTAAAATCTTACGCCTACGGTGAAATAAACCTTTATACCTTGTGCGTAGTAGTATTTGTTGGGGTAGCGGGTGGTAGTATAGTTGGTGTAGTCAAAGCGACCTTGCTGGTAACCTCCCGTCTGTATGTTCTTGTTGTTAAGTACGTTGTCGATATTCAAGTTGAGGTTGAGCGATGCCGTGCGGTTGAGGTATATAAGTTTGCCGATGCTCAGGTTCAGCACGAATGCGTCGTTGAGTTTCTCTTGGCGTGTAATGCCCTCGATGCGCTGCTGCAATTCCTCTTCAGAGCTTACTTGCGTCCACAGGTTAGGCAATGCCTCGTGGCGTATCGGTGAGAGGTCAACATAGCTGTCGCCCATCCATACGCCTGTCACATTGAAGAACCACATGCCAGGAGCTACATAGTCGAAACCGAGGCTGTAGGCCTGTTGCGGTGTGCCGCCCACGTAGAAGTTTTTCAGGTAAACAGTCTGCGTGGTGTCGGGCATCGAGCCATTTTCATAGCTACGAGTTCCTGTTGGGCGGTTCTTGTATTGGTAGCGCGAGAATGTACCAGCGAAGTTGACAGTCAACGATGGAGTAATCTTGTAGGCCAATCCCACTTCCACGCCTTTGTAGGTCTTGTTTACGCCTGTGAGCACGTAGTTCATGAATGTCGAGAACTGGTCGTCATAGAATGCCGTGCGTTCGGTGTCATCATAGATGTTGGTCCAGAAGCCGGTAATCGTACCCTTGAAGTTGCGGTAGTTGAACGCGTATGCTATGTCGGCCGATAGAATTCGTGCGCTGCTAAGCCCTGTGATAGCATCGTCCTTGATGCGAGGCGAGATATATGATTGCTCGAAAGTCGGGGCTTTTGTGCCGTATGCGGCATGGAAACGGAAGCTGTTGCGTCCGTCGAGCTTGTAGGTTGCACCCACTTTGAACATTGCGTTGTCAAACTGGTGCAACACACCTTTGCCGTATGAGTTCTCGGGCGAGCGACCGTTGCGCATTTTACCGTCGCGCTGGAATTGTGTGTAGCTCACGCGGAAACCGTAGTTGATGTCCCAGTGCGGGAGGTTTATGACATTTTGCAACCAAGCATTGGCCGATATGGAGTTGATGTCGTAGTCATAGCCGAAACGGTCGCCCTCGCCCACGCGGCGGTTGGGGTTGTTGAGGTCGTTTTGCAGCAACATGTCGTTGTCGGGGAAGTCACGTTCGGCAAATTGGTCGATATCGGTCCAGTAACGTCCGCCCAGCAGGTCTTTGATAGTCTTGTAATAAGAAGCCCTGGTGTAATTGAGTCCTACACCGCCTTGCAGCGTCAAGAAGTCGTTGAGGCGCATGTTGAGTGTTGAGTTCAGTAGCACGTTGAATTGGTTGCTGTGGCGTTTTTCGAGTATGTAGGTCGAACCTTTGTCAACACCCGTTTGGTCGGCCTCGTAGTTGTTGAGGAAGTTGGTCTGGTATATCGAGCCCCAGTCAACTTGGCGGAAGTCTTCGTTGTTCTGCCACAGGTCGGTGTATCGGTCGATTGATTCCTGGTCGTCGTAGTATGACGGCAGATAGCGATAGTAATCGGGGCGAGGGTCGGCAGCATTGTACCAGTTGAGAGCCGATGACGAGTAATACGACTTGCGCACGGCCACGCCCGTGTTGAGCGACACGTTGCTGTTTGGAGTCCATATCCAGTTCAATATGGCAGTAGGGTCGAAGCATTCCACTACGCGGGCTGTGCGTTTGTCGCCGTTGGGCATGTATCCCCAGTTGGGATTGTAGCGAGTGCTACCCGACAGTTCGTATGCCTCCTCGTATGTGGCCGAGTTGTTCGACCGTTGCGTCGGTGCGCCGAATGTCGTTAGCGACAAGCTGTGCTGGTCGTTGAACACCTTTTGGGCCGACAAGAAGTAACCGCCCGAGTGGTAGAACGTACCAGGGTATATGCCCTCGTCGGAATAGCGTCCTACAGCCGAAACTGTCAATGCCCAGCCTTTGCTGTTCAGCCCGGTGGCGTATGTCACCATGCCGCGAGCATAATAATTGCCGTTGGTGTATGCCAAGCTCGCCCGCAATCCAGGAGCGTAGTCGCGGGCAAAGGTGTTGATGTTGGTGGCACCACCCACTTGCCCGAATCCGAATGAAGTGGATTCAAGTCCGATACCCACGTTCTTGTTGCGGAACGCCTGGTTGAGTCCACCCAGCATGCTGTAATTGAATCGTCCGCGTGCTGGTTCGTTGAAATTCACGCCGTTGATGTAGGTTTCGGAATACTCGGAGTCGTAGCCTCGCAGGCGGAAACGCATAACGCTGAAGTCCCAGCTTGCAGCTTGGTAGAACACGTCGTCGGACGCACCCGAGAGCAGTCCTATCGACTGGCTGTTACCTTCTTCGTCTTCGAGTTGTGACTCGTCGATCATCAAGTCTTCATCGCCACTGAAAGCGGCCGAGTAGATTGATTGCGACTTCATGGAGATTTCTCCCATGTCATCGACTGCGCCGCCCACAATTTCTACTTGCGACGACCAGTCGTCATAGCCTGCACACAGAATGAGCAGGTTGTCGGTGCCAGGAGATGCCGAGGAAATCCGGAAGTCGCCATTGGGTCCCGATACCACCGAAATGTCTTGTCCTTCAAGTATCACGGTGGCTCCTGCCAGAGGCTGTCCGTTGCGGGCATCCACCACTACGCCGCGCAACCCTGCGTTTTGGGCAATTGCCGGCAAGGTCGCCAAGAGCGTAATGAGCAGTAAGAGTTTGATTCTCATAAGCAAAGGGGTTAGTAATTTAGTTTTGTCTTAATTATCTATGTTTAATAGTTGTCCGTTGTGGCATTCGACGCTTATGGCTGTGCCAAGTGTTACTTTGCAGCAGCGTTGCAGAGAGCCGTTATTGCTAACAAATGTATATATTTATTTCCAAATATCATTAGTTTGTGTGAACAAATTTTAATTGACCAGCGTTGTCGGCACAGTGCATGTTTGTAAAGTTCGCAAATTTCGCATTTTGCAACCAAAAAAGTGTAACAACCATGTAAAATTCACCGATTAACGTTCACTTTAGGGCTGCTTTATGGCGAAATTTTTTCTTTTGTTTATTTTATCGATTTGCAAGCTGGTAGATTGGAGATAATTTCTTAATTTTGGTGCGTTCTAAACGTAACACATATTCTGGATTTATGAAAAAATTATTGGCAATAATCGCGGCAGTCGCAGTGGTGTTTTCAATCACTGCCGGCAACGAAAAGCGTTACCAAGTGTTCGGGGTGGCTTTTTATAATCTTGAAAACTTCTTCGACACCATCAATAACAATGGTAAATATGATTATGAGTACACCGAGAACGGCTCCAAGCAGTGGGACGGGGAGAAGTACCGCAACAAGGTGCATAACATGGCATACGCCATAAGCCAGATGGCCACGAAGTCAACGCCGATGGGCCCAGCTATTATCGGTGTGTCGGAAATAGAAAATATAACTCCGCTGCAAGACTTGGTTAAAGATCCAGCCTTGAAGGACAAGCGGCTGCAAATTGTGCACCATGATTCGCCCGACTTGCGTGGCATCGACGTGGCATTGCTTTACAACCCGCGTTTCTTCCGTGTGCTCAATGTGGTGAATTCACGTGTCGTTGTCGATGGTTATCCCGAGTTCAAGACGCGCGACCAGATGTGTGTAACCGGATTGCTTGCTGGCGAGAAAGTGAGCGTGATTGTCAATCACTGGCCTTCGCGCAGTGGCGGTCAAGAGCGGTCAAATTATTTGCGTGAAGCTGCTGCCAAGCGTGTGAGGCTGACGGTTGATTCCTTGCTCAACGATGACCCCAACCAGGGTATAATAATCATGGGTGACTTGAACGACGACCCTTTCAACTCAAGTGTGGCCGAGGTGCTTGGCGCAAAAAAGGAGAAAGAAGATGTGGTTGCCGATAATGACCTGTACAATCCTTGGTGGGAAACGCTCGACAAGGGGATTGGCACGTTGGCTTATCGTGGTTCATGGAATTTGTTTGACCAAATTATCGTGTCGAAGTATTTCCTTGGCGACCGTTCGCGGCTAACGTTGCTCAACCATAAGGTGCTGAATTTTGACTTTTTGCGTACCAAGGAGGGCGACCGCAAGGGTTATCCGTTGCGCACACATGCATCGGGTGTTTACCTCAATGGCTACAGCGACCACTTCCCCACCGAGATATTCCTTGTAAAGGAAGTGGAACGATAAAAAGAGATTGATTTATAATGGCAAAGGGTGTGCTGCAAGCTGTGGGTGTAGCACACTCGTTGTGCATATATGTTTCGCACGATGGTTATAACTGCCTCTATTGTCACATATAATACCGATGTAAACGAGCTGGCGAGCTGCTTGCAGTCGCTGGTGAATGGATGTGTGTCAACCATCTATGTATGTGACAATTCTCCAACGGCACAGTTGCGTGAATTTTGCCAATCGTGTGCCAGTGTGGAGTATATCTTCAATAATGCCAACCTTGGATATGGCGCAGGCCACAATGTGGCGATACGGCGCAGTTTGCAACGTGTGGCCGATTATCACCTTGTCATAAATTCAGATGTTTACTTTGGTGATGGTGTGATCGAACGCATTGTTGCATATATGGAGGAAAACCGCGATGTGGCGCAGCTTATTCCTAATGTGGTCTATCCCGATGGCAGCCTGCAGTATGTGTGCAGGTTGTTGCCCACGCCCGCCAACTTGATTTTCCGCCGATTCTTGCCTGCACGCATGGTCGAACGTATGAATTACCGTTATTTGCTTAAGTTCTGGGATCATAGCCAGCCATTGAATGTGCCATACCATCAAGGTAGTTTCATGTTTTTCCGCACGAGTTGTTTTGAGAGTGTCGGGCTGTTTGACGAGCGTTTCTTCATGTATCCCGAGGATATTGACATCACACGCCGTATGCACCGCCATTTTCGTACCATGTATTGGCCCGAAGTGACGATAGTACATGCCCATCGTGCATCGTCATATAAAAACAGAAAGATGCTTAAAATTCACATAACCAATATGATACGCTACTTCAACAAATGGGGTTGGTTCTTCGACCGCGAGCGCAGTGAGTGGAATCGTCGTTTGCTCAAGCAGTTGGGCTACCGGCAGTGAAAATACGTGAAAGTCGTTGGAGAGGAAAGTGTGCCAAATTAGATAAATACGGCACATTACTTACGATTTATAAGTTGCAACAATTAATTTGACATGTAGAAATTGCCCCAGAGGGGCTTGAACTTGCATTAATAATAGAACAGCTATATCGCTACCACGTTCTGTCTGTCATGATTTTCTAACGACAGATTTGGGTTAAATGGCGTATAATGGAATGTTTGTGAGGTTGCCTTGCTGCTTGTATGGTAGCATTGAATACCGCTCTGCGTGGAGTTGTGGATTTCGAGCCAACATAGCAGTCAGGGAGTTTGCCCTGACATTTTTTTCGGCTTTGACTTCTATGGGTATCATCTCGGCATCACGTTGAATGACAAAATCAAGTTCAAGTCTGGAGTCGTTGGTGGAATGGTAATATATCGGTTCAATACATTTGCTTTTCATTTGTTGCAACACATATTGTTCGGTCATTCCTCCTTTGTATTCTTTAAAAATGTCGTTTTTTATCAATACTTGGCTTGGAACAGTCCTGACCATGGCACCCATAAGGCCAATGTCGAGCATGTATAACTTGAATGCCGACAAGTCTTCATATATGCTGAGTGGAAGTTCTGGTTTTGTACATCTTGGAACTTTATAAATTAGTCCGCTGTTTATGAGCCATTGTATGGCAAGTTCAAAATCGTTGGCACGGGCACCTTTGCGCAAAGCTCCATATATGTATTTTTTATTTTCCTTGAATAATTGAGATGGAATACTATTCCACACCATGCGAATGCGTGGAACTTGTTCGCGCGGAGCGTGTTTCGAGAAATCGAGGTCATATCCTTGCAATATCTCAAGTTGAATGTTGCGGACTTCTTGTAAGGCCTCGGTTTCGACATATTTGAGGACGGCTTCGGGCATACCGCCAACATAATAATATTGTCGCAACAGGTCGGTGAATTTGTCGTGTATTAGGTTAATTGTATCAAAGTCGTGGATAGCAATCAATTTGTGAGCTTCTTCTTCGCCTTTTGCCATAAGAAATTCCTCAAAGTTAAGAGGAAATAAATTGATGACATTTATCTTGCCTACAGGGAATGAAATATCATTGTGCAATGATATTCCGAGCAGCGAACCTGCTACAGCTATATGGTATTCTGGTGCTTCTTCTTTGAAGTATTTCAAGGCTTCCAATGCTTCGGGAATGTCTTGCACTTCATCGAGAATGATGAGTGTGTCGTTTGGGGTAATATCGACTGATGTAATTGCACGTAATCCTCGTAATATTCGTTCTACGTTGAAATCTTGAGCGAAAAGTTGTTGCACCAAATCGTTTTTGCGGCATACTATGTATGCTTCTTTTTTATATTCGAGTCTTGCAAACTCATGTAGCAGCCATGTTTTGCCAACTTGGCGTGCGCCATTTAGCATAAGAGGTTTTCTATCGGGCTTGTTTTTCCAGTCTATAAGTTGTTGCAATGCAAGTCTTTTCATACGTATCGTACATTTTTCTGCACCTAAATAGTGGGTGTAAACACATTTTTAGACAAATATTGGGTTTGCAAATATACATTTTTCTGCACATAAAATGCGCAGTACAATACATTTTTTCGCACTTGTGGCTTGGCTGGACTTATTCGAAAAGTTTTTTGCGGTATTGTGTGGGCGAGAGTCCTAAGTGGGCTTTGACATATTTGCCGAAGAACGACAGGTTGGGGAAATCGAGGTCGAGGGCAATCTCTTTTATTGACTTTGACGAGTGTCTCAATTGTTTCTTGATTTCTTTTACAACAAACTCATTAATCCAGTCTGATGCCGTTTTGCCGCTGGTGCGCTTGCACACTACCGACAAGTATTTTGGTGTAATACACAATTTCTCGGCATAGAAATTGACTGTGCGTTCTTTGAGGTCGCTGTTGGAAAGTAGCTCGATAAATCGCCCGAATAGTATCTCGCTCTGCTTGAGTTGCCCGTTGCCGTTTATACCGAGGTATTTGTCGATCAGGTACAGCATTTTATGTATAGCTGCCATGGCCAGCGATAAGACAATCTCTCGGCGGTAGCGTTGCCCGTTGTTGATGGCTTCAGACTTGAGCAATGAATAGTAGGTGCGTAACCTTTCGGCATCGGTGCTGTCGTCGATATTCACAACAGGGTAGCCCGCAAAGTGGATATTGCTGTTGAACAGACGTTCGTTCATGGGTAATATCGAGAGCAGCATCTGCTGCGAAACCGTGATAGCGATGCACTTGAAATTGTCGGTGCTTGAGATATTGCTCATTTGCCTGTTTGGACGGCACACAATAATATTGTTAGGCCGCAAGGTGTATCTGTTAGCATCGACTTCACCGCTTATTTCACCATCGATACATGCCATGAACAGGAACGAGTCGAGGCTTATGGCCTTGTCGCCACGAACCGAATCGCTAAGGTTGAAACACACCGACAGGTCACTATCGGAATAGTGTACCGAGATAAAGTCTTTGAAATCGTTTGATTGTATGTCGGTGTATTGGCTACGTCCCATATTTTTCGGATAATTCGAGTTGGTTATTCCCGTGCTGCAAAAGTATAAATTAATGTTTGTCCGATAGATACCTGAAAGGATATAATGTTGTTCTAATTGGCTACGGTAGTGCCTTGTGAGTGTTAAAAAATGGCCGTTGAGTGGCTTTTTGCCACCCGACGGCCGAGAATGGGTATCAAAATAGTATTTTAGGGCTTATTCTAAGCGACCAGTTGCACGCAAGTATTCTGTGATGTAGATCTTATATTGTGTGATGGCTTCGATGTGGTTGCTCTGCGCTTGCTGCCACTGCGACTGTGCGTCGAGCAGGTCGGTGAGCGGGCACATCGATGCCTTGTATCGTGCTTTCATTGTGCGCAGGTTTTCATCGGCTTGCTGGCAGCCATTTATGGCGGTTTGTACAAGGTTGTAGCCATCGGTTACGTTCAATATTGTTTGGCGAGCCTCGATGTCGAGCAACCGTGAATTGCGTTGCAGGTCGAGTTGTGCGTTGTGCAGGTCGATTTTTGCTTTTTTCACTTTCTTGGTATTTTCGCCCCAGTGCAGTATAGGTATGCTCACCGACGCCATTATTAGTCCTATCCCATCTTTGTATTCTTGGGTGAATGGCGTGTAGTTGCCCTGGTTGTCGGCTGTAGTTCCGTTCACTTTTATGTTACCGTAATAGGAATACCCGGCACTGATTGCGATTTGTGGCAGCATGTCGGCACGGGTCATTTTGATTTGTTGCTCTTTCGCTTCCACTTGGGCTTGCAGCAACGCCAATTCTGGGCGTGACGATATGTCGCTATCCATCACTGGCGGCAAGTCGGCAGTCGGCAGTGTGTCGGTGGGAGTGATGTCGGTGTCGAATGGCAGCCCTGTGGCATTGCATAGTGCCAGACGGCACAGGTCGGCACCGTTACGGGCCTTTTGTAGTTGATAGTTGATTTCGCTGTGCTTTGTGCCGATGCGCAACAGGTCGTTTTCAATGCCCATGCCAGCTTTCACGGCTGTTTCCACTTGGTGTAGAAGTGTGTCCATCTGTGCGCTGTAGGTTTCAAGCATTTTTACTTTCGACAGTACAGCTATGTATGACCAGTAGGCGTTGTCGGCATCGGCGATAACGTCCATGCGTGTTTTCCGTTTTTGCTGTTCGGCCGATTGGATGCCAATCTTGGCAAGTTTGTTGCCAGTGCGTATTTTCCCGCCAGTGTACAGCGGTTGTGTGAGGGTGAGTCCTGCCATATACATTCCTCGCATTTGCAATTCCATTCCCATCATGTCGAGGTCGGGTAAGAGATAAACAGCTGTAGCCGAAGCGTCGATTTTAGGCAAGAATGACGTGAATGCAATCTCTTTTTCAAGCTGGGCTTGCCGCAACTCATTGTCGGCACGTTTCATTTGTTCGCTATTTGCAATGGCCAGTTGCCGGCAATCGTCTTGCGACAATTCCATGCTTGAACTTGCTGCCACCTGGGAGCAGCAAGCTATGATGCACATTATTAATATATGTTTCATTTCTATCGGTCTTGAGGTTTGTGTATTGAGAAAAGGGCAGTGTAGAAGAGCGGCAATAATATGAGCGTGATGATAGTTCCCATGGTCAGTCCGCCCATTATTGTCACAGCCATGGAACCATACATGGGGTCGCCCACAAGTGGAATCATGCCCACGATTGTAGTGAGTGATGCCATAATTACGGGGCGTACACGCGACACCGTTGCTTCAACCACTGCATTGTAGGGGTGCACGTGTTCTTCTACTTGCAAACGGTTGATTTCATCAACAAGCACAATGGCGTTTTTCACCATCATGCCTATGAGTCCCATCATGCCTATTATTGCCATGAATGTGAACGGAGTGCCCGATGCAAGCAAGGATGGCGTGATTCCACAAAATACAAATGGGAAGCAAATGATGATAAGTATCACTTTGCGCCAACTGTTGAATAGCAGTAGCAGTATGCCCAGTATGGCGAAGAATGTAAGTGGCAGGTACTTCAGCACATTGGCTGTTGACTCTGACTGCAATTCGATTTCTCCTGTCCATCGCAGTTTGTAGCCATCGGGCAACGGTATTGCTTCGATTTCTTCGCGAATGCTTTCAAGGACTTTTGCCGGGGTGGCCTCGGTCAATTCTGGGTTTGGGTCGCACTCGGCTTCTATGGCACGAATGCCGTTGACACGTTGTATCATCTCTTCTTCCCAGTCGAGCGATATGCCTCGGGTGACATTGCTGAGTGGTACGCAACTGAAAAGTTTGTCTTGCAGCTTGCTTGCAGTGTTGCCTCTTGCTGCAATCAGCGTCTGCAATTCATCTTCATTAAAGTGCATGTTCAACATGCTCCACACAGGTATGTCGTTGAGTTTGTTGATGCGGGAGCCGTCGTCGTTGCGTACCATCAAGTTGACAGGCACCGTATGTTCCTGGTCATTTATCACACCCACAGGCATACCGTCGGTGGCAGCAAGTAGTGCATTTGCCACATCGCTGCGTTCAATGCCCGAGCGCAGTGCATCTTCACGCGAATACTCGGCAACGAGAGCCTTGCCGCGTGGTTTCCAGTTGTTTTGTACCGAGTATGGGTCAACATACTTGCATCGGCGCATAATTTCCTCGGCTTGGCGGCTGAGGTCGCGCAACACGGCTGGGTCTGGGCCGGTAAATTCCACTTCCACGGTGTGTGTGGTGGCAATCGAGAAATTGTATTTGCGAATGCGTATGTAAGCATCGGGGTACAATTGGCGCAATTTGTTGCGTATGCCAGGTATTTGTTCCACGATGGTTGCATAATCCTTGCAGTCGATCATAAGTTCGCCATAGCAATCACCTCCCGATGTCATCGGACGCACAAGGCAATAGTGTGCAGGTGCGGCTCCCATGCTTGCTACAACTCGTTCAATTGCTGGGTTTTGAAGTAACAGGTCGCTCATTTCGAGCAAGTCGTGGCGCACACGGTCGGGACTTGACTGAGGTGGCAGACAGTATTCCACTATGAATTGCTTGTAGTCAAAATCGGGGAAAAACAGGTTGCGCACTCGCATCATGCCGAAGATACAGGCTGCGAGAACAACAAATGCCGTGGTGATGGTGAGTTTTTTGTGTTCGATGAGAATGCTTATACTGTGGCGGATAAAACGGTGTATGGGAGAGTTCATGACACCTTCATTGCCTGGTTTTGCCGGTCGTTCTTTTTGGGGCAGCCACACATTGGCACAGTAAGGAACTTGTACCAAGGCAAGTACCCAGCTTGCCAACAAGCTGACGCATAACACGAGAAATAGGTCGTGGGCATATTCGCCAGCCGAGTCGGGCGACAGGTAAACGCCGATGAATGTAGAGGCGGCGATAACTGTGGCTCCCAGCAACGGCATGGCTGTGTTGCGTCCTATGCGGTAAAGGTAGGTATCGGGTGGCAATCCACGTTTCTTGTCGATAAGTATTCCATCCATGATTACAATAGCGTTATCGACCAGCATACCCATTGCCACGATAAATGCTCCCAACGATATGCGTTGCAATGTGGTACCCATGCTCAACAGGATTGGGAACGAAACGGCTATCGTCAGTATCAGACCGAACCCGATTATGAAGCCACTGCGCAACCCCATGGTAAATATCAACACTAATATGACAATTACTACCGATTCGAGCAGGTTGACCATGAATGAATTAATGGCCTCGTCAACTTTGTCGGGCTGGAAAAATATCTTGTCGGTGTGCATTCCGACTGGGTAGGTTGACATCACTTGTGCGAGGCGTTCATCCACGGCTTTGCCAACGTCGGGTACTATGGCATCGTTTTCCATGGCTATACATATAGCGAGGGCTGGCTTGCCGTTGACAAAGAAACCGTTACGTTGAGGCTCGGAATACGCGCGCTTGATGGTGGCGATGTCGCCGAGGCGTATCTGCTTGCCATCAAATGTGCTTATAAGCAGGTTGGCAATATCGTCCTCGTCCTCGACACAATTGCTAACGCGTAATTGCAGCCTGTCGCTGCCATTCAGGTAGTCGCCGGCGTTTACTTTCTTGTCGGCATTCTGCAATGCCATCATTATTTGAGTCGGGATAACGCCGTTGCGCGATAATTTCTCTTTTGGCAAGATGATATTGATTACTTCATCGCGGTTTCCAACGATGTTTACACGCTTCACGCCCGCCACGCCCATAAGTTCACGGCGCAATTTTTTGGCATACTTGTATAATTCGGGGTATTCATACCCGTCGCCCGAGAAAGAGTAGAATATGCCATATACGTCCATCATGTCGTCGATGACCATTGGGGCGTAACAGCCTTGTGGCAAGCGTCTGGCTGCATCATTGACTTTGCGCCGCAACAGGTCGAAATGTTGTTCGAGCTCCGACAACATGACCGTCATCTTAAATTCTACTGTGATTGTAGCCATGCCGGGCTGGCATTCGCTTTTGACTTTCTTCACGTTGGGCAAGTTGCGCAATTCGTCTTCAAGAAGTTGCGCAACTTCAAGCTCTACATCATGAGCCGACGCTCCAGGATATATGGCGACCACCATTGCTTGCTTTGTGGCAACAGCAGGGTCTTCGAGTTTCGGCATTCTGATGAATGCCAGCACTCCGGCAATGATTATTCCCACCATGAGCGACCAGAACAGTGTGGGACGCTCGATGAAAAACTTGGTTATTTTCATTACAGTATGTTGCCTACGTTGGTTTCAGCCGCAGCTGGTAATATGTTTACTTTCTCGTTGTCTTGCAGGTATTCAACGCCAGCTTTTACTACTTGCTGGTCGCTTGAAATGCCATCGGTGACAATAATATTGCCGTCATCGGCAATGCCGCCGAGTGTGACCGCAGTCTTGTGTACTATCGAGTCGGGAGCAACTACCCACACGAAATCTTGTCCCGAATCATTGAAAACGGCGTGCATGGGCACTGTGTAGGCCACAAGTGATGCATGGGCTGTGTCATTGTCGGCTATGGCAAGTGATATTTCAATGTTCATTCCCGCAGTCAGGCGGCGTGAGTCTTCGGCGTTGGTAAAATTTAATTTCATGCGGTATAACTGGTTGCCATCGGCTTTCGGGGTGATGCTTGACAGTTGCATCGGTATGTTGTCATGTCCTGTCGCCGATGAGTTACAGCTTATTTTCGTAATATGGTCGCGCTGCAAGTACACTTCGATGGGTATGTCGGCAACCACTTCCATGCGGTGAGTGTCGAGCAATGTCACTATTGGCATACCTGCATCGACCATTTCGGCTGGTTCATAATTGACATTTTGAATATATCCGCTCATAGGAGCTTCAAGGCGGGTGTAGCTTAGTTGGTTGCGGTTGTTCTGTAGCTGTATTCCCAATTGCTCCCATCCGGCAACAGCTTTTTCATAATCATTTTCCGACAAGCTTTTGGCTTCCACGAGTTGTTTCATGCGTTCAATCTCTCGGGACAATTGCGAGTGCTGCACTTCGAGGGCATCTACGCCGAGCTGGTAGTCGTTGTCGTCGAGGCGGGCAATTAAGTCGCCTTGTTTCACGTAGTCGCCTTCCTTGACATATATTTCCTCGATTTGGCCAGGAGTCTTGAATCCAAGGTTTATTTCACGCGCCTCTTCGATGCGGCCCGAAAAACTTTTTACAATTTCATCGGCAACAGGTCTTGGCTGTATTGTTGCCACACTGTGCTTGTGGATTTGACTTTCTTCCCCCGAACAGCCAGCAAGAAAAGAAAGCAATCCGAGTGCAATGGATTGAATGATTATTTTGTTCATCGATATTTGTATTTATTTTTACATTTTTGCAAATTTCTCACAAAAAAGCCATATTGCTAAGCTCTATTATGCCAATAAAATGGATTATAAGATGAATTGTGGGAAAAAATTGCACTAATGCGCTTGTTTTAATGTTCTAAAAGTTAATTTTGCTACTGAAACGCAAACCATTGGTTATGGATAATAAAAACAATGTTTTTTCACAATTAGACCTTGCAATGATACCCGACACGGGCAATACGCTTGTGTGTGACAATGAATTCATGGTGGGCGACAATTTAAATGAACCATTTGACAATAACGAAGCATCAACATTCATAAAGCCCAACCATCCATTCATATTGAATTTTAATATGTTGATTTTATGTGTCGAGGGTCGTATGCTTATTAATCAAGACCTTAAAGAATTGGATATTTGCGCTGGGGATATGTTTGTAGTCCTTTCGGGTTCGATAGGTGAGTGTCTTGAAATTTCACCTGATTGTCGATTGGTGCTGGTGGCGTTTACAGCCCCGCTTGGAAACGAAGTTGGGAATTTCTCCTATGCTTCGCTGTTGCGCAAGCAGCCGTTGTTGCATTTGTCGTCCGATGAGGTAGCTGAAGCATTGTTGATTTATCGGCAGATGCGCAAAAAGATAGAGCAACCCGATTATAAATTCACACGAAACGTCCTTGCGAGTTATTTGCAGGTACTTTTTTGTAACGCATGCAATAATTTGTCGCGAGTGCAACTTGGCAAGTCGGCCGAAGTGGAAGAACGCACGCATGTACTGTTTGACCGTTTCATAGAACTTGTGCAACAGCATTATGAGCGCGAGCGTGAGATACAGTATTATGCGGGGCTTATGTGTGTGACACCGAAGTATCTGTCGCGGATGGTGTTCCAGGCAAGCGGACGTTATGCTGGCGAGTGGATACGCGACTATGTGATACTCGAAGCCAAGGCACTGCTTAAGAGTGGATTGTATAATGTGCAGCAAGTGAGCATAAAGCTTAATTTTGCCAGTGCATCGTTTTTCGGCAAGTATTTCAAGAAGGCAGTGGGCTGCTCGCCGCGAAAGTATGCCACCGATTGAGCCGAATAACTGGGAAAATGTGCAAAAAACGCTATTTTTAGTGCCGAAAATGTGCAATTAATGGCGTATGAAGCTGTTAAAGAGAAAAATAGACGCATTTTTGCAAGAATGGGAAACACAGGTGCTTATTAATGGTAATTGTATGAGAATATAAATATTGTGGGACTTGTAATAGAAGAGGTGTGTTGTTAATTCTTGTTATGTGAGTTTATTTGTGCAAAAATGGTTACTTTTGTGCAATTATTGTGGTTGAATGTAAACTTAACAGAAAAATAAGATGCAAAACGACAAAGAAACTATGCAAAATGCTCCCGGGGGAATTCCTGAGAACGCCTTCCGCGAACTCAAGCCCGGTGAGAAGTATGTGCCAGTGTTGCGTCCCGACAAGAATTATCCCGAGGTAACCCCTTATAGTGTATCGCTCGGGTTGTTGTTGGCGGTGGTGTTCAGCGCGGCGGCGGCATACTTGGGACTTAGGATTGGTCAAGTGTTTGAGGCTGCAATACCTATTGCTATTATCGCCGTAGGTTTGTCATCGGCAATGAAGCGCAAGAACGCGCTGGGCGAGAATGTGATAATCCAGTCGATAGGTGCCTCATCGGGTATTGTTGTGGCTGGTGCGATATTCACGTTGCCGGCACTTTATATTCTCAAGGCCAAGTATCCCGAGATTGCGGTGAGCTTCATGGAGGTGTTCCTCAGTTCGATGCTTGGTGGTGTGCTGGGCATACTGTTTTTCATACCTTTCCGCAAGTATTTCTGTGCCGACATGCATGGCAAGTTTCCTTTCCCCGAAGCAACTGCTACGACACAGGTGCTGATTTCGGGCGAGAAAGGTGGCAATCAGGCGTTGCCGTTGGTGATGGCTGGATTGGTAGGTGGTGTTTATGACTTCTTGCTATCGACATTCGGCTGGTGGAGCGATGTTCTAACCACTAAAATTATTCCATGGGGCAACGAATTGGCCACCAATGCCAAAATGGTGTTTAAAATCAACACGCAGGCTGCGGTGCTTGGACTTGGCTACATTGTGGGGCTTAAATATAGCTTTATCATATTTGCCGGTTCGGCGTTTATATGGTTTGTGATAATTCCATTGCTCGGCATGAGTCCCGAATATGCAGTGCTTTCGCCCGAGCAGATATTTTCAGATCAGGCCCGTTACATCGGCATTGGCGGTATAGCCATGTCGGGTATCATAGGCATTATAAAGTCGTGGCCGATTATACGTGATGCTGTCGGTCTTGCTGGTAAAGAATTTAAAGGGAAAAACTTGAAAGCTGCCGATATTGTGCGCACCCAGAAAGATATTGCCATGAATGTGCTTGTTTTTGCACTTGTGGCAGCACTGCTCATCACGGCGGTTTTCTTCTACTTCGGCGTAATTCACAATTTGTTCCAGACCGTTATAGCATTTATTGTGGTGACTGTAATTGCATTCTTGTTCACAACGGTTGCCGCCAATGCCATTGCGATAGTAGGAACAAATCCAGTGTCGGGCATGACACTCATGACGCTTATCATTGCTTCGGGAATATTCGTGGCAATAGGTCTTGAAGGGTCGGCTGGCATTGTTGCTTCGATGGTCATAGGTGGCGTTGTGTGCACGGCGTTGTCGATGGCTGGAGGCATGGTTACCGATATGAAGATTGGTTACTGGATAGGTACTACACCTGCCAAGCAGCAGTCGTGGAAGTTCCTCGGCACGTTTGTGTCGGCTGCTACGGTAGGTGGTGTGATGTTGCTGCTTAATGAGGTTTATGGCTTTGTGGGCGAAGATGCCCTCGTAGCACCGCAAGCCAATGCAATGGCGGCTGTTATCGACCCGTTGATGATGGGAGGCGAAACGCCGTGGATGCTCTATATTGTAGGGGCTATCTTTGCCGTGCTGCTTAATTGGCTCGGTGTACCGGCTCTGGCATTCTCGTTAGGTATGTTCATTCCACTGGAACTCAACACCCCGTTGCTTGTGGGAGGACTTGTAAGTTGGTTTGTAAGTACCCGTTCAAAGGATTCGGCTGTCAATAAGGCTCGCCTTGACCGTGGCACACTGCTCGCTTCGGGCTTCATTGCCGGCGGTGCATTGATGGGCGTTGTGAGTGCAGGTGTGAAGTTTGCCGGATTTGAGTATAGCCATGCGATGGGTGAAACCACATTGCAGACCCTTGGGCTTGTAATTTATGCTTTGTTAATTATATGGCTTGCATGGAGCTGTTTCCGCGCTAAGCCCGAAGAGTGATAAGTGTTTTTAAGGGAAAAAAGGGGATTTGGGCGAGCTATGAACATTGTGGCTCGCCCAAGTTCTTTTTTCAGCGTTGTCGCATTGCTATCACAACATATATTATAGTGGACAAGATAAGCAGCCCGATGGATGTGTAAAGGAATGCTGTTTCCTCCTGGTAAACGACGAGTGTTGTAGCGAGGTATGTAATCCCCATAATGATGTTTATGACACGTATGAAGCGCACTGCCAGCACGTATTGCGTCACGATGTTGGTCGGTGTAACGCGGCATGGGAAATTAATCAGCTTCACTGGGGCGTAGGCGCATAATGCCACGATGATGAACGAGATTGTGGCGGTTACCCCCATAACGCATGCAGCGGTGAAATTCTCGTTGCCGTGTGCGAGGCGCATATATATTATGTAGCCCCAGTTGGCCACGACGAGAAGCAGTGCCGCCGCTTCCATAAGCCGTTCGGGCAGCCCAGGGTGGAATTTCACGTCGGGCAACGGCTGTGGTTTATTGGTTGGCGGTGTCTTTTTCATAATCTTTATTGTCGTTGATAGGCTTTTTCATGCGGCCGCTGCGGCGCAATGCGTCGGCAATAATCCACTGTAGCTGTCCGTTGATGCTGCGGAATTCGTCGGCTGCCCATTTTTCAAGGGCATCCATTGTGGCGGCATCGATGCGCAGCACGAAGCTTTTGGTTGTAGATTCTTTCTTGGCCACAGCGTTGCAAGTTAATTATATAATGAACCTGTGTTGACTACCGGTTGTGCCGACTCATCGGCGCAAAGCACCACGAGCAAGTTGCTCACCATTGCGGCTTTTCGTTCCTCGTCGAGTGTTACCACATTGTCTTTTTCGAGCTTGTCGAGTGCCATGTGAACCATCGACACAGCACCTTCTACAATCTTTTCGCGTGCGCCGATGATTGCCGATGCTTGTTGGCGACGCAGCATCACGGCTGCAATTTCGGGAGCGTATGCAAGGTTGTTGATGCGAGCTTCTACCACTTCAAGCCCTGCCATTTCGAGGCGTTCGTTGAGTTTCTGCTCAAGCTGCTCGTTGATTTCATCGCCACCCGAGCGTAGTGTCATTTCGCTGGCTTCACCTTCGTTGTCGTCGTATGCATATTGTCCTGCCACTTGCCTTAGTGCCGCGTCGCTCTGGATTTTCACGAAGTTTTCAAATGCCTTCATGCGCCCAGCCACGCTGCTGCCCACGTTCACTGTCACAGAGTCTTTGCCATTGCCAAATGATGAAGTTACGTCGGCCATTGTCTGTGAGTCGATTTCAAACATTGCCTTGTAGGTGTCTTTCAGTTTCCACACCAGCACCATGCCTATGAGTATGGGGTTGCCCACTTTGTCGTTCACCTTGATAGGCTCAATGTCGAGGTTGCGGGCACGGAGTGAAAGTTTCTTTTTGTCATAGAATGGGTTGACCCAGTAAAATCCTGTTTGTTTGAAAGTCCCTTTGTATTTGCCGAAAAATACCATTGCCCGGGCTTCGTTTGGCTCTAATTGCATGTATCCTGCAATAATTATAAGCCATGCGATGATAAGTAGCACTGCTATGCCATAAAAAATATTTTTTCCGATGAAGAAGCAAGCTACAATAGCTGCCGTCAGTATGACCAAATGAATGAATAACATGGCAAATCCGTTGATTTTCATGCCGTTGAAGGTTGTTTCTTGCGTGTTCATAATTGTAAGGTTTAAAATGATATTAAAATGATATCACAAATATATCGCAATTCAGATTAGGAAGCAATATTGCGCTATGGTTATTAGCAATATTTAACATTGCTGTTTGTCATTGCTCTCGCCTTGCACTATCTTTGTACGTGTAATTTAGATGGAAATGGAATACGGACGACAGAATAATATAGGCTGGGTTGACTTGTTGAGGGTTCTGGCTTGTTTTATGGTGGTGTTTTCTCATAGTTGTGACGCATTTGTTGCGCAATTCGATGCCGACAGGGCTTCATTCCTCACTGGTGTTTTCGGTGGTAGCCTGATGCGGGCAAGTGTGCCGCTTTTCGTGATGATGACGGGTGTCTTGTTGCTCCCGGTCGGACAGGGATATGACCTTGTGTCGTTTTATCGCAAGAGGATTGGCCGCATATTGCCTCCATTGGTGTTTTGGTCGGTGGCTTTGCCGTTGTTGATGTACGCGTATTTCAATTATATTAATCCGTCCACTTGCAATCCGCAGGTAGCTGTTGGCGGCTACACGGTGCAACAGCTTGTGCAGCGCATTTACACGTTTGTATTCAATTTTAATTTCGATACTACGCCGTTGTGGTATTTGTACATGCTCATAGGGCTTTACTTGCTTATGCCAGTGCTTAATGCATGGCTTGTGCAAGCATCGCAGCGCGAGTTGAAGGTGGTATTGGGCTTGTGGGTAGTATCGCTGTTTCTCCCTTATCTGAAGATGCTTGCTCCAGTGCTTGGCTACCAAGGCAATTATGGCAACATGGAATTGTTGGGAATGTGCGATTGGAATATATATGGCACATTCTATTATTTTTCGGGCTTTGTAGGTTACCTTGTTTTGGCTTATTACTTGAAACAGTATCCTTTGCAATGGAGCTGGAGCAAGATGCTTGCCATTATGATACCTTTGTTTGTTGCAGGTTATGCCATTACTGCTGGCGGCTATATACTCACACAAGAGCATTTTCCAGGGAATTATGCCTATCTTGAGATTGTGTGGTACTTTAATGGCATCAATGTGTTTATGATGACTCTCTCGTTGTTTGCAATTGTGCAAAAAATGGCAGTGCGTTCACGCCGCTGGCTTTCAAGGCTTGCGTCACTCGCGTTTGGCATCTACCTGTGCCATTTCGTGTTTGTTTTTGTATGTTATGATTTGTATGACATGGCCATGTTGCCCTACTGGGTGCGCATACCATGTATTGCCGTCACTACTTTTGCGATTGCCACATTGGTGGCTTGGCTCATGTCGCGAGCCGCGTTTACAGCCCGTTTTGTGCGATAAATAACTTTTTTCTGAAAAAATGTGCATGAAAAATTTGGCGGGAAATAAAATTGTTGTAACTTTGTAACGATTTCAAATTTATAATCTTTTTAAGCGATGGATATTGTAGTGGAACATCTGAAGAAGCATGGAATAAAGCCCTCGGTGCAAAGGGTGGCTATAATGCGCTACTTGATGGAGCATTGCAACCATCCCACTGTCGATGCCATTTATTGTGCACTTCAGTCGGCGATGCCCACTTTGTCGCGAACGACAGTGTATAATACACTGTCGTTGCTTGAAGAGAAGGATGCTCTGTCGGTATTGACAATTGACAGCCGCAATATCCATTACGATGGCGACACGCGCCCCCATGCACACTTCATGTGCCGGCGTTGCAAGCAAATTTATGATGTGCCGATGCCCGATGGCGATGTTGATTGCAAGTCGGCTATGCCACAGGGTTTCAGGGTGGAACATACACACTTGTACTACGATGGGTTGTGCGGTAAGTGCGCAGATAATTGAAAATTGATAATATAAAAGATAGTTTAACTTATTAAAATTATACTACTATGGCAAAGAAATTTATTTGTACTGTTTGCGGTTATGTTTATGAAGGCGAAGAAGCTCCCGCCAAGTGCCCACAATGCGGCGTTCCTGCCAGCAAGTTTAAAGAAGTTGACGAGAGCGAAGAGGTGACTTTTGTTCAGGAGCATGTAATCGGCGTTGCCAAGGGCTGCGACGAAGAGATGATCAAAGACTTGAACGCACACTTCAACGGTGAATGCACCGAGGTAGGTATGTACCTTGCTATGTCGCGTCAAGCCGACCGCGAGGGCTATCCCGAAATTGCCGAGGCTTTCAAGCGTTATGCATGGGAAGAGGCAGAACACGCTGCTAAGTTTGCCGAGTTGCTTGGCGATGTTGTATGGGACACTAAGACCAACGTTTACAAGCGTATGCTTGCCGAGGCTGGTGCCAATGCCGATAAATATCGCATCGCAAAACGTGCCAAGGAACTTAACCTTGACGCTATCCACGATACTGTTCACGAGATGGCCAAGGATGAGGCTCGTCACGGCAAGGGCTTCGAGGGCTTGTATAACCGCTACTTCAAGAAATAATAAAAGCCTGTTTAAACCTTTCGATATTTAAGCAGATTTTAAAACATTCTTTGTCGGGCCATGCAGGTGCACACCTGTTTGGCCCGACTTTTTTGTGTCAGTTGCTTGCATCGGGTTTACAATTGCAAACCGCCAGTCGCGATATTGTTAAAATCGGCACGGCGTTTTCTCGATATTCATGTTGTGCAACATTGATATTTGCTTGTTGATAACTTTCTGTGTTAAAGTCGAGGAAAATGCGAATTTGTGTTTGTAAATTTCGCAGATAATTTGCTAACTTTACAAGCGGAAAGGTACATACTTCCACGCGGTGCTATTCCGTGTGTTAGGTGACGATAATGTTGCTCACAAATTATTGTGCATTAAACTATTAAGTGTAGCGATGAACGACCAACAGAAAATTTATCATGTTCCGGCATTGCTTGAGGAGAGCATAGCTGGACTTGCTGTTGCCCCTGCTGGGACGTATGTTGATGTGACGTTTGGCGGTGGCGGGCATTCGCGGGCTATCATGTCGCACCTTGGCGAGGGCGGGAGGCTTTATGGTTTTGACCAAGATATGGACGCATACGCCAACCGCATTGATGATCCTCGCTTCACGTTTGTGCATGGTAATTTTGCCTACTTGGCTAATTTCTTGCGTTATTATGGCGTTGAGGCGGTCGATGGCATTATTGCCGATTTGGGGGTGTCGTTCCATCATTTTGATGATGCCGAACGTGGCTTCTCGTTCCGTGCCGATGCTCCGCTCGACATGCGCATGAACCGCTCGGCCGGGTTGCGGGCGAGTGACTTGCTTGCCAATTCTTCGGAAGAAGAGATTGCCGACTTGCTTTATAACTATGGCGAACTGAAACAAGCCCGCCGCATGGCGGCTGCCATAGCGCAATCGCGTGCTACAGGCAAGCCTGTGGCAACAGTCGGGCAACTGCTCACTGTGGTGAAGCCGTTTATAAAACCAGCACAGGAGAAGAAAGAACTTGCACAAGTATTCCAGGCGTTGCGCATAGCTGTCAACGATGAATTGGGCGCCTTGCGGGCAATGCTTGCACAGTCGTTGCAGGTGTTGCGCCCGGGCGGACGGCTTGTGGTTATTACCTACCATTCGCTTGAAGACCGCTTGGTGAAGAATTTCATCAAAAGTGGCAATGTGGAAGGCAAGGCCGATAAAGACTTTTTCGGTCGTGTCAACACGCCTTTCCGCATGGTTAACAACAAGGTAATACAGCCCGATGATGCCGAAGTGGAGCGCAATCCACGCTCTCGCAGTGCCAAGTTGCGTATTGCCGAAAAAGTGTAAAGAAAAAATAAGGAGGAGAGAGTATATGGCAATAAAGAAAAAAATATCCATGTTTTTTGCCCGGGTGGGAATGGCCATTTGGGATTTCCTCGGTGGAAAGATTATCACTGTGGAACTCATAAAGCGTCATTTCGCCAAGATTGCCTTGGTGCTGTTTGTGACATTGGGCTTTATTGCCAACCGTTTCTCGGCTATGGTAGAGATGCGGCGCATTGCCGCGCTTGAGCAGCAGTTAGATGCCGTAAGGTCTGATTATTTATTGCTAAGCGAGAAATATTATACTACTATTCGTGGTGAGAGTGTGAGGCAGCTCGTTGATACCACGAAATTGGGCCTGGTCGATCCAGTAGAACCTCCGTATTCATTAAAAGATACTAATAACGAGCGCTAAAATGAAAACTGTAAAACAAAAAAAGAATTTTCGCAGTGCGTTTAGAAATTTCTTGACGATTGCGTGTGTGATGGTTATTGGTGTGCTGTCCCAATCGTGTGGGGCTTCGGCTTCCGGGACAGATGACCAAGATGCCGCATCTCAAAAGGTGTGGCAATCTACAATTGATGATAGCATACAAGGAATTGCCGAGCAGGAATTGCGCAAGTTGTGTACTGATGCCGAGCCTGTGTGGGCAACTGCTGTGGTGATGGATGTGGCTACTGGTGATATAAAGGCTTTGGCAAACTTGGAGCGCGTGGACTCGCTTGATGCATCGAAAGGGTACATTGAGAAACACAATTATGCCATATCTTGCAATGAAACGAGTTCGGTAATGAACGTGATTTCGATGCTCGTGGCTCTTGAAGACAGTATTGTTGTAGATGTAAATGAACGTATAACCACTGGCAGCAGTTGGGCATATAGTAGTGCTTATCCTATAAGTGATGCTCATGCCTATCCCGACTTGAGCGTAACCGAGGTGATTTCCCGCTCGTCCAATATAGGTATCGCCAAAATTATAACTGCGGCGTATGGAGATAATCCGCAGGCATTTGGCGAACGTTTGATGGGATTAGGTATGACGGTCGATAGCCTCGGGGCTGGTGTCATGGTGGATAAACCGGTGATGCGCTTTACTGGTAATGAGAACGCCGACCGTATATTGCTTTCGCGCATGAGTTATGGTTACGGTATGGCAGTTGCGCCTATACATATACTTGCTGTGTACAATGCCATAGCCAATGGCGGGCAGCTTGTGACACCACGTCTTGAAACTAATGGCAAGGTCGGTCGGGCAAAGCGGATATGCAGCGAGGCCAATGCGCAGAAATTGCGAGAGATGATGCATGCCGTTATCAGTGACGTGCATGGCACGGGCAAGTCGCTCCGCAATCCCGATGTGGAAATAGCTGGAAAAACCGGCACAGCCTATGTGGCCGTGGATGGCAAATATACAATGGATAAACGCCATTCGTTTTGTGGATTTTTCCCTTACGACAATCCACGCTATTCGTGCATAGTGGTGTGCGAGAGTGCCAAGTATGGTGCTACTGGAAACTGTGGCAAAGTTTTCTTGGGCATAGCCAAGGGGCTGTGTGCCAATGCGACGCTCAATAATTGATTGTATAACATATTGATAATTAGACGATAAATGAAGAAGAAAAGACAGAAAAACAAGCAACACATAATGTGGCGCTATTTCTTGGTCATCGTGGCTGCGTTGACTGTGTCGTTGGTTGTCGTTTATCGTTTGTTCCAAACTACGGTTATCAAGGCTGATGCTTGGAATGCCAAGGCCATTGCAAGTTTTTATAACGACAGCATAATCCCTGCCGTACCCGAGCGTGGCAAGATTTTTGCCGATGACGGCACTGTGCTCTCGGCATCGACTTTGACCTACAGTGCCAAAGTTGACTGGAGAACTTGTGGAGAACGTGTCAAAGAAGACGATTTTTATAAAGAGCTGCCTGCATTGTGCGACAGTCTTGCAGCGTTGTTGCCAGGTACTAAAAGTGCCGAAGAGTGGCAACGCCTATTTACAAAAGAATACAAGGCTGCACGTAATACGAACGGTTGGATTGTCAGAAGTGGCTTGACCTACATGCAACGCCAGCGAATGGCCCGGTTCCCGATTTTTAAAAAAGGCTCAAACACATCGGGTATCGTTTTTGAAGAAATCAAGCGTCGCAGTTTCCCGTATGGCTCGATTGCAAGGCGCACCATTGGGGACGCGATTGTGAAGAATGTGAGGGTTGATGCCAACCATAACGCAGTGGCGTTTGTGGGCGTTAACGGTCTTGAGCGGTCGTTTGACTCGTTGCTTTATGGTCGAAACGGTGAATTGCATAAGAAAGTGTCAACTAAGCGCACTATCAACTGGGAAGAGGTGCCGGCAATCAATGGCTGCGACATAACTACAACCATAAATGTCGATATACAGGACATTGTTGAGCAAGAGTTGAAAAAAATGTGCCTTGATGCCGAACCATTGTGGGCGACAGCAGTGGTGATGGATGTCGCCACAGGGGATATCAAGGCAATAGCCAACTTGGAACGGGTGGACACCTTTGACGTGTCGAAAGGCTACAAGGAAAACAGGAACCATGCGTTCTTGCGCTATGAAACTGGTTCGGTGATGAAAGTGATTTCGATGCTTGTGGCTCTCGAAGACAGCATAGTGGTTGACCCTAACGAGCGCATTACCACAGGAGGCCTGTGGGCCTACAGTGGCGGACGTGCCATAAGCGATGCCCATGCTTATCCCGACTTGAGCGTAACCGAGGTAATTTCACGCTCGTCGAATATAGGCATTGCGAAAATCGTGACATCGAAATATGGCAGCAATCCTCCCACTTTTGGCGAAAGGTTGCGCGAGATTGGCTTCTTCGACAACTTCAATACAGGCGTGTATGGTTCGCAACGGCCGATGATGTCGTTTTCGGGCCATCTGAACTCCAACCGCATATTGCTCTCACGCATGAGCTACGGTTATGGAATGTCAACGCCGCCTATCTACACGCTCGCCATGTATAATGCCATAGCCAACGGCGGACGGTTTGTAAGGCCGCGGCTTGTAACAAAGATATCACGTGAGGGCATGCCCGACTCGATTATAAAAGTTGGCTACGTGCGTGAACGTATATGCAGCGAAGCCAATGCGAAGAAACTGCAAGAGATGATGCACGCTGTTGTACAAGATCCACACGGAACAGGCAAGTCGTTGAAAAATAAAATAGTAGATGTGGCTGGAAAGACAGGCACAGCCTACGTTATTGCCAAAGGACGGTACACTGGCATGAAACGTTATTCGTTTTGTGGATTTTTCCCATATAACAATCCTCGCTATTCGTGCATAGTGGTGTGTGAGAGGGCCAAGTATGGTGCTGCCGGAAACAGTGGCAAAGTTTTCTTGGGTATTGCCACGAGGATGTATGCCCATGGTATGCTCGGTAACGGCAAGAATTACGAGGCTGTCATAGATTCTATCGGTCGAGGACGTTCGGGCATTACTTATGCCACAGCCGATGGCACTGGTAATGCGCAATCGTTTGTTGACAAGCAAGCTGCCAGTACGCTTGGGCACATGCGTCGTCCCAGCGATGTGCAGGAAGGCAAAATCCCCGATGTGGTGGGATTGGGACTGCGTGATGCTATCAACAGGCTTGAATCGGCTGGGCTGCAAGTGCGATATACTGGGGCGGGCTATGTATATAAGCAGAGCTTGCCTCCAGGCAGTAAATTGATAAAGGGCGCGGAGATAAATCTCACGCTGCGTAACTGACACATATATATTTTTTGTAAATGGAAAAGAAATTTTTGAGCGAATTATTGAAACCGTTAAATGTACTCGATGTCAAGGGGGCTGTTGACGGTGTTGAGATATATGACCTTGTGTGCGACTCGCGTTGCATGACACGAGGAGCGTTGTTTGTTGCCGTCAGGGGCGTAGCCGTTGATTCGCATAAGTTCATACCCGATGTAGTTGCCGCCGGGGCTGCCGCTGTGGTGTGTGAGCAACTGCCCGAGCAGATAGCCGACGGAGTGACGTATGTGGTCGTTGGCAATGGCAGCCAAGCACTTGCATTGCTTGCTTCGGCTTGGTATGATTATCCATCGCAGTCGCTTGACCTCGTGGGAGTTACTGGCACAAATGGCAAGACTACAACAGCTACATTGCTGTATGAAATGGCGCAGTTGCTTGGTTACAAGGCTGGATTGATTTCCACTGTGCGCAACATTGTTGACAAGACTGTGATACACACCGAGCAGACGACACCCGATGCGCTGACGCTTAACCGCTTGCTGCGCCAGATGGTTGACGCAGGTTGCCGTTATGCTTTCATGGAAGTTAGTTCACATGCTTGTGTGCAGCATCGCATCGACGGGTTGCGTTTCCGTGGCGGTGTGTTCACAAATCTTACACGCGACCATCTCGACTACCACAAGACTGTAGAAAATTACATAGCTGCCAAAAAAAGTTTTTTTGACAACTTGCCAGCCGATGCCTTTGCCCTCGTGAACATCGATGACAAGGTGGGACAAGTGATGGTGCAAAACAGTCGTGCCGAAAAGCACACATATTCGTTGCGCTCGATGGCAGATTTTAAAGGTAAAATCATAGAAAGTCGCCTTAATGGCACGACACTCAGCCTTAATGGGCGAGAGATAGAAGTGTTGTTCACTGGGCGTTTCAATGCCTATAACTTGACCGCCGTTTACGGGGCTTCGCTGCTGATAGGTTTCCCCGAGGAAGAGGTGGCTGTGAAGATGAGTCTGCTTGTGCCTGTGGCTGGGCGTTTCCAGACCTTTGTTTCGCCACGTGGCTACACGGCTATTGTCGATTATGCCCACACACCCGATGCACTTGTCAATGTGCTTGACACCATTCGCGATGTCGTAGGCACCAAGGGCAAGATTATCACAGTTGTCGGGGCTGGAGGAAACCGCGACAAGGGTAAAAGGCCTATTATGGCCAAGGAGGCTGCCCGCCGTAGCGACCGCTTGATACTCACCAGCGACAATCCTCGTTTTGAAGACCCCGAGGAGATCCTGCGTGACATGGAGGCTGGGCTTGACGATGCCGACCGTCGCCACACGCTCAAGATTACCGACCGCCGCGAGGCTATCAAGGCTGCGACCTGTTTTGCCGAACCTGGCGATGTGGTGCTTGTGGCTGGGAAAGGCCATGAGGACTATCAGGAAGTGAAAGGTGTAAAGCATCACTTTGATGACAAGGAAGTGTTGTTGTCGCAGTTTGAAGAAGAAAAACAAGGTTGATTTTCACACATAAAGGTATATAAGAAAAATGTTGTATTACCTGTTCCAATATTTGGAGAGCATCGATTTCCCTGGTGCTGGATTGATGAATTATCTCACATTCCGCTCGGGGGTGGCTTTGTTGCTGTCGCTGTTTATAGCAACTGTGATAGGTCGCCGTATCATCGACCGCTTGCAACTCATGCAGGTAGGCGAGATTGTGCGTGACCTGGGGCTTGAAGGGCAAATGAGCAAGAAAGGCACACCGACGATGGGCGGAATTATCATCATCATATCGATATTGGTGCCTTGCCTGTTGGTGGCTCGGCTCGACAATGTATATATGATACTCATGCTCGTATCTACCGTATGGCTTGGTACGCTGGGCTTTATCGACGACTATATCAAGGTGCACAACCACGACAAGGACGGCCTCAAGGGCAAGTTCAAGATTGTTGGTCAAGTTGGCTTGGGACTGATTGTTGGGTTGACGATGTACCTCAGCCCCGACATTGTGATGCGTGAAAATATCGAAACACGTGTTGCCGACCATGAAATAGTGGTCAGCCACAAGACCGAGGATATCAAGGCTGCCCAAACCACCATACCGTTTGTGAAGAACAACAATTTTGATTATGCGAGCCTCACCCAGTGGCTTGGCGACAATGCCGAAACAGGTGGGTGGATACTGTTTATACTCGTCACGATTTTTGTCGTGACGGCAGTGAGCAATGGCGCAAACCTCACCGATGGGCTTGACGGGCTTGCCACGGGAACTTCGGCGATAATAGGTGTCGCGCTTGCCATAATGTGCTACCTTGGGGGCAACGTGATATATTCGTCATACTTGAATATCATGTATATCCCCGAAAGTTCCGAGTTGGTAGTGTTTGCCGCAGCATTTATCGGGGCTACCGTTGGCTTTCTGTGGTATAATTCGTTCCCGGCACAGGTGTTCATGGGCGACACAGGCAGCCTCACGCTCGGCGGATTGATAGCGGTGTTTGCAATCCTCATTCGCAAGGAATTGCTTATACCCATCATGTGTGCCATCTTCCTTGTGGAAGATTTGTCGGTGATGCTGCAAGTAGCTTATTTTAAATACACCAAGAAGAAGACAGGCACAGGACGGCGCATATTCAAGATGACACCCTTGCACCATCATTTCCAAGTGCAGGGCAACTCGGGTGTCGATGCGCTTATCCAGCGGCCTATACGTGCAGTCCCCGAGTCGAAGATTGTGATGCGCTTCTGCATCGTTGCCATCTTCCTTGCGGCATTGACGTTTGTGACATTGAAAATAAGGTAAATTAGCGTTAAAAATGACGTTGAAACAAAATATGAAAAAGCGTATTGTAATATTGGGGGGCGGCGAAAGCGGCGTTGGTGCTGCTGTGCTTGCCCATGTCAAAGGGTATGACACATTCTTGTCTGATTCTGGCAAGGTGGCTCAAAAGTATGCTGCCCGCCTTGGCGAGTATGGCATAGAATGGGAAGAGGGCGGACACACCGAAGCCCGCATCTTGTGTGCCGACGAGGTAATCAAAAGCCCTGGCATACCCAACAATGCCCCTATTATTGAAAAATTGCGTAGCAAGAATATTCCAGTTATTTCAGAAATTGAGTTTGCTGGTCGATTTACCGATGCCAAGATGGTGTGTATAACAGGTAGCAACGGCAAGACTACCACGACATTGCTCACATACCATATCCTCAAGGAGGCCGGAATCGATGTGGGGCTGGCAGGCAACGTTGGGCGCAGCCTTGCCTTGCAGGTTGCGACTGAGCCGCATGAGGTATATGTGATTGAACTTAGCAGTTTCCAGCTCGACAATATGTATGACTTTAAGGCCAATATTGCCGTGTTGCTCAATATCACCCCCGACCATCTCGACCGTTACGACCACAAGATGGAAAACTATGTGGCGGCAAAGTTCCGTATATTGCAGAACCAGACTGGCGACGACTCATTTATCTTCTGGGAGAATGACCCTGTGATAGCCGCTCAACTCAAGCATTTAAAGGTTGAAGCTAAGATGTACCCATTCTCAGAACTCAACGACCCCGATGCTGCGGCATATATCGATGATTGCGGCGATGTGGTATTGCGCAAGGACGACGGCGATCAGCTTGTGATAGACAAGAATGATTTGGCTCTCAAAGGGTTGCATAATGTGTTTAATTCGATGGCTGCTGGATTGTCGGCATCGATACTCGACATAAAGAAAGATGTGATACGCCACGCGCTCGAAGATTTCGAGGCAGTGGAACATCGCCTTGAGTATGTGAGGACGCTCGATGGTGTCCGTTATGTCAATGATTCGAAAGCCACCAATGTCAATTCTTGCTGGTATGCACTCGAAAGCATGACTACTCCTGTGGTGCTGATACTTGGCGGCAAGGACAAGGGGAACGATTATAGCGAGATAGAACAGTTTGTCAAGGAGAAAGTAAAGGCAATAGTGTGCCTTGGTGTTGACAATGCCAAATTGCACAGCTTTTTCGATGGCAAAATCGCTGTTGTCGAAGATGCAAGAAGCATGGAAGAAGCTGTGGCAAAATGCCGCAGCCTGGCTGCAGATGGCGATACGGTGTTGTTGTCGCCCTGCTGCGCAAGTTTCGACCTGTTCAAGAGTTATGAAGACCGTGGCCGCCAGTTCAAGGATTGTGTGAACAAGTTGCAAAGTTTAAAGTAAATATTATGGAAACAAACACTGATGCAACAACGTTGTCAGACAATGGCAAGTACAAGTATGGTGACCCATGGATTTGGGGCATATACGTGCTTTTGTGT
The DNA here is from genome assembly GCA_018716295.1 of Candidatus Avimuribaculum pullicola. Taxonomy (GTDB): domain Bacteria; phylum Bacteroidota; class Bacteroidia; order Bacteroidales; family Muribaculaceae; genus Avimuribaculum; species Avimuribaculum pullicola. The sequence goes on from DVKC01000018.1 coordinate 55,845, forward strand.
ATAATCTCGATTGTAGAAACTTTCAGCGCATTGTCTCGCGAATTGGATACCAACATATATGCTCCTATCCTCAAGCATGTGGTTATACTTGGGTTGGGCTTTGTTGTGCTGTTTGTTGTGCAAAGTGTGCCATATAAGAAGTATCTGCCTTGGATTGCGGCATTAGTTGTAATTACCATAATTTCTTTTGTGGCCCTGAGGTTCATGGGGAACGACACGCACGGGGCAAAACGTGCATTGACAGTGCTTGGCTTCTCGATACAACCTTCTGAGTTGGCCAAGTTGTCAACCGTGCTTGTCGTGGCATGGATTATGGCACGTTACCAGGAGCCTGGCGGTGTGCGTACTGTGGGAGTGGTGTTAAGTGCCACGATAGTGGTCGTTTTCGGGGCATTTACCATTACCGAGGGGCTTACCAATACTGTTATCTTCATGTGCGTCAGCCTTGCCATGATGTTTGTAAGCGGCATACAATGGAAAAAGTTTGGCATTGTGCTTCTGGTTTACGGTGTGCTTGGCGGCGGGTTTATGCTGGTCGACCATATAATTACCGAGAAAAGAATTGAGGAAGCTGAAGCACAAGGGAGGAATGCCGAGAATGTTGAAGGTATCGGGCGTGGTAAAACACATGCCAGCCGTTTGGAAGATTTCGCTTGGAATGAAGACACGTGCATATTGATGCATTCTGTAAAAGATTATTCGCAGGAACAGTATAGCTACATGGCTCGTGCCAATGGGGGCTTTTTCGGTGTCATGCCAGGCAATTCACGCGAAGCCAGCCGTTTGCCGCTTGCCTCGTCCGACTTTGTATATTCCATCATAGTCGAGGAAACGGGATTTGTGGGCGGCATTGTAGTGCTCATTCTGTACCTGTCGTTGTTGGCGCGGGCTGGACGTATTGCTCCCAAGTGCAAGCGGGCTTTCCCGGCGTTCTTGGTGCTCGGCATGGCGGTTATGATTACATTGCAGGCATTGTCGCATATCAGTTATAATTGCGGAATGATGCCAGTTACCGGGCAGCCGTTGCCGCTCATTTCCACTGGTGGTTCGTCGATTATGGTTATCAGTGTGGCTTTCGGCGTAATGCTCAGTGTGAGCAAGTATGCTGCCCAAGTGGACGAAAGTGGCAAAATCGACCGTATGGACAGGGAGGGCAATGTTAGTTCCAAGGCATTGCAGGCCGAAAATCCTGTACAATTGGATGGTAGTAAATAAAAAGTTTCTTGTGTCATGGAGCGAGAATATAAAATATTGATAAGCGGTGGCGGCACGGGTGGTCACATCTTCCCGGCCATTGCCATAGCTAACGAGATAAAGCGGCGACACCCCGGGGCAAAAATCCTTTTTGTGGGTGCCGAGGGACGCATGGAAATGGAACGTGTTCCAGCAGCCGGATATGAAATCGTTGGGTTACCAGTGTGTGGCTTTGACCGCAAGAACTTGTTGCGCAATGTCGTGGTATTGGTGAAACTGTTCAAGAGTATGCACCGAGCAAAAGCTATCTTGCGTGACTTCCAGCCCGATGTGGCGATAGGAGTGGGCGGATATGCCAGCGGCCCCATGCTCAAGGCAGCACAAAAGCGGCATATACCCACGCTCATACAAGAACAGAACTCCTATGCAGGGGTTACCAACAAATTGCTTGCTGCACGTGCCGATGTGATATGTGTCGCATACGAAGGCATGGATCGATTTTTCCCTGCCGACAAAATCGTGTTGACTGGCAACCCTGTACGCCGCAATTTGGTAGAATGCCAGTTGTCGCATGCCGAGGCTGTAAAAAAGATGGGGCTTGACCCTTCGCGCAAGACGATACTCGTTGTAGGCGGCAGTCTGGGGGCGCGTACACTCAATGAAAGTGTTGCAAAGGGCATCGACTTGATAAAGGAACACAAGAATGAAGTGCAAGTGGTGTTGCAGACAGGCAAATATTATGACGAGGAGATGAGAAATTTCCTTGTGTGCATGGATGCCGGCAATGTGCTGCAAATGCCTTTCATCACCGACATGGATATTGCTTACCGTGCAGCCGACCTGGTGGTAAGCCGCGCCGGTGCTGGTGCAATATCTGAATTGCAACTGTTGGGCAAACCTGTGATATTGGTGCCGTCGCCAAATGTGGCCGAAGACCACCAGACAAAGAACGCACAGGCATTGGTGGCAAAAGATGCTGCTATAATGGTGCGTGATGCCGATGCACGCGACACATTGGCCCAATTGATGATGGATACCGTGGCCGACGAAGCACGACTGGCATCGCTGGCTTCCAATATAGAGAAAATGGCTTTGCGGCAGGCCGACAGCCGCATAGTAGATGAGGTTGACAAGATATTGCAAAAAGGTTGAACGCATGGAGAATGAATTTAAATACAGTTCGATATATTTCGTTGGGGCTGGTGGTATAGGCATGGCCGCCCTCGAACGTTATTTCTTGGCAAAAGGGTGTCGTGTGGCTGGTTACGACCGCACTCGCACAGCACTTACCGATGCCCTTGCCAGTGAGGGTGTGGAAATCTTCTATGAGGAAGATGCCACCCTTATTCCCGATTATTGCCGCGACCCGCAAAGTACACTTGTGGTTTATACCCCTGCTATTCCCGACGACCATGCTGGGTTGCAATATTTCCGCCAAGGAGGCTTCAAGGTCGTAAAACGTGCCGAATTGCTTGGCATTGTCACCCAAGGTTCGCGTGGGTTATGCTTCTCGGGGACTCATGGCAAGACCACCACATCGAGCATGGCGGCACACATATTGCATTGTTCCCCGATTGGTTGCAATGCGTTTTTAGGTGGGATTTTGCGTAACTATGATAGCAATTTCTTGCTTGATAACAATAGCCAGTACACAGTGGTGGAGGCCGATGAATATGACCGTTCATTCCATCATCTGCGCCCTTACATTGCTGTGGTAACGGCTACCGACCCCGACCATCTCGACATATATGGCACGGAGGAAGCCTATTTGGAGAGCTTTGCTCATTTTACCGAGTTGGTAGTTCCTGGCGGTGCACTGATAGTCAAGGAGGGCATCAAGTTGAAACCACGTCCTGTAGATGGGGTCAGGGTGTACAGCTATTCACGCGACAGCGGCGATTTCCATGCCGCCAATGTGCGCAAGGGCAATGGCGAGATACATTTCGACTTTGTAGCACCCGGTGGAGTGGAAATAAAAGATATAAACTTGGGTGTACCAGTTGACGTGAATATAGAGAATGCCGTGGCTGCAATGGCTGTTTGCTACCTTGTTGGTGTCGAGGCCGATGTCATGCGCGATGCCATTTCTTCGTTCTTGGGGGCAAAACGGCGATTTGAGTTTTGGCTCAAAGGCGATGACAAATATGGGCATGTGCTTATAGATGACTATGCCCACCATCCCGAAGAAATAAGGGCAAGCATCCTGTCGGTGCGCGACCTATATCCAGGCAGGAAACTCACGGTGATATTCCAGCCGCACCTTTACAGCCGCACACGTGACTTTGCTTCGCAATTTGCCGATGCGCTGTCGCTCGCCGACGAGGTTATGATACTTGACATATATCCTGCTCGTGAGGAACCGATACCAGGTGTGACTTCCGAGATAATTTCTGATGCATTCAAGTGCCGAAAAGCCAGGATATTGTGTGACAAGCGCGATATGGTCGATGTGATGCGGAGCCGTGAGTATGAGCACGAGGTCGATGTGGTACTTACGGTGGGAGCTGGCGATATTAGCAATTATTTACCGAGGTTGTGCAAGGTGTTGACACATCAAGAAGCATGGTAAAGAATTATGAAAAAAGCACTTAAGAAAATATTTCAATATGCTGTGCTGCTCGTGATTGCGGCATTGCTTACGGGAGCGGCTGTGTGGGCCAACCAACAGTCGCAGCTCGAAGTGTGCAAGCAGGTTGACGTGGTTATACTTAACAGCGATGCTTCAACTTTCGTAACTCGGGCGGGCATAATGAAAGAACTTGAAACCCATAATATATACCCCGATGGGAAGCTTATAATGAGCCTCGACATCGACAGCATTGAACGTGTGCTTGCTCGTTGCGACTACTTGGAAAGTGCCGAGTGCTATGTGTCGGACATCAACCACCTTGTAGTGGAGGTGCGGCAATATGTGCCGGTGATGAGGGTATATGATCGTGGCGACAGCACGGTGTATTATGTCAATCACCAAGGTAAGCGTTTCGCCGTGGATGGCCGCTACCACATCGATGTGCCGGTGGTCGAAGGTGATTTCACTGGCAGTTTCCAGCCTGTGAGGCTCTTGCCGTTGTTGCGCTATGTCGATAGTGACGCTTCGCTCAAGGGGTTAGTGTCGATGTATGTAGTGCGTGATTCCAACAATGTGTGCTTCGTCCCCACTATTTGCGGTCATATTGTCAATATGGGCCGTGTGGAGGGCTGGGAATCGAAGTTCAAGAAGTTGAGGCTATTTTACGACAATGTAATGTCTAAAAAAGGCTGGGATTCCTATACCGAGGTGTCGCTTAAATGGGATTACATGGTGGTGGGTACTTTGCGCGGGAAGAAAACGCCATATATCGCCCCCTATAATCCCGAGGAGGATGAACAGGCTCCGCCTATCGAGTCGATAGGGATTGACGGGTTGGTGAGAAACTCGCAAGAGCCGCCGACCAAGCAATGATAGTCACGATGTGAAATTAAGTAAGAGTAGAGAATAAACAAAAATATAAAGAGGTATGGACGACAACAAGCAATATGTAGTAGCGTTGGAGATAAGCAGCTCAAAGATTGTGGGCGTGCTGGGCGTGCCCAACTCCAACGGCGGGGTGGAGGTGCTTGACATCGAAGCCGAGCGTTCGCCCAATTGTGTGCGCTATGGGTGCATACAGAATGTGGAAGAAACCAAGGTGCGCATAAACCGTGTATTGACACGGCTCGAAGCGCGTATCAGTCCTAAGAAAATCACGGGCGTGTATGTTGGTATCAACGGCCGCTCGGTGCATAATCATTCCATGTCGATTTCAGCTTCGTTTGACGAGGAACGAATGATTACCGAGAACGTTGTGGAGTCGCTTAAGAAGCGTTTTGCCAGCGAGGCCGATGTGCAAGGCGACATATTGGAAGTATTGCCGTGCAAATATTTTGTCGATAATACCGAGATTACCAATCCTATCGGTGCGTATGGCACCAGTGTGAGAATCGAATTTAATGGCGTTGTTGCAAGGAGTGCGTTGAAGATGAACATCGACCGTGCAATTGATTCACGATTTACCATCAAGGGGTATATAGTCACGTCGCTTGCCATGGCCGAGCATATACTTTCAAATGAAGACCGCCAGCTTGGTTGCATGCTTGTGGATTTCGGCGCAGAAACTACTGCGGTGTCGATTTACCGCAATGGTGTGTTGCAGTATTTTGCCACGTTGCCGATGGGCAGCAGGTTGATTACGCGCGACATTGCCAGCCTGAATGTGCTGGAAGAGGTGGCCGAGGAAATCAAGCGCACATCGGGAAACGCCATGGTTTCGACTCAAGGGCGTAGCAGCATACTTGTTGACGGATTGCGTTCGACCGATGTTCAGAATTATGTTTCCAGCCGTTCGCAGGAAATAGTTGCAAATATTAATGAGCAAATCTCATATTCGGGGCTTTCTCGCGATCAGATTGCTTCGGGAATTGTACTTGTAGGTGGCGGTGTGCAACTTAACGGATTTGGTCGCCTTGTTTCCGACATGACCAAGTTGAAAGTGCGTCAAGGGAGTATCCCCGTTGGGGTATCGTTACACGATAGCGCAGCATTGGGCATCGAATATTTGCAGGTTATTTCTATTTTGCAACAGGCTGCCAACATTATGGAAATAGGCGACAGTTGTGTCACCGACCCTGTAGTGGCTACTGTCGAGGGAGCTGATGTTGTGGTAGAAGAGCCTGAAAGTGCAACTGAGTCGGATAGTGGCAAAGATGAAATCCAAGACGATGACGGCGATGTCCCATTGAAGATCCCCGAGAAGAATAAAATTAAAACATCTTCGGCCGACAAGTCACCGGAAACTAATCGTGTCAAAGGTGGCGGCAATGACGGCAATGACGATGATGACAGCGGTGAAATCCTCCCCCCCAATAGTAATGGTGGCGGGTTAAGGGCTGCATGGGAGAAGTTACGCGATAAGTTGATGAGCGTATTTGAGGAGTCGAAAGACGCGTATGCCGACGATGATGCCGACTCTGGCGACAATAATAGGCGTTAAGGCGTTCTTAATGCCAATATTCCACCTATTTACTTGATATTATTTTTTTAGAAACATTATAAAAAGCATCAATTATGTTTGACGATTCTGCAATATTAGATAAAGAACCCGATTTTTCGGAAGAAGCCGAGAGCAAGCCTGCCCGCATCAAAATTATCGGTGTCGGTGGTGGCGGTAATAACGCGGTGAACAACATGTACAGGCAAAAGATTGACGGCGTGTCGTTTGTCGTGTTGAACACCGATAGCCAAGCGTTGAAAAATTCGCCAGTGCCTAACAAGTTGCTTATCGGCCCCGAAACCGCGCATGGTATGGGGGCTGGTAATAAGCCCGACGTGGCCTGTGCCGCTGCCGAGGAGAGCAGCAATGAGATTGCCGGGCTTTTCGACTCACATACCGAGATGGTGTTCATCACTGCCGGTATGGGTGGCGGTACTGGTACTGGTGCTGCACCAGTAGTAGCCCGCATTGCCAAGGAGAAAGGCGTGTTGACAGTGGGTATTGTCACTATCCCATTCCTTTTTGAAGGCGAACGCAAGATATTAAAAGCCCTGAAAGGTGCCGAGAAAATGAAGCAACATGTCGATGCGCTGATGATTATCAACAACGAGCGACTTACCGAGATATACGAGGACTTGACATTTGTCAATGCCATGTGCAAGGCCGACGACACGCTCACGACAGCTGCTCGCAGCATCTCGGAAATGATTACGGTAGATGGCTATATCAACATAGATATGCGAGATGTCGATACCACGTTGCGCGATGGCGGCGTGGCAATCATCAGCACTGGATATGGTGAGGGCGAACACCGTGTAACCAAGGCCATTGCCGATGCATTGCGCTCGCCGTTGTTGAAAAATCGCGACGTATATAAGGCAACGCGCATATTGCTGAATTTCTATTTCTCTCCCGATGAAACCAACAACGCATTCTCTATGAGCGAATTGAACGAGGTGAACCAGTTTATGGCAAACTTCGACAGTTCGGTGGACGTGATTTGGGGTGCTGCTTTTGATAGCTCACTTGGAGAAACGATGAAAGTTTCGATACTTGCTGCCGGATTTGAAACAGACATCAAAGATGATGTGGGTGGCAATGTGAATCCGGTACAGATTAAAGTTGACACTGATGAGGAAAAAGAGCGCGAGAGGGAAGAAATGATAAGAATATATGGCGGCGATAGGCTCGCGCAACCGTCGAAGAACAAGTTTAGGGTGTTGTTGCGCGAGGAAATGGACGATGACGATGCTATTGAGGCAATTTCCAAGCCGACATTCAAGCGCGATCCAAAGTCGATTTACACGCCTACGCTTGGCGAGGCTCCGAGGCCTGTAAAAAACGACAGTGATGCAAATGCCGGCAAGCGTATAACGTTCGGGTAACGATATTTTTATAGTCGAAACTGTATAAATAGCCGAATTTATAGTAATTTTGCGGTGCGACAACGGGTTTCATGTCCGTGTCGCACCGTTTTGTATAATGTATTATCATAATGGAGGTTTATCATGAGTTTATTTGATACTGTAAACAACGACATCAAGAAAGCCATGCTTGCCCGCGACCATGTTCGTCTTGAGGCTTTGCGTGGAATAAAAAAAGAATTCTTGGAAGCAAAGACTGCCAAGGGTGCCGATGGGGAATTGAGCGACGAAACTGCCAACAAGATTCTTGCAAAGATGCTCAAGCAACGCCGCGAGAGCGCCGAGATATACAAGGGTCAGAACCGTGAGGACTTGGCCCAGAGTGAGCTGGCCGAAGCTGCCGTGATTGAGCAGTATCTCCCCAAGCCGCTCACCGATGACGAATTGGTGGCTGCCCTCAAGGAAATCATAGCCCGTGTGGGTGCTACCTCGCAGAAAGAAATGGGGAAAGTGATGGGTGTAGCATCGAAAGAGCTTGCAGGACGTGCCGACGGCAAGGCCATATCGGCCAAGGTGCGCGAATTGCTTGCTTGATGTAACTTGGAAAATCTGAAATCTGTATAAAATAATGTTGACATTAGCTTTAATCAAGGAGAATCCCGAGGAGGTTATAGCGCGTCTTGCCGTGAAGCATTTCGATGGACGCGAACCAATCATGAGGGTTATCGAGCTTGACAAGGAACGCCGTGAAGCGCAGACGTTGCGCGACAACCAGGCTGCCCAACTCAATAAACTGGCTGCCGAAATCGGCGCATTGATGAAACAAGGGAAGCGTGACGAGGCCGAGGCGGTGAAAGCCACTGTGGCTCAATTGAAGGAGAACAACAAGGCAATAGACGAGAGGCTTAAAAATGCCGAGAATGAAATCACCGAGATATTGCTGTCGGTGCCTAATGTGCCATCTCCGATGGTGCCTGAGGGCAAGAATGCCGAGGACAATGTGGTGGAGAAGACTGGCGGCCCTATGCCCGACCTTCCAGCCGATGCCCTTCCTCACTGGGAGTTGGCCAAGAAATACAATATTATTGACTTTGACCTTGGTGTGAAAATCACAGGTGCGGGCTTCCCCGTGTATATAGGCAAGGGTGCAAGGCTGCAACGCGCATTGATACAGTTCTTCCTTGATGAGGCTGGCAAGGCTGGTTATCTTGAGATTGAACCACCGTATGTAGTAAACGAGGCATCGGGTTATGGCACAGGACAATTGCCCGACAAGGAAGGGCAAATGTACCATTGCAACCTTGATAATCTTTATCTTATCCCTACGGCCGAGGTGCCTGTCACCAATCTTTATCGTGATGTGATACTCGACCAAAAGGAACTGCCAAAGATGAATTGTGCTTATTCGGCTTGTTTCCGCCGCGAAGCTGGTTCGTATGGCAAGGACGTGCGTGGGCTTAATCGTCTGCACCAGTTCGACAAGGTTGAAATTGTGCGCATCGAGAAACCCGAAAATTCTTATGCCGCACTGGAAATGATGAAAGACCATGTGCAAGGTTTGCTTGAGAAACTTGAATTGCCTTGGCACATATTGCGTCTGTGTGGTGGTGATATGAGTTTCACGTCGGCTATCACATTCGACTTCGAGGTGTATTCGGCAGCTCAGAAGCGTTGGCTTGAAGTTAGTTCGGTATCGAACTTCGAGAGCTACCAGGCCAATCGCCTCAAGTGCCGCTACCGTGGCGACGACAAGAAGACGCACTTGTGCCACACGCTTAACGGCTCGGCACTCGCCCTGCCGCGCATCATGGCAGCGTTGCTCGAAAACAACCAGTGTGCCGAGGGTATCCGCATTCCGCAATGCCTGCAACGTTACACTGGCTTCGACATCATCGACTGATTTAGAGCAGTTTTTAGTAGTTATATACTCACAAGTGGGGCTGTCGCGATTTCCGTGGCAGTCCCATTTGGTGTATTATTGCATTGTGGTAAATGTTGGGTGTTTTGTTGTAATTTTGCTTTTGTGGGCAGTATTCTTGCCCATGCAGGTGGTAACTTTGCAAAAGAAAATATTGGTAGAGCTTTGTGTTGCCGATGTTTTGCATTATCTTTACACAAACGATAAATAAGATTATATATGGAAATAGGTGATAAGATACCCGATGTACTTGGACTTGATGCCGAAGGCAATGAAATAAAGGCTTCAGACTTTGCCGGCAAGAAGCTTGTGATATATTTTTATCCCAAGGATAATACTCCTGGTTGTACAGCCGAGGCTTGCAGCTTGGCTGCCGGCTATGGCGAATTGCTGGCTGCTGGCTACGCGATTGTGGGTGTCAGCAAGGATACTGCCGCATCACATAAAAAGTTTGCCGAGAAGCATTCGTTGCCGTTCCCGCTTATTGCCGACACCGACCTTGTACTTAATCAGGCTTTCGGCGTATGGCAAAAGAAGAAAATGTGTGGACGAGAATGTATGGGCACTGTGCGAACTACATTCCTTATAGATGAAGAGGGACGAGTGGCCGACATTATTACCAAGGTGAAAACCAAGGATGCCGCCAACCAAATTCTTAACCTGAACAAATAAATACACAATACAATATGGCAGAAAAGAAAACCAAGGATGCCGCTACCAATGCAGCTCCGTCGGAAGTTTCGCAAGGTGGCGGGCAGCAAGAAACGCTTAAGTTTGGGCGTGTACCGGTGCCTGAAGAAAAGTTGAAAGCATTGCAGGTGGCCATGGACAAGATTGACAAGTCGTTTGGTCGCGGTGCGATAATGAAACTTGGCGATGAGAAAATAGAAGATATTGCCGTGATACCTACTGGGTCGATAGGGCTTGACTATGCGTTGGGTGTGGGTGGTTATCCACGTGGGCGTATAATTGAAATCTTCGGGCCTGAGTCGTCGGGAAAGACCACATTGGCAATTCATGCCATTGCCGAAGCTCAGAAGCAAGGTGGAATTGCTGCCATAATCGACGCAGAACACGCTTTTGACCGTTTTTATGCCGAGAAGTTGGGCGTAGATGTAAATAACTTGTGGATATCTCAACCCGACAATGGTGAGCAAGCTCTTGAAATTGCCGAGCAGCTTATACGTTCGTCGGCAATCGACATAATCGTAATTGACTCGGTTGCTGCACTCACGCCGAAGAAAGAGATTGAAGATGACATGGGCGACAATAAGGTGGGATTGCAAGCCCGCTTGATGTCGCAGGCATTGCGCAAGCTCACTTCTACTATTTCCAAGACTAACACGACTTGTATTTTCATCAACCAGTTGCGTGAGAAAATCGGTGTTATGTTTGGAAACCCCGAAACTACCACGGGCGGCAATGCACTCAAGTTTTATTCATCGGTTCGCTTGGACATACGCCGCACTGGGCAAGTGAAAGATGGTGAAAATGTACTTGGTAGCATGACTCGTGTGAAAGTTGTGAAAAACAAAGTGGCACCACCGTTCCGCAAGGCCGAGTTTGAAATACTTTTTGGTGAAGGCATTTCGAAAACGGGCGAGATTATCGACCTCGGTGTGGAATATGGCATAATAAAGAAAGGTGGTGCATGGTTCTCGTATGGCGACACAAAACTTGGTCAAGGCCGCGATGCCGCCAAGCGTACCATTGCCGACAATCCTGAACTTGCCGAGGAACTCGAAAGCAAGATAATGGAGGCAATGAAGGCTGCCAAGCAATAATAAAGAAACATACAACTTTACTATACGTTAGTAGCATAACAGCACTGGAACAATTGTACGGTTTAAAAAGTACAAGTTTTCCAGTGCTGTTGTATTATATTTCTTGCTTGCTTGATTGCTGCGGCGATATAATATGCTGAATACCATACTAATAGTTATAAAAGTGAGAATGTGTAAAAGCAAAGAATTGTTTAAAATATGTGAAAAATTGGCTGCTTTTGTGCATTGAGGTTTGTATTCATGCGGTAGATTGGATATATTTGTAGATATAATACCCCCTTTAGATAGGGCTACATGAATAATTTGACCTTTTACCATTTAACATTTACCTTAATGAGCAAAGTCATAACTGAAATAACACCATTGTCCAATGAAGACTGTTTCTATCTTGTTGACAGATATAAGGACAGTTTCACTTATCCATTGCATAAACATAATGAAATCGAACTCAATTTTGTGCAAAAGTGTATCGGGGCTCGTCGCATAGTGGGCGATTCGATTGAAACACTTGGCGAGTATGACTTGGCATTGATAGGCAGCGGACTTGAGCATGTGTGGGAGCAAGCCGAATGCACCAGTAGTAACATAAGAGAAGTGACGTTGCAATTTTTACCCGAGTTGTTTGGTGAAAATTTCCTTAACAAACGGCAGTTGAAAAGTGTCCATACCATGCTCGACATGGCGCAATATGGTATTGCATTTGAAATGCCTGCAATCATGAAAGTGTATGGAATGCTCGATGAGATTACACACATGCAATCGGGATTTTACAGGGTTATAAAAATCTTGACTATATTGTATGAATTGTCTATCGACAGTAATTTCCACCAATTGTCGAGCAGTTCGTTTTCACACATAAAGGTCAGTGCCGACAGCCGCAGGGTGCAAAAGGTCGAGGAATATATCAATGACAATTACGGTGCCGATATACGTTTGCAGACGCTTGCCGACATCGTGGGTATGACACCGACGGCATTCAGCCGTTTCTTCAAGTTGCGCACAGGTAAGACTATATCGGATTATATCATAGATATTCGTTTAGGCATAGCGTCACGCCGGCTTGTCGATACTACTATGTCGATAGCTGAAGTTTGTTATGATTGCGGTTTCAACAATGTGTCGAATTTCAATCGCATCTTTAAGCGCAAGAAAGGCGTGTCACCGAAACTTTTCAGGGAGAATTACCGCAAACACAAGGTGATAATTTGATACTATTTTGTCAGAGTTTGGCATTATTGTGTCGTTTTGAATGTTGTGTCATTGGCAAAATATATTTTTGTATAGGATTTTTCATAACCCCAAAATTATTTTACCAATGAAAAGAATATTTCAACTTTGTGCCATAGTGACACTATTTGGCATGATTTCATGCTCATCGCAAAGCAACGGCGAGCAAGTTACTGAACAGAAAGAACCTACACCAGTCGAGAGGCATGGCGCATTGTCGGTGCAAGGACGGTATATGGTCGATAGCAATGGCGAACGTGTGCAATTGCGTGGCGTGAGCTTCGGGTGGCACAATTGGTGGCATCGTTATTTCAATGAAGCTGCCGTGACCAAGATGGCCAAGGAGTGGCGAGCTACAGTTGTGCGTTGTTCCATAGGTCTTAATCTCGATGATAATTGCTATGACAAAAATCCCCAGTTGGCCTATGCCACTGTTGACAGCATGGTGAATGCAGCTGTGAAAAATGGCATATATGTCATTGTCGATTTTCATAGCCATGAGAATAATCTGCCATTGGCAAAGGAATTTTTCGGCGTGGTTTCCAAGAAATATGGCAATATCCCCAATATCATATATGAAATATGGAATGAGCCACTTGAAGTGGAATGGGCCGAAACCAAGGCTTACTCTGAAGAGTTGATACCTGTCATACGCGAGAACGCTCCCGATGCCATCGTGATAGTACCGACACCGCGCTGGGATCAAGATGTTGACAAGGCTGCCGATGACCCCATCACCAAATTCGACAATATCGTGTATTCGCTCCATTATTATGCTGCCACGCATCAGGATTACAATCGCGACAAAGCCTTGTATGCTATAAACAAGGGGTTGCCTTTGTTCTTCTCTGAAACTGGAGGAATGGTGCATACTGGCGATGGTGTGCTCGACATGGATTCGTGGGACAAGTGGCTTGCCATAGCCAAGGAAAATTCTATCAGTTGGATTGCTTGGTCGGTTTCCGACAAGGTTGAAACATGTTCAATGCTGCAGCCTGGCACTCCTGCCGATGGTAGCCAGTGGACCGAGGAAAATATTAAGCCTTGGGGTGTGCTTGTACGCCACTATCTACAGACCGAACGTTAAAATGATAATTGTGATATGAAAGCATTGAACTATTTACTGGCAATTGCCATGGTTGGCGGCGCAAGCGTGGCAAGTGCCGTTACGTTGCCCGACATAATAGGCGACAACATGGTGCTACAGCAAAGTTGTGAAGCAAAACTATGGGGGTGGAGTGCTGCCGATGTGGTGAAAGTGACAGTTTCATGGAGCGGCATTACGTATGAAGCTGCCACAGACGATGAAGGCCGGTGGAATGTGGCTGTCGCAACTCCTGCGGCTTCGTATGACACTTATTCGATAAAATTTGAAGATGGGCGTGCCGATAAAACAATTAATGGCGTATTGGCGGGCGAAGTGTGGTTCTGCTCGGGACAATCCAACATGGAAATGCCACTTAACGGTTTTTGGACACAACCTGTTGAAAATGGCAATCGCGACATAGCCTATTCGGGCAAGTATCGTGGCAAGATAAGGATGGCAACTATTGCTAAATCTGCCGCCTTGGCTCCTGCCGACAGCGTGGAAGGCAAGTGGAAAGAATGCGAGCCAGTGAATGCCCGTTGGTTCAGTGCCGTAGGGTATCATTTTGCGGTAGCACTCAATTCGCTGCTTGATGTGCCAGTCGGGATAATTAATTGCAGTTGGGGTGGCAGCCATGTCGAAGGTTGGCTGCCTCGTGAAGAACTTGTGAAGTATTCCGATGTCGATTTGTCGCAAGCTGGCGATGCCGATGTGCGTCAGTGGGATCAACCCATGATAATGTATAATGGAATGTTGTATCCACTTATTGGCTACACGGTGAAAGGGTTTTTATGGAATCAAGGTGAGAGCAACATAAACCAGCATGATACTTATCCGCAAAGGCTCGCCCACATGGTGCAATTGTGGCGTGAAAAGTGGGGGCTGGGCGATGTGCCGTTTTATTGTGTTGAAGTGCCTCCATATTCGTATGGTGATGTTGACGGCATCAATGGTGCTTTGCTGCGTGAGGCGCAGCATAAGGCTGCCGAGTTGATTCCTAACGGTGGAATAGTGTGCACAAGCGATTTGTCAAAGCCATACGAGGCCGAAGATATACATGCAAGTATGAAACAGCCGATAGGTGAGCGGCTTGCGTTCATGGCCGCTGTGCGCGACTATGGAATAGAGGGAATTGTATGCGATAGCCCCACGTTGAAGAGCGTCGAGGTGGATGGCAACAGTGCACTGTTGCATTTCGACAATGCCGAAGGAGGCTTTACCCCAAACCGCAATTTGCAAGGTTTTGAGGTTGCCGGTGATGACGGCGTGTTTTACCAGGCTACTGCCACGGCGGTTGAGCGCGACATTCGTGTGGAATGCGACAAAGTGGGTGAGATAGTGGAAGTGCGCTATTGTTTCCACAATTGGATGCCTGGGAAAGTGCATAGCACCGACGGGCTTCCGCTTGTCCCTTTCCGCTATAAAGTTAAATGAGGTAAGAGTTTTTTTACTGCTTTTAAATGTAGAGTGGGGGATATGTATGATAAATGGCATATCCCTCACTACTTTATAGTTCCAAGATTTGATTTTTGCTGAGTTTTGTCAAATTGGCAATCATGTCAACAGGCATTCCGGCAGCCAGCATTTCACGCGCTATTTCAACGGCTTTCTGGTTTGCGCCTTCGGTAAATCCTTCAGCCCGTCCTTCGGCCCGTCCTTCGGTAAATCCCTCGGCATGTCCTTTTTTCTCGGCGGTTGAAATCACGCTGTAGAGGTCACGGAAATTTTTCAAGCTGTCTTCATATTGGTTTAGTTCTGTTGGGTTGAACCTGGCGATTTCGGCAGCCTCAAACAGCTTTTTGAAAACCCTTTCTTGAAGGGCTGCTGGTCTTTCAAACAGCGAGGACAGGTTTTTCAAGACAAACAGCCACTTGTCGAACATCGAGTGCAGTTCATCTTCTGTTTTGTTGAACTTTGGCATTTCGAGGTAGAACAGCGTCAGCTTGTCGTAGAATACAGTGTTTGTCCCCGTGTCCATCAGTTTTATTTCGTGGTGGTAATACTTGTCGTCGCGCTGGTCGAAAACAAAGTTTAAAATGCTCACGGCATACACTGCTTTCAGCTCATAGTTCCAATCTCCGCGTTTTGCTTGTTCCCTGATAGGAAAAGTGACGTAATATATGCTGCGGTCTTTGAAAAACTCTTGTTCACCTTTTTGCATTTCGACAAGAAATTTTTCTCCTTTTTCGTTTTCGCAATAAACATCAAATACTGCTTTCCTGTCGAGTTCCAGACTTCCGATGTGTTCAGTATTCAAGTATGTTATGTCCTTTACCTCTTCTTTGCCGTCAAATAGTGCATTTAGGAAACTTATGAGCAATTCCTTGTTCATATCTGTGCCGAACAGCTTTTTAAAGCCGAAATCGGTGTATGGGTTTATGTACCGTTCTGGTCTTCTGTCGTAATCCATAGCAAAAGTGATTTTCTACAAAGTAAATAAAAAATGGGCATGTTTCCTATAGTGCAAGGTTATGAAAGTTTTCAGGACTATGATTAAATGGCGTATTGGATAAAAAAATGCAATAAGGAGATATTATAGTGTAATTTTTGATGGAAAAAGGTTTTTAATTTTGCATTCGATAAGATAAACCTAAACAACTTAAATATGCTAAAACGATTTACCATATTAACTACCATTTTATCTATTTTTGTGTCGATTGGCATTACTTCATGCGGAAGTTCAAGCCAGCAACAGGCACAAGTAGATGAGCCATTTGTTACAGTAAAAGATGGAGAATTTTATATTGGTGAGAAACCTTACCGTTATGTAGGTACTAATTTCTGGTATGGGGCTATACTGGCTTCGGAGGGGCGTGGTGGCGACCGCGCACGTTTGGAGGCTGAACTCGATTCGTTGCAAGCTATTGGCATTGGCAACTTGCGTATTCTTGTTGGCGGCGATGGACCCGACGGTGTGCCTACACGCATCGAACCGACGTTGCAACCCCAGGCTGGTGTATATAACGATACCATTTTACGCGGGCTTGATTATTTGCTTTGCCGCCTTGAAGAGCGTGGCATGAAAGCCGTGCTGTATCTCAATAATTCGTGGGAGTGGAGCGGAGGCTATGGGTGTTATCTTGAATGGGCGGGGAAAGGCCCTGCCGTCATACCGAGCCGTGATGGGTATCAGGCTTATATGGATTTTGCCAAGCAATTTGTGCTCGACAGTGTGGCCAAGGAACTTTCATACAACCATGTGAGAGCCATTGTGAGTCGCACCAACACGGTTACTGGCAAGCCTTATTCGCAATCGTCAGCCATAATGTCGTGGCAGGTAGCCAACGAACCGCGGGCATTCAGCGAAGAGGGTAAAGATTCACTGGCGGCATGGATTAGGCGCACGGCGCAAATCATCAAGAGCATCGACCCTAACCACCTGGTATCGACTGGCAGCGAAGGGAAGCATGGTTGCGAGGTTGATATCGATTTATGGGCTAAAATACATTCATATCCCGAAATCGATTATGCCAATATCCATATATGGCCATACAACTGGAGTTGGATAAATAAGCAAACGGTGACCACAGGTGTTGACTCGGCTTGCATCAAGACTCGTGAATATATTGCCGAGCATTACGAGGCAATCAAATCATCATTGAAACCGCTTGTACTTGAAGAATTCGGTTATCCGCGCGACGGGTTTGCGTATGCTCCAGGTAGTCCGACCGTCGGACGTGACGCATATTACGATTACGTGCTGTCGATGGTTGGCGACAGTGCCAGCATGATAGCAGGTTGTAACTTCTGGGGCTGGGGTGGACTGGCTGCCCCTGCTCACGAAATGTGGCAGAGGGGCGATGACTATACTGGCGATCCTGCACAAGAGGCACAAGGGTTGAACTCGGTGTTTGCTGCCGACACGTCAACCATAACCATTATCAAGAAGGCTGCCATAAAAGCCAACTCTTATAAGTAGCGTCCTGAAATTCAAATAGGCTTTATTGCAAAGCCATATATGTTTTTTCGCGCCCTCGATGGATAAAAATGGGGGTGTGTAACCCTCTTAGACTCTAAAAACAACGATTGAATATATTAATATTAAATAGTTTTGTTTTCATGTTAGATTTAGGTAAAAGGTTTATTGTATTATTAATGTTGTTTGTATTGGCAATGCCCGCTGCTATGATAGCGGGCAATGTCAACTACAATGTACCTATGTACCATGACTGGTGGTGGGAAGCCCCCGAACAACCTGTGGTGAAGGTGAACATTGCAAACAATGGCAAGGAGAATTGCAAGTGTGAGGTGTCGCTCAACGTGACTACCGATAAGTATGCCTATATGGCATCAATGAGTCAGCAGGTATATGTCGCTGCCGGCGACAGCACCGTAGTGGCATTCAGCCTGGATTTGGCACCGGGATTTTACCGTTGCACAGTTACTGGCGATGGCGAGGAAGTGAAGAAATTCAACATAGGCTACGAGCCTGAGAGCATAGTTTCATTGCCCGATGCACAGCCCGATTTTGATGAATTTTGGCAACAAACTCTTAATGAGCTGGCACAAGTAGCCCCCGAGTTCAGCATGGCTGAAGAGAAAGATAAAAGCAACAAAGGTGGCAAGGTTTATCTTGTAAAGATGAAATCGCTCGGCGGGGTAGAGGTACAAGGCTACCTTACCATGCCAGCCAAGGCAAGCAAGAAAAACACTATGCCAGTGCTGGTGCATTACATGGGCTATGGCAGCAAGCCGTGGCATGCCGAGCCTTATGAAGGAATGAACCGCATAGAATTTGTACTCAGCACTCGCGGGCAAGGGCTTAATGAACCAGCCAACGAGTATGGTGAATGGGCATTGTATGGCCTTGGCGACCGCGACCAATATTATTACCGTGGTGCCTATATGGATCTTATCCGTGCCATAGACTTTGTTTGCTCGCTCCCGGAGGTTGATACCCGTTATATTTTTGCCGAAGGTGGCAGCCAGGGCGGGGCGTTCACACTTGTGGCTTGTTCGCTCGATGGGCGCATTCGTGCTGCAGCTCCATGGATACCATTCCTTAATGATTTCCCCGATTATTTCAAAATCGAGCATTGGCCTGGCGATGTATTGGTGAAGAAACAGCATGAGCTGGGGCTTAGCGATGCCGACCTTTACAAGATGCTTTCGTATTTCGACGTGAAAAATTTCACTCGCCGCATCACATGCCCCATCATGATGGGCATAGGGTTGCAAGACCCCACTTGTCCGCCGCACACCAATTTTGCCGGTTATAATCTCATAACTTCGCAGAAGCAATTTGTAATCTACCCTGAATGCAAGCACGATACTCGTCACCCCGACTGGGACGAGCGGCAGAAGGTATTTTTCGAAGAAATCACAAAAATGTAACAAAAGTGCAAAACGAAGCTAAAATTGTGTCATTTTAAGAAAATGACAGAGAGTAATTTTGCTTCGGTTTATAAGACTTTTCTACAAACCAAAATAAATTTAATAACAAACACCTTAAAATTGTTTCATGATGACGAATAAATTTCTGGATTTAAAGACTGTGCTGTTGGCAGTGTTTGCATTGCTGTCGGCGAGCATGGTTGCGCAAACATCCATTAAGGGTGTCGTCCTCGAACCCGACGGGATTCCGGCAATCGGTGCTACCGTCATGGAGAAAGGCTCTAAGTCCAATGGTGTTGCTACCGACTATGAAGGCAACTTCTCGTTGCAAGTTTCGTCGGGCGACGCTACATTGGTAGTTTCTTACGTAGGGATGGAAACGCAGGAAGTCCCATTGAACGGACAGACCGAGATTACCATCACTCTGAAAAGTTCCGACATTGCTCTCGAAGAACTCGTGGTAGTCGGTTATGGTACAATGAAGAAGAGCGACCTTGCTGGTGCGTCGGTATCTCTTAATGAAGATGCACTCAAAGGGTCGGTGATTACCAACCTTGACCAGTCGTTGCAAGGACGTGCTGCCGGTGTGCAAGCTACGGCCACTTCGGGTGCTCCTGGTTCTTCATCGTCGATTCGCGTGCGTGGTCTTGCTACGGTTAATGCCAATGCCGACCCGCTGTATGTAATCGATGGTGTCATTTGGCAAAGTAGCAGTACTGCCAGTGGCGACCTTGGTCTTGACCTTGGTAACGGTGCAAATTCTACGGTTTCACCGCTTTCTACACTCAACCCGTCGGATATAGTTTCGATGGAAATCCTCAAGGATGCTTCGGCCACAGCCATATATGGTGCGCAAGGTGCCAATGGCGTTGTGCTTATCACTACTAAACGTGGTGCTGAAGGTGCTCCGAAGTTCTCGTATGACGGCATGTTTGCTGTGAGCCGACAGACCAAGCGCATCGACATGATGAACTTGCGCGAGTATGCCGAGTATTACAACGACCTTGCCGCTACTGGGCAAATCGACGACCCAAGCGATTACTACGCCGACCCGTCGTTGCTCGGTTATGGTACCGACTGGCAGGATGCCATTTTCCAAACTGCATTGCAGCATTCACACCAAGTATCGGTGCAGGGTGGTACCGAGAAGGTGAAATATTATGTTTCGGCCAACTATATGAACCAGGAAGGTACGATACTTGGGTCGGAATTTGAACGCCTCTCGTTCCGCGCCAATATCGACGCACAACTGAAGTCGTGGTTGAAGTTTGGTATGAACGCCAGCTATGCCAACACCAACGAGTCGCTTAAACTTGCCGATAGTAACGAAGGTCTTGTTTACTACTCGCTTACCACGCTCCCCGACATTCCTATCTACAACATCGATGGCAGCTATGCCACTATCGTGCGCGAAGGTTATACCAACCCTAACCCAATAGCCCTCGCTATGCTCGATGAGCAGACGCTTATTCGCCAAAAACTTTCGGGTAGCTTCTTCTTCGACGTTACACCGTGGTCGAAGCTCACTTGGCATGCCGAGTTTGGCTACGACATAGGCAGCAACAAGGCCGAGCAGTTCAACCCGACAGTTGACCTTGGTGGCTGGCAACGCAGCACAAACTATAGCTCGATACAGAAAAACAGCAACAGCTACTGGTCGCTGAAGAACTATGTTACTTATACCGACACCTACAAGGACAAGCACGACGTTTCGGTCATGCTCGGACAGGAATTGTGGGAGTCGAGCTACGACTACACCCGCACCGTTGGCCAAGGCCTTCCTTCCGACGAGGTGCATAATCCTTCGCTTGGCACCATGACTCCCGAAATCAAGGCTGGTTTCGGCAGCTCTTCGATGGCTTCGTTCTTTGCACGTGGCACATATAATTTCGACGACCGCTACCTTGCCACTTACACCTATCGTTACGACGGTTCGTCGAACTTCGGACCCGACCGCCGCTGGGCAGGGTTCCACTCGTTTGCTGGCGCATGGCGTTTCTCCAACGAGAAGTTCATGCAGTGGGCAAGCGGCTGGCTCAACAATGGTAAGTTGCGTGTCGGCTGGGGCCAGACTGGTAATGCCAACATCGGTGGCTACCGCTGGGGTGTAACCGTGAGCCGCATGCCGACCGGGCTTGGTACAAGTTACCGCCCACAAAATATCGCGAATGAGGACATCCACTGGGAAAAGCAAGAGCAGTGGAACATAGGTCTTGACCTCAGCTTCCTGAGCAACCGCCTGTCGTTTGTGTTCGACTGGTACCGCAAGGAATCGAGCGACATGCTCATGCAGATGCAGCTGCCTATGTACATGGGTTCGTCGGGCAACGCTTCGTCGGTGCTGCAAGCTCCCTACGGCAACTATGGCAGCATCCTCAACCAAGGTGTGGAATTCACATTGAACACACGTCCTATCGTGGGCGATTTTGAATGGCACTCTGATTTCAACATATCGTTCAACAAAAACGAGTTGCAAAGCCTTTCGGGTTCGTCGGCAGGACAAATGTATGGTTATGCACTTTATGGCAACACTTTCCTCGTGAGCATCTCCGAAATAGGCAAGCCGCTTTACCAATTTTACGGCTATGTTACCGATGGTGTTTACCAGGACTACGAGGACGTGATTAATTCGCCCAAGACTGATGCCTATCCCGGCGCGGGGCAGACATTCAACAGCGGCAACACCGTGTGGGTGGGCGACCAGAAATTCAAAGACCTCAATGACGATGGCGTGATTAACGAAGAAGACCAGACAATCATCGGTAACCCGTGGCCTGATTTCACCTTTGGTTGGACCAACACGTTCTATTGGAAGAACTTCGATTTGTCGGTATTCATTACTGGCTCGGTTGGCAATGATGTAATGAACTACTTGAGCATCTCGCTTACCAACATGAAGTCGTCGTGGTCGAATTTCTCAACCGACGTGCTCGACCGTGCTCGTCTTCAAGCCATCGATCCAAACATTGGGTTAAACGACATTACCAATGTACGCGTGTCGAACCTTGATGCCAAGTTGCCGCGAGCTTCGCTCAACGACCCGAACGACAACGACCGCATAAGCGACCGCTATATCGAAGATGGTTCATACGTGCGCTTGAAGAACATTTCGCTCGGCTACACTTTCGACAGCAAGCTCATAAAGAAGATAGGACTTGAAAACCTCCGTATTTATGCCAATATCCAGAATGTGTGCACCATCACTGGTTACAAGGGTTATGACCCGGAAATCGGTATAAGCACATCGGGCAACAATGTCTATGGATTTGACAACGGGCGTTATCCTTCGCCAACTACTTATTCTTTCGGTTTGAATCTTACGTTCTAACATAAACTTAACGACAGAAAAATGAAACTTTCTAAAATCACATATATGGCAGTTGCAGCATTGATGGTTTTCGGTGCAACATCGTGCGAGGATTTCCTTGACCGTCCAGCCGAAGATTCATACAATGCCAACAACTATTACGCCAACGACGACCAATGCAATGCAGGTGTAATGTACTTGTATAGCTCGCCTTGGAGCGACTTCACCCGCGGCGCAATCATATTGGTGGGCGAAACCATGGCCGGTAATATCTTCCAAAGCCAAAGTGCCTACCTCGACTTTTCGGTGAACGGTACCGATGAGAACTTGGTGTTCATGTACGAGTCGCTGTGGCAGGTCAATGCACATGCTTGCCAAGTGTATAATAACATTCGCAATGCCTCGGGCGACATTACCGAGGAAACTCGCAACAAGTGCATGGGCGAGTGCCTCACGTTGAAGGCTTTGGCCTACTTCTACTTGGTGCGCGCTTTCGGCGACATACCAATCATCCACGATGCTACGGCCGAAGTGTCGAACGGCACGTTTGGCGACAAGCACAAGGTTAAGAAAGAGGATGTGTATGAGTATATCGTCATGACCTTGGAAAAGGCGATGGAATTGCTGCCAAAGAGCAACGATGCCGGGCGCATCGACTACTATTGCGCCGAGGCTTTGCTTGCAAAGGTTTACCTCACACGTTCGGGTGTCACCGGCACTCGCAGCGAGAGCGACCTTGCCAAGGCTGCACAATATGCCAAGGACGTGATTGACAACTCGGGCCGCAGCTTGCTCGAAAATTATTCCGATGTGTTCCGCCTTGCCAACAACAACAGCGAGGAGTCGCTCATAGGCTTGCGATGGTATGGCACTACCGACCCATGGACGGCGCAGAACTTCTTGCAAAGCTCGCTTGCCATGCAGGGTTTCGATGAGTTTGGCGATTGCTGGGGCGGCTGGACTGCTCCGTCGGTGGCATTGCAAGACGATTTCGGTGTGAATGTGCTGCAATCGCCTGCAAACCGCATCGATACCGACGACCGCCGCAAGGCTACAATGATGATGCCCGGCGATGTGTATGAATACTTCTGGCAAGACAAAGGCGGTTTTGACTACCTGCGTTTCATCTACGATGCCGATTATGCTCCCGGCGGCCCGAGCGGCTCGCTGCAAAGCCCCACAGGCGTGAACTGCGTGAAACACCTCTATGGCAACAATAACGACCACTTCCTCGGGCTGGGTTACTACCCGTCGGCACAAGCCAACGGCCTTGCCACGCACCTCTTGCGCCTGAGCGACGTTTACCTTGTATATGCCGAGGCCATGATAGGCACAGGCACATCTACTTCCGACCAATCGGCAATCGACGCCTACTATGCCGTGCGTCACCGTGCCGTCAAGTCGGCCACGCGCCCGTCGCAAATCACATGGGAAGATGTGTGGAAAGAGCGCAACCTCGAACTCGCTTGCGAAGGCGACCGCTGGTATGACTACGTACGCTTGTCTTATTACGACCCACAACTTGCCATCAGCAAAATACGTGCACAGCGTCGCAACGAGTTTTACGGCCTTGACGCTCTTTACAGCGAATATTTCGAAACCGGGGCATGGAACGTCACCTCGGACATGCGCTACAACACAGATGTGGCAGCACCTAACATCACGGCCGACGATTTCACCCTCCCGAAACCTACCGACGACGTTGCATTCAACCCCAACATGTCGGACAATGCCGAAGCTGTCCATGAGGACGTGCGTGCACTTTACAGCTATGAATAATCCACATTTTAATTTCAAGTAAAAAATGAAGAACTTTAAAATATTTCAAATGGCTTTTGCCGCCCTGTTGGTGTTCATGGGTGTGACGGCAACTTCGTGTGAGGACGAGCCACACAAATATGAGATTGCCGACGGTGTGCCGACTATAAAATACGTGAAAGTCACTTCGCCCGAGTCGGGCGACTCGCTCATCACTGGTGCTTACATGGATAATCTCATTTGCATTGTCGGCGACAACTTGCGCAGCACCGTGGAACTGTGGTTCAACGACCAGAAGGCCGTGCTTAACACCAGCTACATGACCGACAATACCATCCTCGTGGCTGTTCCTGGCAATATACCGGGCGAGGTGTCTAACATGATGTATTTCGTCACCGCCAGCAACGACACTATTACTTATCCGTTTGAAGTGATTGTGCCTGCTCCGTCGGTCAACTCGATGTCGTGTGAATATGCTCCTGCCGGCAGCGAAGCCACCATATATGGCAACTACTTCATCGACGACCCCAACGTGCCACTGTCAATCGCATTTGGAAATGTCGATGTGACTGAAATCACCGACATACAGATGTCGCAAGTTTCGTTTATCGTTCCGCAAGGCGTGGAGGAATGCAACGTGAGCGTAACATCGATTTATGGTACTACAGTTTCTTCGTTCCACTATCTCGACACGCGCAATATCCTCTTTGACTGGGACGGCTCGCATGGTGGCATCACCAGCGGTCACGGTTGGCGTAATGGTGTAGTGCAAAGCACTAACCCCGAGGGTATCGACGGCAGCTACATCTACTTTGGCGGCGTATCGATGTCGGGCGCAGTGGGTGGCACTTGGGCCGAGGATAATTTCTCGTTCAACTATTGGCCAGAACCCGAGAATGGGTATCCCGAATTAAGCTCAATGCCTGAATTTGCCGAGATGCTCGACCGATATGAATTGTCGGAATTGCAAATCAAGTTTGAGGCATACGTGCCTACGAGCAACCCGTGGCAATCGAGCGCATTGCAGATGATATTCTCGGGCAACGACATTGTGACATACGCCACAGGCAACAACGGTTACTTCTCAAATACCGACCTGCCGCGCGGGTTGTGGATTCCATGGCAATTAACTGGCAGCTATGACACGGGCGACCAATGGGTAACTGTATCGATGAATTTGTCGGAATTCAACCGCACTCATGAAGGACAGGCTTGCGGCTCGGCATTGTCAAAGGACGATTTCACTGGCCTCACATTCTTCGTATGGAATGGCGGCGTGGAAGGTACCGACTGTAATCCAGTTATCTGCATCGATAACATACGTATAGTACCTATTAACTAACTTGAAAATTTGATACTGAAATGAAGAAATATAAAATATCGTCATTTATAATGATGTGCCTGTTGGTTGTGAGCGGTTTCATGTTCACTGCTTGTGACGATGACGACCTCGACACCAACCAGTTCACAGGCGGCATAAAACTGAATGTGTTCGGTCCATGCCCGGTGGCTCGTGGCGGTGAGTTGCGATTCATCGGTAGCGGCATGAACCAGGTTACAGGCGTGGTTATCCCCGGCTGTGACGAAATCACCGACATCACGGTTGTCAGCAATGAGGAAATCACCGTTACCGTTCCGCAAGATGCCGAGGTGGGAAAAGTTATCCTCAACACGCCGCAAGGCCAGATTGAAACAATCACTGAAATCACATACCTCGAACCTGTTTCGATTGAGGATTTCTCGCCCAAGACCGTTAGGCCCGGCGACGAGTTGGTGATTACGGGTGAATACCTCAACTTGATGCGCGCCGTTATCTTCGAGGATGGCGTGACTGTGGAAGTGCCCGAGTCCGACCGCACTCGCAACGAAATCAGGGTCATCGTGCCGGCCGAGGCTCAAACAGGCTATATCGGAGTGTCGGACCTTGGCATACAAGAAGATGGAACTGCCGAAGCCAATGGCATTGCCAATGAGATTTACTCGGAAGAGGAATTGACAGTTACATTGCCTGCTGTGGCACAGGTTGTGAACCTCACCAATAGGAAACCTGGCGACGTGGTGACAATCACTGGTACCGACCTCGACTTGGTAACCACGGTGTTGATGCCTAACGACAGCATTGCCGAGTTTACATACGCCAACGAAGCTCTCAACATTACCTTGCGCGATGATGCTACCGATGGCGAGATACGCATGCTCCCGGCTTCGGGTATAGAGGTGGTTATCGCCAACTTGACTATGGCTGTGCCTACCGAGCTTGCAGCCGTTCCGGCTACCGGCTTGCGCGAGGGCGATGTAATCACCATTACAGGTGCCGACCTCGACTTGGTAACTAATGTGACTTTCGCTGGCATGACCGATGCCACTGAGCTTGACTCACAATCGGCTACCGAAATCACCGTGACCATGCCGGCTGCCGCTCAGTCGGGCGACATCACACTCAACACGGCTGCTGGCAAGACTGCCACTGTGGCAATCACTACGCTCAAGCCGTCGGTTAACTCTTACTCTCCTGCCGGAGGCGTGAGTGGTGGCAATGACCTGACCATCTCGGGTAGCGACCTCGACCTTGTGGCAAGCATTACGTTCACAGGCGGTGCAGTAGTGGAGAGTGCCGATTTCGTGGCGCAATCGGCCACCGAAATCACCCTCACCGTGCCTACAATGGGTGCCGAAACCGGGGCATTGACCCTCGCTATGGGTAATGGCGAAATCGTCGAAGCTCCCGAGGTTACAATTACCTCGCCCGAATGCGCTTATTTGCCCACTTTGCCCGAGAGCATCGAAGTAGGCACGGTAGCACAAGTCGGCATAGTAAACGGTAGCATGCTCACTGGCGTGTCGGTTAACGGTATTGCAGTGCAATTCATGTATATCGCCTCTACCGAGATGCTGCAATTCAATGTTCCGACCGGTCTCACCGGCGAGACTTGCGAGCTTGTGCTCACATCGTCTAACGGCCAGTCGATGACCTACACAGTGAACCTTGTGGGTGGCACACCTGCCGAAACCACCATCTGGGAAGGCGAGTTCTACCTCAGCTGGAATGCCCTTGATGCCCTTTCGTGGGGTGGATATGATTTCAGCACCGTTCCCGCAGGAGCTACTATGATTATCTATTACACACTCGACACATCGTTTGATTACTGGCAATTGCGTGTAGCCAAGGGCAATGGCTGGGCTGCTCTTGCCGATTGGAGTGCTTCAATCGGTGGTGGCACTGAGGTAGGTTTGGAAGCTGGTACAACATCGTACTCCTACACATTGACTGCAAACGACGTTAATGAGCTCGCCAACGATGGCGGTTTGATATTGACAGGAACCAACCTGACACTCACACGTGTAGCCCTTTCGGGAATTTGAATTGTTCAATAGGTTTTATATAACTTCACTTCACGCAGATGCCCGTTCAGTTTCGGGCGGGCATTTGCTTCATTAAAGGAAAAATTGTAACTTTCTCACATAAACATAGAAATGAAATTCTTTAAGACTATACTAGTATTCCTCATCATGGCTTGCGCATTGGTCGCTTGCGATGACGATGACGACAAGGTGATGACCCAGACTCCAGTCACGCTGCGTAGCCAGTCGATAGCCGAGGGGGCTTCGGTGCTTGCAGGTACAACCACGCAGCTCACCCTTTCATACAACTACCACATGGCTATCAACGACGCGGTGAATGTGACCGTTAACGGCACTAACGTCACTCCTGTCATTGACGCAGCCGATGTCAAGAACGTCATAATCCCATTGGCTCTTAATGCGGGTGTCGATTATACAATATCGGTACCCGAAGGGGCATTCTATAACAACGACAATGTGACGATGACTTCGGAGGCTCTCACTATCAATTTCTCGACCGAGGCTGGATTGGACAAGAGCACTGTCGCTACGACGCTTGTCAATGACAATGCTACACCTCAGGCTGTGAATGTGTATAATTTCTTGCTTGAGAACTACACGGCAAAAACATTGTCGGGCGTAATGGCAAATGTTGCCAACAATAATGATTTCTCAGACCTTGTTTACAGCACTACGGGCAAGTATCCGGCATTAACGGGGTATGACTTCATACACTTGTCTTATTCTCCTAACGACTGGATCAACTATGGCGACATTACTCCAGCCCGGACGCAATGGGACAATAATGGCTTGGTTACTTATATGTGGCACTGGAACACCCCGACCAACGAGGGTGACGACATAAGCACTTACAGCGCAAATTCCGACTTCGACATTGAGGCTGCCCTCACCGAGGGAACGTGGCAACACGATTTCATCATGAACGATATCGCCAAGGTAGCTGGCTACTTGAAGCAATTGCAAGATGCTGGTATCCCGGTGATATGGCGTCCGCTTCACGAGGCTGCTGGTAACTACGACCTCTATGGTAGCATGGAAGAGGGTGCATGGTTCTGGTGGGGCAAGAAAGGCACTGAGTACACCAAGCAGCTGTGGCAGTTGCTTTACGACCAGCTCGTGAATGTATATGGGCTTAACAACCTCATTTGGGTGTGGACTGTGCAAGTGCCAGCCGAGAGAACCGACGATTACCTCGATGTTGCAGCAGCTGCATATCCAGGCGATGATTATGTGGATATAATTGGCGTTGACATATATGCCGACAATATCGACTCGAAGAGAATTCAATTTGACTTTGCCGCTGCTGTAGGCGATGGCAAGAAGATGGTGACACTCAGTGAGTGTGGCAATGTGCCCAATCCCGAAAATTGTTTCTTGTCGGGCGAGGCTTGGTCGTGGTTCATGGTGTGGTACAATGTGGACGAAAATGGCGACTTGCTGTTGACCGTCGATGATGCCAACTATAGCCTTAACACTGCCGATTATTGGAACGAGTTGATGAACAGCGATTATGTCATCACACGTGATGAGATGCCAAGTTTGAAGTAAACGATGAATATGCCTGTACTGCCGAGGCGCATACATTGGCTTTGCGCCTCGGGGTGGCAGGTGGTTTAAAACAGATTGCAATATTATATGGAGATTTATAAAAATCCGACTGCACCTATTGCCAGCAGGGTTGAAGACCTGTTGCAGCGAATGACACTTGAAGAGAAGGTGGGGCAGACCAACCAACTTGTGGGTGTGGAGCATTTCCGCCACAACTTGGGTGTGATGAATGCCGGCGACTTGTTCCGTAACACGGCACAAGCCATATACGTCGGTTGTGAGCCCGAGGACTTGGAGGCGTGGACGCAACAAGGGCGTGTGGGATCGTTCCTCCATGTAAACACTATCGAAGAGGCCAACCGATTGCAGCACCTTGCAATGCAGAGCCGCTTGGCTGTGCCGTTGCTATTCGGTATAGATGCCATTCATGGCAATGCTTATTGCCGCGACAACACTGTATATCCTGGCAACTTGGGGCTGGCTTGCTCGTTCAATGTAGAGCTGGCAAGGCGCATAGCACGGCAGACGGCTGCCGAAATGCGTGCCATGAACATGCACTGGACTTTCAACCCCAATGTAGAAGTGGCCCGCGATGCACGGTGGGGCCGTTGCGGTGAAACATACGGCGAGGATTGCTACTTGGTGACACGCATGGGCGTGGCGACTGTGGAGGGATTGCAAGGCAAGCTCGACAGCGAAGCCGACGTGATGGCTTGTGCCAAGCACTGGGTAGGCGGCAGCTTGCCTGAGAATGGCACGAACGGTAGTCCTGCCGATATGAGCGAACGCACATTGCGTACCACGTTTTTCCCTCCGTTCAAGGCTGCTGTTGATGCTGGTGTGGCAACGGTGATGCCGTCGCACAACGAGCTTAACGGCGTTCCATGCCACAGCAACCGTTGGCTGATGACCGATGTGCTACGTGGCGAGTGGGGATTTGACGGGTTTGTAGTGAGCGACTGGATGGACATTGAGCATGTTCATGACTTGCATGGCACTGCCGAAACTGTCGAAGATGCTTATCGCCAAAGCATCACTGCCGGTATGGACATGCACATGCATGGCCCGGGGTGGGTTGATGCCGTGTGCCAACTTGTGAGGGACGGCGTGATAAGCGAAGAACGCATCGATGAGAGTGTGCGCCGCATACTCACCATGAAGTTCAGGTTGGGGCTGTTTGAACACCCGTATGCCGACGAGGCTAAGACGATGCAGGTGCGATTGTGCCAAGAGCATCGCCGCACGGCACTCGAAGCCGCCCGTCAGAGCATAGTCCTGCTCAAGAATAGCGGCTTGCTTCCGCTTGATGCAAAGCGCGTAGGCAAGATACTCGTGACTGGCATCAACGCCAACGACGAAAACATCATGGGCGACTGGTCGGCACAGCAGCGTGCCGAGAATGTCATCACGGTGCTTGACGGGGTGCGTAGTCTGGCATCGGAAGATGCCGAGGTGATGTATGTTGACCAGGGCTGGGATCCGCGCAACATGAATCCAGCTATGGTGGAACGGGCCGCACAAGCAGCGCGTGAAGCCGATGTCAACATCGTGGTAGCTGGCGAGTATATGATGCGGTGGCGGTGGCATGACCGCACTTGCGGTGAGGACACCGACCGTAGCGACATCGACCTCGTGGGACTGCAAAATGAGCTTATCGAGCGTGTTGCGGCATCGGGTAAGCCCACCGTGCTTGTCCTTATCAACGGTCGCCCGTTGGGCATTGAGCGTGTAGCTGGCAAGGTGTCGGCTATCGTCGAGGCGTGGGAATCTGGAATGTGTGGCGGGCAAGCCATTGCCGAAATATTATTTGGCAAGGTGAATCCAAGTGCCAAGTTGTCGATTACCATACCACATTCGGTGGGGCAGTTGCGCAGCTACTATGACCACAAGCCGTCGATGTATTTCCACCCTTATGTGTGTGCGCCGAGTGAGCCACTTTTCCCATTTGGCTACGGGTTGTCATATACCCAATATGCTTATTCCAATCTTTCCCTTTCGGGTGAGATTGATGCCGATGGAAACGGACAGATTGATGTGGCTGTGACAGTGGCCAATACTGGCAAGCGTGATGGAGTGGAGATAGTCCAACTTTATATCCGCGACGAGTATAGCACGTTTACACGTCCTGTCAAGGAGTTGAAAGACTTCGCGCGCGTGGAGTTGAAGGCTGGTGGGAAGAAACGTGTGCATTTCATCCTCACTGCCGATAAACTTGCAATGCTCGATGGCAACTTTGCTCCTGTAGTAGAGCCTGGCGGTTTTGTCGTGATGGTGGGTTCTTCGAGCCGTGATTGCGATTTGTTGAAATCAAGATTTGTTGTAAAGAAAAAATAGTGGTAGAATGAAAAAGTTTTTGCTATATATACCGTTTTTGTTAGCTTTGGCAAGCTGTTCGGGTACAAAGAGCACCGATGAGGCAGCACAGCAGCCTGAGCCTACTCCAGCTGCCGAGTTGCGTATGCGTCTTGACAGCATATCTCGCCATGGATTTGCCTTTGGTATGCACGATGCCACAGCATACGGCCACACATGGGCATGGGTCGAGGACAGTTGCGATGTCTATAGCGTGTGTGGCGATTATCCAGGTGTGATGAACTGGGATTTGGGCCTTATTGAATGGGCTTGCGACAAGGAACTTGACGGAGTGTCGTTTGAGCTTATTCGTCGCGAGGTGGCTAAGCAAGACCGTCGTGGAGGTATCAATACGTTCAGTTGGCACGCCCGCAATCCGTTGACAAAAGGTGACTCATGGAACACCGATGGCGAGCAAGTGGTGCATCAATGCGTAACCGAGGGTAATCCGCTCAACGACACTATCAAAGTTTGGATAGGTCGTGCTGCCGATTTTATAGGCTCGCTGCGTGATGATCAGGGGCGTCGCATAGGCGTGGTATTCCGTCCGTGGCACGAGCACACTGGCAGTTGGTTCTGGTGGGGGTATGACCATTGTTCGGTTGAGGATTACAAGGCATTGTGGAAACTTACATACGATATTTTCCGTGAAAAAGGTATCGACAATGTGTTGTGGGCCTATTCGCCCGACAAGGACAATGTGAGTGATGTCGAGAGCTACCTTGAACGTTATCCGGGCGACAGCATTGTCGATATATTGGGTGGTGACGTGTACCATTTCGACGGCGAGAAAGGAAAGGAGGCATATATTGAACGCATCAGCAATGTTATCGGTTCGGCTTGCCAAGTGGCAAAAGAGCGTGGCAAACTCGCCGCGTTTACCGAAACTGGCAGCGAGGGCATACCGATGGACGACTGGTGGACTGATGTATTGCTTGCCAACATCGGGCAATACCCTGTGTGCTATGTGTCGGTGTGGCGCAATGCGCACGACAATCCACGCCATTTTTATGCTCCATATCCCGGACATGCTTCGGTGGCATCGTTCATGGAATTTTATAACAATGAAAAAACCCTTTTTGCACGTGATTTAGAGCTTATAAAATAATATACACACATATACAAAATTGAAGCTATGACACTTTTTGAAGAAAGAAAGCATAAAGTAGAACATGATTATGAAGAATTGGTGAGCCGCCGCAACGAAAAGATTGAGGGCAATGGTATCTTCTGCCGTTATAAAAATCCTGTGTTGACTGCTCAAATGGCTCCACCGTTCTGGCGTTATGATTATGATCCTGAGAGCAATCCCTATTTCATGGAGCGTATAGGCGTGAATGCCGTGCTCAATTCAGGCGCAATCAAGTGGAATGGGAAATACGTGCTGGTGGTGCGTGTTGAAGGCAACGATCGCAAGTCGTTCTTCGCACTTGCCGAGAGTCCAAACGGTATCGATAACTTCCGCTTCCTCGACCATCCTATCACTATGCCCGAGAGCGACGATCCTGCCGTAAACATATATGACATGCGCCTCACGGCACATGAAGATGGCTGGGTGTATGGATTGTTCTGTGTAGAACGCCACGACGACTCGAAACCGGGTGACTTGAGTGCCGCTACTGCCACTTGCGGTATTGCTCGCACCAAGGACTTGGTGAACTGGGAACGCCTCCCTGACTTGAAGAGCCGCAGCCAGCAACGCAACGTAGTGCTGCACCCCGAGTTTGTAGATGGCAAGTATGCTCTTTACACTCGCCCGCAAGATGGATTTATCGATGCTGGCAGCGGTGGCGGCATAGGATGGGCACTTATTGATGACATTACCAATGCCGAGGTGAAGGAAGAGCGCATCATAGATTGCCGCCACTACCACACCATCAAGGAATGCAAGAATGGTGAAGGCCCGCACCCCATCAAGACCCCTAAGGGTTGGTTGCACTTGGCTCACGGTGTGCGCGGGTGTGCATCGGGATTGCGCTATGTGCTGTACATGTACATGACATCGCTCGAAGAGCCTTGGCGCGAGATTGCTACTCCTGGCGGCTACTTGATGGCACCTGTGGGCGATGAATATGTGGGCGACGTGATGAACGTCTTGTTCACCAACGGCTGGATTGCCGATGAGGATGGCAAGGTATATATCTACTACGCATCGTGCGACACGCGTATGCATGTTGCCACTTCAACCATCGACCAGCTTGTTGACTACTGCATGAATACTCCGGCAGATGGACTTTCGACAGGCGAATCGGTAAAGACGTTGAACCGCCTTATCGACAAGAATTTGAAAATAATTAGATAAATCAAGCGGCCCCCCTCAATCCTCCCCGAGGGGGGACTTGCTGAAGTTGATTGTGTGATATTTGCGCCCCGACGATGGGGTGGCAAACTTTGGCAAGTCCCCCCTCGGGGGGAATGGCGGGGGTGTTTTTTTCAGTATGATACCATTAAGAGAAAAAATCGGGTATGGTTTTGGCGACATGGCTTCGTCGATGTTTTGGAAAGTGCTGTCGTATTACCTGCCATTCTTTTATTCCAATATATTCGGGTTGGAATTTAACGATGCCGCGATGCTGTTCTTGGTAACGCGCATCTGGGATGCTGTTTCCGACCCTGTGATGGGTACTATTGCCGACCGCACCCGCACGCGATGGGGCAAGTATCGCCCCTACTTGTTGTGGGTGGCAGCTCCGTTTGCCATTTGTGGTGTGCTTGTGTTCACTACTCCCGGGTGGGAATATGGCGCAAAACTGTTCTGGGCATATTTTACTTATATCTTGATGATGACCGTTTACACGGGAATAAATGTGCCATACGGAGCGATGCTCGGTGTGATTACCGATGATTCCAACCAGAAGACAGTGTTGTCGTCATATCGCATGTTTTTCGCCTACGGCGGTAGTTTCATTGCGCTTGCTTCGTGGGAACCGCTTTCCAACTTTTTTGCCAATCAGGTGTTTGGTGCTCCCGGCCAGCCCGATGCCGCAGCTGGCAACCAGTGGGCTATGATATGTATTGCCTCGGTGTGCTTTGTGCTGTTCCTGTGCTGTTTCGCATTTACCAAGGAGCGCATCAAGAGTGTTTCGACAGTGTCGGTGGGTAACGACTTGAAAGCACTTGTGGTCAATGCCCCATGGTGGCTCATGATAGGCGCGGCATTGTGTACCAACTTATTCAATACCGTGCGCGGTTCGACGGTCGCTTATTTCTTTGCCGATATTGTC
Source organism: Candidatus Avimuribaculum pullicola (assembly GCA_018716295.1). Taxonomy (GTDB): domain Bacteria; phylum Bacteroidota; class Bacteroidia; order Bacteroidales; family Muribaculaceae; genus Avimuribaculum; species Avimuribaculum pullicola. Next base: position 90,314 of record DVKC01000018.1, read on the forward strand.
GCACCTGGCGGTGCCGAGGTCAATTTGTTGCTGTTCGGCGTTCAGATTTTGTTCTACTCGGGCTTGTTCCTGAGTGTGGGCGAAGTAGCCAACATGGTGGGTGTGTCACTCACCGTTCCGATTACCAAGGTGCTCGGGAAGAAAGGTACATTTATATGGGTCAATTTTGCCCTTGTTGTACTAAGCATTGCTTTCTTCTTTGTGCCAGTTAACCAAGTCGGCTTCTGGATTATGCTGTTGCTCCAGATTGTGATTTCTATATGCACAGGTATTATTTCACCGCTTATATGGAGCATGTATGCCGATGTGTCGGATTATGCCGAGCTGAAGTACAACACTGCTTCGACGGGACTGATTTTCTCCTCTTCGTCGATGGCGCAGAAGTTTGGCAGTGCATTTGGCGGGGCTGCTGTGATGTGGATTTTGGGCATGTTTGGTTATGTAACCAACCTTGGACCTGGTCAAGTGCAGCCCGAGCAAGCAATCAATTGCCTGTGGTGGCTCATGAGTTGGATACCGGCCATTGTGGCAGGTGTGGCCATGTTTGTAGCTGCATTTTACCCGCTTAATACCAAGCGAATGCGTGAGATTGAACAGCAATTGAGGCAAGTTCGCATTAATAACGGAGTAGAGAGTAACGTGTAATTAATTTTTCATCAATTCAATATGGAGATGGATGTAAATATTGGCCAATTTCGTGCCGAACTTCTCGATAATGTAGAGAACAACATATTGGCATACTGGATGGAAAAGATGGTTGACCCGCGTGGTGGCTTTTATGGCCGCCGCGACGGGTACGACAAGCTCGACGAGGAAGCCCCCAAAGGTGCTATCTTGAACGGGCGCATATTGTGGTCGTTTGCTGCTGCCTATCGTGTGACTCGCCGGCCCGAGTACCTTGAAATGGCACAACGAGCCAAGCGATATATAATCGATAATTTTTACGACCGTGAGTTTGGCGGTATATACTGGTCGGTCAATGCCGATGGTACTCCGCTTGACACGAAAAAACAGTTTTATGCCATCGGTTTTGTAATTTACGGTTTGAGCGAGCTTGTCAGGGCTTGTGGCGATGAAGAGGCGTTGGATTACGCCAAACGGCTTTTCCACGACATTGAGCAGCATAGCCACGACCGTAGCCGTGGCGGCTACATCGAAGCATGCACCCGCGAGTGGGGCGAGATTGCCGACATGCGCTTGAGCGACAAGGACGAAAACGAAAAGAAGACGATGAACACACACTTGCACATCATCGAGCCATATACCAATCTTTACCGTGTGTGGCGCGACGATGAGTTGCGTGGTGCAATCGTGGAACTTTTGGGCATATTTTTTGATGTCATGGAAGACAGGGATACTCATCACCTTGGCTTGTTCTTTGATGAAAATTGGGTGCGGCACGATCATGAACAGTCGTTCGGTCACGACATAGAGGCTTCGTGGCTGCTGCTTGAGGCTGCACAGGAACTTGGCGACAACGACATGCTTGCAAAAGCTTTGTCGCACACATGGAATATCGCCGAGGCTGCCTTGCAAGGAAGGTGCCATGATGGGTCGATGGTGTATGAGCGTCATGGCAATGGCTCGTATGACAACGACAAGCATTGGTGGGTGCAAGCCGAACAGGTCGTGGGTCTTGCTTACCTTTACAAGTTCCATGGTTATGGGAAAGCACTTGGGATGGCTGTCGAAACATGGAAATATATCAAGGATAACCTTGTTGACACCGACGGTGGTGAATGGTACTGGAGCCGTAAGGCCGATGGTAGTATCAACCGAATTGACGACAAGGCTGGTTTCTGGAAATGCCCTTACCATAATAGCAGGATGTGCCTGGAAACTTATACAGTATTGGAATAAATAGTAGTATGAATAAAACAGTAAACATTAAGCCATTTAAATTTGTCCCATACCTGAAGTCGGTGCTTTGGGGCGGTGAGCGCATCGCCATCTACAAGGGAATCGACACCGACCAGCACGCGATAGGCGAGAGCTGGGAAGTATCGGGTGTGCCGGGACATGAATCGGTGGTAGCCGAGGGTGAAGACAAGGGGCTTACATTGCCACAACTGATTGACCGATACCGTGGCGCACTTGTTGGCGAGGCGGTGTATGAAAAGTATGGCAACACGTTTCCGCTGCTTGTCAAGTTGATTGATGCCAAGCGCGACTTGTCGCTTCAAGTTCATCCTAATGACGAGCTTGCCATGAAGCGTCATGGCAGCCGTGGCAAGACCGAAATGTGGTATATAATCGATGCCGATGAGGGTGCTTCGATTTATGCTGGACTTTCACAGTCAATCACTCCCGATGAATATGAGCGTATGGTGGCCGATAACACGGTAATGGATGTTGTGGCCCGACATGAGTCACATGCCGGCGACCTGTTTTTCTTGCCAGCCGGGCGCATTCATGCGATAGGTGCAGGCAACTTGCTTGCCGAAATTCAGGAAACATCGGACATCACATACCGCATATATGATTATGGTCGGCTTGATGCCAATGGGCAACCTCGCCAGTTGCACACCGAGCTTGCCAAGGATGCTATCGACTATAATGTGTATGGCAATTATAAGTCGGATTACGAGCATGTGTCAAGCGGTGAGGCAAGGTTGATTAAGTGTGACTATTTCGATATACGCAAGGTGGTGGTAACATGTGCTTGCGATATAGATGCAAGCCAGTGTGATTCGTTCCGCATAATAATGTGTCTGGAGGGTGCAGTTGAAGTTGTTGATAACTTTTCAAATGTCACCGAGATGCATCGTGGGGAAACCATATTGGTGCCTGCTGCCACATCTTCGTTGCACATAACGGGCGAGGCTACATTGCTCACGGCTACGATGTGACTTGTGGGCTTATAATGAGATAATTGCGAGAGTATCAGCTGTTTTGGGCTGGTACTCTCATTATTTTTTTGTTTGTGTGGCGGCATTGTAGTATATTTGCATTAATCCATGATGGATTAGGTTGCAACTTAAATTTATAAGCTATGGTTAATTACGACAAGGCGTTGAAGCCTGGGACAGTGTTGAGAGGTGCCGAATATGTATATCGTATCGACCGTGTGCTGGGTCAGGGAACTTTTGGTATCACATATCTTGCATTTGCATCTGTTACTGTGGAAGGCAAGTTGGGAAAGATGAAAGTCGATGCCCCATTTGCCGTGAAGGAATTTTTCATGCGCGACATCAATGAGCGAGAAGGTAGCGAGGTGTCGCTTGGCAGCAAAGGAGGTCTGTTTGCCAATTACAGGCACAAGTTTGACCGCGAAGCACGTACATTGGGGCAATTGAAGCACGATGGCATAGTGGAAGTGGTTGAAATGTTTGAGGCCAATGGCACGTCGTATTATTCAATGGAATATTGCAGCGGTGGCAGCCTTGACCAATTGATAAGTGACAAAGGCTGTTTGACCGAAGATGAGGCGTTGGGATATTTTGCCCAGATAGCGAGTGCCTTGCAGTTTATGCATGAGCATCGCATGTTACACCTCGACTTGAAGCCTGGGAATGTGGTGATGCGCGATACTGGCAAGGCGGTGTTGATAGACTTCGGCTTGTCGAAGCAATTTGACAAGAACGGTGTCCCTGAGGAGAGTACCAGCATCGGTGGCGGCACGCCAGGATATGCCCCAATAGAGCAATCAAACTATCGTGAAGGTGGAATGTTGCCAGTGACGATGGACGTATATGCCCTCGGAGCTACACTGTACAAGATGCTCACTGGCACGTGTCCGCCTGTGGCTTCGGAGGTGATGTTGGGCTTCCCCGAGCAACCGTTGCGCATACGTGGGGTGAGCGACAAGACCATTGCAGCCATACGCCGTGCCATGGAAGCGAAACCTGCCGACCGTTACCAGTCGGTAGCTGAATTTGCCAAAGCATTGTTGGCCGGTAGTGTTGGCGGTGATGAGGATACGGTGGTTGAACCGCCTGAGCCGCCAGTTCCTCCTGTCCCACCCGTACCGCCTACGCCACCTGTGCCTCCTGTCGATGTCGATGATAATAATGATGGCAAGCACAAAGGTGGTCGCAAGAAGTGGGTGCTGTCGGTAGCTATTGTGGCTGTATCCATTGTGATAGGAGCTTTTATCGGTATTATGTTGGGATGGGGTGATGATCCTGTTGATTCGGTAGCGACGATAGATTACACCGAAGAGCCAGTGCAAGAACCTGTGGGCTATACAGCCGAGGAACAGTATAACAGGGCTGTGGAATGCGAGAATAATGGCGATTATTCTGGAGCTGTGGAGTGGTATCGCTTGGCAGCCGACCGTGGTTATGCCGAAGCTCAATGTAACTTGGGTTGGTGCTATGAAAAAGGTCAAGGTGTTGGCCAAAGTTGGACCGAGGCTGCCAGATGGTATCGCTTGGCAGCCGACAATGGTGAAAAGACGGCGCAGTGCAACTTGGGTTGGTGTTACGAGAACGGCAAAGGTGTGGCCAAAGATGTATATGAGGCTGTGAAGTGGTATCGCAAGTCGGCTACACAAGGATTTGCCAGGGCACAACTTAACATAGGATTGTGCTACCATGAAGGGCGTGGTGTAGCCACAGATTATTTCGAAGCGGCGAAGTGGCTGCGCAAAGCGGCCAACCAGGGCAATTCACTGGCCCAGGCCTGGATGGGCTATTGCTATGAAAACGGTCATGGCGTGGCAGCAAGCACGAGCGATGCCGTAGAATGGTATCGCATGGCTGCCGAGCAAGGCGAGAGTTTCGCCAAGGACAGGCTGGACGCGCTTGGCTATAGCTATTGACATAAAGAGCTGATGTAAATAAACTAAATGTGGCAGCTTTGCTTATGACATATATAAGTGAAGCTGCCTCATTTTTTACTTCGGCACACTGGCTGGGCATAAAACTGAAAAATGTGGTGGTACTGTCGGTTGAAAAGTTAAAGTTTGTGAGTAAATTTTGTTTTTAAATATTAAACAGTTATATTTGGGTCAAATTTCGCTCCGATAGTATGAATAAATAAGGTTTGAAGCATATTTTCTTTTGACTATGTAGCAATGTGTATTGTCGGTGGAGCTATTGCTGTCATAGGAATTGTTTAGCATTTCCGCAAGTGAAAAATGTAGCTTTTAATGCCATGGGCGAATTATATTGATAACTTAAATTGTTTAGTATTTATGAAAGAGTTGATTTTACCCGTTTTGTTATTGTCACTGGCCATAGTCGTCTTTTTGTGGGCAGGCATGCTTGTCAAGTGCATTCGTTTTATTGGCAAGGGAGGTCAAGCAGGTCATGATGCCACTGCCGTTGGTGGGGGCGAGCAGGCTGTAAAGCTGAGTCCTGTTTTTGTGTGCATCTTTTTTGCATCGGTGTTTACGTCGCTTATGGCTGTTGTGATGTTGTGATAGTGGCTGCGCACAAGAGTTGGCGCAGTGACGACAAGCATTTGCCGGCTTCGGCTTGAGCTTGGTGTGCTTCGGCGGCAAAGTCGGGCGATGATGCAAGAAACCCGGTCACGACTCGTGCCGTGATAGCATCTTCTATGCGCAAAGCCAATGTGCGGCATGGTGCTGTGGGCATTGTTGCAGGTAGTGCAAGGTCGATAGTCGCTGTTTCATTGTCTATGGTGTAGTCGGTGACATAGCCGGCAAGGGTCGAGCAGATTTCCTTGCAAGCTGTTTGTGCGTTGATTGCAGCGAGTTCTTGTAACCGGCATCGCGTGAATGGCAATGCTGTTTCGGCTTGCCGCCCGGCTACAGCCATGGCTATCCTTGCCATGACGCTTTTTGCAATCTGTGAGTAATCTATTCCTATTGTCAGTGTTCTATTTGTTGTGTCCATTTCTTGAGAATATTTTGAATATGTAACTTATTATTATCAAAATTATAATTGCTGGCAACCATGCGAATATGTTGTCAAGCCGCGGTTGGCGGTGTGTTTCTTCATCGGTCGTAATGTTGGCCGAGTTGTTTTTCTTGATGTAGGTGGCAATGCTGTCGGTTGTTGCTGCCTTGGAGCTGATGTTGCGCGTGACGGTGACATGCCTGTATGATCGCGGCGCTGGCGCGGCAGTTTGTTGCGAGTCGGCAATGGGGAAATAATGCCATTCGTCAATGTCGATTTTTATGTCATCGTTGATGTCGATATGGCTTTGTGCCAATGCTGCTGTTATTGCGCTATCGGTATGGGCGTATGTTGTCGCCGTGTTGCTGCTGTGGTGTGTCGTGCGGCACGCTGCCATTGCCGCCAAGCAACTAATTGCCATTGCCCGTCTGGCGACTTTCACGGCATACATGGTAAAGATATTTGTAAGCATAATTTTCCGAAATATAGTATCTCGAAGCCCTTTCGGTGGCAAGTACACGCGATAATGCGGCACTAAGCGACAGTGACGGGCATTTCTCTTGTTCGGCTTTCACTTTTTGGTATATTTCGCGCCACATGGCTTGTTTAAGTTGGGTCTTCTTGGCGACTTCACTTTTTGCATTAATGTGCATGATTACGTTATAGGCGTGGTCGAAATTGACGTAGTAGTGCGGGCGGCCATTGAGCAAAACTTGCCTGACAAGTTCGCGGCGGTTGATAATTATATTGCTGTTGTATGCTTCGCGCAGTGCTCGGCGGTAGTCGTGGAGCAGTTCTTTGTTGCGCAGCCTGGTAAGGTGCCGACGTTCCTCGGCCATTTGTGAAATTGAGTTTTTCATGGTATTTTGAATTAAGTTGGTTGCTATTTCTGTTGCAAATATACAACCCAACATGGTAATATGCAAATGTTGTATGGTAAATTTACCATATATGTCATTTTTCCTTGCCGTTAAACTGTTCTTATATTTACGTCTAATCAAGATTTTTTTGTCAATCGTTTTGCCATGTATAGCTTTGTCCCCAATCGGTAATTAGAGATGGGGGATAATAAGTGTTAAATATGTGGATTGAGCGGGACGTTTTGCCACGCCGAGCTATCTTTATTATAAACGAGGAACTTGTTATGATTTCTCGTTCTTTGATGCCAAAGCTAATGCAAATTATTAAACATAAACTATTAATTATTGACATTATGAGAACATGTATGTTGGCACTGGTTATGTGCCTGTTGGGAGTTTTGCCTACTTGGGCTTCTATAAAGGATGGTGATGCCGTGGTTAACGTCGGTTATTCTACTACGGTGGAAATAGGCGATGCTTATCAACGTACTTTGTCGAGGGCAACGGGGATAAATTACAGCTGGTCTTCATCGAACACGTCGCTGTTTACCATTTCGAGCAGGAACAAGAACCAGTGTACCATTAAGGGTGTGTCGGCCGGGAAAGGTCGGCTGAATTATTATTGCAGCTATTTTTATGACGGTTTTTACCGCACGATGGATTTCTACTATGACATAACGGTCAAGTCGTCAACGGTGAGCGTGACAAATATCATATTGAATTATACCGAAATAAATCTTGAAACTGGCGAAACCTGCCAGTTGGAAGCGACTGTTTACCCGCTCAATGCCACCAATAAAGATGTGTATTGGAGAACCGACTATGCCGCTATTGCCACTGTGAGCAGCATGGGATTGGTGACTGCCCATAGCCGAGGGCTTGCCACGATAACCTGTTATGCCGACGACGGCAGCGGTTGCCGCAAGGCTTGCACGGTGATAGTCAAGGAAAAGAGTTCGGGTGTAGAGGCTGTTGACGCAAGCAGCGATGTGATGTTCCGCAAGGAGGGCAATTCATTGATATTCGGCGAAGTGGTGAATGTGCAGGTGTATGACATTTCGGGACGAGTAGAATACTCGGGAATGACGCAGCGCATCGACAACCTGTCACGCGGCATTCACATCGTCAAGTGGCGCGGTCGAGCTGCAAAAGTGGTAATTTGAGCCATTCCCTGTTTAAATAATCAGCGTGCCAATCGGAAAGAATGTTACACAATGGCGTTTTCTCTGATTGGCACGCTTGTGGTTGATGTTTATTAATATCGATTGCGTTAATATGCGTGTTTTCGGCGGTTTTTCCACGGATTTTGAGTAAGTTTGCATAATGATTTGATAATAGCAAAATTGCGTGAATATGAAAATAGGAGCAATACTATTAAGCCTCGGTGTGGCGTTGCCTGTGCTTGCGGGCAATTACACGGGGTTGAAAACGTCATCGCCCGATGGCTACCGCTCGCGTGGCTTGATGATGTATGAAAATGAAAATTATATTGGGGCAATCGATCAGTTGTCGCACCTTTACATGACCGAGGGTGGCGAAGTGTATGACGAGGATGCCGATTTCTACATAGCACTCAGCACATACGAGCATGGCGACTTCAATTGCATAGAGATGTTCAAGAAGTTTATCGCCGAGCATCCTGCTTCGATTAAGGTGGCATACGCCCATGCCAAGATTGGCGACTGCTATTTTCTCAATGGGCAGTATAAAGATGCCCTTGCCGAGTATGGCAAGATAGTGCCGTCGGCTTTCAACAACGATTATAAGCAGGATCTTACCTACCGCAGTGCTTATTGCCTGCTCAAGCTTGGCAAGCACGACCAGGCGCGCAAGTTGTTTACGAAATTGAGCTACACGTCGCGATACCGTCAGGCAGGATTGTTTTATGACGGTTACATAGCATACGCTGGCGGCGACTACGAAGAAGCTACCAAGAAGTTTTCACAGTTGCCCCCGTCGGGTGAGCTTGGACAAGCGTCGCGATACTACCAATGCCAGATACATTTTGCCAACGGCGATTACGACAAGGTGATGTCCACGGGCAAGCAGTTGCTCAAGTCTGCCGGCGACAATGAGGAATATGCCGGCGAGATGAACCGCATAGTGGGCGAGAGCTATTATCACAATGGCGACGACGACAAGGCTGGCGAATACTTGGCGCGATATATCGAGAATGTACAAGATGCCGACCCAGCCCGTTCATCGTGTTACATTATGGGTGTGCTGTACTATCGTAATGCCGAGTGGCAAGAGGCTATAGACTGTTTCGCTGGTGTTACCGACGTTGACGATGAGTTGGCGCAGAGTGCTTATCTTTATTTAGGACAGGCCTACATAAAGGTGGGCAACAAGAATGCTGCATCGATAGCATTTGAGAAAGCTCTTAACATGGACTATAACAGTTCGATACAGGAAACAGCATTTTATAATTACGCGATTTCGCAGAATGAGGGTGGACGCACACCGTTTAACCGCTCGATTGATGTGTTTGAAACATTCTTGAATCGTTTCCCCAACTCGCGCTATGCAAGCGATGTGGAAGATTATATGATTAACGCCTATACCACAAGCAACGACTACGAAAGGGCGTTGCAGAGCATAGGACGCATTGAACGACCATCTAAGAAAGTGCTTGCCGCCAAGCAGAATGTGTTGTTCCAATTGGGTGTGCAAGCGATTTCAAATGAAGATGTAGATGGCGCAGCCGAATACTTCGACCAAGCGCGAGCCGTGGGACGATATGACCAGCAAGTGGTGAATAATTGCAACCTGTGGCTCGCCGAGTGCCGTTATCGCGAGGGCAACTATGCTGCTTGTGAAAAGTTGTTGGGAACATATATAGCCAATGCGCCGAGTGCCGATGCTGCAAACATTGCGTTGGCGCAGTATAACCTCGGTTATGCACGTTTCCAGCAACGCAATTATGGCGGTGCTCGCACGGCGTTCAACAAGGCTGCTGCCGACGGGGCATTGCAGTCTGACCTTCGTGCCGATGCATTGAACCGCATTGGCGATACATATTATTATGCCCGCGACTATGAAACTGCCGAAAATTATTATGAGCGGGCATATACCGGCGATAACTCACGTGGCGACTACTCGGTTTACCAAAAGGCAATGATGCTGGGGTTGCAACGCGACTATAAGGGTAAGATTAACATGCTCGACCAGCTGTTGAGGCAATATTCGCAGTCTTCACTGTGCCCGTCGGCACTGTTGCAGAAGGCCGATGCATACGTCAACCTTGGCAACAACTCATCGGCTATCGACACGTATAAATTGCTTATATCGCAATATCCTGGTTCGGCCGATGCCCGAAAAGGGCTGTTGCAATTGGCAATAACCGAGCGCAATGCCGGCAGTGTGGAACGCGCCATAGATGCCTACAAGAACGCCATCAAGCTATATCCGACAAGTGAAGAAGCCGCCGTGGCTGCCGAAGACTTGAAACTGATTTATGCCGAAGCCGGGAAGCTCGATGAATATGTGGCATTTATCAAGACTGTGCCGAATGCTCCGCAAGTTGATGTCAATGACATTGACAGGCTGGAATATGAGGCTGCCGAAAATGCCTATCTTGAACATCAAGGCATCGCCAAGCTTGAGGCTTACGTGAAAGCGCGTCCGCAAGGTGCGTATGTGTCAAAGGCAAGGTATTACATAGCCATATCGCAGTATGAGGCAGGTGAGTATGACAAAGCTCTTGAGTCGATCAATGAAGTTGTTGCTACGGGTGCCGATGCCACTTATGCTGTTGACGCTTTGCGCATAAAAGGTGAAATATTGGTAAAGCAAAGCCGTGCCGACGAGGCTCTCGATGCTTATATGCTCATGTCGCAAAAAGCTACCACCAAAGAAGAAACATTGAATGCCAACCTCGGTATCATGCGGGCTTCGCTCATGTTGAGCCGTTTTGCCGAGATGCGCGATGCTGCCGACCGCCTGCTCAAGGCTGGCGGGTTGACTGCCGAGGAGGAGAAAGAAGCGCGGTATTGCCGGGCTACAGCCAATGTGAAACTTGGCAACGGGCGGGCTGCTGTGCAAGACCTGGAAACGCTTGCCCGCGATACTCGCAACGTATATGGAGCACAGGCAGCCTATGATCTTGCCGAATACTATTTCTCAGCTGGCGACAATGTGGCTGCCGAAGATGTGCTTAACCGCTTTATCGAGGCAGGGACGCCACACCAGTATTGGCTTGCCCGAGGTTTCATATTGCTTGCCGATGTTTATTACAAGCAAGGTAAAACATTCGAGGCTGTGCAATACTTGAAGAGCCTCAAGGAGAATTACCCAGGGTCGGAAGCCGATATTACCGAGATGATCGACACTCGCTTGGAGAAATGGAATACAAAATAAAAAAACACTGTTGATACACTCACATGAAACGTCAATATATTTCCCTTTTGGTGGTCGCCTTGCTTGCTTGTAGTCCGTTGGCTGGGCAAGAGCAGGAATTGAACAAGGAAATCACTATCGACAGTCAATTCGTGCCTGTCGAGCAAAAAGCTTCTAAGTCAAACCAGTTGCCCGATGTGTACCGCCCACAGTCGTCGTCCACAGCCGGGACGATTAGTTACAGCGACTGGGCCGTACCTGCCGATGTGCCGTCGTCGGTAGTTACGTTGTCGCCATACGGCTACCAGACCTCGCGCGAATTCAGCACAAATCGTGGATATTTCGATTTTGGCATAGGTACACGCCTTGACATGATGGGCAGTGCCGGCTACCGTGTCATTGATTTCGACCGCACTAAGTTGGGTATTTGGTTGCAACACAATTCTACATGGACTGGGCATAACAAGTCGGTCAATTCGCCGTTTTCAATCGAGCAGCATTGGAACGACAATGTGCTTGGTATCGACTTCTCGCATCGTTTCGACAAAGGCACTTTGTCGGCCAACGCATATTACCATTATGACAATTTCAATTATTTCGGGCGTGTTGTTGACAGGTGGCCTGGTGTAGATTCCACGCAGTCGGTCAATGAGTTCCGTATAGATGTCGGTTGGAGAGGCCCGTTCCATGAAGCCGAAGGGCTGAATTATTCGTTCAGGGTGATGTATAATTACTTCGGCTTTGGCAATGATGTTTTGAATCCCATTCAAGGTAACAGCGAAAATCACCTGCGGGTGCAGTTTGGCGGCGAGTTTGCCAGCAGTGAATATTCACACATAGGGCTTGACCTTAAGTATGATTATATCAATTATAATATTCATCATTTCAATACACTTGAAGAAACCTCTTCGGTTGGTCATGAGAACATGGGGTTATTCAAGATAATGCCTTACTATGCCTATCGTAGTGGGCGCATGAGTATTAAGGCAGGTGTTCACCTTGATGTGTCGTTCAACGATGGGGCCGTGTTCCGTGTTGCACCACACTTTGAGTTCCGTTATGACTTGCTGCGCGGCTTGCAATTCTATGTCGAGGCCGATGGAGGCAAAATGGCAAATTCATTGAGCCGAATGTTTGCAGCCAATCGCTATATATCGCCGCAAATGCTTCCGGCCAACCCTTACACCCCTCTTGATGTGCAAGGTGGCTTCAAGATTGGCCCGTTTGCCGGTTTCAATGCTACTGTTTATGGAGGTTGGGCAAAGGTGAAAGATACCATGATGCCCATGCTGAGTGTTGGACAGAACATTTCTACTGCCGAGGCGACGTATAATTGCAGCATGTCGAGGTATTTCACGCTCGATATGAAAGGGTGGCGAGCTGGAGGTGAACTGGCCTATGCGTTTCGCACGTTGGCCGATGCTTCGGTTTCGCTCGAATATTCTCCACAAGACAATGAGCAAGGTTACATATTTGGCGACGACCGTGCCGAATTGGTGCTGAATGCAATCGTTAAGTTCCATCCTATTAAGAAATTGACAGTAGGCATTGGGTATCAATTGCGGTCACGCCGCTCGTTGATGTTTACCGATGTCAATGGGATGTGGTACAAACAGGAGTTGCAAGATGTCAATAGCTTGAAATTGGGTGCCAATTATCGGTTGAACGACATTGTGGGCTTTTTTGTAGAACTCGACAACTTGCTCAACAAGCGTTGGGACACTCATTATGGAATGGGTACGCAGCCACTTGGTGTCATGGGTGGGGTGAGTCTGTTGTTATGACGGTTATATCGCATATAGCATATTCCGAGCATGGTTTATGGGCGTTAGCATCATGGGCCATGCTCGATTTTTTTTGCAATTATTAATTTGGGATTGGTCGCGTGTCAAAGCTTTTTTTATAAATTTGCGTAAACTTGGTATAAGGCTTCTGCGATTACAATCTGCTTTGTATATACAGGGCTAACCTATTGGCTAAATTCACTTATCAATAACCTAATAAAATTTTTTGCGTATGAAAAGAAGTATTACTTTGATTATTGCCGTGCTTCTCATGGCAATGTCGTTCCATGCTAAAGCCGATTTGTATATAATCGGCGACGTTGAGGGTGCTGGCTGGAGTGCCAACCTCGGTGTGCCGATGTCGGAGGTTACTCCTGGCTTGTATGTGATAAATATCACAATTAATGGCACGTTTGGTTTCGCAACTCAACTTGGAAGCGATGCCGATGACTGGGATGGACTTAATGCCAATCGTTATGGTGCCGAGTATGATGGTTATTATTTGACAAGCGGTGAACAGGCATCTATTTATAAGAATGCTAACGCCTACAACGTGATCACTCCGGGTACGTATGAAGTTATAGTGGACTTGAACACCATGATTGTGGTAGCTAATTCGACCGAACCATTGCCTGAAAGCCTTTATTTGTGCGGGGCTATCCCCGAATGTATGTGGGATCCCAGTCGGGGCATTGAAATGGAACAGGTGGAGTATGGTGTTTATACGGCTACCGCCACTGTAATTGGGACAGAGGGCGTTGACGGTGTGGGCAGCCTCGGTTATGTGACTTTCACTTCGCAGTTAGGTGCAGATGGAAGCGACTGGACTACATTCAACGCCCACCGTTATGGCCCGCAGAAATACAACCAAGTCATCATACCTGAATATCTATACGTATTGGCACGTAATGAGTGGTCGTTCGGCTTGTCGGGCGGCGAGTATGAAGTGACTGTCGATTTGAACATTGGCTCTGCCTCTTTCGTGCCGACAGGTGTCATCGACTATGATTTCCCCGATGCAATATATTTCATTGGCGACATCGAGGGTGCTGGTTGGGCAACCGATTCTGGGATGGAAGTACAAGAAAGTGAAGATAATCCAGGTGAATATGTTACTGAAATTACTATTGCCGAGGGAGGTCTTTATTTCGGTTTTGTAGCCCAACTTACTGCCAATGCCGAAGATTGGGACGGATTGAAAACCTACCGTTATGTACCTGCTACTGGCATTGGTGCAATGGAAGAGGATGTGATGATGCCTGTTGCGATGAATGGTGACATATCATTTTCGATTGCTCCGGGCACTTATACATGTACAGTGCAGTTGACATGCGTTGGTGGTGGTTGGATTACGCTTACCGATGCTCATACAGGTGTCAGCGACGTTGATGCCGAGGCTGCTGCCCGTGTAGTGGCTGGTGATGGCGAAATCCTGATTGTTGGTGATGCTGACGAAGTGAATGTTTACACGGCAAGCGGTATGCTCATTGCTTCGGACGTTGAAACAATCACTTGCCCAGCAGGTGTTTATATCGTGATAATCGACGGTAGGGCACACAAGGTGCTTGTAAAATAGCGCAAACGAACGCATAATCGCATAAAAAAAGAGGTTCGGTAATTCCGAGCCTCTTTTTTTGTTAATCTTTAGGGTATGGTCAGGTGAAGTGGTAACGTCCTTTATTGCGAGTGATTGAGCCATACTGGATAGCGCGGCGTGGGCAGCGATGTATGCAGCCGAGGCATAAGGCACAGTCGCCATGCCATTGTGGACGATGGTCGTTGCCGATGGTGATGTTGTGCATGGGGCAATTGGTGGCACATGCTCCGCACCCATTGCATAATTCGGTGGTGGTGAAATGCTTGTCGCTCATCAAGTGGCGCACGAAAAATGGGCGAATGATGCGTGATTTTATCCACTTGTATTTTCCCGTCACTACGTCAATCACGTGAGTGTGGTTGGCTATGGCATTGGCTACATGGTCGATGCGTTTCACGGCCTGTGCCTTTTTGTCAATTACCATTTGTGCCGGGTCGGTGTCAAAGCCTGGCAACAGGATGTAGTTGTTGGGCATTTGTATCGAAAAAGCGGCGACGAGGCCGATATAGCCAAGTGCTTTGGCAAATATATCGGCCGCCAGCCCTACATCGTCGCCGCATGTCGTTGCCATATAGCAGTATGTCGTGTTTTTTTCGTAGCCGTCGATGTGCCAGCGGCTAACGAAGTCAAGTACCACTGGTGGCGGCCCCCAAGAGTAGGTGGGGAATACCCAACCGATGCTTTCGCCTGTGGCAAGGCTGTGCCTGAAATCATTGCGGGCTATGCATTCGGCTATATTGATAAGCCTGTCACCAAGCCGACGGGAAAGTTGTTCGGCCACCCATTGGCTGTTTCCAGTACCTGAGAACCAGTAAATCATACTATTATGGCGTAGTGTTATTTCCTGAGTTTTACAAGGGTCGCACCGAATCCATATTCACGGAAACTGGCATCTTGAGCCTCGCAATGTGGATAATGCCGCTTCAGCTCATCGAGCAATGCCTTGCGCAGCACACCTTCGCCTTTGCCATGGATAAATACTACTCGTGCGCCGGGCGTGTTGATGTTGGCATCCATTACTTCGCGGAACTTGTCGAGCTGCACTTCGAGCATGTCATGGTTTGACAGTCCGGCTGTTGAGTCGAGCAATTCATGAATGTGCAAGTCGCATTCGATGATACCGTTTTTTTCTTTGACGTGTTTCTGCACGGGCTTGTGTGTAGGACGGTCGGCGCGGCGTTTTTCTTGCATGGCGCGTTCCAGGTCGGCACTGTCTATTACCATTGTCCTTGCTGGCAGGTCGTTTCGCACAATGTCGAGAGCAATGACAGGAGTATCGAAGTATTCATTGTCGTGGAAGCAATGCAACTTGTAGAATTTGGTAGTGTCGAGCCTGTGTTCCACTAATGCCGGGTTTTTGAGCTTGAACGGTTTGTCTTGCTTGAATGCAATATATTGCACAGCCACACGCGACATCGACGTGAGCCGCCGCGAGTCAAATTCCTCAAGTAGTACCTGTATATTCGGTTCAATTATTCCATGACTCCACGTAGTCCATTTGCCATCGTCATCGCTGCGCGTCATGTAACTGTAATACAGGTAGTAGTTGCTGTCATTTACCAGATAGGCATAGAATGTGGTGGTGTTGAGGTGCTTGATTTCCTTTGGCTCGTAAGCCAGCGTGATGTTGAGCGTGTCGCCCTCCGCCGTTTCCTCGATTATTGGTTGTTGAGGCTTAGGCTTTGGTTCTTCTTTGCTTGGGGCTGGTATCGTAGGGCGGTCGTAAGCTGTCATGCGCGGTTTCTGTTCGTCAACCACCACGCATTCACGCAGTAGCACAGGCTGTTCAAACCCGTCCTCGTCCTCGACGTATGCCATGCCGTTCACTATCTTTGTAATGCGTCCTCCGCCAGTGGAATTGAGAAAACGCACTATATCATTAACCTTTGCCATAATCGTGTATAACTGAATAAAGAACAAAATTACAAAATTCCGCTGTATTTTGGGCAAGTTTAACTATCTTTGCGTAGGATAATCAAAAAACTTGTATCTGATTGAGTATCAGATTGGAATGAAGGAGTTGCGGATTTATGGTAACGATTTAGCGAAAGTGCAAGTGCACTGATATTCTGTGATTTACTTCGCCTCACAACTCTGTATGCAAAGGTACGCTTTTTATTTGGGTACTCCAAGGAATTGCTCATTTTTCTGTGTTTTGAGCGTGATTTCTTGACCTGTTCGTTACTGTTCTTCCGTAAAAGTGAGAGAGGTACTTTTACGGGGTCTTGCCGTTTTCTTTTTTTGTCGTTCTTCTTGGCGCAAGTGAAACCGTGCTGATGATTCACCCTTACATGGTAAGGGCCGGTCATCGGCACTGGCGGCATGGCTGAAAGAAAGTCCGCATATCCGCATCAAACCGAGGGTTTGACGATGGATGTGCGGATTATCTTTCTTACGGCACAACCGCCTTTACCACTTGCGCCTTTTGTTTCTTGTTGAAAGCGGAACTGGGATAGGTACAGCCAACCACTTGCCACTCACGAGTGAGCCACAAAAGGTTGTTCGTACCGCCGAAGCCTGAGAAGAATGTCCGTATGTGTCTGTCCGAGCAAGTCGGATAGGCATATACGGGCATACTTCTTTTGTGGGGCTTCGGCTTTTCACGCTTTCATGCTTTGCCCTCCGTGCCTTTTCTTTTTGTTGAAAGCGGAACAGGGATAGGTACAGCCAACCACTTGCCGCTCACGGGTGAGCCACAAAAGGTTGTCTGCACCGCCGAAGCCGGAGAAGAATGTCCGTATGTGTCTGTCCGCACAAGTCGGATAGGCATATACGGGCATACTTCTTTGTGGGGCTTCGGCTTGTTCAGGCTTTCAAGCGAGTCTCCAAAGGTTACGCTGTTTATGTTTTCATGCAGTTCCGCATTTTGGAGATGTTCCATTCAATCTGCCTCTTGTTACGCTTACCTCCATTTTGCGACATCCAGACGACGCATCAAGTGGTCATTCTCGTTCGGCTGCAAAGGTAACTCCGGGATTTGCCGGAAAAGCAAGGTCAAGCCTCCTGTTTTGCGAGAAAAATCTCCAGCCCTACGGGTAGTATTTTTCCCGAAAAACCTTGCATTTCCGAATCCCTACCTTGATGGGGCAACCGAAACGAAAACGACCGATGCGACAGGAAGACGCATAAAAAAAATGTCGGATAACCGAGAGGCAGATAAGAAGTTTTGAAACTCAACTCCCTCAGCTCTTGAATCCGCATTAAAAATAAAAATCAAAAACAAAACGGATATGAGAACAGCAATAGCAACAAAATTCGTGGCTTGGGAAGTGCCGACATTGGACGCACTGAAAGGCAGCAAGGTTTACATCCTACGTGAGAAACTGAACAACGGATGGCGGATGAACCGAGAAGAAAAGGATTGGCTCACCGAAAAAGTGAACAGCAACACCTATTTCAAGAGCGCAGTCCCCTTGCAAGGCTGGAGGTTTGACTTCTCCGACATTCTCCGAACCTACATCGTGAAGCAATACGGACATTGGGCGGAATACAAGGCTACCGACAAGACCGCACTCCGCAATTTCCTTTACGGCAGGATTGACAACATCGTGGAACTTAACAAATGATACGGCTATGACAGCAACGGCAGACTTCAGACAAATGGCGCAATACATGGGGCTTGCGATATGCACCCTAATCGTGCGCACCGCCCTTTGGATGTTAGGCATCCTTTGGGGCATCGTAAGAGAGATAATAAACGGAGTGTTCCGAGTGGCGATAGGCATCATCGTGGCTATCCTTTCCACAATCGCCTTCTTCGGTTTCATCCTTTGGTTATTCACCCTTTAATCCCTACCGACATGGCAAAGAGAAGAAGCAAGATAGTAGAGCAACAATGCAGATACTACGAGGTAGGCAACATTTTCGAGTATATGGTGGAAACGTACCTCAACGGCAATATATCCGTGTTCCGTGAACTCTACCGCGAACTGAACAAGAACGCACGGAAGGACTTTACAGACTTCCTTCTGAGCGAGGTAGAGCCGATTTATTGGAGAGAGATTTTGAAGGAAACAATCTAAAACAACAGCGATATGAAAACGACAGACCATTTCAAGAGAACGATACAGATGTATTTGGAACAGCGTGCGGAGGAAGATGCGCTTTTTGCCAATAGCTACCGCAACCCAGCCAAGAACATAGACGATTGCGTGACCTACATTCTGAACTATGCGCAGAAAAGCGGTTGCAACGGCTTCACGGACGGGGAGATTTACGGGCAAGCCATACACTACTATGAGGAAAACGAGATAGAGGTGGGCAAGCCGATGAACTGCCAAGTGGTAGTGAACCACGTTGTGGAACTCACGGCAGAGGAAAAGGCGGAAGCACGGCAGAACGCAGTCCGTCAATACCAAGAGGAGGAACTTCGCAAGTTGCAGAACCGCAACAAGCCGAGAACCGCCACCAAAGCGACCGCACAAGCAATACAAGAACCCTCATTATTTGATATATTATGAAACCCAAGACCAAGATACAGAAAGAGGTGGCAAGACTTTCCGCCAACCTTCGCCCAATATCAGCGACACAAATTGAGTGGGCATACCGCCACTGCGTTGAACATATCGGCTACCGCACCAAGAAAGGGAACATCACCTGCTCCGACTGCGGTCACGAGTGGCATAGCAACAGCACACTATGCAACACCCTTGAAGGTTGTGTCTGCCCCAAATGCCATACCAAACTCAAAGTGCAGGATACCCGAAAGCGCACCTACAAGGAAACGCAGTATTTCAGTGTGGTAACCACCTGCCAAGGCTATCAGGTAATCCGTGTTGCGCAGGTCAGATGCGAGAGCAAGAAAGGCGAACAGATGAAATTCTACTGCCACGAGGTTGTGCAGCGTTGGATTTCATCCGAAGGCAAGGTCACGGATATGGCGTTGCTCCGTGGATTTCTTTTCTGCTATTGCGATGTGTGGGCTTTGGACAGCAATATGGAGGTAAGACCGCACAACAGCCTATACGATGATGTGGTGGCAAGGAGTTATGCCTATCCAAAGATGAGGGTATTGCCGCAACTCAAACGCAACGGCTTCAAAGGCGATTTTCACGGCATTTCCCCCGTACGTCTTTTCAAGGCTCTCCTTTCCGACCCAAGAATTGAAACCCTTATGAAAGGCGGTGAGATTGAGATTATGAAACATTTTCTTTTCAATACTCGTACTGCCGATGAATGTTGGTCATCCTATCTGATTGCCAAGCGTCACAAGTATCAGATAGACAACTTCTCAATGTGGTGTGACTACCTGCGTATGCTCAAAAAACTCGGTCATGACCTCCGCAACCCGAAGAACATCTGCCCCGAAGATTTCATAGCGGAACACGACAATGCAACTCGAAAGATTGAAGCCATACATGAGAGGGAAAGAGCCGCAGACCGCCGCCGTCGGGAGATTGAAAGGCGTGAGCGAGAGCAACAGCGACAACTCCAACGAAAGAAAGATGCGGAGGATTTCATCGCTAACAAATCCAAATTCTTCGGATTGGTAATCACTGACGAGGAGATAATCGTCAAGGTGCTTGAAAGCATAGACGAGTATTACAACGAGGGCAAGGCACAGAACATCTGCGTGTTCGGCAGTGAATACTACAAGAAAGCCGATACCCTCATACTCTCGGCAAGGATTGGCGGTGAGATAATTGAAACCGTTGAGGTGGACTTGCAAACCCTCAAAGTTGTGCAGTGCCACGGCAAGTACAACCAAGACACCGAATACCACGAGCGCATCATAGACCTTGTGAACAAGAACGCCAACCTCATCCGTGAGCGGATGAAAGCGGCATAGCATAAACCCTAAAACAACATTGATATGGAAGTAAGATTTGAAAGCATGGTTTGCTTGTGGGACGATAAAATCCCCACGATGTTCCTTGAATTTATGAACCTCCTCACTCTTGCAATGAGTGAGGAGCAGTTAAGGGCAAGCGTAAAGGACTTTGCCGAGAAGCACGAACTTGACAAGTTCTTCCTTTACGGCTTCGGCTCACACCATTTCTACATGCACCAACGCTACACAAGCAATCCCGAAATGGTGATGCAGAACAGAGTTTTGTCAGTACATTTCTAACCATCTAAAAATAACGATTATGAGTACACGGATGACCATCAACGGAGTAAGCACCTGCACGAAAGCAGGGACAGAGAAATACGAGAAGTTCCAAACAGGCATCGGCAGACGCAAGCGGACACTTGTGCAATACGACTACCGCCACACGGACGGGGAATTGTTCTCTTGTGTGAAACCCACGTTGGACGAGTGCCGAGCCACACGGGACAAGTGGCTGACGGCAAAAAGAGGAAAGGAGGACAAGCAATGAACGAAGCAGGCTACCAAACGCTGATAGTCAAGTTCAGCAAGCCCATCACGGAATTGGACGGCATCTTTGACGATGCCGAAGCGTGGGGAGTTGAAACCCTTAAAGGATGGGTAGAGGACTATGAGAGCAGTCGGTTTACCGCCATTGACAGCCATACGGCAGTCATAACGAGCGAGTACAATATGGAGTGTGTGAAAACATGGTTGGAAAGGAACACCCCCATAGCCGAGAAAACAGAATTTTGAACATTCGGGCGGTGTCCGCACCGCCCGAACATAGCAACCAAAGAAGAATGAATATGATAGCAAAGACGATTTTGGAACAGATAGGCGGCAGACGCTTTGCCACCATGACGGGGAGCAAGGACTTCATAGACATAGGCAACGGCTTACGCATGAGCCTTGCGAGGAACAAGACGAGTGCCAACCGCCTTGACATCATCTATGACGGAGGGGCAGACCTCTACAATATGCGTTTCTACCGCAAGACGTTCAGCAAAAAGACCTTTGAGTGCAGGACGAAGGACATCGAAACGCACGAGGGTATATATTGTGATATGCTGGAAGAAATGTTCACGATGGTGACGGGGCTTTACACCCGTTTTTGAGAGGTGGGCGGCGAAAAGCCGCCTACTTTCTTTCATGAGCATGATGGCGGGTAAGAAAGTAGGCAAAGAAACCATTGTTTCAATCTGCGATGCTGTTGTTTCTTTAGTTATTGCAAATGAAGACCATTAGCTATTATTTCAGGAATTAAATAGGAATACCATACGGTTCCTAAACCATATGAATTTTTTCTTATTATGGTCAAGTCTCCGAGGTCAAAAGGTGCGCATTGCTGTACAGGTTCTCCTGAATAGACCCCTAAAAAGACAAATTGCTTTTCGTTGCTATGCATTAATTTACCATCAATCATTGCCACATTTATTGGTTTGCTAATTACAAGTCCTCCAGACGAGCCCGGGAATAATTGTGCATCAATTAAAAAGATTGGATTATTATTAAAATTAAGTCCCCATCCGCTTGATATTATACCTGATTTTACAATAGGGAATTTGTTGGCAACATCATAAAAACCACGAGGGTAACTGGCTACAATAATGTCACTTGTTACATCTATTGTTAGTGGTGAATTTGAAGGTAAATTGTCGTTACTCAAGCTAGCACCAATAACTAGTTGTCTATTGGGGTCGCTTTTGGCAATGTCTATAATTAAATCGTCCACTTTTATAGCAACAACATCAATGCCATTATCATGATGCAATAGCAGTCTTTGTCTTAATTGCTCTTTATTTAATGTTATAGGAAGCCATTCAACTTTATTATTGACGACTTCTCTTAAATTAAATACAAAATAATCAGGCAGGACTTCACATTCGTTTATTTTGGGAAGTGCAACATGCCTGTTAGTTATTAAGTATGTTCCTTCTATTTTCCTCCACTGTCCACCCTTTACATTTGGATCCATGGGTGACATTTCATTGTAATAAAACCCAGAACCTTGCGACTTGAACTTTGTTGTTCCACATTCTATTAAGGTTGTAAGCCCATATAGATTTTTATCAAAAGAAGTGTGTTTCGTTTCTTCCATAATTACTTTATACTTAATTAGACTTTTACAAAAGTAGTCATTATTTCCCTGAATCACAAATTATTGTGTGCAATATCGTGCAATATCATGAAAAAATCAATTTTATCACTCAAAAACAGTATTCACTTACTCAAAAATAGAAGAGCAAGTGAATACTGGTAGCTAAATCATGGTACATATAGCAGTGTAAACTCCGCCTTTCTCCGTTTGAGCAGCATGGCGTGCCGTTTCCCCTTGTAGTTGCAGAAAGCGATATACTCCCGATAAATATTCCTGTCGCCCGCCTCCAGCTTTCGGATCAGCGTACTTTTGGGTATCTTCCCGCTCCCCAACAGACGGTATGGACCGACATTGTAGGCGAGCGTGGCAAGCAGGAGCGAATCTTTCCCGAACTGCCGGAACATCGCGCAGAACTTCCGTAGGTCTTTCCGCAGAAGCGCGTCCGCCTGCCGCTTCGTCATGGTACGTGCCGAATACCTTTCACCCGGTAACAACTTATGCCCATATCCTACATACGGGTGATGTTTTTCCGAATGCCAGCCCTCAAAATACTTCGTGCATCGCACCGCCCTCTCAAATGGTGGCAGCCGGTAGATAGCCGCCTGCCCGTCCGTTCCCTCATGGCGGCTGTCCCGTGCGGACACGGAACAGACCGTCAGAAGCGAACAGAGGATAGCTATGAATACACGCATCATCGTGTAAGGGACTTGAAATTACCAATTGGGACAACAGAAATAACCCCGTCATCCTTCACGTTGCGGTTGTTGAAGTCAAATTCCAATTCGTAGGAGTTGCTGAAATTGTCCTCCACTACCACAATGAAGTTGTGCGCCTCGTCACCCGCCGCCGTGTAGTACAGCCGGAACTTCTCGTTTTCGAGCAGGTAGCGGTCATTGGGCAGGAACGTGATTCCGTTGTCCATTTTCAACGTACCTTCCCCCTCGAACTGGAAATACCGGATGGTATAGAGGGTGTTGGCGTAATCGCCCGTCTTTTTCAACTCACAGCGGATTTCCACCGTCTGCCCCTTCGTCACCTTGTTAGGCACGGGCATGATTTCCACCGTGAAGGGATAGGATTGCTGGATGTCCATGTCGTCGTCACACGATACGGCGGTGAGCGACACGGCGGCGAAAAGGCAGAGTGCCAACGCCTTGAAGATTGATTTTCTCTTGTTCTTGTTGTTCAGTATGTTCATTGTCTTTTGATTTTTAAGTTATTGTTCTATTTTCGTTGTCAGTTGCAGATACTCGTTCAAGTCCTTGCAACCGTCATAGAGGGCAGAACGGTCGCAGACACGTTCCCCATAGTGTTCTTTCAGCGTTTCTAATGTTCTCCGTCCGGCTTCGTCACGGTCGAGGTAACAGTCTATGCGCTTGTAACCGTCTAAATATCTCATAGCCTTTTCCACATTGGCAACCGAGTTCAGCACAAGGCAGTCGCCCGTTTCCAATCCGAGCGTGGCAGCGGAAAGGAAGTCCATGAAGCCCTCAAAGACGCTGCACACGTCAGACGGAGAGCCTTCCGCCTTGACCAGCGACACATCTTTCGGCGGTACGCATCCTTTGAAGAAACGGCTGCGAATTTCATATCCACCCGCCACATTCGGAAAGCCGACGGCAAAATACCGCTTGCCACGCACTCCGTAATTCAGTCGGCAGCAGTAACGTGATGCGACAGCGTAAAGAATGCCCCGTTCCGCCAGATAGTCCGTCAGTGGAGAACGAAGCAGCGGGACGGCTTCCACTCCCTCAAAGGCAGGTTCTGACGGTTTAGGCAGAAAAGTCTGTTTACTCACTTCAGGAACAGGCATAGGCATATTGGCGGTTTCCGCTATGAACTTCACTTGTTCCATGAAGTCGCCACTTTGGATAAACTCCCCGGCAAGCGTGAAGATGTCGCCGCCCTTGCCCGTACCGAAGTCGTACCAGAGTTGTTTCGCCACGTTCACACGGAAAGAAGGCGTGCGCTCATTGCGGTATGGCGCACGATACCACAATTCGTTGCCGCTTCTTCGGACAGGCTCATGTCCCAGCCGTGCGAGGAAGTCCGCAAGGGGTATATGCCTCATGGCGTCGATTTCCGTCCGTTCCATGCGGTGCGTCAGTTAATGATGAACTTGATGCCCACACCCCACTGCGTATGAAACTTCCTCGTGTCGCCACCCCACAGGCAACGCTCCCGGAGGTTGGCGAGCAGGGCGATACGGTCTGTCACATAAAACTCCATATCGAGCGTCAGCGCACCGCCGTAGATGAAGGAGTCCCGGTCATGGAGCGTGGAGCCGTCATGCAGCACCTTTTCGCCCCAGTTCACCGATTCATATCCGGCAAGAGCCGAAGCCCCTGCATAGACGAACACGATTTTACGGGCATCGGAGAGTATCTTGAAGTAGTATCCGCCCTCTGCCGTGAACTGCGCCACGGGTATCTTCCCGTCCTTGTAAGGGTTGTTCTTCAACAGGTATTCACCGCCGAACACCCATTTGTTCCCCTTTTTCGTGTAGGTGGAAAGAGCCGCCCCGAAGCTGTACCCGCCGTTGTTGCCGCCGGGATTGAAGCCGTCTGCCATATTCGCCCTGACCTCGATGCCCTGCATCTTCGGCAGGCATCGCTGGGCGTGCGCCTGCCCCGTACACAGGGCAAGCGACGCGATGATTATTGCGATATACTTTCTCATGGTCAGCGCACTTGAAGTTCGTTGATGGTATTGGCACGTACCAAGTCCTCGTTCTCAATCACGAAAGACTGGTGGCGGCCTCCGTTCTTCTCGTTGAGTTCCACCACGAGGCACTTGTCGTCAGGTATGGTGAACTTTGCCATCGTGAACACCGTGCGCTCACTCTTCTTGCCCGGCACGCAAGTGGCATAGTTCTGCGCATGCAGCGGCAGGATAACCTGTTCCTGCACGGCGGTGCGCTTCGCCACCTTCTTGTCCACAATCTTCCATGTCACGTAGTCCACGTCAAACGGCACGTTGCTCTGGTTTTTGATTTCAGTGTGGAAATACAGCAGTCCGTTGTGCGTATAGATTCCTTTCAGCAGGTACTGGATGCCGAAACGCTTGCAGCCGATGTGCTTCACCTCACGCTTGTTCTGCTTGTGGATGGACTTCATGATAAGTCGCACCAGCATCGGACTCTCGCTGCCCAGTTCCTTCAGGTAAATCTCCTGCGCATTGTTCGGACGGTTCACTGCCTCGCCGTCGTGGATGAAGTCACACATCTCCACGTTGAGCAGCAGCGGCTCCTTGGCATATTTCACGTTGAAGGTATAGAAACTGCCGTCCTCCGTGATGACGCTCATGTTCGTCTCGTTCTTGAAGTTCTTCACGGTCGCCTTCACACGGATCACGTTCTCCGCACCGTCCGCCTTGCCCGCTATCAGGTTGGGCGAGCCCAAATCCACATAGCGCACCTCTGCCGGGAAGATGATGTGGACGGTCTTGTCGTACGTCACCTCCAGCCCGTGGGGCGGAATCATGCGGTCGAAGGTCAGCTTCTTCGTCAGCCCGTGATACAGGTCGCCCTCCGTCTCCTTCTGCGGATAGACCTCCTTGGTCAGGGTCGGTTGTCCGTCACTCCCGTTACTTTCCTTCACGGTCTTGTTCTCCTGCGCATTGGCAGTTACGATGCCCACCAGGAGGGCAAAAATCATGATTGCTTTTCTCATTTCACTTTGGATTTTAGTGGTGAATAAAAATTGGATGTTGTTACTTATTCTGTTTTCAATCTCTATCTTGATACAGCATCACCTTGTAGCCCGCCTTCAGATGCACCTTCACGGTACGCATCTTCTTGGCGATGTACTGGCTTGTACCCTGTATCAGCCCCTTGCCGAAGTCGGAGGCCAACTGTGCCCCCGCATTGGTGGAGATGTTGATGCTGCTGCCGAGCGAGCCGCCCATGTTGGCGGCAACCTCCCGCACGGCATCCATCTCCATCGAGCCGGGGATGAAGATGCCCTGCTGCCCGTCCGTGTCATAGACCGAAAGCTCCACAGGCACGATAGTCCCTTCATGCTCTATTGAGGTGATTTCGATGCCGAGGCGTTCGCCCTGCACACGTGCCGCACCTACCACCACGGCATTTCGGGGAATAATCCGTTCCGTCACGGCCATCGGCTCCAGCAGTCGTAGCTTCACCGCCTGCCCGTCCGTCACGCTCTGCGCTCCATAGACGCACGCCGATATGGTGTTCTTGTCCGACACCCCGACCTTGCCCACAGCGGTGTTGAAACCATAGTTTCGCTCCTGCGTATGGGCGGCGATGAAATCCTCGTTGCTCATCGGCTGTCCGAGAGCGGACACCACCTGCTTCGTCACCTGTTTCACGGGAGTGACAGTGTTCTTTCCGGCTTTGCTCACAGTGGCAGGCATTGCCTCCTGCTTGGGCTGTCCTCCATTCTGACCGCCCATATACTTTGCCGCCAGTTCGTAAGACTTTTCCATGAGTGCCACTTGGTCGTCCATATCGGAAGCCTTGCCTTTCTCGCTTTCAAGTTCTGATTCCAGCGAGGCGATGCGCTCCAGCAGTTCCTCCATCTCCGCACGTTCCTCCTTCGGCTGTTCATAGAAACTGCCAAGCGTGGTGTTCAGATCACGGTAGGCGGTGGCAGACGAACGGATGCTTTGCGGCGCCAGGGGCTTGCTCTTTTCCACGCTGTCATTATCGGTCAGGCTGAAATCCGCAGAGGATTCGTTTTCAGCTACTTCACGGTCGAACATATCGCCCAGCTCCATCATCGAGCGGTTGCGGTTTTCCTTGCGTTCCTCCATTGCTCCCTGCTCGTAGGCCTTCGCCTTGTCGCCGATAATCTGCCTGTCCGCCTTGTCGGCATCCGGCATCTCCATGTTGTAGCCGTCCATGCCCGGCTCTTTCGTCCCGTCAGACGATGGGGCGAAAATCAGCCACATCGCACCGAGGAATACCAGCACCATGGCAGGCAGCACAATCATCTTCTGCCGTTTCAGCCGTTCCGCCTCCGTGAGTGGTGTGCGCTCCTGCTTGGGCTTTTCCTTGCTTTTCTCCTTGTCGGGAGTCTTGTCCTGTACTTCAATCTTTGTCTGTTCCATATAAATAATAAGGTGTTGAATGGTTACTAACTGTGGGCTTGATGGACAGTTCCACCTGCCCTGCATGGTCTATCTCCATCTTCCGGCTTTCGTCCCTGCCAACGTCATAGACGGCTTTGCCGAAAGTGTAGAGGGCAAGCACCGCAAAGACGGCGAGCATTCCCAATACGATGCGTCTCTTCGTTCGTTGTGGCAGACCCTCCAGCCGGTCCTTGGCCAGCTCTGTCATCTGCTTTCTTTTGTCGCGGAGACTCCAGAAGAGCCTCCACGCCGTTTTTCTGATACGGTATTCCTTCATTCCTGTCATCGTTTGATTGTCTGTAAATCCTTGTTCTCAATGATGGTGAATCCCTCGATGGTGAATCCGTTGGGATTGTCGTCCGAGCGCGAGGCGTTCAGCAGGCGGCACGTCGTCACGAGGCTGCGCTCCGTGATGTTGCTCTGTCGGATAATCTGCTGCCTTGCGTAGGTGGTGGCACGGTACGGATAGCCGTTGAAGTCGCATACCACACTGTCCACCTTCAGCACCTGGTTGATGTTCCCCGCGATGATGCGGTTGTAATACCCTTTCTCCGCAAAGTCCGAATAGTAGTTGTACACGCTGCGGTCAGCCAGCAGCAGCGCACGCTTCACGTTGTGCTCTATCGCGCTCTTCTCCGGCGAAAGCGTGAAGAACAGCTCATGGAAGCGGCGCACGTGTTCCCTCGCCTCCGCCGGACGGTTCTGCGACAGATCCTGCGAGAGGGCCAGCATCAGCGACTTCCCGTTGTCCAGCACATAGATTTTCTCCCGCTGCTTCTCCGCAAAACGGTAGGAACTCCACACGCTCCATACCGTCACCACGGCACACAAGGCGAGGAACACCATGCTGAACAGGCGAATCTGCCTGAACGAGGTCTCGATGTTCTTTAATGACTTGAATTCCATTTTCTTGTTTTCTCCTTGTTTTGATGTTACACATACTTTTCTTTATCTCAGCAGTTTCCCGACACGTCCGGCCACATTGCCAGCAGTAGCACCCGCCACGCTACCTGCGAATCCGCCAGCCTTGCCAGCCGTCTGGTTCACGTTGCGCCCATAGTTGCCCATGCCTCCGGCCTGGATAATCCAGCCCGAAACGGTAGGAATGGTGAAGTAGCCGATGATGCCTATGATCATGAACACGATATACACCCCGTCGCTCGAATCCAGCGAGAAGTTGGGGTCGGCCTGCATCCGCTCGATGTCGCTCTGCAGCATCAGCACCTGTATCTTGGCCAGTATCGTGCTGAACATGTCCGACACGGGCAGCCACAGATACACCTGCACATAGCGGCATATCCACTGCGTCAGCGTGCTCTGGAAGCCGTCCCACACCGAAATGGCGAAGGCTATCGGCCCCAGTATTGACAGCACCACGAGGAAGAACGTCCTCAGCGTGTCTATCACGAGGGCAGCGGCCTGAAACAGCAGTTCCAGCAACTCGCGGAAGAAGTCGCGCACGCCCTTCTTCATCTGGTACATGCTCCGCTCGATGTACATCCCCGCCATGGTGACAAGGTCGTCGGGCGACCACCCCAGTTCCTCCAGTTGCTTGTCGAACTCCTCGTTCGACACTAAGTAGGCCGTCTCCGGGTTGCGCTTCATCGCCTCGTACTCCAGCTTGTCCTTCTGCTCCCGGTACTCGTTCATGTCCAGCGTCTCCGCCTCCAGCATCTTGGCCGTGCCCTGCACAATCGGCGAGAGCACTCCGTTGAGCGTGCCCAGCACCACCGTGGGGAAGAACATGATGCAAAGCCCTATGGCAAATGGTCGGAGCATCGGGAACACGTCTATCGGTTCGGCACGCGCCAGCGACTGCCATACCCGGTAGGCCACGTAGAAGAGTGCGCCCAGTCCGGCGATGCCTTTCGCCACGCCAGTCATGTCCTCGCACAGCGGCATCATCTCGTCGTAGAGCGACCGCAGTATCTGGTGAAGGTTCTCGAAATCCATAGGCTACCAGTATCTTTCGTTGGCACTGCCGTAGAGCCCCATCACACGGTCGAGGTCGTTCTTCTTCTTCGCCCGCAGGTAGCTCACGCTGATGTTCTTGTTGGTGTAGTAGCTCACGAGGTTGCGGTACCGCTTCATCTTCTGGTAACAGCCCTCCACCACGTCCATGCGGTCCTTGTCCGTCATGGAGAGCGTGGTGATGTTCACCACGTTCTTCAGCTCCGTCAGCACGTCGTTGCTCTCCTCCAGCAGCTTGGTATAGCCGAAGGCGATGGCTGAGAGTTCCTCCACCGTGAAGTTCTCGTCGCGCATCATCTTCTGGAAGCTGTTCACGTAGATGTCCGTGATGTCGCCCACCATCAGGATGGTCTGCTGCACCTTGCGGGCATCCTTGACGAGGTTGTTCACCGACTTCAGGGCATCGTAATACTTCTTGCCCTGCTCGTAGATTTTCACTGTCTCCTGAAAGTTCTTGACCATGTGGGTCGCCGTTGTCGATGTGTGCGCCACGTTCTTGGAGGTGTTCACGATGCTTTGCGCGATGTTGGACGGGTCGATGACCGTCCACTGTGCGCTTGCCTTGCCCGCCGTCAGCAGGCACAGGCAGATAAGGATTGTCATTCTTGCTTTCATTGCTCGCTATTGTTTGGTCTGTTCCTGTCTTACTCTTACATAGTCCCCGTTGGGCGAGAAGGTCAGCACGTCCGTCTCCTCGTTGTAGGATACGTCGATGCGGAATCCCGTATTCATGAAGAGGTTGCCGTTCTCCATCTGCAGGAGGTAGGTCTGCGGTTTCAGCTCGCGTCCCAGCCCCTTGCGCTTGAACACCGTCACCTTGTATGCCTTGCCCTCCTTATAGATGAGCACGTCGGGCTTACCCTCCACGCTCTCCCAGTTGCCGCAGAGGGCGGGACGGTCGTCCCTTGCCGCCTCACTGCACGACTGCATGGCCATACTCGCCATTCCCAGCACGATGCCGCAAAGGAGCAGCATCTGCCTGCTTGTTGTCTTCAATCTTCTTCCCATGTTCTGAATCATTGTTGAATGTGATAAAATTGGTTGTGATAAATGTCATGTCTTGCTTGTCCTTCTTTTCTCCGCCAGTTGCCGGATGGCGGCTTCGATGTCGCCGCCCAGTTGCTCCGCCAGCCGATAGACCTCCACCTTCTCCGTTTCCTCGGTGGTGTAGGCAAGGTATTCCTCCGCGCTCACCTCGGTGGCATAGACCGCCGACTGCGTGCCGCCCAGCCCGATCCACACCTCCTTGTAGAGCCGTGACGGGTGGTTGGCCATGTTGATGGAGAGAATCTGCGACTTCTCCTTCTCAGTCAGTCCGAGCAACGCCTGTATCTGGTCGAACTTGTTCATGTACTTCCGTTGGTCGAGCAGTATCTTGCAGTCGGAGTTGTTGATGATGCTCTCCTTCACCACGGGCGAGGATATGATGTCGTCCACCTCCTGTGTTACCACGATGGCCTCGCCGTAATACTTGCGCACGGTCTTGTACATGTACCTCAGGTATTCCGCCATGTTTGCCGAAGAGAGAGCCTTCCATGCCTCCTCCACAATCAGCTGCTTGCGCACGCCCTTCAATCGGCGCATCTTGTTGATGAAGGCTTCCATGATGATGATGGTCACGACTGGGAACAGCTCACGGTTTTCCTTGATACTGTCAATCTCGAAGACGATGAACCGCTTGCCGAGCAGGTCGATGTTCTCTGTGGAGTTGAGCAGGAAGTCGTAGCGACCGCCCCGGTAATACTGCCGCATGGTGGTGAGCATGTTGTCGATGTTGAAGTCGGACTTCTCCACCTTTATCTCCCGCTCCGCCAGCTCGCGGCGGTAGTCGTCGCGCATGTACTCGTAGAAGGTGTTGAACGAGGGAGTGATGCTCCTGTCTGCCCTGATGCGCTCGATGTAGGCGTTCACCGCACTGCCCAGCTCGCCGCTCTCCGTCTTCGTCACCTTGTCGTCCTCCGACTTCCAGAGCGTCAGCAGCAGCGTCTTGATGCTGTCCTTCTTCTCCACGTCGAACACATAGTCGTCGGTATAGAACGGGTTGAACGAGATAGGCTTCTCCTCCGTGTAGGTGAAATACACGCCGTCCTCGCCGTGCGTTTTGCGCCGTATCATCTCGCACAGCCCCTGATAGGAGTTTCCCGTGTCCACCAGCACCACGTGCGTGCCCTGCTCGTAGTACTGGCGCACGAGGTGGTTCATGAAGAACGACTTGCCGCTGCCCGACGGACCCAGCACGAACTTGTTGCGGTTGGTGGTGACGCCCCGCTTCATCGGCAGGTCGCTGATGTCGAGGTGCAACGGTTTTCCCGTGAGCCTGTCCACCATCTTGATGCCGAAGGGCGAGAGCGAGCTGCGGTAGTTGGTCTCCTCCGTGAAGAGGCACACGGCCTGTTCGGTGAAGGTGTAGAACGACTCCTCCGCAGGGAAGTCCGCCGCATTGCCGGGCATCGCCGCCCAGTAGAGCGTGGGGCAGTCGATGGTGTTGTGGCGCGGCATACACTCCATGCTTGCCAGCTGACTGCCCACGTCGTTCTTGATGTGGCGCAGCTCCTCCGCATCGTCGCTCCACGCTATGACGTTGAAGTGCGCCCTCACCGAGGTCAGCCCGTAGGAATGCGCCTCGTTCAGGTATTGCTCTATCCACTCACGGTTGATACTGTTGCTTCTACTGTATCGGGAGAGCGACTGCATGTTGCGGGCGGACTTCTCGAACTTCTGCAGGTTCTCCTCGCTGTTGTCCAGAATCACATACTGGTTGTAGATGTGGTTGCAGGGCAGCAGCAGTCCCACGGGACTGGCGAAGGAGAGGCGGCAGTCAGAGCGGTCGGTGGAGAGTTTCTCGTACCTGACATCGGTCGCCACCTTGCCGGGCAGGTCTTCCGCATCGGATAGGGTGTGCAGGCACAGGCGGTTGTCGCCGATGCGCATCTCCCTTGCCGAGAGGTAGATGTCCTGTAAGGTGCGGTCGCCTTCGGGCATGAGGGAGAAATAACGCTCTATGAGTCCGGCCTTGTCCTCCGTACCGACAATCTCATCGGTGGTGAGGCGGCGCAGCCTGATGAAGCCGCTGTCGTTCATGATGCGGGCGAACTGTTCCGTAGCCTCCATGAATTTCTCCGCCGTCTCCCTGTCCAGCTCCTTCGGGATGATATGCCCACGGCACAACGTGCTGAAGTTGCTCTGCATACGGTTGCGCTCCTTCGTGGTCTTCGTCAGGAAGAGGTAGCAGGTGTGTTTCAGGTAGGGACGCTCATTGAAGTGACGCTCAAACGAGCGGCTCAGGAAACTCATGTCGTCCTTGTGCAACTCCGGCTTGTACTGTTCCTTGATGAACCAGTCCTGCTTGTGGACGATGGAGTAGTCGGGCAGCACCTTGATGGCCTTGCACCAGCAGCCGTGTATGGCCTCGTATTCCGCACCCGTCACGGTGTAGAGTTCCGGCAGCTCCACCTCGTAGGCGACCGTGAGGTCGGCATCCTTCGAGACGATGCAGCCGTGCTCCACCGCCAGCAGGGGGAACTTGTTTTCCAGTGTCGTCATTTTGGATATGTTCCTCATTCTTGTTTCGTTTTCTGTTTGTTCTTGAATAATCGGATTATCCGCCGTCGGTTGATAAGGTATCGGGGATGGTTGCGTGCCGCTCCCAGCTTCATCAGTCCGTGCTCGCCGTACCGGGCGTTCAGTGCGAAGGTCTGCCATACGAGGATGGACGACGATGCCGCACCGAAGCCGATACATATCCACTGGCCGATGCCGACCATGTAGAGGATGACGAAGAGGATGAAGAGAGCCAGCAGCCCACCTGCGAAGATGAAGAGGTATTGCGCCTTCAGACCCTTGAACTCAACCGGACGGCCGATACCCTTGTTGATGGGGTATTCAGCCATTGTGTGTTCCGTTTTGTTACACCTTATAATATATTAAAGGAAGAACGAGCGCAGGATGGTGGCTGCCACGATGAGGAAGATACACGCTCCGAACCAGCTTGCGGCGGTCTTGGAGGTGTCGGGGTCGCCCGACGAGAACTTGCCATAGACCTTCACGCCGCCGATGAGTCCGACCACTGCGCCGATGGCGTAGATGAGTTTCGTGCCGGGGTCGAAATACGAGGTGACCATGGAGGTGGCTTCGTTGATGCCTGCCAGTCCGTTGCCCTGTGCGAATGCGGTTGCGCTTGCAGCGATGATGAGTGCTGCCGAGAGGATTGCTCTGATACTGTTGTTCTTGTTCATATTGATGTTCTGTTTTGTGCCCTCGAAGGGTGGATAGTCCTTGTCGGGCGGGTTGATAATGATTTACTTTATTCGGATATAGTGGTGTCGCCCTTTTGTTTCCACGGACTTGGGCTGTCCGTTTGCGATCTGGCTGTACCTTGTACCGCTCTGCCGCTTTGTTGTTGCATTACTTTCTATTCATTCTTTTTTTCGTTGCAATGGTTATACGTTATACATAGTCCCGGATGTTGAAGTCCTCCAGTTTGTCGGGGATGACGAAATCCTTCTTCGGTTTCTTCAGGCGAATTTCCATCAGTCCCTTGATGCGGATACTTACTTCCGTACTTCCGGCCATCAGCTTCTCATAGAGTTCCGTGTCCTCCAGTTCTGCGAAGACCTCCCTCGCTTTCTGCTGTTCCTTGCCCGACGGGTTCTTCTTGGTGGCTATGTAGACAGCCTCACCAATCTCGTCAAAGCTGAAACCAGAGGCTCGCGGACGGTCGCTTTCTTCTTCCGGCTCATCATCCGAATAACCCAGCTCGTCTGGTGAAAGGCTATTGAAAGCCTCGTCGAGTTTCTCGTCCGGGATGCGAGCGGAGTCCGTTTCTTGCTCGCTGTCTTCGTTTTCGCTTTCAAAGGTAATGTCGTTTTCCGACATATCTACACCTTTTTCGGGAGTGGAATCCTTTGGCACAGGGGTGGCAGCGGTTGGCCTCGGAGGCTGCATCTTGAACTTGCTTTTTCCAATAATCTCATTGTCGGAAACTGGAGAAGGGGACTTCGTTGGTCTTTCCTCTGACGTTTCATGAAGCGACTTCCATACATCGGCAATGCCTCTCAGGAGTCTTGCCGCCTTGGTGTCGGCTATGCGGTCTGCAAGAAGCAGCAGGACAAACCAGACATTGCAGACAATGGACACGGAAAGCAGGATATAGGTGATGCTCATAATCTTGCCTTCAATGCTTCGTTCAATACTTCGTTGAAGGTCGTCCCCATGTATGCGGAAGTGCTCTTCCCGCACGATTCTTTAGATGTAAGGCACTCCGCTTGATTGCTCTCACGGAATTTGAGTTCCAGCACATTCTCCACGAAATCGTCCACGGTACATTTGCCGTCTCCCATGACTTGGATGATTTGCTCGAGCTTGGCATAAGTCGTCGGACTGATGGCCACAGGCATGGCATTCTCCTTGTTGATGCCATTGCTCTTCAAAAACACGTTACGGTAATTGCTCACTTGATTCTTCTTCATTGTCTTGAAATTTTAGATGTTAATACTGTTGTTAAATCAAATTGTCTCTCTGTTTCTTGTACAGCTCGTTGATGCGGTCCTTGTGCTGTTGCAGGTGGAACCGCAGGACGGTGTCGATGTATCCGCCCACTGTCGTGTCCTCTGGGGCAATGCTGTTGACTATCTTCAGGATGACGCTGTGGACATCCCTGCTGATATACACGCACTGCCGGGTCTTGATTTCGTTGCGACCGAGATACAGCCCGATATAGTCATCGTCCTGCTGTTTCGTTTTGCCGCCCGCATCACGCCTCGTTGGAGCGTAGAAATTTTCTTCCTGTCCCTGCACGGACTGTTCTTGTACAGGAGGAGGCATCTGCTCCTCGCTTCTTTTCTTTCCGATGGAGGCTATTAACAGTTCCTCGTCAATGCCTTCCGTATTCACTTTTCTGCTTGCCATAATTACGGGTTGTTTATTATGTTACTGATTTCCTCTGCAAATTCCTTGATGCCGCTCCCCTTCAGCAGGGCGGAGTCCATCGGGAAGATGGTGGAGCGGAACACGCCCTTCCGTTCTTCCGAAAGGTCACGGCGGTATTTCTTGCTGTCGGGCAGTCGTGTGGATAAGACAGAAAGCCCCATCTCCGCCATCACGTCCTCATAGACCTCATACAGCCCATTCTTCTCCCTGCCGTCAACCATCGTCCAGAACAAGTGGAAGGCTTTTGTCTTCGCCCTGCCTGTCGTCATCAGGTTATCCTTGAACATGGTGGCGAACTGGAGCGTGCTCTCCACCACAAAACGGTCTGCACTGACTGGGGCGAAGATGTAGTCCATCTGCGAGAGCGTCTTGACCACGCCATTCGCCTTCAGCGTGCCGGGCATGTCGAAGAACACCACATCGGGCTTCACCTCCTCGTTTGCCAGCAGTTTTTCCGCATCGTCCAATGCGTTCACCGCATCGCTCTCCACTATCGGATAGGCGTGCTTCTTGATTTTGCGGAAATGGTCGCAGGCCAGTGCCTTGAAGTAGAGGCTCTCCTCTATCAGTTTCAACTCGCGCTCACGCAAACCGTGAATGCTGTGCTGCGGGGCATCGCAGTCCACCACCGCCACGTTCAGCCCCATCACATTGTGAAGGTAACTTGCGGCAAGGGCAGTGACGGTGGATTTGCCGATGCCTCCTTTCTGTGTCGCAAAGGCGACGAAGATTTCTTTGCTCATGTCTTCTCGTTTTTGAATGATTACTTACTCGTTTTATTGTCTCTCTACGGGATTGCATCCCGGTGTCTTCATATATGTGGATGATTGGTTTGTCGCTTCAAC
Organism: Candidatus Avimuribaculum pullicola; assembly: GCA_018716295.1. Classification (GTDB taxonomy): domain Bacteria; phylum Bacteroidota; class Bacteroidia; order Bacteroidales; family Muribaculaceae; genus Avimuribaculum; species Avimuribaculum pullicola. The sequence goes on from DVKC01000018.1 coordinate 126,445, forward strand.
GGCTTTCCCCTTATCCGGTTCTTCGCCTGTTTGAATCCCCACTGAATGACGGCATGAAGTCATTGCATCATTACGTATGCACTTCATCGTATCAGTGGATTGTCGGACCTTTGAAAATCCGCTTTTCCGCTTACCCGTCAAACCGGTTACGCATGGATTTGAACAGTCGGTTTTCTGCGTCCGCAAATCATCCGTGAACTGAATCACGATGCAAAAGTATAGGCATTTTTTCATATCCGTATCACTTTCGGAATGAGTGGCAGCGAGTGGCACAGGGTGGTAGCGGTTGGCACCGCAAAGACGCTGATTCAGAGGCGGAAATAGCCGTAATTTTGCGCCCAAGCGACAGGGCTTGCCCTTGGAACACTACCACCAGGGTTATCAGGCAATACACCAATCCGTCCGAAGGCGGATTTTTATTGGCATTAGCCAATAGCAAGATGTCTTTTCAGTTACTCAAAAGTATTTGAGTTACCCGAAAAGCTCTTGCCCCACTGGCGGGGGACGGGCTATCCCTCCGAAGTCGGGAAGGCTGATGAAAACCGATGGTTGGAGTTGGGAAAGGGGACCTTGGCGCATAACCACTAAATCCAATCAATGATGCAGAAAGAGAAAAGAAGGACGGGGCGATGCCCCAAGTTGGACACGAAGACGCACTGCGTGATGGTGCGTTTCGACGACGGCGAGTGGAACAGGTTCCTTGCCATGCACGAGAAATCGGGTGTCTATGCCAAGGCGGTGTTCCTGAAGGAGCAGTTCTTCGGCAGGACGTTCAGGGTCGTTACGGTGGACAAAGGCTTGGTGGACTACTACACCAAGCTGTCGGATTTCCATGCACAGTTCCGTGCCATCGGTACGAACTACAACCAAGTCGTGAAGGAATTGCGGTCGCATTTCTCCGAAAAGAAGGCGATGGCGTTGCTTTATAAACTGGAGAAATGCACGGAGGAATTGGCGGCGTTGAGCCGCCGAATTGTAGAACTCTCAAAAAGTATGGAGGAAAAATGGTCACCAAAATCAGTTTAGGAAAGTCGCTCTACGGTGCGCTCGCCTACAACGGGGAGAAGATCAACAAGGAGCAGGGACGGCTGTTGGCCACCAACCGCATCTTCAACGATGGAAGCGGCACGGTGGATATTGCCAAGGCGATGGAGGGCTTTCTCGCCTTCATGCCCGCCACGGTGCGCACGGAGAAGCCTGTGCTGCACATCTCCATCAATCCGCATCCCGACGATGTGCTGACGGACACGGAACTGCAGGAGATAGCACGGGAATACCTCGACCGTCTGGGCTACGGCAACCAGCCCTATATGGTCTATAAACACGAGGACATCGACCGCCACCACCTGCACATCGTCACCATCAACGTGGACGAGAGCGGAAGGCGGCTCAACCAGGACTTCCTTTTCCGCAGGAGCGAGCGCATACGCAAGTATTTGGAACGGAAGTATGGGCTTCATCCAGCAGAACGGCGAGGCGAGCGCATAGAGCGTCCGCTGTGCAAGGTGGACGTTGCGGCAGGCGACATTAAGAAGCAGGTGGGGAACATCGTGAAGGCGGTGAACAGGCAGTACCGCTTCCAGTCGCTGGGCGAATACCGTGCGCTGCTGTCGCTGTACAATGTGACGGTGGAGGAAGCGCGGGGCATCGTGCGTGGACGGGAATACCACGGGCTGGTGTTCTCCGCAACGGATGATGCGGGCAACAAGACGGGCAATCCGTTCAAGTCCTCGCTCTTCGGCAAGTCAGCCGGATATGATGCGCTGCAAAACAAGTTTGCACGCTCCAAGAAAGAGATAAAGGACAGGAAACTCGCTGAAATGACAAAGCGCACCGTATTGGCGGCTTTGGAGGCAACGCACCACCAAGACCGCTTCATAGCCCTGCTCAGGGAAAGAGGCATCGACACGGTGCTGCGCCATACGGAGGACGGGCGCATCTACGGTGCCACCTTCATCGACCACCGCACGGGCTGTGTGCTCAACGGCTCACGCATGGGCAGGGAACTTTCAGCCAATGCCTTGCAGGAACACTTCACGCTGCCATACGCCAACGAGGAGCCAATAACGATGACTGTACCTGCGGAAGAGAGTGTGCCTACTGAAGATAGAAATGCAGTCAGGCCAAAGGCAGAAGGATACACCGACGACTTCCACATCTCAGGTGCAGGGCTTTTCTCGCCCGACGGCTCGACCATCGACCCCGAAGAAGAGGCGTTTATCCGTGCCATGCAGCGGAAGAAGAAAAAGAAGAAGCGCAAGGGACTGGGATTGTAACATCGTATTTTTTATTCACTTCAAAAAAAGGAACAATGTCACAAGAAGACGATTTGAGAGCACTGGCGAAAATTATGGATTTTCTGCGTGCCGTGAGTATTATACTGGTAGTGATGAACGTGTATTGGTACTGCTACAGTGCCATACGGCTGTGGGGCGTGGACATCGGCGTGGTGGACAGGATTCTGATGAACTTCAACCGCACGGCGGGGCTGTTCCATTCCATCCTCTACACAAAGCTGTTCTCCGTACTCTTGCTTGCCCTTTCCTGTCTCGGCACGAAGGGCGTGAAGGGCGAGAAAATCACTTGGAGCAGGATTTGGACGGCACTGGCCATAGGCAGTGTGCTGTTCTTCCTCAACTGGTGGATATTGGCACTGCCATTGCCCACGGAGGCGGTGGCAGGACTGTACATCGCCACCATCGGCACGGGCTACGTCTGCCTGCTGATGGGCGGACTGTGGATGAGCCGTCTGCTGAAGCACAACCTCATGGAGGACGTGTTCAACACAGAGAACGAGAGTTTCATGCAGGAGACAAGGCTGCTGGAGAACGACTATTCCGTGAACCTGCCCACACGCTTCTACTACCGCAAGCGGTGGAACAGGGGCTGGATCAACGTGGTCAATCCCTTCCGTGCCTCCATCGTGCTGGGCACGCCGGGCAGCGGAAAGTCGTATGCCGTGGTGAACAATTTCATCAAGCAGCAGATAGAGAAGGGGTATTCGATGTATGTGTACGACTTCAAGTTTCCCGACCTCTCCATGATTGCCTACAACCATCTTTTGAACCACCCGGAGGGGTACAAGGTGAAACCGCAGTTCTACGTCATCAACTTCGACGACCCTCGCCGCAGCCACCGCTGCAACCCCATCCATCCGGACTTCATGACCGACATTTCGGATGCCTACGAGAGTGCCTACACCATCATGCTCAACCTCAACCGCACATGGGTGCAGAAGCAGGGCGACTTCTTTGTGGAATCGCCCATCATCCTCTTCGCCGCCATCATCTGGTTCCTGCGCATCTACGAGGGCGGCAGGTATTGCACCTTTCCCCATGCCATCGAACTGCTCAACCGTCGCTACGAGGATGTGTTTCCCATCCTGACGAGCTATCCCGAACTGGAGAACTACCTCTCGCCCTTCATGGACGCTTGGCAAGGGGGAGCGATGGAACAGCTTCAGGGACAGATTGCCAGCGCGAAGATACCGCTCTCACGCATGATCTCGCCACAGCTCTACTGGGTGATGTCGGACAGCGAGTTCACCCTCGACATCAACAACCCCGAAGAGCCGAAGATTCTCTGCGTGGGCAACAATCCCGACCGTCAGAACATCTATGGGGCGGCTCTCGGCCTCTACAATTCCCGCATCGTGAAACTCATCAACAAGAAAGGGATGCTGAAATCGTCGGTCATCATCGACGAGTTGCCCACCATCTATTTCAAGGGGCTGGACAACCTCATCGCCACGGCACGAAGCAACAAGGTGGCGGTTTGTCTGGGCTTTCAGGACTTCTCGCAGCTGGTGCGCGACTATGGCGACAAAGAGGCGAAGGTGGTGATGAACACCGTCGGCAACATCTTCTCCGGGCAGGTGGTGGGCGAGACCGCCAAGACGCTTTCGGAGCGTTTCGGCAAGGTGCTGCAGAAGCGGCAGTCCATCTCCATCAACCGTCAGGACGTTTCCACCTCCATCAACACGCAGATGGACTCACTCATCCCGCCCAGCAAGATTTCCGGCCTCACGCAGGGCATGTTCGTGGGTGCGGTTTCCGACAACTTCGACGAGCGCATCGAGCAGAAGATTTTCCATGCGGAGATTGTGGTGGACAATGCGAAGGTCGCCGCCGAGACGAAAGCCTACAAGCCCATTCCCGTCATCACGGACTTCACGGACGAGCATGGCAACGACTGCATGAAGGAGAAGGTGCAGGAAAACTACAACCGCATCAAGGACGAGGTGAAGCAGATAGTCAAGGACGAGCTGGAGCGCATTGCCAGCGATGAAAGCCTGAAGCATCTGTTGCAGAATAAGTAAGAAAAAGGCAGTAGTGGACAATGATTCCGCTACCGCCTAAAATGAAGAACGCCCTCCAAGTATGCTGCCTTGCGGCTCGCCTGGAGGGCTTATTATCTTTGAGTTTTTGAAACTTTCTATTTTTTGACAGTGCAAAGGTACGGCTTTTTCCTGAAACTGCCATACTTTTTCTCCGTTATTTTTCAATCTTCCCACATTTTTTCCTCTTTCCAGCCTTGCGGAAAGCCCATTGAATCAAGTGAAATGACGTTTTTATACTCTTCGAGCAGTTCCTTCAACTTGCTTTTGAACTGGGAGGTAGGATTGGCCACCTGCAACATGTAATTGATCATGCAGAAGAAGTAGTAGGTCTTGCTCCGCTTTGCCGTGTCCGGGTTGCTTATCCATACCAGACGTTTTGAAAACGATAGTTTCTCCGGTACGATGTTCAGGTCACGGTTCCACAGGCGCGAGTGGTGGGCGCAGATATTACGCACATAGTTCATCGTATGCAACCACGAGCAGAAGGTCTTGGGAGGCAGGGCAAAATAGGATGCGATGCCGTTGATGTCGGCACGGTTCTTCAAGCCTGTGCATATCTTCGACAGATGGTTGAAGTACATAATCTCCACACTCATCCATGAAGGCGGATTCTCCGGCGTGCCGTATTTGTTGTGGTAATGCTGGATAAACACCTCTGCCCTGTTGCTGTGCAACTGTTCCTTGATATGGCTTTGGATTTCCCGATATACGTCAATGGTGATTGTCCTGCCGTCCCTCAACGTGACTTCTCTCGGAGGATTGAAGATATGGGCATTGTCTTGCCAATGCGAACCATACTTGTGGCTGAGCTGGTAGATGATCTGCGTTCGGATGGCCACCTCCAGCCGTTCTATGGCATCAAACACCAATAGGCGAAGTTTGCGGTCGAACACATACAGGTCGTAAATGTCATCCCACGTCGTACCTTCCTTAAAGGCATCAATAATAATGCCGTCCTCCTTTTTCTTGTATGGCAGCATGTACGCACTGAGACGATAGTAACTGATATTGGCGAGATGCCTTTCGGCACGCTTCCTGTCAGTTACTATCAGACCTCGCGAAAGCAGCAGTTCCACCTGCTTTTCATAGGTCAGTGGCGGTTTGTTGAATACTTCCATACTGTGATGAATGCAAAAATTTTTGCAAAGGTACTACATTTTCTTGTATTTCAGGAGTTTTTGCTATTCATATTTTACAATATAGGTGTATTTCCGCGTCTTTCTGCGATTTTATCCAATGAACTGTCCCGTTTACCGCCTCATCCGCTCCAATTCCTCATCCCGTCGAATCTTCTCATTGAGTTTCTTCTGCATCTTGTCGATGAAATAGGTGCGGCTGGGATTCTTTCGCAGTTTGATGGCGGAGTAGTAGCGGTAACACTCCTTGGTATCGAGCCCGAAGAACTCATAGAGGGCAGGAGCGAGCACCTTCAGGGGTGTCTCGCCGTTGTCGATGCAACCCATCTCGCTCAACCCGTAAATCAATTCTACGAGGTCGAGGGTGTTGCCCGTCCATTGCAGGGACTTCTGCGTTTCGCTTTTAGCAGAGGGAACAATAGTTGGTTGGATGTTGGATGTGAGTGGCGGCACTTGGGGAGCGGCAAGAAACTTCTGCATCTTCCTTACGAAAGAGAGAGCCTTGCTGACATAGTTGGCTATTTCCTTCTTTTCTTCGGGAAGGTTACGCACGGGATGATGCTGTAATTCGATTTCGATGTAAGCCAACGCGATGATGGTCCAGTTCGTGTCCGGGCTGCCGATACACAGTTCGATCACTTGGGTGGCGAAAGCCGTGTATGCTTTTTCCATATTGCAGTCCCCGACTTCGTTTATCCGGCGGAAGAAATCTGTTTCCGCCAATAAAAAATTATTGCTGTCCGATAAAAATATAGCAAACGAATAAAAATAGGGCTGACTTCATTTGCGAGGTCAGCCCATTTTCGTTAGATTTCTGTCGCCAAACAAAATCAATCCAACTATGGGCAAAAGTATACAT
>DVKC01000019.1 GCA_018716295.1 Candidatus Avimuribaculum pullicola
TGAACTACGGCTTCGGAGATGCCGTACTTTAGTTGTAGCAATAGTGCGGCATCTCCGAAGCCGCTTAGTGTATATATTTGCCTTTCCGCAGGTTACGTTCGCTGCGCTCACTCCACGCTGCGGTTAAGCATGGTATAGCCCCTCCAGGGCTTATTCTAAAGGCGATTTGAGTTTAAATGAAAGAGCCATGGTTTCTTCCCGTTTTTTTCGATGAAATGTTTGTAACTTTGCAGTGCGCAATTATGGCTGCGAGGTGCAACGATGCATTATTGTGGCTCTCGATGTGCCAGCGCGTATTACGAAAAAAGATTGTTTTTATGAGGTATAAGATTTTTTTGTTGATTTTATTGGGTATGCTCACGGCATTCGGCCCTTTTGTGACCGATATGTATTTGCCGGCATTGCCCACTATGACCACTTATTTCGACACGTCGGTGTCGATGGTTCAGCTGGGTTTGACTTTCAGTATGATAGGTCTTGCAGTTGGACAGTTGTTGATAGGCCCCATAAGCGACAAGGTGGGGCGGCGGCGACCATTGATAGCCTCGATGGTGCTGTTTATAGTTTCCACTGTGGCATGTATTTTTTCGCCCGACGTTGTGTTTTTCACAGCCATGCGGCTGTTGCAGGGGATTGCTGGAGCTGGCGGCATAGTAATATCACGTTCGATTGCAACCGATGAATTTTCGGGGCATGAGTTGCTCAAGATGCTTGCCGTGATAGGTGCTATCAATGGCATTGCGCCTATTGTTGCGCCTGTCGTTGGCGGTGTGATGCTGTCGGTGATTGACTGGCGCGGCATTTTCCTTGTGCTGCTGGTGTTGGGAGTGGTGCTGCTGGTGGGGAGCATCATGCTGCGCGAGTCGCTGCCTGTGGAGCGGCGCAGCAAGAGTGGTGTGCTTGGCACGTTTGCCTCATTCGGCGTTGTGGCCCGCAACCGCCGCTTCATCAGCTATGTGCTGCAACAAGGTTTCGCGCAATTTATCTTGTTTGCCAATATTGCCTCGTCGCCGTTTATCATACAGCAGCATTATGGCTATTCGCCGTTGGTGTTCAGCGTGTGTTTCGGTGTCAATGCCATTGCCATAGGTGTGGCTTCGGCCTTGTCGGTCAAGTTTCGCCGTCCCGAAGATGCTGTGGCAACCAGCTGCGCAGGTATGCTCGTGATGAGCATTGTAATCGCTGCCGTGTTGATGCTCGGAGGGTCGTTCTGGGCTTATGAGATATCGTTGTTCATACTGATGTTCACAATGGGGCTTACGTTCACGGCATCTACCACGCTTGCGCTCAACAGCGAGCGCGAACGTGCCGGCGCGGCATCGGCGATGCTGGGCGCAGTGTGCTTCCTCTCGGGTGGAATAGTGTCGCCGCTTGTGGGCGTGGGCGACATGTTGTGTGCCACGGGAATAATCTTTGTGGCTGGAGCTGTGCTGTCGAGCATATTTGCCTACAGGGCGCGCAACACCGTGTGAATTGCCGCTATTGTCACGACGAAGAACTTGCGCTGCGTCCCAGGAAGTCGAACGTATCGACATAGACCTCGGTGACGTAGCGTTTTATGTTCATGCGGTCTTCCCAGATGCGAGTGCGCAATTTTCCCTCGATATATAACTTTGTGCCTTTGCGTATGTATCGTTCGGCAAACTCGGCATTCCGCCCGTTCATGACTATGCGGTGCCACTCGGTGCGCTCGGGAATCGGTGTCCCGTCGGCATCGGTGTGTGCACGTTCGGTTGTCGCAAGCGGGAATTCGGCTATTGCCTGCCCTGGCCCGGTGTAGCGCACATTGGGGTCGCGCCCCACGATGCCCAGCAATATAACTTTGTTGACCGACATTGTGTTAATACTCCTTTTTATCGGTTTTTGCTGCCCACTTGTTGAATGCCACCAATGCATAGCTGTCGTCGATGTGTATGCACGGTATTGAGCGCATCAGGTGCGGACGGGCGATTTCCTGGTAGATGAAATTGTCGTCGAAGTTGATGGCGCGGGCATCCAACTGTGTGTTGGCATAGAATATGCGTTTCACGCCAGCCCAGTACAGCGCGCTGAGGCACATCGGGCAAGGTTCGCACGAGGTGTATATGTCGCAGCCGTCGAGCTTGAAGTTGGCTGCGGCGTGGCATGCGTTCCTTATTGCATTCACTTCGGCATGGGCTGTGGGGTCGTTGTCGATTGTCACAGTGTTTGTGCCGGTGGCTATGACCGTCCCGTCTTTTACAATGACTGCGCCAAATGGGCCTCCACCTTTATCAACATTGTCGGCGGCAAGGTCGCATGCCATTTTCATAAATTTGCGGTCGTTGTCGGTGATTGTAATTTCCATTGTGTGCTTGTTTTTTGGTTCGGTTTATAAAGGTAGTGAAAATAATTGGATTCTACAAATTTGCTGCGGGACGATGAATGCTTAAATAATGTGAAATGGGATAAGTTTTGGTGCCGTAAACCTTGCGTAATTCTACAGAAAGGTTATATTTGCGTTGTGTTTTTCATGGTATTAGATTTAAGGTTAATAGTTGTGCCGGATGTCGTGAGACACCCGGCACGATGATTATATATGTGTGATGTGTACGACGGGGTAAAATATGTAGCACGAATTTTGTCAGGTTTGATAAAATAGCTTATTTTTGAGCCAGTTTTGGATAACATATCAAATATATTATGAAGAAAATAATGTTTTTTACGATGGCGGCAGCTTTGTTGCTCGCCTCGTGTGGCACAGGCAACAAGTATTCTGTGTCAATGACGTTGCCCGACGATTCACTGAATGGCGACACTGTGTGCATGACCGATTATGACAGTGGCGACACCATTGCCACGGGCATTGTAACAGGGACGACATTGAAGTTTGAAGGTTCTACCGAGAAGGATTTCCTCGGCAGTGTTGTTGTCGGTGGCGGTAGGCAAATATTTGTCGTTGAGCCAGGCACTATCACTATCGACAATGCTGGCAAGGTGGAGGGTTCGCAGCTCAATGCTGCTCTTGACTCGCTTGGCAACGACATGCAGGCTGTGATGGGACAAGCCCAGGGGCTGTATGAGAAATATGCTACTGGCGCAATCGATTCGCTCGCTTATACGCATGCAGCCGACAGTTTGCAGAATGCTTATGTCGAGGTGCTGAAGTCGTTCTACACAAGCAACAAGGACAAGTCGATGGCAATCATTGCATTCATACAGTACATGCAATATGCCGAGCTCGGGTTGAAAGAAGCCGAGGCCGAAGTGGCTGGCGCACCAGCTCTGGCTGCATCGAAGCGTGTGGGAAAGATGCTTGAAGGGTTGCGCAACAAGGAACGCACCGCCGAGGGCAGCATGTTTGTCGATTTCACTGTCACCGACGAGAACGGGAAAGAGCAAAAACTGTCGGACTATGTGGGCAAGGGCGACTATGTGCTTGCCGACTTCTGGGCAAGTTGGTGCGGGCCATGCCGGGCCGAGATACCCAATATCAAGAAGATATATGACAAGTATAATGGCAAGGGTCTGACTGTGCTTGGCATAGCAGTGTGGGACGCTCCAGCTGATACGCAAAAGGCTATCGAAGAGCTTCAAATTCCATGGGCGCAAATCACTAATGCCGGTTCTGTGCCTACCGACCTTTACGGCATCAATGGCATACCTCACATTATCCTTTTTGCTCCCGATGGCACTATCGTGGCACGCGACTTGCGTGGCGAGGCAATGATAGCCAAGGTAGCCGAAGTGATGAAGAAGAAATAACATTCACAGCAGTGGTGTGTGCCGCATATCGCGGCACACCTCTTTATAGCGGCTCTACAGGAGCGTGGTGGTTGTATTATCTTGCTATGCAGATAGATGGCACCCCACATTGCTTGTAGAGCCGTCATATTATGGCGGCTCGGTGACAGTTCCCTTAATCACCACGATGCAATTTGATGCAAGGTGGCAATAACGAGCCGCCATAATATGACGGCTCTACAAACAATGTGGCTGGTAACTATTTGTGAAACAAGATGATATGCTGCCATGCTTGTAGGTGTGCGTTGAGGCAAACCCTAATGATCGATTTGGGGTTAAATGAAAGAACTGTGATTTGGATTTTCGGAAATGATTAAGAAATTGAAAGAAAAAGGCTTTGTCAGCAGCGAATATGACAAAGAAATGCTTGAAGGTGAATTCAATGGGACGGATGTATATGTTCATGTTGTCACTAACAACAATAAAGTATGGAGGATAGCGATTGAGGATGTTAATGTCCAAGATGAATACGGTATTGTTTTAAGGTTTAACCGTTTGTGCGGTCAATTTGAAAATAATAGAAATTATTCAAAAATAGATGTTGATTTTAGAATACCTGATTATGAGGATATTGAATATGAAATGACTGTTAATAACAAGCGTTATGATGCAGGATTTTATCAAGTTCCAAGAGATACAATGGCAATTAAATCTTCGCTTAGAGGAATGATGAATATTTTGGTTGATGAAGAGTTTGACGATTTGTCAGAAGATGGCAGGGCGGAGTTGGCTGCTAATGAAATTATGGAATTGTTGTCTAAAAAGAAAGTTTGGTTCATGATAGATGAAGTTTATGGTTTGTATAAGATATTGATGTTTTATGACAATGAATATAACCATGCTAATGGTGAGGATTTGTAGCGATACAAAAAAGCAGCGGCGGCTGCCCTCGGGGGCGGTCGCCGTTGCTTGTACTATTGCGGTTAACAAAAATCAGTTACTTGATTTCGATTTTCTTGGCTTCCTTGGCTGGTTCTTGTGATTTCTTGAGCAAGTCGATGGTGAGGACGCCGTTTTCAACACGTGCCGAGATTTTATCACGGTCAACATCATCGGGCAAAATCATCACTTGACGGAATTGCGAGTATGAGAATTCGCGGCGCAGGAAGTGTCCGTTCTTCTTGTTCTCTTCCTTGTTTTCTTCTTTCTTTTCGAGTGATACCACGAGGTTGCCCTCTTCGTCAAGATGAAGATTGAAGTCGTCTTTTGTCATGCCAGGAGCGGCTATTTCGACGCTGTATTCGTTTTCGCGTTCGATAACATTGATAGCTGGAGAAGTGATGGCGTGTGTGCGCTCAATCCAGTCGTTGTTGTCGAATAAGTCATTGAACACGCTTGGTAACCAATTTTGATTTCTTCTAATAAGTGCCATAGTTGTAATCTCCTATATTTTATTTGTTTATATTCTGTTTTATGAGGCTTGTTAACCAAACCCACTATAGGAATTGCAAACCGAGTGCCAATGCCATTGTGGGGCGAGAACTGGCAAATTTGTCCGAAAATGTGACAAAACGTAGCTCTGGTGGGCCAAATTGAGGCTAAATTGTCAGCTATCGCAGTCAGTGGGTGATAACCACAAATGGGTCATCCGTGATATGCGTTTTCAGAAGATGTCGCACTCGGGGATCTCTAATGTACGGCATCTCCGAAGCCGCTTGGTGTATATGCTTGCCTTACCGCAGGTTTCGTTCGCTATCGCTCACTCCACCAGACGGTTAAGCATGGTTATGCCTCTCCGAGGCTTTTCCCTATGGCAGATTTGGGTTTAATTTTTCCCATTTTGCAATCTAATGGCCGATTGGGGATAAAAAACGCCGCCCGGGCGCGTTGTGCGGGGGCGGCGTTTTGTGTTGCTATGCCGGCAAGGGGGTTATTCCTTTTTTGCGGCAGGTTTCTTAGTTGTAGCCTTGCGAGTTGTTTTCTTGGCAGGCTTTTCCTCGGTTTCGGCAGCAGCCTCGGTTTCGTCGCTGTTGATGATGTTGGTGCGCAACAGCGAGATTTCGCGGTTGAGTTGCTCGATTTCTTTCGACTGGTTGCGTATTGTAGTCAACAGTGCATTGAGTTCCTCGTTTTCGATAGAAAGCGGGTATTGCTCTTCAACACGAACCAAGAAGTCGGAAAGCACGTTCATGTAGTTCATGAATGCCTGGAACGGCGACTCGTATGGGCTGTAGTGCGAGTGTACTGCGCCATCGTTGAGGTGCTTTGTGCTCATGTAGTAGAAGTGGTCGGATGCTTGCAGGTAGTACCAGTCTTGTTTCAAGCGGCGGTCGGTACACATGCTTACGCGTTCAGCCACAGAGTATAGCTTGTTGAAAGCCTCGTTTTGCAGGTCGTTTCCGAGCCATGCGCTGGTGTCGCGGGCTTCGTCGGCCCAAGACATTGGGTAAGGAACCGACAGTTCGCCCACCGATTTCAATTTGGCAACGGTTTCGCTCGGAGTCCAGAATTCGATACCCTTTTCGGCAGCGAAACGTGGCAAGGCCTTCATGAACTCGAATATGCCTGATTCGCGTGGTTGCAGTTCGCCCAATGTTTCGTAGTTCATGAACAGGTTCACGATTTGTTCTTCTTGCGGCAGGTTGGCAATCCAGTCGATGTACTTGTCGGCAGTGAGAGGATAATCGCTCCAGTCGGGGTTGCTGAAACGGAACGAGATGTCGTCGCTCATTTTAGAGTTTTTCAACAACAGTTTCAATTGAGGCGCAGCAGCTGAGCTATACACGTAGTTTGGCGATTTCCAGCCGAGTATATGCTTTGCACCATCGGTGATAGCGGCCTTGAATCCCATGCTTGCCACAACGGCCGAAATGTCGTCGCTATAGATAAGCTCGGTGTTGCGGAACACTGTCGGGTGCTGTCCGAAGAGTTGGAAAATCTTTTCGTCGTGTTGCTTGACTTGTTCGATAAATTCCTCGGTTTCTTTAAGCGAAGCGAGCGAGTGTGCATAGGTTTCAGAAAGGAATTCAACGCATCCTGTGGCCACGAGTTCTTTCATCGACTCGATGAACTCGGGTACATACTGTTCGAGTTGCTCAAGTGCGGTGCCGCTAATCGAGAATGCTACTTTGAACTGCTTGTTTGAAGCATTAATCATTTCGAGCAGCGTCTGGTTGGCTGGCAGGTAAGAACGGTGGGCGATGCGTGTGATGATTTCATCGTTGGCGAAGTCGTCGTAGTAGTAATGGTCGTTACCGATGTTGAAGAAGCGGTAGTTCTTCAAGCGGAACGGTTGGTGAATCTGAAAGTAGAAACAAATTGCTTTCATTATTTAGGGAATTTTAATTTCTATATTAAGGTAAAATAAAATCTAAAATTGCCGTTGCATGGTGTCTTACCTGCAGCTGTTGATTACTTGGTTGTAAATGTTGATGACCTTTGCTCCGGCCTTTTTCCATTGAATGGTGTCGATTTCGGCCAATCCATTGTCGCGCAGATGGTTGTGCAAGCCAGGGTAATTGACCAGTGCAAACATTGCGTCGGCCATTGCGTGAGTATCCCAGTAATCGACTTTGATGACGTTTTCAAGGATTTCGGCGCAGCCCGATTGCTTGGAAATAATCGATGGCACGCCCATTTGCATGGCTTCGAGCGGAGAAATACCGAATGGCTCGGAAACCGAAGGCATCACGTAAACGTCGCTGTCGGCAAGCATTTCATACACTTGACGCCCTTTGAGGAAGCCTGTGAAGTGGAAGCGGTCGGCGATGTCGCGGTCGGCTGCAAGTCGAATCATTTTCTCCATCATGTCGCCGCTACCGGCCATCACGAAGCGCACGTTGTGGGTCTTGTGCAATACCATTGAAGCGGCTTCGACGAAGTATTCCGGGCCTTTCTGCATGGTTATGCGGCCGAGGAAAGTTATCACTTTGTCTTTGCCACGAGGCATCTTGATGTTGCGGATTTCCTCGCTCAGTGGTTCCACGGCATTGTGCACAGTGGTAACCTTGGCGGGATCTTGGCCATATTTCTCGATAACGGTGCGACGTGTCAATTCGCTCACGGTGATGATGTGGTCGGCGTTGTTCATGCCATCACGTTCGATGCCGTAAACTGTGGGGTTCACGTTGCCACGGCTGCGGTCGAAGTCGGTGGCGTGGACGTGTATCACCAATGGTTTCCCTGTCACTTGCTTGGCATGTATGCCGGCAGGGTAGGTGAGCCAGTCGTGCGAGTGTATGATGTCGCAAGGCACTGTGCGGGCAATCACACCAGCCACAATCGAGTAGTTGTTGATTTCTTCGAGCAGGTTGTCGGGGTAACGTCCCGAAAATTCGATGCATCCAAGGTCGTTGGTGCGCATATAGTTGAAGTCGGCATAGATGTGGTCGCGCAGGTCGAAGTAGGTCTGCGGATCCATGACATTGCCGATGCGGTCTTTCACATAGTCCCAGTTGACATCCCTCCACACGACCGGGGTGGAGTTCGCACCCAGAATGTGTGCGAAGTTTCGGTCTTCATCGCCCCAAGGTTTCGGGATAACGAAAGTGATGTCCATGTCACCGTTTTCCCACATTCCCTTGGTGAGGCCGTAGCTGGCAGTTCCTAACCCTCCAAGGATGTGAGGGGGAAATTCCCAGCCAAACATTAAAGCTTTCATATTGTAAAAGAGTATTCGAGGTTATAAATTCAAGTTTTTCAATTGTCGCAGCACGCGCAGCACACCACCAACGTTGGCGGCGAAGCTCACTGCGCCACGGCCTGTGAATGGTGGGTTGCCGTCATACAGTTCGCTGAGCGAGCCGATACAGCCTTGTGTCATCTCGTCTTCGAAACCTATCATCATGCGTTCGATGAACGACACGCCGCTCATGCCGAACACTTTGAAGTAGGCATCGGCATAGAAGCCCATGAGCCATGGACGAGCCGAACCTTGGTAATAGGCATATTCGCGTTGCTCGGGGCTGCCAAGGTAGCATGGTGTATAGCCGAAGCTGTTCGGGCTGAGTGTGCGCAATCCTTTCGGGGTTAACAATTCGCGTGTCACGACATCAAGAACTGAACGGCGTTGACGGCGGTCGAGCGGCGAGTAGTCAAGGCCGGCTGCGATAATCATGTTGGGACGTACGCTAAGGTCGGTGAAGAGTCCCGAAACATAGTCGTATAGGTAGCCGAAGTCGTTAAGGAATGTGTCGATGAATGAATCTTTGAGGTGCGAGGTGATTGTTTCCCACTTCTTGAGATTTTCGGCTTCTTCGGGCTTGTCGGCAAACAGTGCTTGGGCAAACATCAGGTCGTTGTACCACAAGGCGTTGAATTCTACCAAATACCCTGTACGTGGTATGATAGGTGAGCCGCCTGGATATGATGCGTCCATCCACGAGATTGGTTTTGCCTTTCCGTTTGATGCGAGTAAGCCGGCATCGTTCAGTTCGAGGTTGGGGTGTCGGTTCGAGATGATGTAATCGAGCACTTCCTTGATAAACTCGCCATAGCGATTGATGGTTTCCTCGGCACCTACCTCTTTGTAATATTGTTGTATGGCCCACAGTTGCCACAGAGGAATGTCGGGCAAGTCGATGCCTTGCATCACACGGTCGAGTTCGCCAGTAGCCATGAAGTGGCGGTAAACACGTATCGCGGTTTCCATGATGCCCTCGAAGTCGGGACGGTGGTGTACCGAGAGTGTTGTTCCTGGCAACGCTATCATTTCGTCGCGGGCGCGGATCTTGAACCAAGGATAGCCTGCGAGCAGGTAGCGGCCGCTGGCGTTGGTCACATAGAATTGCTTTGCGCAGTTTTTCATGCAGTTGTAGAAGCTGGTGCGCGGTGTGCGCGACTTGATTTCGGCTTCATACATTCCGGCGAATTTTTCCGGGTCGGCTTCGGAAGTCCCCGCCGAGAAGATTATGCTTTCACCTTTCTTGATTTCCATTTGGAAGTATCCAGGCACGTATAAGTCTTCGCGGTATGGAATGCCACGCTCTTGGTCTTTGATGTATTCGATGCCCTTGTACCAGTTGGGGTTGAACACAAATTCGGGCTTCTTGTTGAATTGCATGAAGAGCGATGGGTAGCCTGGGTACATGCAGGTAGAGATGCCGTTGATGCAGTCCTTGTAATCGCGGCTTGCCATGCCATTTTCCACGCACAGGTCGTTGGCATTGCGGAATGCAAGGAATGGGCGGAATTGCAGTATTGTCTGCGAGTGGGCATCTACAAGTGTGTAACGGATAAGGATGCGGTTTTCGTGAGAAATGAATATTTTCTCTTTTGTCAGGATTACGCCGCCCACGCGGTAGGTGGTGCGTGGAACAGTTTCGCAGTCATATTCGCGAATGTACTTGTGCCCGTTTGGGCTGTAGCAGTTACCATTGTACTTGTGGAGGCCGAGGTTGAATGGCGCACCGTGCTGGATAACGGTTTCATCTAAAGATGAGAGGAGGACGTGGTTGTCGTCGTCCATTTCGGGAATGGGGATGACCAACAGACCATGTTGCTTGCGCGTATTGCAGCCGACAATAGTCGTACAATGATACGCACCCGATTGATTAGTGCGGAGCATTTCCTTCGGGAGGGATTGCTCAAGGTTAATCATCAGGTTCTTATCAAACTTTAAATAGCTCATCAATAAGAGATTTTAGGTTTTATAATGGTAAAAATTTGTATATTAGTTTCTAAGCAACGAAATTACGAAGTATGCAAGAAAATAGCAAGAAAAAAACAGTTTTTTATTGTTCCTGAGGCTGTTTTTTGCTATTATCTGTTGCAAAACATATTATTGTTGAGCATTTTGTAAATGTGTTACTGTTTGTAAGCATGTAGAAGCGGATACTTGTGTGCTTATATGTTGAGCTCGCCGCGTATGGCGTTGACGAAGCCCCAGAAACCATCTTCGATGGGGGCAAGTGGATTCTTCTTGCCGTTTTCATTACCAGGCAAGAATATTTTTATGCCACCTTTGTGGCAGCGTATGTGCAGGTCGGCTGGCATCATCACAGGTTCCCCGTCGATGTGCATCATTTCGGCTTTCGGCCTATGTATGGTAAGTTCCGAGGTGCGGAACGAATGTATGTTTGTGTCTTGGTC
The DNA here is from genome assembly GCA_018716295.1 of Candidatus Avimuribaculum pullicola. GTDB lineage: Bacteria > Bacteroidota > Bacteroidia > Bacteroidales > Muribaculaceae > Avimuribaculum > Avimuribaculum pullicola. The sequence goes on from DVKC01000019.1 coordinate 10,792, forward strand.
AAGGTGCTTGGTGAATAGCAGCAGGCCCATGATGGCGGTGTCGATGGGCGTGAATGGCAATATTACGGTCACATCGACAAGTCCGTCGGTCATGCTTGCTTGTGGCGTGATGAATGCGTTGTTGCCATATTGCGAGGCATTGCCACAAGCTATGATGAATGCTTTCTCGGTGATTACTTTGTCGGCGGTTTCGATGCTGTAAACTTCGCTGCGGTATTTGAGGTATTCGCTCAGTGCTTTTTGCAGGTAGGTGATAGGCCCGCGGCGACCAGCTTGGGCGAATTTCTCACTTACCAATGCATCGAAGCCGATACCACAGGTGCAGAAGAATGGACGCTCGTTGACTGTGCAGTAGTCGAGGTTTTCGATGTGGCATAGATTGATGATGCTCAATGCACGCTCGACGTTGAGGGGTATGTCGAGATGCCGCGCCAACCCGTTGCCCGAGCCACATGGTACGATGCCCAACGCCACTGGGGTGTCGCGCAATGCCGATGCAACCTCGTTGATTGTGCCATCGCCACCTATGGCAATCACACCATTGTAGCCGTCATCTACTGCGCGGTGGGCCAGTTCGGTGGCATGTGAGGCGTATTGGGTCGTGGCCACTTCCACATCGAATGTGTCGTGGTTGATGATGCGGTCGATGGTTGCCGGTATAGCCTCTTTCCCCTCGGTACCCGAAATGGGGTTTATGATAGCCATCAACTTCATTTTTTCTGCCATGCGTTGGGTCTTTCCAGTCATTTGCCCGCAAAATTACAAATTTTCAGTCAAATTGTCTTTGAAAGAATGGCACCGTTGCCATCAGTTATTGTCGCTACTGCATTGTTGGGGTGTTCATAATTGGGCTATTTCTTCTTCGGTAAGTCCCGAACTTTTGACTATTGTTTCAATCGGTACTCCCAATTGCTTTAAGTTCCTTGCCATTTCGATTGTCGCTTCTTTCAATCCTTCGGCACGACCTTGTTCGATGCCTTCTTTCAGTCCCTCTTTCAGTCCCTCTTGGCGGCCGTCGTCCCAACTTGAGAATAGTACACTTCGTTGGTAAACCTCGGCTTCAACACCGCGTATGTATGCCCGCCGTTCGGCCTCGGGCATCGCATCTACGCGCAGCCGTTCTCGGGCCTCGGGCAAACCCTGCGCCGTGGCGGTGGCTTCTATCCTGCCTGTCTTCAAGAAACTCATCCACTCGTCGAGAGGGGTTTTCACAACCTTGTTGAAGTCGTTGACTTTCAACACGTAATATTCGGGGAAGATGTCACTGGCATATTTGCACTTGAATATCTCTTGCTGCCGACATGACAGTTGCAGCAGGTCGCCATCGTGTATGCCACGGAACTCGTTGCGCCCATGGTAAACGTAATCCTTGCCCTGCCCAAGTTCGAAATATACGATGTTGATTGAATACACCTTGCGCACCTTGTCGTAATCCTCGCCAAGGTTGATGTATTCCGAAACCGTCTTGGACACGCCATAGAGCATACGGTGGAAGTAGCTCAGCTCGCGGTTGTTCTG
>DVKC01000020.1 GCA_018716295.1 Candidatus Avimuribaculum pullicola
AGAAAATCTCCGTAACTTTGTCCTTGGTAATCATCGCTTGTCTGTTTTGTAATGTTTTGATTTTCAACCATAAATATACAAAATACCAGCGAGATTACCAATTTTTTTTCATGTTTGCTTCTTGTTTTTTCTTATCCCGAACTCGCGTAAGAAATCCAACTTATTGGGCTAAAATTTCCTCAAAATAGTTGCATACGTCATTCCAATGGTAATATGGATATATATCCGATTCGAGCCTGATAGATGATTCACGCTCGTTATGCAAGAATTTCACTATGATGTCGTCGTGGTTCTTTTTGTTGCGGAAAAAGATTATTTGCACGTTGCCAGCCATTGGAGATATTTCATAACTTGAAAAATGCTTATAAAATTCGGCAGGATCTTCAACCGATGCATAGCAGCCATCCAATCCCAACAAACCGACAAACGGAATAAGGTTGCCATCATGCCCGAACCGCAAAGTTGCACCAGTCTTGCCACTTGCTATCACCTCGCTTGCCGATTCGATAACATTTCTCAACAATGGTTTTGCATTATCGAGCAACATACCATTGCTGCCTGGATAATTGCTATCGCCTACATAGAACCGATAATTGAAGCACTGGTACAAGTCAAACAACTCTTGCGGCTCAAACAAATCCATAAACGACACCTGTGTTTCTATATCCTGCATTCCCACAGCAAGCCAGTAGAAGCCCCACATCAACGTGTGAGGATTTACATTGCGCACTACCCACAGACTGTCGCTGAAAAGCGATGACACAAGGCGGTCGCCATGCGTGTGAGCCACTTCAAACTTGCGGTATTCTTCTTGCCATGGGCCATCGGGAGCATTGAATGCATTCGATTCGGGACTGTGGTAATTCATATAGTTCATGTAACGATTGCTTGCCTCACGAGTAATATTAAGCTCGGGATTGAGTTCCTTCAAACGTTCACAGAACGCATCCATACTCATGGCACAGCGCATTACAATCGTCGAACGCGCCGATATGTCAACTGTCCCATCAAACACTTCGGGATAAGTCTTAAACATTCGCTCGGCAATGCCACGATGCTGCTTCACACCAAGCGGCGACAAATCTCCGCCGCGTCCTTCGGCTTCGAGCCACACTTTCTCCACACGTCCCAACACATCAACGCCAAGCGGGGTCAGCGCATCGGCGGCCTGCGCCTTGCGCATCAATTCAAGAACCCACCGGTAATCGTTGTCGGCAATGAGATAGCGCGAACCGTGACGGCCATAATGGCTGATATAAAATGGTTCATACCCCTTAGGAGTAGCAGTTTGCTCCACAGTACTTACAGGATAAGCATAATATACACCACCAGCCTTGTTCAAATCCCCAAGAATCTCTTCTTTCGCCGTCTGTGCCAACAATGATACCGACACTGCCAACAATGACAATACTAAAATTAAAACCTTCTTCATAAATATCGTTTTTATGAGATTACAAAATTAAGCAATAAATGCCGGGATACAAGACAGACCAATAGCTCATATCCCGACACAAAGATTAAACCATCAAATGTAAAACCACTTATCAAAAACCATCATTCTGTACGAGTGTAGGGTTGTTGGTCAATTCACTTTCAGGAATTGGGAACAACACATATTTATCGTCAACATCGCCACCAGTACGTTCAGCATTTTTCCAATCCCAATTGTTGTCCTTGGTAAACTTGCCAAAACGTATCAAGTCGGTACGACGTACACATTCCGATGCAAATTCCTTTTGCCGTTCAAGCAGAATGAAATCAAGCGTAAGTTCACTGTCGCTTATTTCTCCAGAAACACCAGTGCTGGCAGCCGACGTATATTTACCCGACATATAAGCACGATTACGCACTTCATTTACATAAGCGAGTGCATCGGCACGGCTACCATGGTTAGCTCCACGCAACACAGCTTCGGCAGCCATCAAGTAAGCATCAGCCGAGCGGAACATTGGCCAATCAATCGAAGTGTAGGTATCACCACCGGCACTGAGTTGGTCATCTTTTGTAACATTGCGCCATTTAATGTAACCGTAACCACAAGTAAACGTACTGGTCATTTCCATATTGGCATCCCACGTTTCCTTGGTCTGGCCAGGAAGTGCTGTCATGAATTGAGCACGCTTGTCGTTCTTGCCATTGCCCCAAGTGTCATTGACATCAAATTCCACATCGGCAGCATCAAAAGCATCAACAAGCGTAGTCTTGGCACGCACGTTGCCCCATCCTTTAGTGCCTACTCCTGTTTTGTAATAGCTATCCATCTCGCCATTTACAAAAGCTTTCACATAGAAATTAGTACCAGCCGAACTTTGAGCGCGATTGCCGTCCTGCACAAGCGGCCATATTATTTCGCTACAAGTTTCATTGTCGGCAAGGAATATGTGGCGATAATCGCTTGCAAGAGGATAAACGTTGCTGTCAATGATTTTCTTGGCATAGTCATAACAATCATTATATCGGTTTTCACCAGCCCATACCTCGGCATTGAGGTATAATCTCGACAACAAGAACCACGCTGCTGCTTCGTCAACACGGGCATATTCATTTTGTCCCACGGCTTTCAACACATCATCGGTATCTCCGCTTTCACCCAAGATGGCTTTCAACTCACGTTCAACATATTCAAAAACCTCCTTGCGAGAAACTTGAACTGGCACATCCTTTACACCGACATTCTCGTCTATGACTGGCACACTGCCAAACAAGTCGCACAACATTGAATAGCAATAAGCTCGGATAAAACGCGCCTCGGCTCGATAATTGAGGTAGTCAGCACTCATTTCGTCCCACACGCCTCGTGCTTGCATCTTGTCGGGAGTGCATTCACGCAGAAATTCGTTGCAATATGCTATCGCCATGTACAAACGTTGGTAAGTCCACGTTACCACCGATGTCGTTGCGTCCCAGTTAAGGTTAAGGCAGTTACGCAAACCATTTGACGACGATGGCATCAAGAAATTGTCGGTATTGAGTTCCTGCAAATAAAACAGCAAACGTGTGTAGCCCGAATAACCTTCGTTGGCTCCTTCCAGGTCGCCATTACCTCCATCGCCACCTTGCTGACCTGTCAATATGAGCGAAGCGTAGCACTTGGCGAGGACTCCTATATACCCCTCGCGGGAATTATACACATTTTCCGACACAAGGCTATTGTCATCAAGTGGCATCGTGTCAAGGTCGCCAATACAAGATGTTGCAAACACCAGGCAACCTACAGCAAGCATCAATATATATTTTTTCATTGTTTTCATCTTCTATCAAAAATTTTTAGAATGTGAGATTTACACCAAATGTATAAGCACGTGGACGAGGATAAACTTCGCGGTCGATACCGTCGGTCAATTCAGGATCCAACCCCGAATATCCTGTGATAGTTGCAATATTAGACACTGCAAATGTCAAGCGCAGACGGCTATAATCGTTCCATAACTTGTTGAACGTATAACCAAGAGTAACATTGTCGAAACGGAAGAATGAACCATTTTCGAGCCAAATATCAGAATACAATTGTTGCAACTGGAATCCGACATCACGGGTTGATTTCAAAATATTGGAGTAACTACCCTGGTCGCTATATACCGACTGTACATATTGGTCGGCTGCAACATAATTATATACATAGTTGCCAAACGAACCGTGACCACTGAGCGACAAGTCCCAATTTTTCCACGAGATGCGCGTGTTGAAGCCCATGTATGAGGTTGGCAGCGCACTCTTGTCGGCATAGCGTGTTTCTGTGCTCGATACCGAGCCATCGGGCTGTACATACTGTCCTTCAATAGGTTTGCCATTCTCGTCATACGCCTGTTTGCACAAGTAGAATGTATAAGGACGCTCGTCAACCATGAATACCTGTACATACTTGCCTGTACCCGAAATGGCACCAGTCTGTACAAAGTTTTGGCCCGTGTCAATCATATTCAACTTGGTAATCTTAGAGTCGTTCCATGTATAATTGAAACCTATAGTCCACTCAAAATCGTTGGTACGGATAGGCACGGCATTGATGGCAAATTCCACACCTTCATTTTCCATCTTACCAATATTGGTCGTGAGCACCGATGAATAATTGGTACCCGATGTCACATTGATTGTGTTCAACAAGTCTTTCGTAAATCGTTTATAATAATCGATCGAACCATAAATGCGGTTACCAATGAAACCATAGTCTATACCGACGTTCCACGTAGTAGTCGTTTCCCACTTGATGTCACTGTCATAACCATTCGGGCGGTAGGTATTATACCACGTGTCGCCAAATTGGTAAGATGACTCGGGATACGACACTGTGAATGTGGTCATGTAAGGATAGTCATTGAGAATATCTTGCTGACCTGTCACACCATAGCCAAGGCGCAATTTAAGGTCGGATAGTACATCTTGTTCCTGCAAGAAATTTTCTTGAATCAATCGCCATGCAAGTGCTACCGACGGGAATATGCCCCAGCGATTGCCCGATGCGAAACGCGAAGATGCATCGGAACGCAATGTAGCTGTGATAAGGTAACGATCATCATAACTGTAATTTACACGGCCATAGAACGAAAGCAGATAATATTCAGTTTCATAATGAGTATCGCTTTGAAGTTCATTACCACGTGGGTCGTCGTATGAGAGGTTGTACTTTTTCCAGAAGTGTTGCCAACCATAACCTACCATCGCACCGAATGTGTGCTTGTCACCAAATGTCTTATCATAATTAGCAAAAGCATCGAGCAACAAGTTGCGTTTATTCTGCACACCGTTCTGCATCAAACCAGTACCATCTTTTTGATTTTCGGTGTACATCGTACCGGCAAGGTCAGGAACATCCTTGTTGTACTTACTTTCAAGTATATCATAACCCAAGTTGACATTCAATTTCAAATCCTCAAGACCATGCACTTTATAAGCGATTGCAGCACTACCGATTGAACGCACAATCTTGTTGCGCTGATCGGTCAACTCCAACTGAGCCACAGGATTATTGGTCTGTATTGCCATTGGCGAACCATCGCTGGCTGTCCATATAAAATATCCAAGTCCCGGGTCGGTAGATGCTGTAGAGCTGCCAGTCATTACAGGACGTGTAGGATCATAACGCAAGGCTGCGCCTACCACCGAGTTGTCAACCATCTTGTTATTTTCATACGAAACTTTCAGGTTTATGTTAGCCGTAAGGTGGTCGTCAAAGAACGAAGGCGCGATATTTCCGCCAAACGAAAGACGCTGATAATTATTAGTTTCAATGATACCATTTTGGTTGGTATAACCGAGTGATACCCTGAACGGAGCTTTTATCGGCTTGACAGTTCCCGATACCGAGATATTTTGTTCCGTGCCAAATGCCGCACGATAAATCTCATCTTGCCAGTCGGTATTAGCCGTGCCGAATTGTGGATTAGAAGGCACACCTGTCACCGAAGGTACAAATTCCTTAAATTCATCGGCCGTCAGCACTTCCAAACGATCAGCCGTGGTACTCACCGAGTAACTGCTTGTATAACTTACCGATAAGCGGTCGTTACCCTTCTTGGTAGTAATCACAATCACACCGTTCGAAGCGCGTGAACCATAAATTGCCGTTGCCGAAGCATCTTTCAGCACTGTAAATGTTTCTATATCATCGGGATTAAGCGAACCGATGATATTAGATGCTCCTTCAATAGTAGAGTTATCTACTGGCACACCGTCAATTACAATCAACGGGTCGTTACTTGCCGAGAGCGATGCACCACTGCGCACACGTATCGTTGCCCCAGTACCTGGTGCGCCCGAGCCAGTTACGACATTCACACCTGCAACCTTGCCGACAAGTGCATCTTGCGCAGTCACACGGTTACCTTTGTTAAATTCGTCGGGCTTTACCGCTATCACCGAACCTGTAGCATCCGACTTCTTTACACTACCGTAACCGATAACGACTACTTCATCGAGATTTTGCACATTTTCTCGCATTACCAAGCCACTTTGCAATTCTGGTGAATTAGCCTCGACCTCACGGGTATCACACCCGACATACGAAATCACCAAAATAGAATTGTTTTCAGGAACAGTTACAGTGAAACGGCCATCAAAGTCTGTGGCAGTTCCTGTGGTAGTTCCTTTTACCAATACCGATGCGCCTATCACTGGTTCGTGGTTACTGTCAACGACAAGTCCACTCACCTTTGTTTGCGCATAAACTTCAAAGTTCAAGGCTAAAGCCATTGCAACAAACAGCACCTTGAACAATTCAAATTTAAAACATTTCATGAATCAAACAGGTATTTGTTAATATATATAAAGAATTAAATGAGCCAAATTTTTCACATCGCAAAATTATTATGAGCTTATTACAATGGTATGACACAATACCTGTATGAGTAAACATACCTGACCTGATATTTACTAATAATAAACTATAATACAAGAATTTACATTTTAAGCACTTTCTTGAATTTGGTAAGTTTATAAGCACTTTTTGGGAAACTTAGAATCTTATTATTACCTCTCTAAAGCCATTTTGCACTATAGATAAATTACAATTTGACACCATGCGAATTTTTCACAAATTCACATTTGTGTTACAAAATTATGTTATAAAACATAAATCGTAATACTCTCGAAATTACAGGTTCTGAACTGCCTCTACAAATTTATCTTTGCCTACTACTGCACGGCTACGCACTTTGTTGCGATAATTATACACTGTCTGCGGTGAATAATGCAAGAAACTTGCTATCTTGGTACTGTCATTAATGCCTAAACGCACCAGAGCATAGATACGCAATTCTGTATTCAACGTCCCTGCTTCTTTGGGTACAATCTCTGCCCCAGGCTGCAACAATTGATTGAAATCCTCAACGAACGTAGGGAATAACTCAAGGAATATTTTATCAAACTTCCTTAAAAAGCCTTTCAAGGCTTCTTCGGCCACTGGACGGGTAACCACAGCCTTAATATCGGCCAATTGCCCACTTTTCAATTTACGCGCAAGTGATATGCGGAATTTGTCCATATCATCGATATATTCGGTACATATTTTGAACAAATGCGCAATATATGTTTCTTTTATCCTGTTCGACTCCCCAAGACGGTTGTTGGCAATCGACAAATTTTCATTTAGCATTGTCAATTCTTTATTCTTCGCATCCAAGCTAAGCCGCATCTCCGACAACTTGCGGTTTCGTTTATGCAATTTTATCATTATAAATGCAAGGCACAGCAATAAAACTGCGACAACCACATCAAACAATATGCGCAGCTTTCGTTCTCGTTCCTTCATTTGCGCATAAGCATCAAGTATTATTGGCATGTATTGTGAAACTTGCATCAATCGACTGCGGGCATTACTACTCATGATATCCTCCATGGCACACGTTATATACTTATATGCTCGCTCTGAATCTCCCTCTTCATTAAGTAGCAATGCAAGGTCTTGCAGTGATGTGTATGTCTTCACACAATTACGCTTGTCGATTATGGCAGCCTTGGCAAGGCAATACTTGCCAGCTTCATAATCGCCTGTCAACCTGTAAATACCCGACAACGTACACCAGAAAGTTGCATTATTCTCGACATCCGATGCATTAGTTTGCAGGAAATCGGTCAAAACTTTCAACGCTTCTTCATTTTTGCCATTTTCCTTGAGTAATTCGCCCAAGTTTACAACATTCCCTACTTTATCATTACCATTGATATTCAACGTCGTGTCGCGGTAGCTATGTAACAGCTTTTGGTAATATTCCCCTTCTTCTACATCGCTGTACTCCTTGTATATCGACAGCGTAATGGAATGCAACAAATAGTAATAATAATTACTATTCCTTACATATTGGTCATTGGGCAAATTATGTAGAATGCTCAGCCCAGCCATAAATCGACCAAGCCCTTTCATTCCATCCGCTTCATTCATCATGGCAAGCGACAACGAATCACGATTACCCATCCGTTCGGCCACTGCAACCCGCTGGCGTGCATAATATAAAGCCGAGTCGAGCTTATATTTCCTATATTGGTTAAACATCTCGCCCAATGCCAAGAAAATCGCAGAATCACTCTCGGCCATAGCCAATTTATGCCTACTCAATGTTATCGAAAGTCGCTTGTCCGCCTCAATCGATGTGCGACCAGCCACTATGTCATCAAGCACACGCAACAGTGAGTCGGTATTGAATGCATTAGCTGCATTCAATACGCCTACTGTTCCTAATATCCAAAATACAAGCAAACCTACAATACGGCAACCTGCCTTAGCTACGTATTTCATACAATTGACTACGTTATTGGAAAATTTGTTTAAATAATCACGCTTCAGACCTCCTTGCCACTCAAATAAACCCTGTCTATAACAGGTGAGGTGTAGGCGTAGGGCAGGAAATCTATTGACGGAATAGGATGGGTGATAAAAAAGTTAGCACGTTTCCCTGGTGCCAATGAACCATAATCACAACTACAACCCATGGCATAAGCGGCATTGATAGTTGCAGCATTAATGGCTTCAGATGGCAACAAGCGCATCTTGATGCAAGCAAGCGATACTGCAAACTTCATGTCGCCCGATGGGGTTGAACCTGGATTGTAATCGCTGGCTATGGCAACAGCACACCCGGCATCAACCATCTTGCGCAATGGGGCATAAGGCATGTTCAGAAAGAACGACGTGCCAGGCAACCCCGTAGGCATAGTATCGGAATTTTTCAACATGTCTATTTCAGCATCGGTTATCCTTTCAAGATGGTCAACCGACAGTGCGCCGTGTGTCACAGCCACCTCCACACCACCCGATGCGGCAAGTTCATCGGCGTGTATTTTAGGCCTCATACCCCACTTTGCCCCGGCTTCGAGAATGCGGGCCGTGTCGTCTGGAGTGAAAAAACCTTCGTCGCAAAATACATCGATAAATTCAGCAAGATGTTCCCTTCCGACTTCTGGAATCATCTCATTCACCAACAAATCGACATATTGTGGTTTGGTATATCCTCGACCTACAGCGTGTGCACCAAGGAACGTAGCAGTAATGTGCATTGGCACACTCTCCTTTATACGTCGGATCACACGTAGCATTTTCAATTCATCGGCAGTATTAAGCCCATAGCCACTTTTGATTTCGACACACCCTGTCCCTTTATCCATTATTTCATGAACCCTATGCATCGATTGCTCATATAATTCCTGTTCCGTGAGCGTATGCAGCAAATCGGCCGAATTGAGTATGCCGCCGCCACGGCGGGCAATCTCGGCATAACTCAATCCGCGTATCTTATCGACAAACTCACCTTCACGGCTACCGGCATACACGATATGGGTATGTGGGTCGCACCACGAAGGCAACACCATTCCCCAATGCGCATCAACAGTGACATCAGCACCTATTCCTGTGCTCGAAAGCTCGTCCATCTTTCCAAACGATGAAACCACGCCATCCTTCACAAGCAAATAAGCGTCTTCTATCACATCAATATGCGACATTTCACGTCCTTGCAACCTGAGTTTACCGCAACGGTCACACACAAGTGCAGCGATATTTATTACAATCAGTCGCATAACACACTTTCATTTTGTTTTATAAAATCTATTGAGTGCTGTATGTGTGGATACATAACTTCATCGTTTACAATAAAAGGCACCACCTTGCGGTATTCTTTATACACAGCCTCGATGCGTTGCGACGAATGCAATGGTCGTCTGAAATCCAATGCTTGCGCCGCATTAAACAACTCTATGGCCAGCACACGCTCGGTGTTCAATACCACCTTGTATAATTTGATAGCGGCGTTCGCACCCATACTCACATGGTCTTCTTGTCCCTGGCTCGATGGAATGCTGTCAACCGATGATGGCGTACACAAACTCTTGTTCAAGCTCACAATCGATGCTGCCGTATATTGCGTTATCATGAAGCCGCTATTGACTCCAGGATTTGCAACAAGGAAACTCGGCAACCCACGGGTACCCGACACAAGCTTGTATATGCGGCGTTCCGAAATATTGGCAAGCTCGCTCACAGCTATGGCAAGGAAATCCATCGGCATGGCTATTGGCTCACCATGGAAATTGCCTGCCGAGATAATCAAGTCGTCATCAGGACAAACAGTAGGATTGTCGGTGGCTGAATTTATTTCAGTGTCAATCACCGATGCCACATAGTCAATCGTATCTTTAGCTGCACCATGCACTTGCGGGATACAACGGAACGAGTAAGGATCTTGTACATACGACTTAGGCTTATCCACAATCTCGCTACCATCAAGCCATTTCCTTATAGCGGCTGCTGTCGTCAACTGCCCATGATGAGGGCGCACACGGTGCACTGCCTCGGTAAATGGTTCAACAAGCCCACAATAGGCATCAAGCGACATTGCCGATATGGCATCGGCCCATCGGCTCAAGCGACGGCTCTCAAGCAGTGCCCACACGGCAAACGCACTCATATTCTGCGTACCATTCAGCAACGCCAACCCTTCTTTCGATCCCAATTGAATAGGTTTCCAGCCCTTGCGGCGAAGCACATCGGCTCCCGACATCACTTTGCCCCGATATTCCACTTCGCCAAGCCCCACAAGTGGCAACGTCAAGTGGGCAAGTGGCACCAAGTCGCCCGATGCCCCAAGCGACCCCTGCATGTAAACAATCGGGAAAATGTCGTTGTTAAAAAAGTCAACAAGCCGCTCTACCGTGTCGAGCTTACAGCCCGAATAGCCATAACTCAACGACTGCACCTTGAGCAGCAACATGATTTTCACAATTTCATTGGGGACACGGTCGCCAGTACCACAAGCATGCGACATCATCAGGTTGATTTGCAACTGTGCGAGATGGTCGTCACCTATCGACACGTTGCACAACGATCCAAACCCTGTAGTCACGCCATAAATCGGTGCGTGGTTCTCGGCAATCTTCTTGTCTAAATATTCACGACACCTGACGATACGGTTGCGGGCATCTTCACTAAGTTCTATTTTATAACCTTTGCGTACAATCTCGCCTATACGCTCTATGGTGAGATGTTCAGCCGATATTTTATGTACCATAAACTATCACTTCAAATGTTACACTTTTCTTTATCAAAAAACTGATGCTATAATTGAATCGTCCACAATGTTTGGCATGGTCACTTTCAATCCAGGACATTGCTCCATGGCACGCTCAATGCTACGCATCGACCCGCCGTTACGAGCCCAACTGCGACGTGCTATGCCATTATTGACATCCCAGAACAACATTTCACGTATATGCCGCTCACTATCGGCCGAGCCATCGACAACCATGCCGAAACCTCCATTTATCACTTCGCCCCAGCCTACGCCGCCGCCATTATGCAACGACACCCAAGTAGCACCACGAAACGAATCTCCTATCACATTCTGCACTGCCATATCGGCACAGAATTGTGAACCGTCATATATATTACTTGTTTCACGGAAAGGCGAGTCGGTCCCCGATACATCATGGTGGTCACGCCCAAGCACGACAGGTGCGCTCAACTCCCCACTTGCCACAGCCTTGTTAAATGCAAGGGCAATCTTAGTACGCCCCTCAGCATCGGCATACAAAATACGAGCTTGAGAACCTACCACCAAGTGGTTTCGTCCAGCTTCCCGAATCCAGTGTATATTATCATCAAGTTGACCTTTTATTTCATCAGGGGCAACTTGGCGTATCTCTTCAAGCACCTCGGTGGCTAAACGGTCAGTAACAGCCAGGTCTTCAGGCTTGCCCGAAGTACAAACCCATCGGAATGGGCCGAAACCATAATCAAAGAACATCGGCCCCATAATATCTTGTACATACGATGGATAGCGGAAATGCCCGCCTTCTCCCATTATGTCGGCACCAGCCCGTTGTGATTGCAACAAAAACGCATTACCATAATCAAAGAAATACATTCCACGGGCTGTCAATTTGTTGATAGCTGCCACTTGCCGGCGCAACGATGCTTCAACTGCCGATTTGAACCGTACTGGATCTTCGGCCATCATGCGTTTCGACTCTTCAAATGTCAACCCTACAGGATAATAACCACCAGCCCACGGATTGTGCAACGACGTCTGGTCACTACCCAAGTCAACTGTTATTTCTTCCTCGGCAAGTCGTTCCCACAAATCAACCACATTTCCCACATAAGCCAGCGACACCGTTCTGCGCTCTGCCACCGCCGACTTGATTACTGGCATGAGTTCATCGAGATTGTAATGAAGTTCATCTACCCATCCTTGGTCATAACGCTTCTGTGCAGCTTGTGGGTTGATCTCGGCAACTACACTCACCACACCAGCTATATTTCCTGCCTTAGGCTGGGCACCCGACATTCCGCCCAATCCCGAAGAAACAAATAGCATTCCGTGTATATCGCTCCTCCCTGGATAATCCGATAGCTTTTTACGTGCGGCATTGAGCACAGTTATAGTAGTACCATGCACAATACCCTGCGGACCGATGTACATATACGAACCTGCTGTCATCTGTCCATACTGGCTCACCCCCAGAGCATTAAGACGCTCCCAGTCATCAGGCTTTGAATAATTAGGGATTACCATGCCATTAGTGACGACAACACGCGGAGCATCACGATGCGACGGGAACAGCCCGAGCGGGTGACCTGAATACATTACGAGCGTCTGCTCATCGGTCATCTCACTCAGGTATTTCATCGTAAGCAGATACTGTGCCCAGTTTTGGAACGCGGCACCATTGCCGCCATAAACTATCAATTCATGCGGGTGCTGCGCAACAGCTGGATCAAGATTGTTCTGTATCATCAGCATTATTGCTGCTGCTTGTTTGCTACGGTGTGGATATTCGTCAATCGGACGCGCGTACATTTTATACGTTGGACGGAAACGATACATATATATACGCCCATATCGTTGCAATTCGTCGGCAAATTCTGGTGCAAGTGTAGCATGGAACTTGGCTGGGAAATAACGCAAGGCATTTCGCAAAGCAAGCTGCTTCTCCTCTGGCGTGAGTATATCCTTGCGGCGTGGAGCATGGTTCACGGTTTCATCATAAGGCTGTGGTTGTGGCAATTCATCAGGAATGCCCGCACGTATCTGTTGTGAAAATTCTTCTTGTGACATAATGATATATATGGTTATTTGATTTTTTCTTTTACTATATCCAATATCTCCGACTCGGCTTCACAGGCTTGTGTCGCAATACGGTCGGCCTCGGCGACAAGCAATGCTGCCTGCTCCTTGTCGGAAAGACTTGCGGCATTAATCTTTACATTCAACCCAGCACCAAGCACGGCACTGCGGGCGGCAAGCGCACCTACCCCGGCATCCGACACACTGTTTGGATTACCTTCAATTGCCATCACGCGGCATATTTCAAACGCTTTATAGGCCTGGCGCATCGTTTCAAGTGGCACTTGTGCTGCCACGAGCGTAGCCCGCTCCATCGCCTCGGCTCGTTGCTGCTTCTCCTCGTCATTTCCTTTTGGCATCGACAAGGCATTCATTATGCCATTGAATGCCTCAGTATCGGCATCGACAAGGTGCAACAATTTGCTTTGCAACTCAATGCCTTTATCGGCCCAGTTGCTAAATTCTTCCCATCGTTCGTCCCATCCAGCCTTGTGAGCCGACAAGTTGGCAACCATCGTTGCAAGCGATGCTCCGAGCGCACCCATGTAAGCAGCCACCGACCCTCCTCCGGGTGCAGGCGATTCCCTTGCTGCCTCGTTTGCAAAACCTCCGACTGTCATAGATGTCAACTGTTTGTCGTCACCACGTTCTGCATCGAGCAGGTATTCTATCACCTTTTCCTGCACATTAAACGGACGCAAGTCATCAAGCCCAAGCGATTTGATGGCAATCTTTATTACATCTTCCTTGGGAATTCCAGTAGAACGATGTTGAAGCCGCAAATAATGTTTGCCAGCCTCTACAAGCACACGTTCAGGCACAAGCCCAACAATCTCGGTTCCCGTGACACGCAAACCACGCAATGAAGCACAACGGCACACCTCGTCAAAAGCCTTATGCAACGGTGTGACATTGATATTGGTGATATTCATCGACACCTGGGCTATGCCATACTCATCGATATACCACCCTATCGCCTTGGTTGACTTTAACGTACCAGGACGCATTATCTTGCGCCCCTCTGCGTCGGTCTTGATTTTTCCAGTAATCGGGTTGCCCTCACGCTCCGGACGACCTTTTTCACGCACGTCAAATGCCACGGCATTGGCACGGCGCGTTGAAGTCGTATTAAGGTTAAAATTCACAGCCACCAGAAAATCACGTGCGCCCACCACAGTACAACCAGTGCGGGCAATACGCTCGTCCATCGGACGTGCACCGAAGTCTGGAGCTTCGGCAGGGTCTGTCAACCGTTCGCCTATTGCTTCATACTCCCCTTTACGGCACACGGCAAGGTTACGGCGTTCGGGTTTAAAAGCTGCTGCCTCATAACAATAGCATGGTATTGCCAACTCAGCAGCTATTCGTTCGGCCAAACGGCGCGCAATCTCGGCACACTCCTCAATTGTTATCCCACTCACTGGCACAATAGGCAACACATCAGTCGCTCCTATGCGCGGGTGCGCACCATGATGGTTACGCATATCAATTACTTCAGCAGCTTTCGACACGGCTCTAAATGCAGCCTCGACCACCGCTTGCGGGCTACCTACAAATGTCACCACAGTGCGATTAGTCGCTTCACCCGGGTCAACATCCAATAGCCTAACGCCATCGACAGCCTCTATCTCATCGGTTATCTGCTTTATAACTTTTTTGTCGCGCCCTTCGCTGAAATTGGGCACACATTCCACAATTTGCCTTTCCATATCCTGTAATATCCAGTTTTTATTCAAAGATAGTGCAAGGCGAGCGTAAAAGCAAAAAAATAGCTCGCTGTTTTTTACGCTTTTACGGGGCAGTAGAAATTTAGTGGGGATAACCATACAACATGGCTATTCTGAAAAGAAAGAACTTTTTGTCGGTAACTCCATGCAGATTCGCCCTGAAGAGTTTGATTTTTGCATTGAATGATTCGGCAGCC
>DVKC01000006.1 GCA_018716295.1 Candidatus Avimuribaculum pullicola
GCGTACAAACATGCCATAAAGGTACACTTTTTAGGCTTGCGTCACCCGCGTCACCATGAAAAATTTATGGAATAGCTGATTTTAAGGTTGTTACAACCATTGAATTCTTAGGCTGTCAAAGTCAAGAAATAGGCATGACCCACCTCGTAGGGACGCACGGCCAGTGCGTCCGATTGCCGCAAGACTCGATTAATCATCTGTAAATTAATAGAATATGCGCCTAATTGCGCAGCGGACGCACGGGCCGTGCGTCCCTACAAAATTGTACAAATTTGCATTTTGATACACCCTCTGCAAGTAATAATTGCGGCCACGGCACTCACCATATACAAGAAGCCCCCTTGCCAAGTTGATGCAAGGGGGCTTCAAAAATGTGTGTATTTCAGTAAGATTTATTCAGTTGTAGTGTCATCGCCTGTTTCACCGCCATCGTCAGCAAACTCGCTATCCTCGGCAATAAGCAGGTTCTGAATTTCCCATGTGGGTGCCACTTCGTCGGTACTCTTGTAGCAGAATGCCACGTGGATTCGTTCGCCAACGAATTGCGACATGTCAATCGGGTCAACGGTGTAGAACGTCCAGTCGGCACCTTCCGACCAGCCGGTTGTCGTCACGCGAGTCCAGTTAGTCGTTGTCACGTCGCCGGTATAGTCAGCCGATACATAGATGTAGAAGAAGTCGTCGAGCGGCTGCCCGTTGAGGAAGCGGTGAGCCTCGTCAAACCGCATCTTAGGAGCAGTGGCGCGAGTCAGGTTAATCATCGGCGAAACAATCCAGCTTTCGGTAGCATGGTTAGTGCCACCGACGTAGGCCGATGCCTTCCAACCATAACGTGCATCAAGTGCCCACACGTAGCTAAGGCCGCCTGTGTTCACATCTTGGATTTCAAAGCCGCCTGTCGAGCCGATAAATGTTTCATTCATGTAGGTACTCATGTCGGCACTCCAGCCATCTTCCTTGTGTTCGAAGATATATTGCAGCACCTCATATTCGGGTGTCGGAATCCATGCGCCTTGCGAGAGCGTGTATTCCTTCACAGCCATGTCGCCAGCATTGTAAACCACGGCAGCAAGCGACCCGTCGGCAACAACGTATGGCAAGTTTTGCGACAAGTAAGCAGCTGCTACAGCATCAATGTCGCTACTGTTGATTTCATCGGAGCCATATTGTGCATATACAGCCGGCGAAAGCACAGCCACGGTTGCGGCATCGGTAGTGTATTCGCTCCAAGCCGAGCCGTCATATACATACAGTGCCGATGTATTGGCCTGCGAAGTGGATATGTTGCCCACAGCGCGCAGTGCCATGGTGTTGGCAGCCGTTGCAGCCTCAACCGATGTCACCATCGTGTTGAAATAGCGGCCACCCGATGTGCCAATGGCGTAACCTGTCACAACGACACGCTGTCCATTAAGAGCTTCGTCGATATTCTCGGGATAAGACAAGCTACCAGTAACGACACTTGTGCCATCAATGGCGATATTGTAATAATTTCCGCTTATGGTGAGCGTACCTTCGTATGTAACCATGCCAATGTAGGGTGAAGCAAGGTAGGCCTCCATCATGGCGGCGTCAAGCGGACGAGCGGCCGGCAAAGTGTATTCACCATCGCCCACCTTGGCAACCTCGGCGTCGCTGCCAAACTGGTTGAAACCGCCGTAAGCCGAAATGGCTCCGCTGACGGTAACAATGTCATTGGCAACTATGCCTGTGCCGCTCTTGTAAACGAGTATGTAGCCCGTTCCGTCGGTAACAAGGAAACCACGACTGTAAGTGGCAGCCACCACGCCACGCACTGCACATTGAGTGCCCGCCGAAGCGTAAGCAGCTTCGACAACAGGAACGAATGCAGGTTCTTCGCCGGCAAGAGTGACAGATGTTGCCATGGTGTTGGTGTAACGGCTGCCGCTGACACCAATCAGGTAGCCAGTAACTGTTACCTGCTGCCCGTCCAAACTGCTGTCAACAATGCCCGAAACAGGATATTGAATGCTACCAGTTGCAGTAGATGCTCCATCGACAGTCACATTGTAGTGGTAACCGCTAATGGAGAGGGTGCCGGTGTAGCTGACATACTCAATCGTGGGGTTATTGACGTAAGCGTCCAAGTCGGCACCTGTAACTGTAGTCGGTGTCGGGTAGCTAAATGTTTCGGCACGGCCTTCGAGCGTAACCTCGGGCGAAGAGCCGAATTGCATCAAGCCACTATATTGCGAAGTAACGCCGCTGACAGTCACGATGTCGCCCACCGAGTAGTTGGCAGTAGTATTAAGGTACACTAATATGCTTCCAGTTTCGTCATTGACAAGGAAACCGCGGGCGTAAGTGGCAACCACAGTGCCTTGCACGGTGTAGTCGCCGCCACCAGTGTTGGCAATGACATCCGAGATGGGCGTGTAGCTCGGCTCTTCGGTGCCGCTGCCACCACCGATGCTCGGTTCATTCTCCGAGTAGGCATAGTTTACAACCACCATGTCGCCATCTTGCGCGTCGCTGATAGCATTGCCAAGTATTCCGGGGATTTGCGACACAGTGGCAGGAGTGATGTAGCTTGCCTTGGCAGCATCGCCCCACACGCTCTCGTAATCGGCTTCGGTGAAGTCATACTGGCCGATTGTCACGCCGTCGAAATCGCTCAAGTAGCCCGATGGGTCTTTGTAGAAGTTCACATTCACTGTGAAACGCGAACCCACGTCGGCCAGACGATAGTCGTTCGACGTGGCGAGGAATGCCGGTATATAATCCTCGGGAGCAGCAAGCGAGGTGAAATAGTTGTTGCTGCCCACTGCGGCAAGTGCGTCAGCGTAGGTTGTACCGCCAGCCGCCTCGTCCAAACTTTTGGCAAGAGCTTGGTTAGTCGCATTGTCGGCGATTGATTTGTAATCACCAGTTGCAAGCGTGATAGTTGCATTACGCACATCGGTGAGAGTATCGTCGATGTTAAACTGGTCGTTGTAGTCGTCGCACGAAGCTGCCGACAACGCCACAAGCGCAACTGCCGATGCTAAAAATATCTTGTCTTTTTTCATCTTTCTTTAATGTCTTGGTTAGAAATTAATTCTCAATTTCATGCTGTAGGTGCGACCGAAAGCATAGTAGCAATAGATATTGTCGGCTGTTGCCTCAACAGTCGAGTTGTTGGGGTTGTAGGCCTTCGAGATATACTGGTAGTTGAACAGGT
Source organism: Candidatus Avimuribaculum pullicola (assembly GCA_018716295.1). Classification (GTDB taxonomy): domain Bacteria; phylum Bacteroidota; class Bacteroidia; order Bacteroidales; family Muribaculaceae; genus Avimuribaculum; species Avimuribaculum pullicola. The sequence goes on from DVKC01000006.1 coordinate 3,182, forward strand.
TGTTGACGTTGCCCGACAAGGTTGCATCAAGACCACCCACTTTGAAGCGGTAGCTGGCGTTGAGGTCAACGGTGCTTGCTGCCGGTATTTTCCACGGGTCATACACTTTCACCTCGTCATCGAGCTTCAAGGCACTACCGCTCAACGAATAGTAAGCATAGTTGTTGCCATAGTAAGTCCAGTCAAATCCTACACGGATAGCCTTGGTAATCTTGAACGTAGCACCAGCACCCAGCGTGATTTGTGCCGAACCGCCTTCGTGTATGCCATCGAGCAAAATCGAAGCTTTTGCATGGTCGGGGGCACCCATTGTAGTTTCTTCACCAGCAGCGGTGAGAGGCACACCATTCTGGTTGAAAGCATAGCCTGTGGCATTGTCGGTCCACGTCCAGTCGCCAACCGAAGCCATACCCCATATTTCAAGCCAATTTGTAGGTCTAATCTTGAGGTCAAGTTCCACACCCATGTTGCGAGCGTTAACGCCTGTCATGTTGATGAAATACTCTTCCTGGTTATCCATTGTTCCGCGCTTGGTCATAGTCTTGTCGAGCCAACGGGTATAGTAGGCATTGACATTGGCCGAGAACCAACTATTGCGGAAACCATAACCAGCTTCAACCGAGAACACTTTTTCGTTCTTAGCATCCTTGTTGATTACATTGCTATAAGCCGACGACAAGAACACGCCACCCGAGAACTTAGGTGCACGGCTGATGTAACCAATGTTGGCAAACACGTTGTTATGCTTGTCGATATTAAAGTTTGCACCACCCTTGACAGTGAAGCCCATGAAACTCTTTGTATCGCTCTTGGCGTGCTCTGCATCGTAGTAGAAGCGGTCGTAACGCCAGTTGGCTGTATTTGACAACGAACCAGCCACGAATGCCGACCAGCGGTCGCGGTTATACTCGGTCTGGAAGAATGCGCCATATTGCATCACGTGGCCGTCATAGTCACGATAAACTACATCACCCACGCCAAGTTTCTCATATACCCATGCATCGTTGCCACGGTTGATGTTGTTTTCAAGATAAGCATCGCCACGCGACGAGTCAACGAAATAATCGCCACCATAGAGGTCAACAATCTCATTGGTGTGCGTACCTTTATAATAACGGAAGTCGATACCGCCGTAGAAATCGAAATAGTTGCCGAAACGTGTGGTGTAGGTCGAAAGCAAGCCATACCAGTTGTGGTAGTTCTTGGAGTTACTCATCACGAGCATCGAACCGTTCTCGCTTGCCTCGTTAATGTCTTGGATTGCACCATAGTCAAACGTACCGTCCGACTTGCGGTATTTAGTCTGCAACGTACCATAGTTGGCACCATACCAGTCTTGGTAGCTGTAGCCGAAGTATTCGTTACCTTGACCCGAATAACCGCCGCCACGGCCGAGCGAAACGTAGAACACCGTGCTGAGCGACGATTTCTCGTTGATTTGCCACTGGTGGTTAAGGCTCAATTGCGGTTTGTGGTAGTAGTTGTATTCCGACGAGCGGCGTTCACCGTTGTTGTCGAAACCGTATGTCGAGTTATATTTGTAGTTCTTCACGCCCCAAGTCTTTTCAATCATTTCCCAGTCTGAAATCTTGAGTGCTCCGTCGCGCTGGTAGTGCCATTGCGGTGCGCCAAATGCCGTGAACGACAATTGATGGTTATCGCCAAGGCGTTTTGCAACGTTCACAAACCAAGTGTAACCCTCAAAGTCGGTACCTTGCACATAGCCATCGCCCCAAGTGCGCGAGCCGAGCAGCGTTACCGACCAGTCGTGAGGCATCATGCCTGTCGAAGCCTTGAAGAGGATTTTGTTATAACCGTCGTTACCCAATTGGTAATATGCCGTACCACCACGTTTCGACTCGATACCGGCAGTAACGATATTGATTGTACCACCCACCGAAGGAATCGACACTTTCGATGCGCCCATACCGCGCTGCGTCTGCATTACGGTGGTGACGTCGGTAAGCCCCGACCAGTTGCTCCAGTAAACGCCGCCCCATTCCATGTCGTTCATAGGCACACCGTTCACCATTACACCGATATTCTCATTGGCAAAACCACGCATATAGATTTCCGAGTCGCCAAATCCGCCGCCATCTTTCTGCGCATGTACGCCAGGCGTGGTCTTGAGGATTTCGGGGAACTCTTGCGTGCCAAGTTTCTCGTCGATTTGCTCAAACGACACATTCGACACAGCCACTGGCGTGCGGCGCTGGATTGCAATCTGCGAAGTAACAATCACATCACCAAGCACTTTAGAGTCGGTTTTCAAGGCAATGCTGCCCAAGTCCACATTGGCCTCACCGGGCAATTTCACGCTGCGGCTTTCATAGCCTACATACTTGAACTCAAGCGTTGCGCCACGTTGTTTCACTTTCAGAGTGAACATACCATCATAGTCGGTAGCAGTACCCTGTGCCGGGTCGCCAGCCACTTGCACCGTTGCGCCGATAAGCGGCTCGTTGGTCTGTTCGTCAATGAGCCTCCCGCTCACCGTTGACTGTGCAAGCATCGAGGCAATACCGCCCAAAGCCAGCACTAATGTAATTACTAAATGCTTTAGATTGATATTCATAAGCGTTGTTTAATAAGTTTATAAAACCGTTACAAATTTACCACACAAAAATTAAACAACACTTGGTTTTGTTGGCTTTAATTAAGTTGCACCCAAACATTTAACCACTTTATGTTAACAAATACTACAATTAACAATATTAATAAAATCAACGCCCATTCATAACAGATTGAATGCTTTTACCTTAAGCCCGAAAAGGCTTGCCGTGTGCTATCTAATTGAAAGATATGTCATTACAATGTTGTAACAAATTGTTAGCAAATTACCGATGCGTAGAAGCCTTTTGAATTTGCCAACATTTATAGATTAACAAAAATTTTCTCCGTAGCCCAACAAAAAAACGTGAATTTTTCACTAACTTGGTGCCACTTAACTAAGGACTAATGCACAATGGAAAAACTCATGCAATATGTGTGGCAACACAAGTTGTGGGACAATTCACTGATGGCGACAAACGATGGCCGCCGGGTGAAAGTTATCGACCCGGGACTTCCCAACAGCGATGCCGGCCCCGACTTCTTCAATGCCAAGGTCGAAATAGGCGGCGAATTATGGGTGGGGAATGTGGAAATACACACTCGCGCCACCGACTGGCATCGCCACGGACATGACAAAAACAAGGCTTACGACTCGGTGATACTGCACGTAGTGGAAAAGGACGACGCACCAGTGACGCGCAGCAACGGTGAACGCATCCCACAGATGGTAATGCGCTGCTCGCCGCATTTCTACGACAGTTATGCCAATTTAGTGGGCAACTCGGCTTCTTCGCTGCCTTGCGCCGCCATGATAAAAGAAATACCACCGCTCACTATCACACAATGGGTAGAATCGCTCGCTTTCGAGCGGCTCAACGACAAGGTTCAACGCATAATGTCGCTATACGACACATTCTGTGGCAGTTGGCAAGATATATGCTACGTGACCATAGCCCGCAGCTTGGGATTCGGCATAAACAATGACACATTCGAGATGCTTGCCCGACGCACCCCGCTCAGGCTCATGCACAAACACAGCGACTCGATTTTCCAACTCGAAGCATTACTGTTTGGGCAAGCAGGATTTTTCAACATGCCCATCGCTGGCAGTGATGAATACTACCTAAGGCTGGCTCGTGAATATAGTTTCCTTGCCAATAAGTTCCAACTTCGCCCTATGGAAGGGACAATGTGGAAATCATTCAGAGTCAGGCCACAGAATTTCCCTTACCGCCGCATCGCGCTGCTGGCACGGTTTGTCGAGGGCGGATTTGACTTGATGAACTCGTTGCTCGAAGCCAGCGACGAGAAAGAACTGCGCAAGTTGCTGTCGATTGAAATGTCGGGCTACTGGGCAACACACTACACTTTCGGCGGTGCACCATCCGAACTGCCCACCAGGGTATTAAGCAACGCATCAATCGACATTCTGCTCATCAACACCGTAGCCCCGCTATACTACGCCTATGGCTCAAAATGCGGCGACTATGACATCGCCGACCGCGCCATCAACCTGCTTGAGAGCCTGCGCCCCGAACGCAACAACATCGTGACAACATTCACTGCTGCCGGCATAAAATGCCCCGACGCACTCACATCGCAAGCCCTCATACAACTACGCCGCAACTATTGCGAAGCACGAAAGTGCCTGTATTGCGCCATAGGACACAAATTGCTAAGCACCGCAGCAGCCAAGCAGTAATTTTCCATTTTGAACATAAAAATTCGAAATATGTAGCATTATGCCATAAAATATTTGGTATTACTAAAATTTTGCATATCTTTGCAGCAAAATTAATAACCAATGGCTTTAATAATACCCAAGAAATATAAACAGAAGTTGCTGCCCGAAACGACCGAGGTAGCCATCAAGTTGATAAAAGACAAGTTCCAGAAACAACTTGCCCGCGCACTCAATTTGCGGCGCGTCACAGCACCGCTATTCGTGCTTGCCGGTACGGGCATCAACGACGACCTCAACGGCGTGGAGCCTCCCGTGTCGTTCAACATCGCATGCATGGCAGGGCATCGTGCCGAAGTGGTACATTCGCTTGCCAAGTGGAAACGCATGAAATTAGGAGCCTACGACATAGCACCAGGATATGGCATATATACCGACATGAACGCCATACGCACATCGGAAGACCTCGACAACTTGCACTCGCTATATGTTGACCAGTGGGACTGGGAACAGACTATCACCGATGCCGACCGTTCACTGGCATTTCTGAAACAGACAGTAGAAAAAATCTATACGGCTGTGAAGGAAACTGAGTGGATGATATATGAACGTTTCCCTCACATCACCCCACGGCTGCCACAGTCAATCACATTCCTGCACACCGAGGAACTGTTGCAAATGTACCCTACCCTATCGCCAAAGGAACGTGAAGCCGAAGCAGCAAGACGTTACGGGGCGGTATTCCTGATAGGCATCGGCGGCTCGCTGAGCAACGGCGAGAAGCACGACGGCCGTGCTCCCGACTATGACGACTGGACTACTTGCAACAGTGACGGATATTGCGGGCTAAATGGCGACATAATACTATGGGACAGCATACTGGACGTGCCATTTGAATTATCATCGATGGGCGTGAGGGTGAATGCAGCCGCGCTCATAAAGCAACTTGAAATATGCCACTGCACCGAACGCCAAGAATTGCCGTTCCACCGGTCGCTGCTGCAAGGAGAGTTGCCAGAATCGATTGGCGGCGGTATAGGGCAAAGCCGCCTATGCATGTTCCTGCTGCAAAAGGCCCACATCGGCGAAGTGCAAGCCAGCATCTGGCCCGAAGAGCAAATAACCACCTGCGCCCAACATGGCATACAGCTGATGTAACAACCATCGCACCCATACGCTGTGCTACCGATTTTCTTTGTAATTTTGTGCCACAATTACACAAAACTACAATGACCGACAACACCGACACTTGTTTTGCCACCACGCTGCCAAACGGGTTGCGAGTGTGCTACTTGCCCATACAATCGGAAGTTGCATACTGCGGACTGACCATCGATGCTGGCAGCCGCGACGAATTGCCCGGGCAGCATGGATTGGCTCACTTTGTGGAACACACCATATTCAAAGGCACACGACACCGCCGTGCCTGGCACATATTAAACCGAATGGAACGTGTGGGCGGCGAGCTTAATGCTTTCACCACAAAAGAAAACACAACTATATACTCCATCTTCCCACGTCCGCACCTTGAACGCGCCACCGAGCTGATTGCCGACCTTGTGGCCTACTCCACATTCCCGCAACAAGAAATCACGCGCGAGCGCGAGGTGGTGCTCGACGAGGCAGCTTCATACCGCGACTCACCCGCCGAAGCCATATACGACGATTTTGAAGACCTCATTTGGGCTGGCAGCACACTGGGGCACAACATATTGGGCAATGAAGATGACTTGCGGCAATTCACTGGCGATGATTGCCGGCAATATCTCAACAACCTGTATGTTCCGAGCAACATGGTGTTTTTCATCGTCGGCAATTACAAGCAGCCGTCACGGCTGTTCAATATCGTCGAACGCCATTTCGGCAGCCTCAACCACCAACTCACCAAGCACCAGCGTGTAGCTCCAGCCATACTGCCAGCATTCGACACCACACAACAGTTTGGGACGCACCAGTCACACACAATATATGGCGCGCCTGTGTGCAACATGCACGATGAAAACCGATATGCCATGCTGCTTCTCAACAACTTGCTGGGTGGCCCTGGCATGAACTCGCTGCTCAACATTGCCATTCGCGAGCGGCGCGGATATGCCTACACCGTCGAATCGGGCGTGACGCTTTTCAGCGACTGCGGCTTGCTGCAAATCTACTTCGGCAGTGACCAGTGCCACGTGCGCCGTGCCATAAAGGTAATAGGCGACATCATCGACCGACTTGCTACAAAACCGCTCAATGAACGGGCATTGGAGGCTGCAAAAAAACAATTTATCGGACAACTGACAGTGGCAAGCGACAACCATGAGGCATTTGCGCTGTCGGCAGGCAAAAGTTTCCTTTACAACGGACGACACATCACCAATCAAGAGGTAAACACACGCATCAATGCCGTGACAGCACAGCAACTGATGGATGCTGCTGCCTCAATACACCCAACTCGTGCTTCAATATTGACATTCAAGTAAAAAACCGTCACACCGACACCTTGGCACTAATATGCGGCCATGGATTGTAGCCTTGAAGTGTGAAATCGCCATAATCAAAAGCAAATATATCGGTCACCGACGGATTAATCAGCATCTGTGGCAATGGGCGCGGAGTTCGCGACAATTGTTCCTCCACTTGCTCGAAATGATTGGTGTAGATATGGGCATCGCCAAGGGTGTGGACAAAATCGCCAGGGTGCAGCCCGGTAACCTGCGCAACCATCATCAACAATAAGGCATACGACGCTATGTTGAATGGTACACCAAGGAAAATATCGGCACTGCGCTGGTATAATTGCAAGCTCAAGCGGCCATTGGCGACATAGAACTGAAACAGCATGTGGCACGGCGGCAAGTTCATGCGCCCAAGGTCAGCAACATTCCATGCACTCACGATTATACGTCGTGAGTCGGGATTGTTCTTGATGTCATCAATAGCCTGGGATATCTGGTCGATGCACCCACCGTCATAGTCGGGCCACGAACGCCACTGGTAGCCATAGATATGCCCCAAGTTGCCGTCGGGGTCGGCCCATTCGTTCCATATTCTCACGCCATGCTCTTGGAGGTAATGCACATTGGTGTCGCCGCGCAGGAACCACAGCAACTCATATATGATTGACTTCAGGTGTAACTTCTTGGTAGTGAGCAACGGAAACCCGTCATCAAGGTTAAAACGCATCTGGTAGCCGAAAACGCTACGTGTGCCGGTGCCGGTGCGGTCGGCTTTCAGCACGCCGTTGTCACGCACATGGCGCAGCAGGTCGAGGTATTGTTTCATTTTTCTTTCAATGTTCAAAAAATCCAGCACAATATTCGCAAAAAATCCTGAAACCTGCAAAAGCTCGGCACAAAAATTATCTTGCACAAAATATTGCGCATGATGCCGTTTTTTACTAATATTGCAGTACCTAAAAAACTTGGGGCCAAAAGACTATGAAAGAATTTAACGTGAAGTGGAGCAAGGCAGTACGCTCGACGAGTGCAATCACATTCATCGTGCTGGCAGGAGCTTGTGTGGCACTGTTGCTTCGTGCCAACGCATCGGCGTGGAACTACCTGTTCGTAGCATGCATAGTGGCAGCAATATTGTATTGTGCCTATATGTCGCCTTTAAAAATAACTGCCGATGACGAAAAAATTACAATAAAGAAAATTATAGGCAACAAGTCGATACGATTCGAAAAAATAGAAAAAATCACCCTGTTCCAAGCCAACAGCATGCACAGCGTGCGGCTATTGGGCAGCGGAGGCTTCTTGGGATACACAGGACTGCACTACAATCCACAGATTGGCCGATATGCCTCATTCGTAGGCTCATACGACCAAACAATTCTTATTGAAACTGGTGGCGGAATGAAATATCTCATCTCATGCGAACACGCCGATGAATTGGTTAAACATTACAATTCCCTCATCTCGATGTCATGAACAATAGCTTGTACCACCCATTTTGGTGGTACAAGGCGTTGTAGGTGGTACAAGATCATAGTATCTTTGCACAAATACTAAATGAAATGAAACAATCTACAATAGTCATATTAAACAACTGGAAATCACTTAAACTTCAGCGAGATATGGCAAAGGACAAACTTGCCAAAAAATTCTCCTTAGAGTTTAATTACAATTCCAATCATATAGAAGGCAACACCTTGACATACGGGCAAACAGAAGTCCTACTACTGTTTGGACGAGTAATAGGTGAAGCAAAAATGTTTGACCTTGAAGAAATGAAGGCACACAATATATGCCTTAAAATAGTCCTGTCAGAATCCCAGTCCGACACACCTTTAACGGAAACATTTATCCGACAGATACACAAGACCCTGCTTCGTGAGGACTATAAGGTGTATCGCAACCTTCCTGGCGGCATATCAACATCATATACTGTACATGCCGGTTGCTATAAAACAAGGCCTAACTCTGTTATAACGCTGTCGGGAGAACGATTTGAATATGCCAGCCCCGAAGAAACTCCATTATTGATGGCCGACCTTGTTCAATGGTATAACGATGAAGAACGTAAAGGCGAACTCAACCCTCTCGAACTCGCCGCAATGTTTCACTACAGATATATCAGAATTCACCCATTCGAGGATGGAAATGGTCGCATCGCACGCCTTATAATGAATTATATCCTCGCACGGCATGATTATCCACTCATTGTTGTCCCGACAAAAAACAAGCAAGCATACCTCGAAGCCCTTGCAATGGCGGATAATGCCGTAGGCAAGCTACCAATATCAGGAGCAAACGCCGGGCTTGACCAAATACAGCCGTTTGTTGATTATATCGAGAAACTAATGGTTGTCGAGATGCAGACCGACATGGCAATAGCAAATGGGACTGGTGGGCAATGGTGGTATAACGGCGGTTGGGTGACATTCAAAAATCCGACTGCAATTGGCATAATCGACAAAATGCAAAAAGATCCACACATTACAATCAGGAAATTGGCCGAAGAACTGGCTGTTAATACTTCTGCAATTCAAAAACATGTGAAAACGATGAAAGACCGAGGATACATCATACGCGAGGGTTCTGCAACAAAAGGTACATGGAGAGTACTGCTTACCCAACTATGACCTTGTACCACCTGGCGCAGCTTGCACCACCTAATTTGGTGGTACAAGCTAACTGAAATGAATTTCCATTACTGCAAAAAACACATAATACAATGAAAACCTTCAAGAAAATAAAACACCTGCGTTCATGCCTCGCAACCGCGCTGTGCTGCCTGACATTCATCGCGGCATCGGCACAAAGCCAGTACAGCGAAACAGTGCTCGACGGCCCGTTTATCGAAAACGACACCATTTTCCTGCGCAAAGTCAAAGTTTACTATGACGGCAAATACAGCCACACCAACAAGCTGTATATCGAGCCAAGGCACGACAAGGACACCTACCTCAAGAATTTATTCGCAATAATCTACCCCAGCGATTCGACCCAAATAAAAGAAGGCATCGAGAGGCTCAACAAAAAATATAAATTGCCCAAATACAGCAAAACAGGTATGCCCAACGGGACTTTCTTCCCATTGCACAAATACAATGGAAAATACTACTTATACTCGCCGCAACAATGCCCCTGGGTAGGTTTAAAAATATTATCGGGACAATACCTGATAATGCAAGATTTCGACGGCTTCTACCCCACTGGGATAACCGAGCTGACGCAGACCTCGCCCACATCGTGGCACGTCAGTGCCGATGCCGACTCTTACGATTATGGCTACAGTATGCCATACGCCAACCTCGACATTTACCTCATCGATGCCGACAGGGGGATTTACCTGTGGTACGACCATAAGCCGAATCGGTATGCATACGAGTTGGTCGTAGATATTGAGCATGCCACCGAATTCGACATGATAGTGTGGCATACGATAGAATTGACCGATGAGTTCGACGAATTTGAGAAGATAGATTACCACAAAATCTTGAGGCTGCGGCAATTAGTGCCTTAAGCCTACTTTGTGCCTTTGCGGCGAGGTTCCAAGGTGGTTTCCAACGCATTGCCTCGGGGCTGGTCGAGCGTCATTTGTGGCAGCTTGCGGTCGATTTGCTGCATAAGCGGAGTGGAAAGCCGCTTGCGATTGGCAGTAAAACGTATTGCACTATCGTTGCAAGCTGCCGAGCAATTCATGCACAGCACACAGCGACTATAGTCGATGGTGTGCGCCTTGGCATCGATGCACGAAGCCTTGCACACATCTTCGCAACGCCCGCAGTTGGTGCACGTGTCGGGGTCGATTTCAAGTTGGTAAAGCGATATGCGGCTCACTATGCTCAATGCCGAGCCTACGGGGCATACCGTATTGCAAAACGTGCGCCCGTTTTTAAATGCCAGCGCAGCCACCACGAGCATTGTCACTACCGACAACGCCACACCAGTCAGCCCTGGCAGCACTACCTCGCCCAACAAAGTGTCAGACACAGGCGACAAAAAATTATTGATAACGTTGGCATATACCAGATATGGATCGATGATTTCGGGAAGGAACATCTGCCCTGCAAGCACGCACACAACAACCACCCCAAGCACCACATACCGCATTCGATTTTCGGCTCGTGAATACCTGTAAGGGCGCAAACTGCCATCACGGTTACGGCGAGCCAACCTGCCTATGCGTCCCGCCACATCTTGTATCACGCCAAGCGGGCACACAGTCGAACAATATGCCCGGCCTATAAGCAATGTCACCACAAGCCAAAACAGGCATGCTCCAGCCGAAAGCGACAACACCGCTGGCATCAGTTGCATTTGGCACGTCCACCCTATCCACGAAGCCCATTCGGGGTCGTAGCAGAGCAATGCTGCCGTAAGCAGCGCAAAAAAAGCCACCGAAAATACTATGCGCAATATTTTCAAACGTTTCATCATCACTTGTGTGCATTAATTGCCGTTATTATAGGCCTTTGTTTCCCACAAAAGTAATAAATACACACAGTAATTGCAACTTTTCGCCATGCTGCCACAGCAGCATTCATGCTACGCAACATAAAATTAGTTCACTATTTTACCATTTCACAGAAATTACATATCTTTGCACCCGCAATAGGGAAATTTTTGTATGGAAGGTGATGAAGCCAGAAAACTGGCATACGACGTAATGCGCACTCGCAGGGCTTTCAAACAGGCGTTATGCAAATCGATGCGAAAGCATGGCGTGGGCCTGACATTCGAGATGCTGCAAGTAATCAACAGCCTTTGGCAAGAAGAGGGCGTGAGCCAACAGACACTTGCCGAACGCATATCTAAAAACAAAGCAAGCCTCACTGCCTTGATTTCCAACTTGGAGGGAAAAGGATACATCTACCGCAAGGCAAGCGAAACAGACCGTCGCAACAAGCATGTATTCCTCACCGAGAAGGGGAAAATGCTTCGAGAAACCGTCCGCCCGGCAATCGATGATGTTTACGGATTTGTCGAAAAGGAAATAGGAGTTGAAAATATCAAGATTTACCAAAGTTTATTCATTCGACTGTATGGTATCGTTGAAAGTTTTTAAATCGTTAATAATATTGCTGCTTCTACTGCAATGCGGCACAGGCAACACGGCAGGAACAATGTTCCTCACAGTTGACAGCCTGTTCAGCCTCGGCATAGCAAGCAACTTGCAGTTGCGAGCTGCCATGCTCGAAGAGCGCATGGCCGGGCTTCGCAGCAAGGCGGCACGAAATGCACTACTACCCGAGGTGACCGTTGACCTGCAAGCAGGATACATAGGGCAGCCGATAGTGTTTCAACGAGGATTGACCGGCGCAACACGTCCCGAATCGCCCGATTGGCTGCAAAATTACGCCGTGAGCATCGACCAACCGATATACCACGGCGGACGAATAAAAACAGCCATCAGGCAAGCCGAAATTGAGCAAAACATTGCCGCCTTGCAGACTTCCGACAATGAAGCCGACATAAAGCTCGCATTGCTACAGCAATACATGAACCTCTTCAGTTACTACAAGCAACGGGAAGTGTTACAACGCAACATCGAGGAATCGGAAATGCGGCTCAAAGACATCAGGAAAATGAAAGAAGAGGGCATCATAACCAACAACGATGTGCTGCGGAGCGAGTTGCAACTCACCAACGACCGATTGGCACTCACCGAGGCCGAAAACAACATTGAATTGTGTTCAATGCAACTCGACATATTGCTGGGCATCGACGAAACGTTGCTCATCGTCCCCGACACCACACTGCTTGCACAAACCGTCATGTTGCCTGGCTACGAAAATTGCGTGGCCGATGCCTACCAAAACAACCCAAAGATGCAGATAGCACGGCAACAAAACGCGTTGGCACAGACACAGACACAAGCGGCGCGCAACGAATACTTGCCCAAAATATCGCTTTATGCCAACAACACTCTTGCTCGCCCAATAACCCGCACAATGGCCGACCAATTCAGCAACAGTTGGAATGTAGGTGTAAAGATAAGTTACTCATTGTCATCGCTATACAAAAACAGAAAGAATGTGAGCGAACGGCGGAGCAACGAATTATACTACCGAAACGAGGAAGAACGCATGAAACAATCATTGCGGATAACGATACGCCAAGCCTACCTCGACCATGCCGAAGCCCTGCAACGAGTCAATGCATTGAACCTGTCGGTGCAACAAGCACGAGAAAACTACAGAATCGTGCAAAACCGCTACTTGGGGCAACTTGCAATACTCACCGACCTGCTCGATGCAAACAATGTGCTGCTCTCGGCCGAATTGGAGCTCACCGTTGCCAGGGTGACGGCATTATACACTTATTACGAACTACTTAACGCCTGTGGGCGGTTATAACATAAAAAGGGGAGAACAAATACAATGAGCACTTGGGTAGAAAAAAGAAAGCGCATCAAAATACGCAACATTATCCTCAACATAGTGTGCATCACGCTGGCACTGATAGGTGCGTCATGGACTGTAAACTATTTTTGGAAATATTTCAACTACGAAATCACCAACGATGCTTCAATCGACCAATATATTTCGCCAGTCAACGTGCGCGTAGCAGGCTATATCAAAGAAGTGCGGTTCAAGGAACACCAGTATGTCCATGCTGGCGACACGTTGCTCATTCTCGATGATAGCGAATATGCAATACGTGTCAAGGAAGCCGAAGCCGCCCTGCTCGACGCACACAGTTCAAAAGAGGTGCTGAGTTCCGGCATAAGCGCATCACAAGCCAATATCGCCATACAGGAAGCCAACATCAACGAAGCGCAAGCCAGGCTGTGGCAAGCCGAACAAGATTTCAACCGATACGAGAAACTTTACCGCGAAGAATCGGTAGCCAAGCAGCAATTCGACCAGATAAAAGCCAATTACGACGCGGCAAAAGCCCATTACAACGCATTGCTCGAACAACGCCGTGCCGCACAATTGCAATCTGACGGCACTCAACGGCAACAAAAAGGTGTTGATGCCGAAATCTTGCGGTGCGAGGCTGGACTCGACATGGCCCGCCTCAACCTGTCATACACCGTGGTCGTAGCACCATTTGACGGATATACGGGCCGGCGCACACTCGAACCTGGGCAATACGTGGCTGCCGGACAAACAATTACCAACCTTGTACGCAACCAAGACAAATGGGTGACGGCCAATTACCGTGAAACGCAAATCGAGAACATTTTCATCGGCCAGAAAGTAAACATCACTGTCGATGCCATAAGCGGACGCACATTCGAGGGCCGCGTGACTGCCATTTCTGAAGCCACAGGGTCGAAATACTCGCTGGTCCCGACCGACAACTCGGCTGGAAACTTCGTAAAAGTGCAACAACGCATACCTGTGCGCATCGACTTCGTGGATATTTCACCTGCCGACATGGCCAAGCTGCGCGCCGGCATGATGGTAGTAACCGAAGCAATCAAGGAATAAGGGGCAACAACGATGGAGCATAACCAAACATTGGCACAGCGGCTCGACTTGCCGCTCCGACATGGATTGCCAAGCTGGGTAGGCGTGGTGACAATGTTCCTCGTGGCAATTCCTGTGATGATGATCAACGGCACCTACACCGGAAGCATACAAGAGGTGTCGGGGACATTGGGGGTGCTTTCCGAAGACATCACAATGGGCTACTACGCGGCATCGGCAGGAATGGCACTCGTTTACCCTATCCTGAACATTGTGATGGGCCGAGTGACACAAAAAACGATGCTACTTATCGACCTGTCGCTACAAGCCTTGGTAAGTTGGATGTGCGCCCGCACTCGCAGCATCGACCTGCTCATCATCTATAGCTTCGTGCTGGGATTTCTCAAGGGATTTGCAATGTTGTGGTTTGTGAAAAAATTAAGCCAGCTTGCAAGCCCCAATAACGTGCGCAGTGAGTTCTATGCCTACTTCTACCCTATCGTGTTCAGCGTCGGACAGTTGTCTATGATAGTCACGGCCCAGCTCGCCTACTATTACGACTGGAAATACATGTACTACCTCGAAGTGATATTGCTGCTGATTGCTTTGACCACCGTGCTTGCGACTTTCCGATATGCCAAGCGTCCCATGCAATCACCATTCAGCGGCATCGATTTCCGAAGCATTTTCATAGCCGGAGTGTCGATACTGATGGCGATGTATGTATTCACTTATGGGCGGACACTCGACTGGTTTCATTCGCCTCGGCTACGCTACTATGCGGTAGCATCAATACTGCTAATGGCTCTATTCCTGTGGATACAATGGGCCCGCCGCAACCGGAGCCCATATGTGCATCTTATCCAGATTACCCGCGTCAAGTCGCTACTGGGCTACTTGTACATGTTCATCACCATGTTCTTCTGCTCCTCGGGGACACTCATCACCAACTATGTGACAGGTATCGTGCGCACCGATAGCGTCCATGCCAACACGCTCTATCTCTACGTCATTCCGGGGTTCGTGGTAGGAGCATTCTTGTGCTTCTGGTGGTTCCGCTGGCAGCGATGGCGTTTCCGCTACTTTGTTTCGGCTGGCATGTTCTGCTTCGTGGCCTATTTTGCCATAATGTACTTCGGCATCGCGCCCGACAGCACCTATGAAATGCTCTACCTGCCCATGTTCTTGCGCGGATTGGGAATGATGATACTTTTCATCTCTTTCGGCTTGTTTGTCGTCGAGGAGTTGCCGCTGAAATACATGATGTCTAATGCATTTTTCTTGATTCTTTCACGTTCGGTGCTCGCACCAGTGATTGGTTCGGCATTCTTCAGCAACATGCTGTATTATCTGCAACAACGCGGCATCCAACGGCTTGCCGAAACTGTCGCCATGGATAACCCCATTGCCGCCAACCAATTTGGCAGCTCGCTAAACTCAGCACTTGCCCAGGGGCATGGTTTCATGGAAGCCACACAAGTTGCCACCAATGCCATCTACACCACATTGCAGCAACAGAGCTTGCTATTGGCAATGAAAACCATCATGGGGTACATGGTGATAGCAGCACTCGTGCTTGCCATCGCATCGGCATTTATTCCATTCCATAAGACAGTAAAGGTAAAAATCATACGCACTGGCAACGACATGGTGTAACTTGCACTCGCCATGCAGTGTATGTGATATAGAAATTTAAACAGGCTCTAATATTATTTAGTGAACTATATTTGCCTATTTACCACTTTTTACCGATATTTGTTAAACCCAAATCTAACGACTGTTTTGGGGTAAATAAAAAAGTCATAAAGTGACACGATGTGCAATGGCATGATGTTTGCCCCACTTAGTTTCGTGATACTTTATGGATTTTTCAAACACAGCTAATATACTCTAAAAAGATGGGACTGTTTCTGCTCATATTACTGCTTCTGCTATTCCTGCTATTATATCCAGTTATAAAAGCAGGTTTCAAGGTATGGATGCAGATGCGCCAAATGAATAAGGCATTCCAAAACGCACAATCGCAATATGGCGGCGGGACAAGAGGGGAACAGCGCCGCACATCATCGACCGGGAACAACGAATACAAGCGGCATCGTAGGCATGGTGGCAAGATTTTCAGACCTGGCGATGGCGAATATGTAAAATTTGAAGAAATCATCGAACAACGGCAATCAGTGCAATACGTTGAGGTAGCCGATGCCGAACCACGCATCACCGATGTCCGATATGAAGACATATAATCTATTTCACTGTATTACAACGCTTTTACAACATTATAACCCACATACAACGCCACAAGCCCCAATACCAGGCTAAGCGCAACATAAAGAACCGCAGCAAGAAAACTGCCGCCCCTTAGCAACAAAAAACTCTCGTTGGCAAAAGTGGAAAATGTCGTAAAACCGCCACACAACCCGACTGTCAAGAACAATCGCAAGTGGGCATTCACAATGCTGCCACGTTCGAACAGTGCAAAAAACACACCTATGGCAAAACAGCCAAGCACATTGACAACAAATGTACCCATGGGAAATGAACTTTCCCATGCTTCATGGACAACTTTACTTAAAAGATAGCGCAACACACCACCCACAAAACTACCAAAACCTATAGCCAACAATGCCTTAAACATTTACCACATATTTTAATTCTAAATTGCAAATTTAGAAAAAATCGTAACTACAAGTGAGAATATGGAATCTCCATTTTTGCAATTTTTATATGAAAGAGATTTGATTTAAACTCTGGAATTGGTATATTTGTAGTAATATAGAACATTTTAATATACAAAGCCATGAAGGGACTGTTTTTGACATTGGCACTGTTGTTTGTTTCGGCCACAGCCATGGCGCGGGTCGATGCCGACACGCTACGGGCGAGGCTCGAAAAGCAATACTATGAATACCCTCAGGAAAAAATACACATCACCACCGACCGTAACCACTACATGGGCGGCGACACAATCTGGCTGCGAGGACACGTGGTGAGCGCGGCTACACACGAGCCTGTGGCAGTGAGCAAATACATGTATGTGGAACTGCGCTCGCCTTACAACACCGTCGAGCAGCGCATAAAGGTCATCGAGCGCGGAGGAGTGTATGCCGGCTATATACCGCTCGACATGCGAATCCCCGAGGGCGACTACACAATCGTCGCTTACACCAATTTCATGAACAGCGCCGGCGAGGCATACTTCTTCAAGAAGCCAGTGGGAATACGCACGGCATACTCACTGCGGCTCGACCTCTCGGCCCAGTTCGAGTGGGAGGAGGGCGACAAACGGCTCGTGTGCCGCATCAGCTACAAAGACCGCTCGACCAACGAGGACCGTGAACGGGAGTTCACCTACCGCACCGCCAAGGATGCCGACTGGAAGCCGTCGTGGAGGCGAAAGGGCGTGGAAACCATAAAGCTCGACCGCGACGAATACCTTGCTGGCTACCTGCTCGTGATGTGCGACGAGTATGCCCGCTATATCCGCCTGCCGCGCAGTGCTGCCGAATATGACGTCACTTTCCACCCCGAGGGGGGCTACATAGTCCCCGGCGAGGCTTGCCGCGTGGCGTTCAAGGCAATCGACAGCTACGGCATGGGGATTCCCATCGCCGGAATCATAACCGACTCGCTCGGCAACGAGGTGACCCGCTTCAACAGCCTACACGCCGGCATGGGCAGCTTCACATTCGTGCCGCAACCGGGAATGCGCTACCGTGCCAATTGCGTCGCCCCGCGCAGCGGCGTGACAGCAACTTTCGACCTGCCCGAGGCTAACCCCGAAGCGGCAGTAATCAGTGCCGACATCATTGGCGACACACTTATCGACATCAACGTCAAGGGCAACTGCCCGAGCGATGCTGTCGTGGCAATACAGGAACGTGGATTGATGGTATATGCAGGGCAGCTCGATGGCCGCAAGGAGTTGCGAGTGGAGTGCGGCGAACTTCAAGACGGCATTTTGCAAGTGTTGCTGCTCGACGGCGCACTGCGCCCACTCAGCGAGCGGCTTCTATTCACCCGTACCGAACATGCCGACTCGACCCGTATCACACCGTCGCGACCATACTACGAAAACCGCGACAAGGTGACGCTCACAATCGACCTTGACGGCTACGCCGACCCGACCAGCAGCGTGGCGGTGGCTGTGACCGACGACATGTTTGGCGACGAGAGCGGTAGCACAAACATACTTGCCAACCTGCTGCTACAGTCGGAGTTGCGCGGATATGTCGAGAACCCGGCTTACTACTTCGAGCGCGACGACACCACCCGACAGCGCGCGCTCGACGCGCTGATGATGACGCAGGGCTGGCGGAGGTATGACATCCCGGCTTCGCTACGCGGCGAATACCAGTATCCCACAGCTGCCATAGAGAAAAGTCAGGAAATCAGCGGCACGGTCAAGAGCCTGTGGCGTGGGCGGCCGCTCGACGACGCAACGGTGAAAATCCTCGCAAAGCGCATAGGTTTCGCACGTGCCGTGCCGACTGACAGCCTCGGCAGGTTCCGATTCAACGGGTTCGACAACATCGAGGGCGTGGGCTACCAGCTTGAGGCAATCAACAGCAAGGGCGACACCGAGAGCAACGTGGAAATCGACCCCGAGCTGTTCCCCGATGTCGCGCCCATCGACGCAAAGGCCAACTATGAACGCCCTACCGAGGTAAAAGTGACCACCCAGCACGACAACGCCGAGCGTATGCGCCTGTCGGCATCCGGCACCTACAACATTATCCTCAACGAATTGATAGTTGAAGCCCACAAACCCGACATAGAAGGCAAAGACATCTCGGAATTCCTCGCCCACCGCTCGTTCGACAGCGAGTATATGGAAAAACGAGGTTATACCTCCATCGAAGAAGCAGTACGAGCAATAGGCGGGGTGAGAATCACGCCCGACGGTAATATGGTTTACCGCAACTATCCCGTGGGCGTTATTATTGACGAAGTTCCATTTTCAATCGGCGGAACGGGCGACTCTGGCTTCCCCGATGCAGCCCTAATACAAGGTGCGGCTATCAACCAACGAAGAAGCAGAGTATTTAGCGGAATCGCCAAGAAATCTCAAATAGCGGCACAGCGGGCACTTTCCACGCCTGTAGGAAGCGTGTCGTCATTTGGTGGAATGCTTCATGAATTAGACATTCTATACCCATTCATGATGATTAAGCGTATCGACTTCTTGCAACCAGGTGCCGCACTGATATATGGGAATAATTATCCCGGTGGCGTATTAGTAATTACTACAAAAGAAGGAGCAGACATCTCACCCGAAAAGCCATACGGAATCAAAAATTTAACACCACTTGGCTATCAAGCGCCTGCAGAATTTTATTCGCCAAAATATGAACGAGCCACAGGCAATACCTCCGACGGTAACGATATGCGCAGCACCATATATTGGAACCCCGATGTACAAATCGACGAAACAGGCACAGCTACAGTTATATTTTACGCCAACGACATCCGCCGCACTCGCTATTCGGTTGTCGTTGAGGGTGTAACAAAAATTGGCGACGTAATCCGTGCTACTACAAAAATAAGGAAAGAATAAAAAGTTAGCCTCGTTAACAAAAACAAAACAAAGCGGGAACAAATATTGCCCAACCTCGATATTAACTTTGCCTCTGTAAACATAACAGGAACTCAAAAACCTCCCTGCCACGGTTTACGGAGGCTCTTTTATACTGCCACCACGAAAAACACAATTTTTATTAACCATCAAAAATTTCATTATCATGAAAAAAGTAACAGCAAAAGATTTGACTTTAGAGAAAGAAACTGTAGAAATGACAACACCGACGATTGCATGTTAACTGCCCCCGACACAGATAACCAATGCGTACTTACTGAGCAATGCTTGGGAGTCGAAACTCGAAACTGCGCTGAATAATATCATCTATTACCATGAACAACAAAAGATGTGAAATCTTGAATGACGAGGGTGTATCAAAATAGCAACCTACATAATTGCCTGTTCGTAATTGCTAATTGTTTCAGACATCGCTATTTTGATACACCCTCTTGATCTTTTTTATTTTTCCTTTGTTTTCACTGACTAATATTTTATCTTTACAGAAAATATCATCAACATTTTAATATCTTCAATTATGAGATGGTTGTTTGTTATTACAATGATACTGGCAGCATCTATAGTACGAGCGCAGGGGCTGGCCGACACGCTACGGGCGAGGCTCGAAAAGCAATACTATGAATACCCTCAGGAAAAAATACACATCACTACCGACCGAAACCACTACATGGGCGGCGACACGATATGGCTGCGTGGCCACGTGGTGAGCGCAACAACGCACGAGCCTGTGGCAGTGAGCAAATACATGTATGTGGAACTGCGCTCGCCTTACAACACCGTCGAGCAGCGAATAAAGGTCATCGAGCGTGGCGGCGTATATGCCGGCTACATTCCGCTCGACCTGCGCATTCCCGAGGGCGACTACACCATTGTCGCGTACACCAATTTCATGAACAGCGCGGGAGAAGCCTATTTCTTCAAAAAGCCCGTGGGAATACGCACGGCATACTCCCTGCGCCTTAACCTCTCGGCAAAATTCGAGTGGGAGGAGGGCGACAAACGGCTCGTGTGCCGCATAAGCTACAAAGACCGCTCGACTGGCGAAGACCGCGAACGCGAGTTCACCTACCGCACCATCAAGGATGCCGACTGGAAGCCTTCGTGGAGGCGGAAAGGCGTGGAAACCATAAAGCTCGACCGCGACGAGTACCTTGCCGGCTACCTGCTCGTGATGTGCGACGAGTATGCCAAGTACATACGTCTGCCGCGCAGCGTGGCCGAGTATGATGTCACTTTCCACCCCGAGGGGGGCTACATCGTCCCCGGCGAGGCTTGCCGCGTGGCGTTCAAGGCAATTGACAGCTACGGAATGGGAATACCCATAGCCGGAATTGTGACCGACTCGCTCGGCAACGAGGTGACCCGCTTCAACAGCCTGCACGCCGGCATGGGCTACTTCACATTCGTGCCGCAGGAGGGCATGCGCTACCATGCCGAGTGCGTCGCCCCGCGTAGCGGCGTGACCGCCACTTTCGCCCTGCCCGAGGCCAACCCCGAAGCGGCAGTTATCAGTGCCGACATCGTTGGCGACACGCTCATCGACATCAGCGTGAAGGGCAACTGCCCCGATGATGCCATAGTGGCGATACAGGAACGAGGGTTGCTAATATATGCCACAACTCTCGACAACAGCATGAAACTGCGAGTGCGATGTAATGGCTTGCAAGAGGGCATTTTGCAAGTGCTGCTGCTCGATGGCGGGCTGCACCCACTTAGCGAGCGACTGCTATTCGCCCGAACTGAACATGCCGACTCGACCCGTATCACACCGTCGCGACCATACTACGAAAACCGCGACAAGGTGACACTCACCATCGACCTTGACGGCTACGCCGACCCGACCAGCAGCGTGGCGGTGGCTGTCACCGACGACATGTTTGGCGACGAGAGCGGCAGCACCAACATTCTCGCCAACCTGCTGTTGCAGTCCGAGTTGCGCGGGTATGTCGAGAACCCGGCCTACTACTTCGAACGCGACGACACCACCCGCCGACGCGCGCTCGACGCGCTGATGATGACGCAGGGCTGGCGGCGGTATGACATCCCGGCATCACTACGCGGCGAGTTCCAGTACCCCTCCGCAGCCATCGAGAAAAGCCAGGAAATAAGCGGAACGGTGAAGAGCCTGTGGCGCGGAAAGCCGCTCGACGATGCCACGGTGAAAATCCTCGCAAAGCGCATCGGGTTTGCCCGCGCAGTTCCAACCGACAGCCTCGGACGCTTCCGCTTCAACGGCTTCGACAACATCGATGGTGTGGGCTACCAGCTTGAGGCAATCAACAGCAAGGGCGACACCGAGAGCAACGTGGAAATCGACCCCGAGCTGTTCCCCGAAGTCGCCCCCATCGACGCAAAAGCCGACTATGAACGCCCTGCCGAGGCGAAAGTGACCACCCAATACGACAACGCCGAGCGTATGCGCCTCTCAGCCTCGGGCACTTACAACATTATCCTCAACGAGCTGGTGGTAGAGGCGCACAAACCCGACCAGGAAGGCAAAGATGTCACCGAACTCCTCGCCCACCGCTCGTTCGACAGCGATTTTATCGAAGAACGCAGCTACACATCGATTGAAGAGGTAATACGCCTAATCCCGGGCATAAGAATTACACCCCAAGGGAACTTGATTTACCGCAACTTTAGCGTGGGCGTTGTTATCGACGGCGTTCCACTCTACTCGGCATATATCGGCGACGACGGATCGACATTGCAAATGAAAAACGTAGTGGACCGAATGAGGGATAGGCGCATAAAGTCGATGATGTCACAAGACATATCCGAATTGTCGCAACGTGCCACCAAAAGGGCACTTACGGAGAGCAATGGCAACACAGTGGCATCAAGTTTCGGCATTCTGCGCGAAGTGGAGGCAGTATGCCCATTCCAACTTATCGAGCGCATCGATTTCCTGCAACCTGGTGCCGCAGTTATTTATGGGAACGAATTTTTCGGTGGGGCATTGGTAATCACTACTAAAGACGGGGCCGACATCGAGCCCGACAAGCCATATGGAATTAAAAACATCACCCCGCTTGGCTACCAGCAACCGGCCGAGTTCTACTCGCCAAAGTATGCCCACGCCACAGGCAACACCTCCGACGGCACTGACTCGCGCAGCACCGTATATTGGAGCCCCGATGTGCAAATCGACGAAACCGGCACAGCCACAGTGACATTTTACGCCAACGACATTCGCCGCACCCGCTACAGTGTCCTTGTCGAGGGGGTTACCTCCAGCGGCGACCTTGTCCACACAATCGCCAAGATAAGAAAGGAATAAAGTCCCCCCACATTGCCCTTGTACCACCATGACCGCCACATCGCATTTCAGCGCATGGTGGCAGTAACGAGCCGCCATGATATGTCGGCTCCACATATTTTTACCATCTTTAACCATTGGGGGAGGGTAATTATTGCAACTATAAGTAAATTTGCGATAACCTTTAATTATTGCCTACACACTTTGCGCGATTGCCACGCACAGGCGGTTGCGCATAACGATAAACATGGGCTTCATGCGACTATATACCGAAATCATCAACAATAAAACTCCCCAAATATGAGAAACTTAAAAATCAGAACGTTCTTGAGCCTGATTTTCTTATTAGGCTCGGCCTTACCGCTATTGGCCGCAGAGAAAACGTTAAGCACCACCACCTACGAAATCAATAGCAACAGCAACCTCGTTGACGGTGCTGCCTGGTATGACTTAGACGGCGACGGAACGATGTCAATTGTCACCCGCGAAACAGGCTATCCGTATAATTGTCACATCTATAGCCCCGACATCGTTAAAGAATACACATTCTATGAAGACGAAATCTATGGCAGTAGCGGCCACAGTAGCAGTTACATAAAATGGATTTACCGCACGCTCGACTACGACAACACCAGTACTCCAACAATCTTTTTCAACGACAAGGCGGCATTCAAGTATGACGGCAACGGCGGGTTCGTCAGGGCGGACGTGCCGCAAGGTTATCTGTTGCTCGATGCCGACAACAACGGCTCAACCGACATTCTCACGGCCGACGACACCGACCTTTACATCAACTACCGCCAGAGTGACGGCAGCTACCTGAAAACCAAGCTTCGCCTCACTACCAACAGGGAAGATGTGTATAACGCCACATACGAGTACTCGACCAACTGGGGCGACAACATACCTTCGCTCAGCGACGGGTGGATGCAAGCGGGTGTCGTAAGTCCAACGTCATACACCAACATCACCCTTGCCGCCGACCTGAACCATGACGGCATCCCCGACCTTATCGACAACGCAATAGGCGGAATACTCTACAACATAGGCGATAACACCTACTACACCAGTCCCGAAAGCGGCGCGATATACCAGTGCGACCTCAACGGCGACGGAATACTCGACTTCGTGTTATTCGACGACTCGGCAAGCAAGGTTTACCTGATGGTGTACCAGCCCGACGGCAGCTATTCGCAACAGCTGCTCATCGAAAACGCCGGTGTGAGCAAGGTGTGGTACCATGATTTCGACCACGACGGCGACATCGACCTGCTGCTGCCCATCGACTATGACAGCCGCGTGGGGTTTTGCCTGCTTGTCTATTTCATCAACGACGGCAACGGCGAGTTCCGTCGGCGTGAAATATCATTCACCGACAAGCAGTATGAGTTTATCGATTGCTACGACGTCGATGCCGACGGGCTATACGAGGTGCTTGCACATGAGCAAGATACCAACAACACGGTACTGCTCGATTGCGAAAACAGCTATACATCATTTACCGAAATCGTCCTCACGGAGCGTTACAATGCCGACAACTTCACATTCGGCGATATTGACAACGACGGATTTACCGAATGTTATTACAATTATGGCAGTTCGAGCATAAACAAGGCCACTGGCTTCGGCGACCGCCAGAACACCGCCCCGACTAAAATGGCAGCCCCGGTGGCTTATTACGACGATGCCTCGGGCAAGCTGCGCATAACATGGGAGGCTGGGAGCGATGCCGAAACTTCGGCTTGCGACCTCACCTACGAGCTACGCATAGGCACCGCACCGGGCAAGGCCGACATACTCGCCACCAACTCGCTGCCCGATGGCCGCCGTCGCACACTCGTCGAGGGTAACATGGGGCGCAACCTTTACAACCTGTTCGGCACATCGGCAATGGCCGAAGGTACTTACTATATAGCCGTGCAAGCCATCGATGCCGCAGGGCTTGGCGGTGCATGGTCGAGCGAGGCCATTTACAACCACCGCATCACATCGGCCGAGTTCAGCATCAGCCACTGCGAGATGACAACCTCCGACACATTGCGCCTTGCAGCCCGCAAAATCGATGGGGCAATTTACAAGTGGAACACTGCCGACGGCACGGTGATAAGCAACGACGACAACCATGCCGAAGTGACATTCAGCAGCTACGGCGAGCGCGAGATAGGCTTGACAATAACCCTTGCCGACGGTAGCACACTCACCGCCAACCCAAAGACCGTCGATGTGCTGATGTTCAAAAACATTTATGACCTTGAAGATTTAATGCCGTATAAGTATGGAGATTTCAATTTCGACGGATATATCGACGGCCTTGGTGGAGGTTGGAGCTATATGGAAGATGCAGGTATGTTTGCAAACGATGGCAAAGGTACATTCACCAAAGTAGCCAAACTCTACAATACCGACTTGAAATATACTGCATACGGCATCCTCGACTTCAACAAGGACGGCTACCTCGACTTCATGGCCAATGAGGACAAAGGCAACATGTTCATCAACAGCGGTTTCGACGACTTCAGCTTTGAATACAGCAAGAAAGAACACACTATCAACAATTCAACATCTCCTTACCCTGTAGGCCAGCTGCTCGGCGATATGAACAACGACGGCTATCCTGAATGGTTTTATGATAGCAGTAAAAACAATGGTAGCTACATGAATATGGGCGACAACCTCACATTCACTTATGTAAAAGAACTTGAAATAACCGACCCCGATAAACCAGACCAAACCAGACAGTTGTCAAATCTCAGGTTCTATGATATCAACCGCGACGGGTTCATTGATGCCATTGCTCAAATGAGAAAATATTGGAACGAAAATGACGACGAGTTCTACATCTACGCTTTTATTAAAGACCCGACAGGCGATTTCTCGTTTGAGGATGAGAAGTTGATGTTCAAAATAAAGCAGACCGACGACACAGCAACAGGTGGTGGTTGGCTTTATGGCGACCTCAACAGCGACGGTTACATAGATTTGTTCTACCGCATCACGGGCGAGAACTTTATCCGCGTGATTCCCGGCAAGCCCATGAGCGAATGGCCATGCACCGACGAAGTGCGGATACCACTTGTCGGCGATTATGATTTCTCGATGATGAACAGCGATGCTTACTACCAACTCCACGACTTCGACAACAACGGCTACCCCGACATACCGATTGAAGCCAAAGACCCGGCAGCCTCGGAAGCGATGCCCACACAGGCAATATTGCTGATGCAGCCCGGCTTCAAAGCCGAACTATGCCGCATCAATGGGTCTTACCGTGAAGCGACATTGCCTTTCATCGCACTCAGCGATGGCGCATACCCTCAAGTGGGAAATGGCAGCCGCACCCACGGCAAGACCGACAACCAAGCCCCCGAACGCCCGGCCAACGTGATGGCCAAGCAGAACGCCGACGGACTACTGATAACCTGGGCCGATGCCAAGGACGACCACACCCAGGCGGCACAAATGCGATATAACGTGAGCGTGAAAAAGAAAGGCGCGACAGGCAACGGCAGCTTCCTCATATCGCCGATGAACGCACTTTCCGATAATGCCGCCATAGTGCCATCGTACATGTACAAGCAATCGACACGAATGACCGTGCCAGCCGAGTTCCTCGAAGCCGGGCTGACCTACGAGGTGCAAATACAGGCAATCGACGCGTTCAACGAGCACTCGCCGATGACCTCGCCCGTGGAAATCTCCATCAATGCCGCCGGGCGTATAGACGCTGCCGACAAGGTAGCATGCGGAGCAGAAACTGCATTGAAATATGTCGGCACACAAGCCACATCGTTCAGCTACGACCTTGATGGCGGCACATTGGTGGCCGACAAGGGCAACGGCGAAATCACTGCCAAGTGGGACGAGCCGGGAGTGAAAAACATCACCCTCACTGCCGGCAACATCACAATCAACTCGGCCATCACCGTGGTTGACTTACTCGACGTAAGTTTCGACCTGCCCACCAACTTGCTTGCCAGCGCACCTGTCGTCGTGAAAGTACCCGAAGCGATGCTCGACAACTCACGCGAGTGCGGCTTCAACTGCGACGACGAGCGCGTTGACATCGCGTGGAGCATGGGCGACAGCACGGCCATAATCACATTTTCCGAAACCGGCACTTACACCATCGAATCATATATCGACGACGAGCTGCAAGGCAACACATGCCGCCGCCAGGCCGTGGTGACCGACATCATGCCAGTGGCCGAGATTTCAAGCGTCACTGCCGATGCGTCGGGCCATTACGCTATATGCTGGAACACCACAGGAATGCCGCAAAATATCACCAAGGTAATCATCAGCCGAGAAACAAACCGCCTGAACAAGTACGCCATAATCGGTGAAACCAACTTACAAGACGGGACATTCATCGACACAAGCTCAAGCACCGACACCAAGTCGGAACGCTACACCATCAGCCTCGTGACCGACAACGGGCAGCAGAGCTACGATAGCGACCCACACAAGCCGCTGCATGTGATGATCAACATCGCCGCCGCAGGTGGCTACAACCTGATGTGGAACAGTTACGAAGGTGTCGAAGTGGACTACTACACCATCATGCGCGGCCCGTCGCCGAGCAACCTTGTGGAATTGACACAAATCGCCGGAAGCCAGCAAAACTATACCGATGTTAATGCCCCCGAAGGCGAAATGTACTATGCTGTGACATTCACCCCCACAGCCGACGATATGCTGCGCGCCAAAGCAACTGGCAAGAACACCACGTCGGTAAGTTCTAACGTTGTATCGACAAGCGAAGCCATTACCGCCATCTATGCCACAAGTATGCAAATACTCTCGGTTGAACCCGTGATGGAACTGACACGCGAGCAAGGGTCGTTGCACCTCTTTGCCGAAATGCAACCACTGTCGGCCACATTCAACCGCGTGGCATGGGAAATCATCGAAGGCACGGAATTGGCTACAATCAACGCCAACGGATTGCTCGAAGCCACTGGCAACGGAGCTGGCAACGTGGTAGTACGCGCTACGGCACTCGACGGCTCGGGCCTGACAGCCACAGCCACAATCACGTGTGAAGAGGGTGCTATAAGCTCGACCGAGCTGCTCAACTACAACGATGGCAACTGGCAGCTACATATAGCCAACTCGCACGGCAATCTTAGCCTGTCGGGCTGGAACGACGGCGACGAAGCCACGCTTTACATTGTATCGATGAACGGCACGGTGATGAAAATCGCCCGCACCCGCGAAACTCAAACTGAAATCGACTGTTCGGGCTACGCAAGCGGCGTATATGTGGTGAAAGCCGTCGCTGGCGGCGAAGCCAAAGCCGTAAAATTCGTGCTCAAATAATTATCGCACCATAAAACCACAAATTTTGAAAAACGTCGGTCAGGCAGCTGCGTAGCAATAATGCCTGACCGACGTTTTTTCACACATATCGGGCTACAGCATATCGCCATGAAAAAATTATACATGATATTTTGTTTTTGCCGATAACTTGCTTTAACTTTGTGGCACATAAGATTATGCCGACTAACATAAATCTTTATTTATTATAATTTCATACCATCAAACCGATTAACTTATGATTTCTAAAAATGTTGTTTTAAGCAGCGCATTTGCCATTGCCGTGGCACTGCAGCCAGCCTACACAGCGGCGGCCGAAAGCGTGGCATCGCCCGACGGCAATGTCGTAGTCAACTTTGACGTAAAAGACGGGTGGCCTGTGTATTCGGTCAATTACAAACAGCAACCCGTTATCCTCGAAAGCCGCCTTGGGCTTGAACTCGACGACGTGAGCATGCGCAACACGTTTGAGTCGTTCGACATCACTGGCGGAGAAACCAACAAGCTGTCGCTTACCGACGGTTTCGAGCTTACATCGACCGAGCGTTCCACTTTCGACGAAACATGGACGCCTGTATGGGGCGAGGAAGACGCTATCCGCAACCATTACAACGAGATGGCTGTTACCATCACACAACCAGCATTTGACCGCTACATCATCATTCGCTTCCGCGTGTATGACGACGGCATGGGATTCCGTTATGAGTTTCCTCAACAGAAGAACCTTGTTTACTTCACAATCAAAGAGGAACACACACAATTTGCCATGACTGGCGACCACACCGCATATTGGATTCCTGGCGACTACGACACACAGGAATATGACTACACCAAGAGCCGCCTGAGCGAAATACGCGGCTTGATGGACAAGGCTGTCACCCCGAACTCGTCACAAACCGTATTCTCGCCTACTGGCGTACAAACTGCGTTGATGATGAAGACCGATGATGGGTTATATATCAACTTGCACGAAGCAGCACTCGTTGACTACTCGTGCATGAGCCTTAACCTCGACGACAAAGAGATGATATTTGAATCGTGGCTCACACCCGACGCACAAGGCAAAAAAGGATACATGCAGACACCATGCCAATCACCATGGCGCACAGTAATCGTCAGTGACGATGCCCGCGACATTCTTGCCTCGCGCATCACACTCAACCTCAATGAACCTTGCAAATACACCGACACATCGTGGATTAAGCCTGTAAAATACATAGGCGTATGGTGGGACATGATTACCGGACGCGGCAGTTGGGCCTACACCGACGACGTATATTCGGTAAAATTGGGTGAAACCGACTACACCAAGACCAAGCCGAACGGCAAGCACTCGGCCAACACCGCCAATGTGAAACGCTACATCGATTTTGCCGCCGAGCACGGCTTCGACCAAGTGCTGGTCGAGGGCTGGAACCAAGGCTGGGAAGACTGGTTCGGGCAATCAAAGGATTATGTGTTCGACTTTGTTTCTCCATACCCCGACTTCGACGTTGAAGAACTCAACCGATATGCCAACAACAAGGGTGTACGCCTGATGATGCACCACGAAACTTCATCATCGGTGCGCAACTACGAACGCCACCTCGACAAGGCATTCCAATTCATGGTTGACCATGGCTACAATTCAGTAAAAAGCGGATATGTGGGCAATATCATTCCACGCGGCGAACACCACTACGGCCAATGGATGGTCAACCACTACCTGTATTGCGTGACAAAGGCTGCCGAATACAAAATCATGGTCAACGGTCACGAGGCAGTGCGTCCGACAGGATTGTGCCGTACGTATCCCAACTTGATCGGCAATGAATCGGCACGCGGAACCGAATATCAGGCATTTGGCGGCAGCAAGCCAGGCCATACATCGATATTGCCGTTTACTCGCCTCGTAGGCGGCCCGATGGACTACACTCCAGGCATATTCGAGATGAACGTGAGCAAGCTCAACCCATCAAACAACTCGCACGTCAACAGCACCATTTGCGGACAATTGGCTCTCTACGTGACCATGTACAGCCCATTGCAGATGGCAGCCGACGTACCCGAGAACTACGAACGCTTCATGGACGCATTCCAGTTTATCAAGGACGTGGCTGTAGATTGGGAAAAATCAATATATCTCGAAGCCGAACCGATGGAATATGTAACCATCGCCCGCAAGGAAAAGAATGGTGAAAGATGGTTTGTCGGCAGCACAGCCGGCGAGAACGACCACGAGTCGCAAATCAAGTTCGACTTCCTCGACAGCGGTCGCAAATATGAAGCAACCATATATTGCGATGCCAAAGATGCCAACTACAAGACCAACCCACAGGCCTACACTATCACCACAAAGAAAGTCGATAACAAGACCACACTCAAGCTCAAGGCTGTGGCTGCTGGCGGTTATGCCATCACGCTGCGACCCATCGACTGATAGAACGATACAATAAGCCATAAAACAAGGCGACCCACAATGCCCCCTGACAGGCAGTGGGCCGCCTTGCTTGTAATTGCTGGCATCAATAAGACCCAATAGCCTTGAACCCCAAACGGTCATTAGGCCACAAAAAAGTGATTAGAAAAGGTTTCACCACGCATTTTTCTATTTCAAATGCTGAATTTTAGCAAAAAAAGCGTTCCTTTGCAGAAAAAATTGCAGCAAGATGACCGAAACGATTTCACTCGGCTGGGGCGAATATGCGCCTTTCATGCTTGCCGCCATCGTGGCGGTGGTGCTCGTCGTGACATTTGCCATCATCTCGACACTACGCAACAGACGATTAAAACGCTACCTGAAAATCACCAACCAGACCATAGCAGCACTTAACGAGGAGTTGATGCGCTCGAAGGAAGAAGCCGACAAGCTCAACGCCTACCGCGCCGCATTCATCGAGAACCTCACACGCGAACTCAAAACGCCCATCAACACCATCGACGATTTCACTTCAATATTGCTTACCCCAGGACTTAAACCCGAGGAAATAGCCGGATATGGCAAAATCATAAGCCACTCGGCATTGAAGATGAAACAAGCCATTGATGACATCGCCGACTTCTCAAAATCATACTCGACCAGCGGCACACGCCTCAACGTGGGCGACGTGTGCATCAACGACCTGTTGCGCGACATATACAACGACTTCAAAATCATCGTGAGCGAGCGTGCCTTGTCAATCAACATCGTGCTGCCGCTCAAAGACGAGGATAGCCACATCGTCAGCGACCGTGAACGAATTTCCAAGATTGTTTACCACCTGCTCGACAACTCACTGAAATACACTGCACAAGGCCGCATCACATTTGGCTACCGCATAGCCGACGACCACCAAAGTATCCTCATCTCGGTCAACGACACTGGCATAGGAATCCCGCAACGGAGGCAAATGCTCATCACACAGATTTTTGACAACAAGCAGCCCGACATAATGAGCCTCCGCGAAAAAATGGGACTTGGACTCACTATCGCACAACGCAACGCATGCCTGTTGCACGGCTCGCTCTCGTTCAAGTCAAAATTGGGCGTGGGCACTACTTTCACACTGCGCTTGCCCCTGAAAATCGATGACAAGTCGGTAGTATCAAATGCCGTGATTGCCGACCCCAACTACCCAGCCGTATTGATTGTTGAGGCCGAAAGTACATCGTTCCTATACCTGAAAGTACTCATGGAACGGCTCGGCGGCAATCTGTGGCTGTTACATGCCCGCACTGCCGACGAAGCCATAGCCACATGCCGCAACAAACCTGTCAACATGGTACTGGCTGGCGTAAACCTGTCGTCGGACAACGGACTACGGGCCATCGAGAGCATCCACAACATTTCTGAAACTACACCCATAGTGGCCATATTGCCATCGGGATCTAAATCAGAAATCGACGATGCCATGGCAGCCGGTGCAGCCGATTACTTGGTAAAGCCAGTCAATCGCAACGACCTGCTCGCATTGTGCCGCAAGCACTTGAGCAATTTCCCTGCTTTCGCTCCCAAAGCGGCCAAATAGCCACCTTTTTCTTCAATACCAACAAGAGGCACACCCCGAGCACCGCAGGGCATAGAAATGCCCTGATTAAAATATTGGAAATTTTAAACAGGCTCTAAGATATTTTTATAGGCTCGGAACATATTGTATGGTGGGAAATTTGTAAATTCGCAGAATAAACAGGTGGGAAAGAGCCGATGCCACGCATCACATTTTGCCATACAGCCCACCTCCATACAAAACATTCGTTATGAAACCTATCACCAACATATTACTGATAATATACATCATCGTCTATACGTTCCTGCCCATCTTTGATGTGTCGCTAATAGGCGGACAGACGGGATTTGACTATACCTCACACACCATCACCAACAGCGACCAACTACTCAAGCAGATTTTCTCGCTGGTTCCATTCATCACCACATTTGCTGCCATCAGCCTCAATTGCATGAAAAACCGCTTTTGGGGCATAGCCGTGGCCGTGCTTATATGCATCGGCATATACTTCTATGTCGATGCCCGCAACTTGGTGCTGATACAACAACCCGAGTTTTTCAAAATCCAATCTCTCGGCGTGGGGTTCTATATCGGATATGCTACATTGCTGTTGTCGCTTGTATCGGCTGCCGTGTCGGTATTGCCGTTCAAGTTCAACAAGTTCCATGCCCGTGAAATACGCTTCTACCACAAGAAGACCAATGCGACACCCGATGAAACACAAGAAAAATGAGCAGCCTATCCGACACCACCAATGACATAAAAATCGAGAACCCGCACTTGTGGACACTCTCGCTCTTTGTCGATGACAGGCACATTCACTTCATGCTCCACAACGACCAAGAGCACAACTCGCTTATATGCCGCGACATTGAAATAGGCACATGGAGCGACGATGAAGAACACTTGCGGGCCGTGGAGAATGCCGTATATGACAACCCACTGTTGCTAAGCGAGTTCAAGCGTGTAAACGTGAGTGTCGATTCCATGCAATTCATATTCCTCCCACCCGGATATGGGACCGACGAGGACGCACGACATGCCTTCGACGTAGCATTTCCTGGCGCAACAGGCGACTTCGTGGTATCACGCGGATACAATTGCCGCACCGATGTGGCTTTCATGTTGCCACAAGGGCTGCACCAATTTCTGCGGCGCACTTTCAGCAACGCACCTGTGAGGCTGCATCTCGAAACGATGTGTTCCTACTTCCGCGGCAAGACCAATGCTTCCACCATCAACAAGGTTGCAGTGTATATACGCAACGGACGCATCGACGTGTGTGCCTTCAAGCATGGACGGCTGCAAATAGCCAATACTTATGTGTGCCGCTCCAACGATGATGCCGTGTTCTACACCCTCGCCGTGTGGAACATGCTGGGACTCGATGTGCGCAGCGACGAAATACAGATTGCTGGCGACAAGACTGTGCGAGCCGCCATCACGCCCCGACTGCGTGAATATGTCACATACGTAGTACCCGTGATGATGCCGCCAGCAGCAATGCGAATGGCATCAGATGCAGCAAAAGCCCCTTTAAACCTTATAATTTTGGCTATATGAGAATAATACGAGGACGATATGGCCGCCGCCGATTTGATGTCCCACACAATATCACGGCACGACCTACAACCGATTTTGCACGAGAAAATATATTCAACGTCATCGACAACCTTATCGACTTGGAAGGAGCTACCGCTCTTGACCTGTTTGCAGGAACAGGCGCGGTGAGTTTCGAGTTGGCATCGCGCGGCTGTAGCTTGGTGACGAGCATAGAAAAAGCCACGGTGCAATACCGTTTCATAATACAAGTAAAGCAACAATTGAAAGCCGACGAAGTACAACCTATTCGTGGCGATGTATTCAAGTTTATTGAAACCTGCGACAGGCGTTACGACTTCATTTTTGCCGACCCGCCATACGACTTGCCACGATTACCCGAAATTCCACAATTGGTACTGGCTTCACCATTGGTCGGGCCTGGAACAATATTCGTCATGGAGCACTCGCGCAACAACGACTTTTCGCACCTGCCACACTTTGCCCAACATCGCGCTTATGGCAGCGTCAATTTCTCGATTTTCATTGTTCCTGAAGAAGATGCCAGATAAAGCAGCTATAACAACGCTGCGACAAACTCCCATATAAAATAGCCGCACACAGCACATTTCAGCACAGTGCCGGCAAGGAAACCTATCAACGAGCCAATGCCCGACTTCAAGGCTTTGCCCGCGCCCCTGCCTACAAGCAGCTCGCCCACAAGCGCACCCAGAAAAGGGCCTACAACAATGCCCCACGGCATAAAAAACAGCCCTGCTATAGTCCCAACTAAACAGCCGCGCTCCCCCCACTTGCTGCCGCCAAAATACTTGGTACCCATCAGTGGTATAAAGTAATCGAGCAACTGCACAACTACCACCACAGCAAGCCACACAAGCAGCATGGTGGGCGAGAAATCAACCTTGCTGGTAAAGTGCAACAACAAAATGCCAACGTAAGATAGCGGAGGCCCTGGCAACATGGGCAAAATGCAGCCCAACAAGCCCACAACGAGGCACACAGCCCCGACGATAATAAGCAATATATCCATATATAACTACTACAATTGGGTGGTGCGTGCCGCACACCATATACACAGCTTGCGGCACACGCCTATTTCTTCAAGATATTTTATAGCCACCCGCATCGTCCAAAGCCTTTTGCAAGACATCGAGCGACACTGGCTCGCCCGAGTAGCGCACTGTTGCCACAGGTGGTTCGAGCGTGACAGTGGCCGATTCCACGCCAGCCACGGCATTCAATGCTTTCTCAACGTGCATACGACAATGGTTGCACATCATCCCTTCGATATTATACGTTTTTTCCATTGTTTTGTTTGGTTTTGTTATTGTTAATTTGGTTGTTATGCTTTTACCTTTAAGCCTGAGGCTGTTGGTCACAACGCTCACGCTACTCATTGCCATGGCCAGCCCGCCAATCATCGGGTTGAGCAAGAATCCACATAGCGGGTAAAACACCCCTGCTGCCACAGGAATACCTATCGAGTTGTAAATAAACGCCCAGAAAAGGTTTTGCCTGATAGTGCGCACTGTCAACCTCGACAACCTGATGGTTTCATGTATTTTCAGCAAATCGGACGACAAGATAGTAACATGAGCCGTATCCATAGCAATGTCGCTACCCTGCCCCATTGCAATGCTCAAGTCGGCCTGGGCCAACGCCGCACTATCATTGATGCCATCGCCCACCATAGCCACACGATGCCCTTGTTGTTGCAACTGCTTCACAAAGGCGGCTTTCCCATCAGGACGCATCAGTGCACGATAATGCTCAATTCCAGCTTGCTGCGACACATGCCTGGCAGCACTCTCATTATCACCCGTGAGCATATATACCTCAATGCCATCGGCACGTAGCAATCTCACAGCCTCGGTTGAAGTCGCCTTGATACAATCAGTGACAGCCAATGCAGCAAGTAGTCGGCTGCTGTCGGCAAAATATATTACCGTCTTCCCCTCTCCTATCCATTGTTTGACTTTTTCCAACACCGATTTTTCACCGTCAACACCGTTATCGTCAAGCAAACTTTTATTCCCTGCAAAATAGGTCTTTCCATCACATACGCCAGTAATCCCCTGCCCTGGAATATCCTTGAAGTTATCAATTTTCACATCTACATCAAGCGGGCAGCCAAGATGCTTGACGACTGCTGCTGAAAGCGGATGCGCCGACAATCGTTCGAGAGCCCACAATACTGGTACGGCACTCATATCGCCGTCGACCCAAGCCGCATCGGTCACTTGCGGCTGTCCCTCGGTGATGGTGCCAGTCTTGTCGAGCAGCACAGTGTCGATTTTCCCGGCAGTTTCAAGGCTTACCGCATCTTTTATCAATATGCCAACCTCGGCACCTTTGCCTATCCCCACCATTATAGCCGTAGGAGTGGCAAGTCCCAATGCACAAGGGCAAGCAATGATAAGGACAGTGACAAGGGCAAGCAATCCGTGTGAAAATCCATTTGCAGGGTCAAGCAACACCCACAACATGAACGACACCAAGGCTATCGACATCACCACTGGCACAAACACGGCGGCTATGCGGTCAACAAGCCTCTGCACAGGAGCCTTGCTGCCCTGCGCTTCTTGCACCATCTGTATGATTTGCGCCAACACCGTGTTCTCGCCCACTTTCTGTGCGGTGAAAGTCAAGCTCCCTTGCTGATTGACAGTCCCTGCATACACATGCGACCCCTTCTGCTTGCCTACAGGAATAGGTTCGCCACTGAGCATACTTTCATCAACGCTCGATGTCCCTTCTGCCACAATTCCATCAACTGCAATACGTTCCCCTGGCCGCACAACTATAGTGTCGCCAGCAACAATGCTTTCTATTCCTACAGTTTCATGCCGTCCATCAGCTGTTACACGAGTGACTGTAGCCGGGCGCAACCCCATCAACTTCTTGATGGCTGTTGTAGTTTGCCCCTTTGCACGCTCCTCAAGCAGGCGACCAAGCAAAATGAACGCAATTATCACACTCGACGACTCAAAATAGACGTGTGGCGTAATGCCGCGTTGAAGCCAAAAATCGGGGAAAAACAGGTTGAAAACACTGAACAAGTAGGCCACGCCGGTACTGCTGGCAACGAGCGTATCCATGTTGGCCGACTTGTGACGCAGCTGTTTCCATGCATTCACAAAAAAATCGCCTCCAAACCCGAAAACAACGGGCGTGGCAAGTAACCAGCTCACCCACCCACCCCACGGTTCGTGACCGAAAGCCATGCCCACAACAGCCACTGGCACCGACAGTATTACCGCCCACAACGTGCGCAACTTGAGCCGCTGCAAATGCCGCTGACGGGCATTCTCGGCCTCATCGGCTACATCAGCCTTGTCACTTATTATCAACCCGTAACCTTGCGCTTCAAGAGCCTGCCGCATCACCTCGGGCGACACCTTGGCAGCATCATACTCGACAGCCACTGTAGCAGCAGCAAAGTTTACTGCCGCGCTCGCCACCCCGGGTAGCTGGGCAATTGTCTTTTCGACCCTCACAGCACAGGCTGCACAACTCATGTCAAGCACAGGGAAAACATTCCGTGTCATTTTCACATTCTCCTTATTTTTTTGCAAAAATAACAATTTTGCAAATGCAACACTGCTGCAAATGTATATAACGAAAAAGGGCGGTGCGTTGCAGCATCGCCCTTGTGGGTGGTGATGGATTCGAACCACCGAAGTCGAAAGACAGCTGAGTTACAGTCAGCCCCATTTGGCCACTCTGGAAACCACCCATTGCCAAATTGTGGTGCAAAGGTACGCAATTTTATTGTATTTGCAATATTTTTCAAAACATTTTTTCTCAACACGCTGCAAATTTTGTCATTTACATCGCACGACGGTGCAATCACGCTTTCACTTTGCGCTGTTTGGCCGTCATTTTCTCGATGTGCAATGCCATCACCGTAGTGCGGTCAACGGCAGCCTGATTATAGTCGAAATGCCGCTCACGATGGTAATTGTCGGTAAGCACCGTTAAAGCCTCTATTTTCTTGTCGCGGTCGGTGATAATTTCCACATTTCCACGGCCTATTATACTACGATATTCCATAGTACAATAGCCACGACCGCGATCCGACACCAACCTGTGGGCACAGTCCATCTCGAATGTGGCACGAGGGTCGCGAGCTATCACGTCATATTTATACCCTTCGGTAGCACCGTGGAAATATAGCGTCACGTTGCCATTGATATCTTCTACGTAACCAAAGTTAAGTGGCAATATATATGGCACCCCTTCCACCACATCGTTGAATGCCAACCTGCACACATCGCATTCACCCATGATTTCCATTATCTCACCATGGTCAGAGATTTCCCGATCCTTTCTTCTCATTTGTTTTAAACATTATAACAAACCAGTTTCCACCCGAATACATATACGCTCAATCACTGCATCTTCGGCATTGTTTTCAGGGTCGTAGTCCGAGCGCATGTTCACACCAAACATTCGCCCAAACGTCTGCCAGAATCCTGCGCGGAACGAACCAAGAAACGCCTTTACAATATTGAATGACGATTGATGGGTTTCGCGATTGATAAGCTTGATAAGTATTTTAGCCTGAGTGCGTGTAAAAGTCTTAAGCACAGGTTTATACTGTTCAAAAATAGCATCTTCAAACTCTTTCAAATATTGCTGCTTTTCTTTCTCGGTTTCAAATGTTTCTAAGTATTCATACGTTTCCAACAATGTGGAACATATCAACTTGGCATACGGCAAGGTCTTTTTCACGTCGCGCACCGTGCGCCAGTAAAATTCCTCCTCTTTCTTGTTCTTGAAACGCTCGGGCGGATACACCGTGATAGGGTTCATCACAATCATGCACAACCGCTCGCCAGTGGCTTCGTCCACAAAGTGGTATTTCCCTTTATACACCCGTTGTAGGCCCGAGACTGGCGTAACTTCGGGAGTTGACTGCGCCATCGCTGGCACACAACAGACCATGACGGCCAATAGAGCCGTGATAATATTGCGAACGTTGTTTCTCATCAATATAGTAACGCTATTGAGGGCGCAAAATTATGAAACTGTCTTGAAGCACAAAACAGTTTCACAATTAATTATCTATAAAAACCGCAATTACTTTAGAAACTGTTGTGAATTTCCTGTTCAATGATTTGAAATGTATTTTCAAGATGCTCAAAGCGTGAACACAGAACCAACAGTTACATTGCTAAAACATTTTTCTGTAACAGTTTCTTTAATTGCATGGCCTGCAGCAACCACCATGGCGATGGTGGCGACGATGGTAACGGGGGCAATCGTTATCGCCACTGTCGCAGTGGCGATAGCAACCGTCACAGTCATTACAGTATTGCTGCTTGCCACAATATTCGCAGTTTTCACAATTCTCGGGACACGGGCATTCCCCCGGGCATTGGCACTGTCCGCAGCAACATTCCACCTTGTTGGTAGTATTATTGTCGTTGGCAGTATTGTTGCTATCATCATTGGCGGCATACACTATTGCCGAGCAAAGCGCAAGGCATCCTATCACTAAACTCAAAAGCCTTTTCATATCGTTCTAATAATCTTTAAAGTTACTAACATACAAAGATAATACAACGCAAGAGAAGAAAAAAGCAAATTCAGCTGATTTTTAATTTCTTAAAGATAATTCATTGTGTAAGCAATTTGAGAGCAAACAGTTTTTGACCGTGTATGAAATAATTGTCGTAACTTTGCAAAACAAATCACTATACATCGACTTATTTGCAGTGGAACAATTTTTCAACAACATAGGCCATGCACTCACGGCGGTGAGCGACGTGGTGTGCGGATACCCATTTTTCATTCTGCTCATCGGCGGCGGATTATTTTTCTTCTTTTACTCTGGTGGTATTTCATTGCGCCGTTACGGACATGCCATAAAGACATTGCGATATACACAAAGCGGAAACAGCGGCGAAGGGCAAATAAGCTCGTTCCAAGCATTGATGAGCGAGATTTCATCAACCGTGGGCATGGGCAACATTGCCGGCGTGGCAATAGCCCTGTCGATGGGCGGCCCTGGTGCGATATTCTGGATGTGGGTCAGTGCAATAGTGGGAATGTCAACCAAGTTCTTTGAAGGAGCTTTGTCGATAATGTACAAAGGGCGCGACAGCGCGGGCGAAGTGCAAGGCGGCCCCATGTATATAATCATCAACGGACTCGGCGCAAAATGGAAACCTATGGCCTACTTCTTCGCCATCTTCGCCCTGCTCGGCACACTGTGCTTCATGCAGTCCAACCAGCTCGTCGAGGCAGTTACCACGGTCATCACCACCCCGATGGGAATAGAAAACACACTGTGGCTGCGCTTCGCACTCGGTGCTGCCATCTGTGCCATAGTGGCATCAGTAATATTAGGCGGCATCACGCGCATATCGCAGATTGCCACCAAGATAGTACCCACCATGGTGGGGCTTTACTTCCTGCTGGTGTTTGTGGTAATCATCGTGTATGCCGACAAAGTTCCAGGCGTGTTTGCCTCGATATTCCAAGGGGCATTCAACCTCGATGCCGGCATAGGCGGACTGATAGGCACGGCAATCATAGGCGCGCGCCGAGCCGCCTACGTCAACGAAGCTGGAGTGGGCACAGCATCGCTCATGCACGGGGCTTCACGCAACGACAACCCGATACGCGAAGGCCTTGTGACAATGATAGGCCCGTCGATCGACTCGGGGCTTGTGTGCACACTCACGGCAATCCCCATATTGATTGCCGGCGGATACACCGACCTGGGTGAAATCAAAGGACTTTACATCGCCCTCAACTCGTTCGACACGCTCCTGCCCGGCTACGGGCATTACCTGCTCATGGTGATTGTGCTGTTTTTTGCCTTTTCAACCATGTTTTCTTACTCCTATTACGGGCTGAAGTGTACCAACTTCCTATTTGGCGCACATCGGGCAAAATATTACAACTACTTTTACCTGGTAATGATAATAGTAGCGGCAATGATACCGCTTGGCTCGGTGGTGGCAGTGATGGACTTGTCGTTTGCCCTGATGGCATTGCCCAACATGATAGCCGTGATATTGCTTGCGCCACGTGTAAAACGCCTTGCACGCCAGTATTTCGACAATATCAAGACAAAAAACAGTGGAAAAGCATAACTGCCGCTTGATATTACGTCCACTTGCCCTATCTTTGTGAAGCCAGTAAATGCAATATATGAACGATATTAGCAAAACGTTGTTTATCACCGACCTTGACGGTACGCTGCTCAACAGCAATGGCGTGGTGTCGGAACAAAGCACACACATCATCAACGAACTGATTGCCCGACACGGGCTAAACTTTGCCATTGCCACAGCACGTTCGCCAGCCACTGCCATGCCTCTACTCGGCGACATCGACTTGCGGCTGCCATCGGTGGTGCTGGCAGGAGCGGCTCTATGGGATGCACAATTGGAAACCTACACCCACACATGGCCAATCGACGAAAGCATAATCACCGAGATATGCCAGATATATGAACGCCATGGAGCACACCCGTTCATTTACCGCCAGTCGGGGGCGCAACTGCAAGCCCACCACTTGAGTTGCATCTCGCCACGCGAGGCCGAGTTCATGAAAAGCCGCACAAGCACACACTACAAAGACTTTATACTTGACGACAAGCCATACGAACCATCGCCATGCCCGGCGTTGATAGTGTTTTCGACCGACCGCTACACGGTGATGGAAGAAATTTACCACGACATCGCCGCACGTGGCATCGACTGCCACCCTATATGCTATTGCGACATCTACGCGCCAGGGTATGGCTACCTCGAAATATACGGTTCGCATGTGTCAAAAGCTGCTGCCATTGCCACACTTGCCGACGAATATGGATTTGAACAGATTGTGGCTTTCGGCGATAATGCCAACGATATGGAAATGATGGAAATGGCCGACTACAGCGTAGCACCGTCAAACGCATTGGTCAAGGTTAAGCGCATTGCCAGCGAAGTGGTAGGCTGCAACGACGACGATTGCGTGGCTTGGTGGCTTGCCCACAATGTGGCGCAATATTGAGCCACCTGCAACCGTTTACTGTGTATAAATCTACATTGTATCATGCTCGGCCTACGCAACATATATGACACCCGCCACATTTGGAAAACCATTTTCATCGTCATGGCACTTGCCATGGTAGGTGGATTCCTGTATTTCTCCGACAACCTTGTACGCGACCTTGCCGCGCAAGAGCGGGAACGTATGCAGATTTGGGCCAATGCCACCAAAGAACTCGCCACTTCCACCGACATGACATCGGGAACCAATGTGGATTTCCTGTTCAGCATCATCGAGGGAAACCACAATATCCCCGTCTTGCTTGTCGATGGCGATGGCACAATATTGCTACACCGCAACTTCAAGTTGCCCGAACCAATCGATTCCCTATCGCCCTACGCAATATCGCCAGGAAACCTGGCATTTCTTGAAAAGAAATTACACCACCTGAAGACATCTAACAACCACATCACTATACACATCGACGACAGCACGACACAAGAACTGTATTACGAAGACTCTACGGTGCTGAAACGGCTGGCTTATTACCCTTACGTGCAACTTGCAGTGCTGCTCATATTCGTCGGAGTGGTATATTTCGCACTCGTCAGCATCAAAAAAGCCGAACAAAACAAAGTGTGGGTGGGGCTGTCAAAAGAAACTGCCCACCAACTGGGTACGCCCATCTCGTCGCTGATGGCTTGGGTGGAAATGCTGCAAGCCACAGGCGTTGACAAAGAAATAATCACCGACATGAATACCGATGTGCACCGCCTCTCGGTGATAGCCGACCGTTTTTCAAAAATCGGTTCTCGGCCCGAAATGGAACTAAACTTCCTCAACGAGGCTATCGACAAGAGTTTGCAATACATGCGATCACGCATATCGGCACGCGTGAAACTCACCGTCGTCAACACTGGCAACGATTGCGGCGTGATGCTGTGCCTGCCGCTATTTGAGTGGGTGATGGAGAACCTCACAAAAAATGCCGTCGACGCCATGCAAGGCGAGGGTAGCCTGACGGTGGCAATAGATGCCGACTCATCGCCCAAAGTGGCATATATTGATGTAACCGACACTGGAAAAGGCATATCGCGAAAAAATTTCAAGACCGTTTTCACCCCAGGGTACACCACCAAAAAACGGGGCTGGGGGCTGGGATTGACACTTGTAAAACGCATCATCGAGGATTACCACGGCGGCAAGGTGTATGTAAAAGACTCGGAAGTGGGCAGTGGCACCACATTCCGCATTGAACTACTGAAGATAAAGCAACAATGAAAGGAATAATCGCAACAGCAGTGCTGGCAGCAATAGCTATAACAGCAGGAGCACAAGGCATGGGCAAGAATATCCCATCGGGAGCAGGGAATGTGGTTGTGACCATCGACAGCATCGATACCGACCGTTCCTACTTGATGGTGACTGTGATGCGCGACAATTTCACACCATTTGACTATGAAATGCTGCCATCACAGCGCGGTAGCATGACAGTGGAAATGCGCACACCGCCAGGCAACATGCCTTTCAGCGTGATGGCGTATGAAGATATCAATCTCAACCGTCGCCTCGACCTCGATGCCAATTTAGTGCCGACCGAAAAAAGTGCCGTCGTGCACTGCACTGGCGGCGAAACGGCTGTCGCACTGACACTTGTCCATTACGACAAGCTACTTAAAAAATTGCCTGCCGACACAGCCGCAACCACAACAGTCCCTGCCGACAGCATTCAAGCAAAATAAGAAACGGCTTATAAGTAACCGGCAAATTATTATCGGGAACAAAAAAACGTTTAAACTTCGATTTTGCTTTGGCATGATACCGTTTTTGAGTAATTTTGGAGTGCAAAACAGCCAGCATGGAAAAACAATTACCATTTTTTCTTAATTTTGCGGCTCAATTAATAGCATGGTTTCTTTCAAGAAAATTCAAGATAGCGTTTCGGGCGACCTTGTGCGGCTTAACACGATAATAAG
The DNA here is from genome assembly GCA_018716295.1 of Candidatus Avimuribaculum pullicola. Classification (GTDB taxonomy): domain Bacteria; phylum Bacteroidota; class Bacteroidia; order Bacteroidales; family Muribaculaceae; genus Avimuribaculum; species Avimuribaculum pullicola. The sequence goes on from DVKC01000006.1 coordinate 46,930, forward strand.
CGACACGCTCAAGAGCCCAAGCCCATTGATGCAACAGGTTGTTGACAACTTCCTTGCCTCAAAGGGAAAACAGTTGCGCCCTATACTCGTGATATTGAGCGGAAGGCTTTTCAGCCCCAATGGCGTGGGCGACAACGTGATACAAGCAGGAGCAGCAATAGAATTGCTGCACAATGCATCCCTTATCCACGATGATGTAATCGATGAGTCGCAGCAACGCCGCGGTCGCCCCTCGATCAACCGCATTTGGGACAACCACATAGCGGTGCTGGTAGGCGATTTTTTTGTGAGCGGCGCATTGTATTGCGCAGCACAGACTCACCGATTTGAAATAATATCGGTAATGGCACACTTGGGGCGTGAATTATCGCTGGGCGAAATCGAGCAAATCGACAATGCCCGCCACCACAGCATCGACGAGGAAACCTATATCGCCATTATACGACGCAAGACGGCATCGCTGTTTAGCAGTTGCGTCCAAGTAGGCGGTTATGCAGCTGGAGCCGACGACAACCAACTTGCCGAGTTGCGGCATTATGCCGAATTGCTCGGCGTATGCTTCCAGATAAAAGACGATATCTTCGACTATTACGACAATCCCGAAGTAGGCAAACCGACAGCAGGGAACGACCTGCGCGAAGGGAAAATGACATTGCCGCTGATATATGCACTGTCACGCACCGACCTGCCGCAATGCGCCGAAATGGTGGAACTAAGCCGCAAGACCGAATTGGAAGCCGACGACATAGCCACTCTCATCGCTTATGCCAAGGAAGCCGGCGGCATCGAATATGCCTATAGCGTGATGGAACGCATACGCAACGAAGCCCATGGACTGCTGGCTCGATATGGCAACAGTGAAACCGTCGAACAATTCAAAACGATATTTGACTATATCATCGAACGCAGCAAGTGACTTATGCTGAAACCATGCCTTGAAAACGGGCGCATCGAGGCTGGCTGCGACGAAGCCGGACGCGGATGCTTGGCAGGCCCTGTGGTCGCTGCTGCCGTGATATTGCCGCCCGACTTTCGCAACGAACTTCTTAACGACTCGAAGCAACTCACCGAGCGACAACGCAATACACTGCGCACAGTCATCGAACACGAAGCTACGGCATGGGCTGTGGCTTTTGTCTATCCCGAAGAAATCGACCAAATCAACATACTGCAAGCATCAATCTGCGCCATGCACCGCGCCGTGGCCCAACTCACGACAAAACCCGACTTCCTGCTTATCGACGGAAACCGCTTCAATCCTTATCCGGGCATTCCACACCGATGTATCATAAAGGGTGATGCCACATTCATGCCGATAGCCGCCGCATCAATACTCGCCAAAACACACCGCGACGAATACATGGAACGCATAGCCGCCGACTACCCCCAATACGGCTGGGAACGCAACAAAGGCTACCCCACACGCGACCACCGCGCCGCCATAGCCACCCATGGCACCACACCGCACCACCGCCTATCATTCAAGCTGCTCGACCCGCAGCTCTCCCTGTTCTAAACTGGCTATCCCAAATACCTTAAAGGACATAATTTGCAATAAAGACAACCACCAATAACATACCGACATGAAACAATTTGAAGCCGTGATAGAAACCATCGAGCGATTAGGCGGAATAGCAACCCTCGGAGAACTATACCGAGAAGTATTCAAGATCAAAGACTGCAAATGGCAGACAAAGACACCATTTGCAAGCATCCGGCGCATCGTGCAACAAACTAAAGGCATATATAAAATCAAACCGGGACTGTACGGACTGGTCAAATACAAGAAACTGCTCGAAGACAAAGGTATAATTGTCGAAACCGACAAAAATGCCGACTCGGAAAGCATCAGGATGTTTAACCACACTTATTACCAAGGCATCCTGCTAATAATCGGGCGGTTGCACAATATGCGCACCTTTATTCCACGGCAAGACAAAAATAAGAAATTCTATAACGGACAAAGTTTACAGGAACTATCTTCCCTCGATGAGCTGCCACCCTATTCCTACCCTCAATTAATAAAACGTAGTTCAACCATCGACACTATATGGTTTAACGAACGGAATATGCCACATTCATTCTTTGAAATAGAACATTCCACCGATATTCAAAATTCGCTACTGAAATTCAACGATTTACAAGATTTTTATGTCAGAATGGCCATAGTGGCCGATGCAAGGCGCAAACCAGAATTTGACGACAAGATGCGTTTCCACGCATTCGACGAACTACGCTTGAACAAACGTGTATCATTCCTAAGCTACGATTCACTTGTCAAGCAATATGAAATGGAATTGGAAAAACAATCTTTCGATTTCATACTCTAACCAGCCCCGACAGAAAATGTGCCCATCAGCGGCAGTGGCACATTATGGCCGCCATAGAACATAAAATTTGCCGAAAATGGTTGAATATTAGCAAGGAAGTTTGTATCTTTGCGGCGATTTAACTCTACAATTTTGGAAAAATTTGACGAATTTGACCTTCTGTTGAAAGGTATGCCCATTGGTACACAAGATTTTAGCTACCACTTGGGTGATGATTTTTTCAGAAATATGGAAAGTGCCGATGTGTCGGCTGGCGACGTTGACGTAGCGTTGTCGGTGAAACACGTCGGGGATATTTATGAACTGTGTTTCACTGTGAGTGGAGTCATCAGCATTCCTTGCGACCGTTGCCTCGACCCGATGCAGCATCACGTTGACACCACTTATGTAATGGACGTGAAATATGGCGATGAATATCGCGAGGGCGACGACCAAGTGGTATTGCCCCACACAATAGCAGCATTCAACGTGGCGAGGGTGATTTACGACACGGTGATGCTCACCATTCCCATCATGCACGTCCACCCCGATGGTGAGTGCAACGAGGAAATGAGCCGCCTGCTCGCACAACATGCGGCAGGAGCAGCAACCAATGCCGACGAGGACGGCGATGGCGACATGGAATGCGACCCACGCTGGGAAGCATTGAAGCGACTGACAGACAATAATTAATTTAAAAACAATAATAGAGAGATGGCACATCCTAAACGAAAACAATCGAAGACCCGTACAGCCAAGAGAAGAACTCACGACAAGGCTGTAGCCCCGACGCTTGCACTTTGCCCCAACTGTGGAGCTTGGCACATATATCACACCGTATGCCCCGAATGTGGCTATTACCGCGGGAAGATAGCTATCGAAAAAGCCGCTGCACAGTAAGGTTAGACACTCGTACCTCGGCAAACGTTGAAAAAATCGTGGACTTAAGGTTGCCATAACCCGTTGCGGCAAGGAGGGTGGAGATATGCGCTGCCACATTGTCATATCGGGGAACGGCAATCGTTTACGTCTATCTAACGGCAAGACGTTTTGTGAAAAAAGACTTTACAATCAAGAATTATGATTAACGCAAACATAACCGGCATTGCTTCATACACTCCCGACTATGTGCTCACCAACGACGAATTATCGACGATGGTTGACACCAACGATGAGTGGATAACAACGCGTGTGGGCATCAAGGAACGCCGCATCCTGAAAGAACCCCATGCTGGTTCGTCATACATGGGAATACGCGCCCTCAACAAGCTGCTTGCAGAAACTGGCACACGGGCCGAAGATATCGAGCTAATCATTTGCGCGACCTCCAACCCCGACTACCGTTTCCCATCGACAGCTTCAATAATCGCGTACCAGTGCGGTGCCACCAAGGCATACGCCTACGATATCCAAGCCGCGTGCGCAGGCTTTGTGGTGTCGATGCAATCGGCCTCGGCATATATCAAGAGCGGCCTCTACAAGAAAGTGGTCGTGATTGCCGCCGAGAAAATGTCGAGCATGACCAACTACAAAGACCGCACCACATGCCCGCTCTTTGGCGACGCTGCTGTGGCCGTGCTTGTAGAACCTACAGAGGAAAATGTGGGTGTAATCGACGGTGTGTTCCACGTCAATGGCGAGGGACTGCCTCACTTGGTGATGAAAGCTGGCGGCTCGGCCAACCCTGCAACGGTTGAAAACGTGCAAGCCGACGAACACTATGTATATCAAGAGGGCAGGGCCGTGTATAAGCACGCCGTTACCGATATGTACGAGTCGAGCAAAGAAATAATGTCGCGCAACGGGCTCACCGTTGACAACATCGACTGGTTCATACCACACCAAGCCAATTTGCGCATAATTGAAGCCGTAGGCTCGCGCTTGGGCATCGACCCTGACAAGGTGCTTGTAAACATACAGCACTATGGCAATACCAGCGCAGCTTCGATACCATTGTGTATCGACGAATACAAAGGCCGGCTCAAGAAAGGCGACAAAATTGTCCTCACCGCTTTCGGTGCAGGTTTCACTTGGGGTGCAATGTACCTCATCTGGGGGATATAATCCTCCATCTTGACTTCATAATCCCACACGACTGCCTCGGCGCACATCACACACCACGGGCGGCTGTGGGATTTTCGTTTTTATTTCTGTAATATAGCCCACCATCAGGCTGGTGGTGGCACATGAAGAAGTATAACCACACACACGCGATATGCAGCATAAAGCAGGTTTTGTAAACATAGTGGGAAATCCCAACGTCGGCAAATCGACGCTGATGAACCGCCTCGTGGGCGAGCGCATCTCTATTATCACCTCCAAGGCGCAGACCACAAGGCACCGTATAATGGGCATCGTGAACACCGACGAGTACCAAATCGTATTCTCCGACACCCCAGGCGTGTTGAAGCCAAAGTACAAGCTACAGGAAAGTATGCTTGAATTTTCGGAAGAAGCATTGGTCGATGCCGACATTCTCATTTACGTCACCGATGTAGTGGAAACAATAACCAAAAACCAGTCGTTCCTTGAGAAAGTGGCCAAGATGAAAGTGCCAATATTGCTGGTCATCAACAAAATCGACTTGCTCAAGGGAGATGCCGACTTGATGGCCATCGTTGACAAGTGGCGTGCCGTGCTTCCCACAGCCGAAGTGTTCCCGACATCGGCACAAGAAAATTTCAATGTTGACAACCTCATGAAGCGTATCGTGGAATTGCTGCCCGACTCACCTCCATTTTTCGGCAAGGACGACCTGACCGACCGCCCTGCCCGTTTCTTTGTCACCGAGATAATACGTGAAAAAATGCTGCTCGACTACGACAAGGAAATTCCATACGCCGCCGAAGTGATGGTCGAGCTATTTGACGAGAAACCCGACTCAATACACATCATGGCAGTAATATACGTGGAACGCGACAGCCAAAAGGCCATCGTCATAGGGCACGGCGGGCAAAAGCTGAAACGCATAGGCATCGAAGCAAGGAAAGACATCGAAGCCTTTTTCAGAAAACACGTTTACTTGGAACTTTACGTGAAAGTGGAAAAAGACTGGCGCAACAAGGAGAACAAGCTGCGCGCATTCGGCTACAAAGATTAAAGGAAACTGTTTCACACTAAATACAAAAAAAGAATATGGGAAAACTTATAGCTATCGTAGGACGGCCCAACGTGGGCAAATCGACGCTGTTCAACCGCCTCACTGGCGCACGCGCAGCCATCGTCGATGACACCTCGGGTACCACGCGCGACCGCCAGTATGGCAAGACCGAGTGGAACGGCGTGGAAATGTCGGTAGTTGACACTGGCGGATGGGTGGTTAACTCCGAAGACATTTTTGAAGAAGAAATCAACAAACAAGTGGCCGTGGCAATCGAAGAGGCCGACGTGATACTGTTTGTTGTTGATATAAAAAACGGCATAACCGACCTTGACGACCACGTGGCAGCCATATTACGGCGTTCACAAAAGCCTGTAATCGTGGTAGCCAACAAGGCCGATGACCTTACATACTACGGCGAGGCCGAGTTTTACGCATTCGGGCTTGGCGACCCTATCGCCGTGTCGGCAATTAACGGCTCGGGCACAGGCGACCTGCTCGACCGCATCGTGGAATTGATGCCACAGACCCCTGCCGAGGTCGAACCTACCGACCACCTGCCACGATTTGCCATCGTCGGCCGCCCCAATTCGGGCAAGTCGTCGATTGTGAACGCTTTCATCGGCGAGGAACGCAACATTGTTACCGACATCGCAGGCACAACCCGCGACAGCATATACACACGCTACAACAAGTTTGGTTTTGACTTCTACCTGGTCGATACGGCTGGCATACGCAAAAAAGCAAAAGTCAACGAAGACATTGAATACTATTCGGTGATACGCAGCATACGTGCCATTGAAAACAGCGATGTATGCATACTCATGATTGATGCCACACGCGGCATTGAGGGGCAAGATGCCAATATATTCTCGCTCATACAGCGCAACCGCAAGGGGCTTGTGGTGTGTGTCAACAAGTGGGACTTGGTGACCGAAAAGAGCAATGCAGCAATAAAAACATTTGAGAACGCAATACGCAACCGTTTCGCCCCATTCACCGACTTCCCCATAATTTTCGGTTCGGCACTAACCAAGCAACGCATATTGAAAGTGCTGGAAAGCGCAGTGGCTGTTTACCAAAACCGCAACCGCATAGTGCCTACGTCGGAACTCAACAATGTCATGCACGAAGCCATCGAGGCATACCCGCCACCAGCCAACAAAGGCAAATATGTGAAAATCAAATATGTGACAATGCTCAAGGAAGCTCGCATACCATCGTTCCTGTTCTTCTGCAACTTGCCACAATGGGTCAAAGAGCCTTATAAGCGTTATTTGGAAAACAAGATACGCGAAAACTGGGACTTTAGCGGGACTCCAATCAACATTTTCATGCGTGAGAAATAAGACATGCTACAAAAGAGAACAGTTACAATTTGCCATCGATTAATATTCGTTGACATTAATTTAGACAAATAAAGTTTGACGTGACAATAATACTGTTTATCTTTGTAGTGCTAAAGTCAAAAGGAATTTTTTCATAATTACAAAACAACAAACAACGAAAATATATACTTGAATTTTGGTTATGAGGGGGCTGTTCATTTGTGAAAATGAGCAGTTCTTTTTTTATACACTTTCGCAACCGCGTCCGCGGTAATAAACGGGCCGCGAAATTTCAGTTTTTCGCTTATAATATATAACTTTGCGCATACTGTAAAAATATACCAAAATGGACATAAAGAACTCTATGCGGCAAATCCTTGAAGCCGAAAGCCGAGCCATCATGGGCATTCCTGTAACCGACCAGTATGAAGAGGCTGTAAACCTCATCGTGGAACAGGTACATGAAAAAGGTGGCAAATTAGTCACTTCAGGCATGGGAAAAGCCGGACAGATAGCCATGAATATCGCCACCACGTTCTGCTCGACAGGAATCCCTGCCGTGTGCCTGCACCCAAGCGAGGCGCAACACGGCGACTTGGGAATATTGCAACCCAACGATGTGATGTTGTTGCTGTCCAACTCGGGCAAAACCACCGAGATTGTGGAACTTGTGTCACTGGCCCGCAACCTATACCCGCAACTGAAATTCATCGTCATCACAGGCAATGCCGAAAGCCCATTGGCACACGTTGCCGATATATGCCTCTACACTGGCGGCGCACCCGAAGTGTGCCCGCTGGGATTGACACCCACCACATCTACCACGATGATGACCGTCATCGGCGACGTGCTTGTGGTGAATGTAATGCTTGCCACTGGCTTCACACGCGAGCAGTATGCAATGCGCCATCATGGTGGCTACTTAGGGCGTAAAAGCCGCAAGGAAGAAGACGCAGTATGAGAAAGACCATTGTAATAGGCGAGTCGGTGTTCGACACGGTGTTCCACGGCGACAAGCCAGTGCGTAGCTTCGTGGGCGGACGCATAGCCAATGCAGCCGCATCGGCCGGCATGGCCGGGCTGCCAGTAGAGATGGTGAGCGAATGCGGCAACGACCATATAGGCGACATTATCATCAATTTCATGCGCAGCCACAATGTGGGGACAGCCTCGGTTGACCGTTTCACCGACGGCAGTTCGGCGGTTTCCATGATTTTTGAAACCGATGGCGGCAAAAAGCTCATAAACTTCTACAACTATCCCGACGACCGTTTCGACGTGGTGTGGCCACGCATCGACAAGGACGATGTGATAATCTTCGGCTCATTCTACTCAATCGACACCGTAATGCGCGAGCAGCTTTACGAATTGGTGAAATATGCCCACGAGCGCAAGGCTATAATCATATACCTGATGGGATGCCAGCATGGCATAAACTGCCGCATAACCAAGGTAATGCCAGGCATTCTTGAAAACCTGGAAATGGCTGACATTGTGATAGCCACACAAGGCGACATCGACGACATATTCCCTGGTGAAACTGCCGACCAAGCCTACAAGAACCATATAGAATTTTATTGCGACAATTTCCTGCATATCGACGACCGCGGACAATCGCCATGCATAACTGTGTACCACCGAATAGGGACGAAGAGCCGTTACCCGCTCGACTCACTTAGCTGCGAATTACTTGCCTCCAACAAGCTCGGTTGGCAAGCTGGGCTGACAAGCGGCATTGCATACTCGTTGTATGCCAACGACATATTGCACCAGCAAGTGTACAATGCCACCGACCTCATGGACAGCATCATAGCCACCGCTATTGAATTTGCAAACAATGCCGCCGCCGACCCGCAGCAGAATTGCATCGATGCCGATTTCGGCCGCAACAAAGCCGAACAACTTGAACGGCATTATGCCCAACAACAGCAAGAAGAAGAAACTAATTAGAGTCACACCAACCAGCACCACCAAACAACGACCTATCATGAAGCAATTAAGCCCCATCACTTTTTTGCCACAAATTTACAGTGGTCCACACAGCAAATCGCAAGGCTCGGAAAAATATGTAGAGCTAAACTCACTACTGCTTGATGCACGGGTGCAGCAAGTGACAACCATGCTCGAAAATCGCCAAAAAACCGAAGCCCAAGAAATAATAGGTGAAATGACCGACGAACTGCAACACTTGGGAAAAAATGGTGGATTAAAATTGGCATGGACACAACTGGCAGCAATGTGGGTAGCCATTGACAACGGCGACTACGACACCGCCCCCGACATGGGCATTGCCGCACTGCATTCGCTGCTCGACACCGACGAACGTGGCAATATCGAGTACCTTTCGATAGCGGCCGCTACCATATACCTGCTTGCCGTAGCCCATTTCAACACTGGTGAAAGCAAAAAAGCCGAAAAAGAACTCGAAAAGGCTCAAAAGCTATATGAACGCCTTGCAAAGAAAGATGGCGAACGTTTCACACCTGCCTTGATGGCAGCCGTGGAAGCCTCGACCGAAGTTTATAAGTCGAAACTGAAAAAGATGAACGTACTTGCCCACTACCAAGTAGCCACCGAACTATATGAAGGCAAAGTGTCGGCTGGAGTGACCGATGCAATCAACAGCTTGGTTGACAGCATATCGGCTGAGGGCGACATACACCTCAAGATGGGCAACTACCGTGATGCCGTGAAGTTCTACACCAAGGCTCTCAGATACCAAAAACGCATCAGCGCATCAATGGGGAACAAAGAGTTACGCATATCGATCAACCTTGGCAACGCATTGCTGCAACTTGCCAACCGGCGTGCCGCCGGCGAGCAATTGCTGCACTCATTATTGCCACTGGCCGAGAGAATAGGTTCGGCAGCCGATGTCGAAGAAATAAACGCCCTGCTATCAGGGGAGGACAAAAACTCATTTGACATTGCAACCATCTGGAAAAAATTATTTTAAACACAATAACAAGAATGGCAACAGAATTAAAGCAAAACGATGGCAGCGACAAGACATTGCCCAAAATACGTGACCTGAAAGTGGCCATAGTGGCCGCCGAGTGGAACAGTAAGATTACCGACGCATTGCTGCAAGGCGCCATTGAGCGGCTGCATGATGAAGGATACCCCGACTCGTGTGCCGATGTTTTCCGCGTACCTGGCACAGTCGAACTCACATTCGCCGCATCTCGGCTCATCGATACTGACATGTATGATGCCATAATCGTACTTGGGTGCGTAATTCGCGGCGACACTTCCCACTTCGACTATGTGTGCCAAAGCGTCACCCAAGGTATCACACAACTCAATGCCGATGGCGACATACCAGTGATTTTCGGCGTGTTGACTACCGACAACGAGCAGCAAGCTCTCGACCGCGCTGGTGGACGACTTGGCAACAAGGGTGCCGAAGCAGCCGAATGCGCCATAAAGATGACCTGTTTCAATTTGATTTGCGATTAACCACAACACAAAAATAAAAGGAGAGCGGGATGCCATATAGCAGCTTCCCGCTCCCTTTTTATACTCGTCGCAAAAATATTGGTTATTTCGTGATGCCAGCTATCTTGCGCATCTTGGCTGGAATGTCGATATTATTGTTGACATTGCTAAACTTCTCGCTACCGACACCAACTGCAAACACTGGTACGAAATCACCTGCGTGGCTTGTAGTAGTCCAACCGATGCCATTGATATGGTCGAGCGTGTCAAACACTGTTTCTACAAATTCATTGTAAGTAGTATATAGCGTTTCCACATCATCGCTGTCATGCTCTACAAATGTAGATTCAAACTTTTCACGCAGTTCCTCGTCTTGTTCCTTGTTAACAGCAATAGGGCCATAAAGACCGAGGTTCTTGGTCAAATAGGATTTCATGTCGTCCCATTTCACAGTTTTACCACTGTCAATCAAGTCTTTGCAATACATTTCAAACATCTCAATCGACACACGCTGATAATCCATATTTTTCAAGTTAACTTCATCTGGGCCATCTTCAACCCCCATCTGCATGCCACCAGTGTTGTGGTCGGCAGTTACAACGATAAGCGTTTCGTCGGGGTGCTGTAGATAAAAATCATAGGCAATCTTTATGGCTTCGTTGAAATTAAGTATTTCCTTAACCACGGCTCCACCATCATTGGCATGAGCAGCCCAGTCGATGTTGCCGCCTTCAATCATCATGAAAAACTTGTCGGGCGACACTCGTTTCAAATGGTCGAGGCAAGCCTGTGTGATATAAGGCAAGTGCAAATTATCCTTGATGCTATCAATGGTGTAGCCAAAGTGCATTATGCGAGGGTCGTTGTTAAGAAGCACTATCTTGTCTTTATTCTTGTTCTTCTCAAATGCCTCACGGCCTTCTACCACAGTGTAGCCATTAGACTTAAGTGCTTTAACCAGCCCAGTATCTTTCCCTTTGTCATCTTTTGCTCCACGCAATACCGAGCCTACAAACATGTCGTAATCACTCTTTGCCATGTCCATTCCTATCTCGTAATACATGCTTCGCGATGGCACATGGGTGTAAAAAGCCCCAGGTGTGGCATCATCGGGTTCAACCGAAGTACCTATGGCAATGCCATAACCAAGTTTTTTCAATTCAGTGGCAATGCTATAAACCGGCGTTTCATCGGGCAGCATACCCAACATGCCATTGTTGGTCTTTGAACCTGTCGATAATGCAGTACCGGCAGCAGCCGAGTCGGTAATTTTCTTATTGGCCGAATACGTCATGGCAAGCGACGACACGGGGAACTGCATCATAGTCAGCGGCTTGTCGTTGCATAGCACGGTGCGGTTGTAAGTTTGGGCTGTCATTACATGCCCCATTCCCATACCATCTCCGATGAAATAAAAAATATACTTTGGCGTCTGTGCCCATGCGCTTATAGCCAAGGCCAAACATGCCAGCAAAGAAAAGAATTTTGAAAACATAGTGTAAGTGTGTATTATTAAGTTGTTTGTTAGTTGTTCATTTCAAGTAGTTGCGCAATCAGCACCCGGTCGTTGCTCAACCGCGGCACCTTCCGTTGCCCCCCGCGCTTGCCTGTGCTTGCCAGCCAGCGGTCAAACAGCCCTTGCCGAGCTACCGTCACCTCGGGCCCGTCAAGGAAGATACCCTTGTAACGCTTGGCTTCATAATCACTGTTAAGCTCTTTCAAGTGCAAGTCGAGCCTTTCGGCAAAAAGCCGCAAGTCGGCAGGCGGCATGGCAAATTCCACAAGCCACTGATGGTGGCCGTGCCGTCCCTCGGCTGCATACACAGGAGCCGCAGTGTAATCGTTCACCTCGGCATGTGTGTCGCTACAAGCCCGTTTTATTGCTTCATCGGCATTATGCACCATCAATTCTTCGCCAAAAGCATTTATAAAATGACGAGTGCGGCCGGCAATTGTTATTTTCACAGGAGCTGTCTGCTCAACAGTCACAGTGTCGCCTATCTTGTAACGCCACAACCCGTTATTGGCAGTTATCACCAAAGCGTATGTCTTGCCTTTTTCCACCTCCCACAACGGCACCACACGCGGGTTGTCGCTATCGACATCTTCAATGGGTATAAACTCATAGAACACGCCCACATCGAGCAGCAACATCATGGCACGGCTCTCCCACGAAGTTTGAACGGCAAAAAATCCCTCCGAGGCATTATAGGTTTCAAGGAAGTGCATTCGCGACATGTCGCATAACCGTGAATACCTGTCGCGGTAAGGTTCAAAACTGATGCCTCCATGGAAAAAGACTTCGAGATGCGGCCACACCTCATGTATGCACGTCGCACCCTTACGCCGCAGCACTTCCTCTATTACGGTCAAGAACCACGACGGTACGCCCGAAATATTTGTAACATCTTCGTTGATGCTGCTTTCCACCAATGCCGGCAACTTAGCCTCCCAATCTTCCATTAAAGCCACCTGCTTCGACGGAATGCGCACAATGTTGGCCAACGGATTGATGTTCTCTATCAATGTCGCCGACAAGTCGCCCACACGCACCCCAGGTTTCAGTTGTTTCAGCCCGTTGGCAAAACTGCCTCCCAGTATGAACCCTTTGCCGGCAAATATGCGGCTGGCAGGATTGAGGTTAAGGTAGTGTGCCACCACATCAAACCCGCCTTGATAATGGCACTGCCGCAGCGAATCGGCAGTGATGGGAATATACTTGCTCTTGCCATCGCTCGTGCCCGACGATTGGGCAAAATGGGTTGTCAACCCGCGCCACAATACATTTTTCTCGCCCGCCAGCATTCGCATTATCATGGGCTTCAGGTCTTCATAACTGTGGAGCGGGACTCGCTGGCTGAACTGGTCGTATGTCAGGCTGTCGATGAACTTGTATTTTTGCCCTATCTCGGTAAAACTTGCCTGGCCTATCAGCGAGTATAATTGCTCGCGTTGCACCACGTCGCCATAATCGATAAATCGCGACGACTTGTGTATGCGGCTCTCAAACAAAGGCCTTACCAAGGGTGTAAAATTAAACATCGTTTATAAGAGATTTATTATGTAGCAAAGTTAAGCCATTTTGCCCACAAAGGTTGTAACAATCAAGTAATATTTCACGAGGTATATGTCACGAGGTGTTAATAACCCTTGCCTGGTTGTATAATCTATGTGAAATAGCTACTTTTGCACAGTACAGGCGGCAAGACAGCAACCAGCCTGTAGCCCGACCTGTCAAAGGGAAGTGTGTAACTATTCATTGTGTGTAAAAAAAATGACGAAAATTTCAGCGACAATTATTACAAATAACGATGTGGACACCATAGGCCGATGCATCGAATCGGTGGCTCCAGTCGCCGATGAGATTGTTGTCGTTGATGCCTTTTCAACCGATGGCACAGTCGATGTGTGCCGACGGCACGGCTGCAAGGTAAGGCAACGGCGATTTGACGGCTACGGCGCACAGAAACAGTATGCCGTGTCGCTTGCATCGAATAGCTATGTGCTATCGATCGATGCCGACGAATACCTCGATGCCGATTTGCAACAATCAATCATGCAACTGAAAGAGCAGGGGCTGGAGCATCGCATATACAGCCTGTCGAGGCTCAACTTCTTCGGCAATCGGGCAATAAGGCACAGTGGCTGGTGGCCCGATGCACAGACTCGCCTCTTCGACCGCAGATATGCCAGCTGGGACTTGCGCAACGTGCACGAGCGCGTCACATTTCCATCGACACTGTGGCCGGCACCCGTGAAAGGATTATTGATGCACAACCGCTGTGCCACTGCCGCACAACACCGCCGCAAGGAAGCCAGCTATGCCGTGCTCGAAGCACGGACGCTCGTGGACTCAGGAGCCAAGCCGTCATGTATAGGGGCATATATCCGCGCTGTAGCGGCATTCATGCGCATCTACATCTTCCGCCTCGGATTTCTCGACGGAACCGAAGGCCGCAATATTGCCAGCACTGCCGCAGCCATGCAGCTTGTTACTTACCGAATGGCAAAAAAAGCCAAAACAAGAATCCAATCAACAGTAAAGACAATTGAAAGCAATGAGCCTTAATATATTCCACATAGTATCGAGCAAGAAATGGAGCGGCATCGAACAGTATGTCTATGACCTGGCTTCGGAATTGAAAAAAGAAGGCAATTATGTGGAAATAGTTACCACAAAGCGGGAAAACATACTCAACCGTTTCCGCCCATTGGAAATTCCAATATCAATATTGCCATTAAGGCGCAAGGCCGACATTGAAAGCCCCATACGTTTCGCACGACTCATCAAGCGCGGGCACAACGTGGTGCATGTCCACAATGTGAAAGAAGCACGCATGGCACTCATTGCACGCCGCATATCAGAGAACCGCAACACACGCGTCATACTCACATGCCACACAGTTGAGAAGGCCAAGAAAGGCTTTGTGCACCGCATGATCTACAACGATCTCGACAAGATAATATTCGTGTCGGAGCTTTCTCGCAATGAATTCATGCTAAGTTTTCCATCACTCAACTTGTCAAAAACTTGCGTAATCCACGACAGCGTGAAACGCGACACAAACATGGAACCCGAGTTCGACATACGCCAGCGTTACGGAATCGACAGCCGCAAAAAGTTGATAATGTTCCATGGACGCATTTGCGAGGAAAAAGGCATATCGGTGCTGCTGAGGGCCATCACGCAGCTCGACAAGGAGCGTTTCCACTTGGTGATGATGGGTAGCGGCGAGATAAAGTACATTGGCTTCATCAAAGCATTCATCATAGCCAACCAGCTACTGCACAACGTGTCGTTCATTCCCTACCAAGACCATGTGCAACCATTGGTGGCGCAGTGCGACATAGGTGTGCTGCCATCGATTGTGCGCGAGGCATTCGGCATTACCAACATTGAATACATGATGCTGGGCAAGCCTCACATCTCGACCAACAATGGCGCACAACCCGAGTATATCGACAACGGAGTTACCGGCTTGCTGGTACCACCCGACGACTACAAGGCTCTTGCCGATGCCATCGAAACGCTGCTTGACGACGATGCCTTGTGTGCCCAGATAGGTGCTGCCGCCAAGGAGCAATTTGACACACAGCTTGACTACCCGCATTTCATGGAACGCATAAACATGGCTTACAAATGAAGATAAAGATAGTGGTCAACAAGCCGTATGAAGCGGCTGTAGGCGACTTTGTGAAGTCTATCCCATACCGCAACGAACGACTTGGAGAAGTCATATATGCCGGACGCAACACCATTTCGCATATCAACGTAGCTGGCATAGACTTGTCAATAAAGAGCTTCAAGGTGCCGATGTTCATCAACCGTGTAGCTTACACTTTCTTGCGCAAGAGCAAGGCACGGCGTTCATACGAACATGCCGTGGCGTTGCAACAGATGGGCTTCGACACCCCCGACCCAGTGGCATACATCGAAACCTACCGCCATGGACTGCTATACCGCAGCTACTACGTGTGCCTGATGCTGACCAATGCACAGAACATACGCCAGTGGGAGGAACGCCCCGACTGCGACCGCATCGTTGATGGCACGGCGCAACTGATGGTGAAGCTGCATCGTGCCGGCATATTCCACCGCGACTTCACTCCCGGCAACATTCTATATGACCCCGACTACCGTTTCTACTTAATCGACATCAACCGTATGAAGATAGGAGGGAACATAGGCATGAAAACCATGCTGAAAAATTTCAACGGGATAAACGAGAACTTCGACGCACTGCGGGCACTGGCATTGCGCTATGCCGAAATCGCAGGCATTGCCACCGGCAGCCAATTTGCATCACAAGTGGTCGAAGAAAGCCGCAAATGGTGGAGCAAAAGGCATAAACGCATCGACCGCAAACAACGCTTAAAAGAACGACTGAAAAAGTCGCAGCAACCAAACTCGAAATAACAATGAAAAATATACTGGACGCACTCAAGGGGCATCCGCATGTTAAAGCCGAAACGGCCTACGCCATATTGCTGGCAATAAGCATTTGCCACCTGCTCAACGACATGATACAATCGGTGATACCGGCAATGTACCCCATGCTGAAAGACAACTTGGGACTTACATTTGCACAAATCGGTATCATAACATTTGTTTTCCAATTGGCATCATCCATTCTGCAACCATTTATCGGGCTATATGCCGACCGGCACCCACAGCCTTATTCGCTGTCATTAGGCATGTTTTTCACACTTGCAGGGCTGTTGACGCTGGCCTATTCCTCAAGTTTCACCATGGTGCTGCTGTCAGTGGCTATAATAGGCTGCGGCTCGTCGGTGTTTCATCCCGAGGCATCGCGCGTGGCCCAAATGGCATCGGGCGGCAAGAAGAGCCTCGCCCAATCGATTTTCCAAGTGGGCGGCAATGGCGGCAGTGCAATAGGCCCTTTGTTGGCAGCATTGATTGTGCTGCCTTTCGGGCAACATGCAGCAGGCTGGTTTGCTGTGGCCGCATTGCTGGCGGCACTCATACTTGTACGCATAGGCTACTGGTACAGCCTCATGCTCTCGCAATGGGGCAAGATAAAACGCGCTCGGCAAATGTCGCTACCCGACCTGACAGCATCGAAAGTGCGGTCGGCAATGGCCATATTGGTGGTGATGGTGTTCTCGAAATACTTCTTCAACGCCTGCATGACGAGCTATTTCACATTTTTCCTCATCGACAAGTTCGGCATTACCGTGCAGCAATCGCAATTCTGCCTGTTCGCCTATCTGGCAGCATTCGCAGCCGGAACATTGCTCGGCGGTTTCCTTGGCGACCGATATGGGCGCAAATATGTGATATTGTTCTCGATTTTCGGGGCGGCACCGTTCACGCTGGCGTTGCCCTACATCGGCAGCCTCCCATGGGTTATCGTGGTAGCTACTATCATCGGCCTGATTATCGCGTCGGCATTCTCGGCCATAGTAGTGTATGCCACCGACCTGAAACCCGACAAGGTGGGAATGGTGGCAGGCATCTTCTTCGGGTTGATGTTCGGGCTTGGAGGCATAGGGTCGGCATTCTTCGGCTGGCTTGCCGACGTGACGAGCATCGACTACATATTCAAGGTCAGCACATGGCTGCCACTGCTCGGCATCATCGCCGTGATGCTCCCCGACATCAAGCCCGCACTACAAAAGGCGCAATAAGTCAGTACCCAGCAGTGTAAATCCCCACTAAAGGCATCGCGACTTATTAGACGTGGCACAATGCAGCGTACCAATAAGTCGCAATGCAAACATGCATTAATGCCAGTAAGTTACCTCGAAGAAACATAACCAAATTTTTAACAATAATATCATGTAAATTATAGACGAAACATTGCGATATAACAATTTCGTAACATTTCGCAATTATTTGTCACATTCATTTGCATTTATCGAGGATTACCATTACATTTGGGGAAATTTAACACCATAAAATAACCTAAAACTAAACGATTATGAAAATCTTAAACGTAATCGACCATAACGCACACAACACATGGTCGGAAATAAAGAAAAACATCCTGTTTATATGCGCGGAAAGATTGACGGAATAGGTCACGCATGGATTGCATCTGGAGGTACATATATGAATGGTGACGTTGAATATTATGTATATACTTTCAGGGAACGATTTGATTTTTACCCTGTTTACAAATATGTTGATAGTGGCATGCAATATTACTATTTTTACATGAATTGGGGATGGTATGGCGGATATAACGGCTCCTATTTGGATACAGCCAAAGACCCAGTATATGGCGAAGAAATAACTGACCGTAGGGACATATATGGCATAGAACCAAATAATTAACACTAAAATATAATGAGATTATGAAACGGAT
This sequence comes from Candidatus Avimuribaculum pullicola, assembly GCA_018716295.1. Classification (GTDB taxonomy): domain Bacteria; phylum Bacteroidota; class Bacteroidia; order Bacteroidales; family Muribaculaceae; genus Avimuribaculum; species Avimuribaculum pullicola. The sequence goes on from DVKC01000006.1 coordinate 64,934, forward strand.
TTTGACTTTTGTGCTGGTTGCATTGGCTGGGATGACGGCGGTAATGGCACAGCGAAGCAACCATTTCACGGTTGACCTGAATTTCAGCAAGACCACAAAGGGTGGTGGATATGCCAAAGAGCCTCTCGACGCTTGGGGCATATCGGCAACAGGTGGGTACAGGTTTTATTTGGTGAAAGGGTTATACATAACACCCGAAGCCACCCTCTATTACGAAAACCATGACCACGGAGTTGTATATGGTACACCTGAAACAGAAGACTTAATTGGCGTAAAACTTGAAAAAGACGACCGCGACCGAACAAGCGAGGCGGGCATAGGGCTTGGCGGAATAGTTGGCTGCAACCTTATATGCGACCGCTTCTATACGAGCATCGACATATTCACTGGACCATACTTCGATTGCGCATTAGTGCAAAAGGACGATTGGCTCAACCGCCCGTCGTTCAAATGGCGTTTCGGCGCGGCAGTTTCATTCTCGCGGGTCTATATCAAAGCGTCAATCGACTTGTCATTAACCAACCTCATGGACGACATCAACGAACACAACGCATTCAATGTGGGCGTTGGTTACCACTTCTGAGAATTACCCAAAATGCGTGAGGGTGTGCCGAATTAGATAACTTCGGCACACCCTCATCATTTATATGGTACAATCAATCGCTCGCTGTCATTCGTGGCGGGCAAACATCGGTGCCAACCACTTGGGGACTTCCACACCGCGCTCCTTGATGCTCGCAAGGCAATCTTTCCCCTTTTGCGTCAAAGTGAAGTACATCTGCCGCTTGTCATTCTCGCCCAAGCTGCGCGTGAGCAGCCCTTTCTCCTCGGCAGAACGAATGGTTTTCGACGTATGCGAAGATGTCATGCCCGTGCAAGCGATAATAGTCCCAGCTGTCACCGTGTCGGTGCCTATGCTGCAAAGCACCATAGCCTCGTTGAGCGACACACCGTGAACTTCCATCAAATTATTTTCTATACCAGCAAGGGCTTGCATCAAATTCCTCATCACACAAATACACTGAATCTTTTCCATACACGTCAGATAAACAGATTTACATTTGCCTGGTCGGCACGTTCCATATATGTTGCCACACCGCCGATGCTAACACAGTCGAGCAATTCCTCGCGCTGCACACCCATCACGTCCATCGACATCTGGCAAGCAATAAATTCCACTCCATTGTCGATAGCTTGCTGGCGCAGCGACTCAAGCGAATCGACTCCATTCTTGCGCATCAGGTAGCGCATCATTTTCGCCCCCGCACCCATCATGTTGAGCTTCGACAACGCCAACTTGCGCGAACTCGACGGCAGCATCCACCCAAACATCTTGCCGAAAAAGTCTTTCTTGACAGCTGGCTTGTGTTCTTTCTTTATAGCGTTCAACCCCCAGAAAGTGAAGAATATGGTCACTTTCTCGCCCGTGGCTGCCGCACCATTGGCAAGCACGAATGTCGCCAAGGCCTTGTCGAGGTCGTCGCTGAAAAGGATAAATGTCTTGCCCTTGCCATTAATCCCCTGGGCTGTACTCTGCTGCTGTTGTGTTGCTCCAGCTTTTGCCACTCGCACACGATACACACCATTATCTTCCGACTTGAAAATAAATCGGTTGCCAGTGGTGCGGCACCATGCCTCGGCATCACGAGGGAAACCCGCATCGGTCGCGCTCACCTCCAAACATTGCCCCGGTCGCAATGCCTCCACACCTTTTTTCAATTTCAATATAGGGCCAGGGCATTGCACCCCACATGCGTTCACTTTCATGGCCACAACCTTGTCTTCGCCGATTGTTGACGGTTGGTCAACGGCAATTGGGCGGGAAACTGCTTCACTGGGCATCGTCACCGGCGCAGTAGCTGCCTTGAATGTCTTGAGTCCGCCTACCAAGTTACGCACTTCGCCGAAACCATTATCCTTTAATATGTTGCTCGCCAAGTAGCCTCGCAGCCCCACGCCGCAATACACCCACACGGGCTTGTCGCGCGGTATCTCATCGAGATGATTGCGCAACTCGTCGAGAGGCATATTGACAGCCCCCTTGATACCGCCCAAATCAAACTCATCGGTAGTACGCACATCGACCAACGTCACTTTACCCAAATCGGCATCACGCAATTCACGCCAATACAGTGGCGACATCTTCCCGCTCAATATATTACCAGCCACATAACCGGCTATCGCCACAGGATCTTTGGCCGAAGAGAATGGCGGCGCATAGGCATGCTCAATGCATGCCAAGTCACGTACCGTTCCGCCTTGCTTGATAACTAATGCAAATTCATCAATGCGCTTGTCAACACCATCATAACCTACAATCTGTGCGCCATATAGCCGCCCGTCGGTAGGGGAGAACACCACCTTGATAGCCATCTGCAACGCACCGGGATAATAACCCGCATGTGAAGCCGAGTGTGTGGTAGAGGTCAGATAATCAATACCCATTTGTTTCAACCGCTTGGCTGGCAGGCCAGTCGAAGCCACAGTGAGATCAAATACCTTGGCAATCGACGTGCCAATAGAACCCTCATATTTCACTTTATTGCCAAACACGATATTGTCGGCTACGATGCGAGCCTGGCGATTGGCTGGGCCGGCAAGGAAATTGAGCCACGGCTTGCCCGTGATGGGGTGGGGGAATTCTATGGCATCGCCCACGGCATAGACATCTTTATCAGATGTCTGCAAATACTCGTCAACATATATCCCTTTCATCTCGCCGAGCTTTAATCCAGCATTCACTGCAAGAGCAGTTTCGGCCCGCACACCTATGGAGAGTATGACCATGCCTACATGCAGACGTACTCCCGACTTGAACACAACCGTAAGCCCTCCATCGGCGGCAGCTTCGAAAGCTTCCACCGCCTGTTGCAAATATAGCTTTATACCTTTTTGCACCAAATGTTCGTGTACCAACGCAGCCATCGAGTAGTCGATAGTCCCCATCACCTGGTCGGCCATTTCCACTACCGACACTTCAACACCAGCATGAACCAAATTCTCGGCCATTTCCAAACCAATAAAGCCACCGCCTACGATAACTGCACTCTTCACAGCCTTTTCACCGAGATATTGCTTGATGCGATCAGTATCATTCACATTGCGAAGTGTAAAAATACCATCCAAGTCAATGCCTTTCAATGGCGGACGCACAGGAGATGCTCCAGGCGACAGCAAAAGCTTGTCGTAACTTTCATTATAAGTTGTCCCATCGACCTTGCGCACGGTCACCACCTTATTGGCCCTGTCGATAGCAACCACTTCCGACTGAGTACGCACATCTATGTTGAAACGCCGGCCGAAAGCCTCGGGTGTCTGAACGAATAGGCGGTCACGCTCCTCGATGACACCTCCAATATAATAGGGCAGCCCACAATTGGCATACGAAATATATGCACCTTTTTCAAACAAAATTATTTCGGCCTTTTCGGTATTCCGGCGAATCCGCGCCGCGGCTGTAGCACCACCTGCCACACCACCAACAATCACAATCTTCATAAGTCGTATATTTTTTATTGTTAATATTTTCTTTCGGAAATTTTTTTTACAAAGAAAAGGCTTGTTTTCCAATAAAAGAATTTTCCAAAGGAAAATATTTCACGAGTTAACACTTTTTACAATAAAAGCGTATAGGCGTGCCGAAATATGCGACTTCAGCCCAAAACGTTGTTACTCGTAAGCATTAAGTATTTCCAACACATACACATCGTGGTATCCACCTTTGTCGCCATACCACTTGGCAATTGACGGCTCAATAAAGCTACCGGGCTTGATATTGTCTTTATACAATTTACGGCACTCAAGCGTAAGCCGTGATTGCTCGTATGCTACATTTCCCAACTCTGTTGCAACTGGCTTCAAACCTGTGGCAACCACCTTGTCGCAATCCCGCCCCGACTTGCTGCCACATATATTGTAGGCTTCGCGCATTTCGGGTGAATTGCCAAGGAATGAGAGCGTGACACACTCGCTTCGTTCTATAAAATCGTGAGTGTAACGTTCAGGCCTTACAAATATCACAGCCACAGGCCTGTTCCATAACCACCCCAAGCATCCCCACGAAGCAGTCATCATGTTGAAATGGTCGCAACTCCCTGCAGTTATCAATATCCATTCTTTACCTATAAGGTCAAATACATTGTCGTTAAGCCTCTTAATATCTATCTTTTCCATAATAATTGTTTTTTCCAACCCAAAAATACTACATTTTCCCAATAAACCGATGCGGCAACCATGCTACGACCACAATTTTTCATTTATCCAAGAAGAAGGGTGGTGCGCAGCTTTTGATCGCGGTAGCGGCGGAATGTATTGAATGTTTCAAAAATGTCGGACAATGCAATAGTGGCATTTTCCACCTGCCGCTCATATAACTGCGCACCTTGCCGCGTGCCATTATTGTTGCCTTGCAACACACTACCCATGCCACTTATTTCCTCAATGAGCCTCATCTGCAACGAAAGCAGTTCAAATGCCCCTATGCCCGTATTGTTGGTCGATACCTGCTGTGGCAAATGTGTGCAACACCCTTCGGAATATGGCAATATACCATCGGTACTACGCCAAATGCGTTTCAAGTCGTTCCAAGTGAAGCCTTCGGGCAATGCCGCATCGGGAAACAACAGCACCCCCTTGGCACTCGCACCCATGACACGGTCGATAAGCGTGATGAGGCGATTGATATACTTCTGCTGGTCAATCACATCCTCCACAAACGAATGCACCTCGCCATCGGTGAGCGGATACAGCTTTATGGCAAATGGATGGCTGCCATGCCCGTATGGCGACGTATAATGCGCCAGGCAATGCCCATCGGGAGCATACCACCGACAATGCCACATTTCCTCGATATCCCAACGCGCATCAATAATGGGAATGCCCCTGGCCTGGCGGCGAGCATTCTCGCCATCGATATCATGCTGCATGGCAATGCCGCAAGTGTACAACTGCGCTACGGCACGGTCGTGGCATTCAAGCACTTCGTTCAATTCAAGTGTCCAGACCTCTATTGCCCTCACTTGCCCATGATTAGCCGTGAAAAAGTCGCCACCATTCTCGGCATCGGTACCTACAGCTGGTAAGCCACATACAGAAGGCTCGATGCTACTGTATATTTTCCTTATCAGTGATGCACGTGAACGGTCGCCACAAGCAAGCCGCCTTATAAGTTCACCCACATTAAGATCGTGCAAATAACCGACAATCTTGCAATCACGACAATGCACATCTTCCATAACGTTGGAAAAGAAACGGTTCACATTGAGGTTTTCGACCTGCGGCTGTCCATCATTGCCTATGCCTATGCGCTGTACACAACAACCCGAAATCAAAAATTCCTCAAGCGCACGGCTGTCAAGTTCGTCTATCAAGTCACGGTGTTCTTCTTGTCCTGCAATGGTGTTGCGGAAACGCCCCACGACACTGCGAACCAAACGGCGTATAACATTATTGGTGAGAGGTTCATGTCCATTTTCAAGCAAATGCTGATACTCGGTACACTTGCGTCCATCCGAATCCGACACCACATCGCCCCATTGCGAGCCATAAGTAAAATCCTTGTTACGACGGCGTTTGCTCCGCAATTCACTCCAGTCGTTCCAAGCATTTTGTGCAGCCACAAACACCTGTCGGTCGTGCTGGCTGCCATCGTTAATATCAAGTTTATAGTTTTCCATAGTAATACATTTTGCGAGCAAAAGTAAATACCCGCACCGCCAACAAGGCTACCAAAAAACATCATTCCGCCATAAACACAATAGCGGCCACAGGCTTTAAACAAACCTGCAGCCGTTATCCAAGTGGTTTTACTTGTTATTGATGGTTTTTGTGCTTGTTGCGAATTTCAACGCGGCGAATTTTGCCGCTTATGGTCTTGGGCAATTCGTCCACAAACTCTACCACACGCGGGTATTTATAAGGGGCGGTGGTGTGCTTCACGTGGTCTTGGATTTCTTTTACCAACTCAGGGCCTTCCTTTCCTCGGTACTCCTTTGAAAGTACTATGGTGGCTTTCACCACTTGGCCACGTATCTCATCGGGCACTCCTGTAATGGCGCATTCCACCACAGCCGGGTGCGTCATCAGTGCCGACTCCACCTCAAACGGGCCAATGCGGTATCCGCTCGACTTGATAACATCGTCTTTCCGCCCAATAAACCAATAATACCCATCTTCGTCACGCCAAGCCACATCGCCTGTGTGATATATGTCGTCGTGATATTGTTGATGCGTCAGTTCGGGGTCACGGTAATACTCCTTGAATAATCCTACCGGGCGCTTGCCATGCGTCTTTATCACAATTTCACCCTCTTCGCCATCTTCGGCCCAACGTCCGTCGGAAGTTAGCAATGCTATGTCGTAAACCGGACCAACCTTGCCCATCGACCCTGGACGCGGCTCCACAAATGGATATGTGCCCAGTGTGACGGTCGTTTCGGTCTGCCCGTATGCCTCCATGAGCTTTATGCCCGTCAATTTGAGCCATTCGTCATATACATTGGGATTCAATGCCTCACCGGCAATGGTGCAATACTTGAGTGTCGAAAGGTCAAATTGCGTCAAATCTTCACGTATGAGGAAACGGAACACCGTCGGCGGCGCACAGAACGATGTAATGCCGTAATTGTGTATCATGTGCAGCACATCGACAGGCTTGAATTTCTCAAAATCATAAACAAACACGTTGGCACCTACGAGCCATTGCCCGTAATACTTGCCCCACACAGCTTTGCCCCAACCCGTGTCGGCAAGTGTGAAGTGGAGGCTGTTCTCATCAAGGTTGTGCCAATACTTGGCAGTGATTATGTGACCAAGCGGATAAGTAAAATCATGTGCCACCATTTTAGGCTCGCCAGTAGTCCCCGAGGTGAAATACATGAGCGATATATCATCGTTGGTATTGACAAATTGCGGTTTCACAAATGCAGGAGCTTCCTCGCAGCCACGGTTGAAATCGTCCCACCCATCGGGAATTTCAGGGCCTATCGAAATAACATGTTTTACCGATGGTGATTGCGGCAAAGCCTTATTGATATGTTGTACCACTATATCATCGCCCACGGCCACTATAGCCTTAATATCGGCGGCATTGGCCCGATATATTATATCTTTCTCGGTAAGCAAGTGGGTTGCGGGGATAACCGTCGCACCTATCTTGTGCAACGCCGTGATTGCCGACCAGAACTGGTAACGGCGTTTCATGATGAGCATAACCATGTCGCCATGCCCTATGCCCAATTGCATAAAGTAGGAAGCCGCCTTGTCGCTTTCACGCTTGATGTCGGCAAACGTGAATTGCCGCGACTCGCCAGCCTCATTCACCCACAAGAGGGCTTTTTTGTCGGGAGCGACACGCGCCCACTCGTCCACAACATCGTAAGCGAAATTGAAATTTTCGGGGACGTTGATGTGGAAATTCTGCATAAAGTCCTCGTAGGAAGAGTATTCGGTTCTTTCGATATATTTTTCTAACATATTCTTTTTACTTGTTATAAATCTTAGGGGAATCATGAAATTATGGCAAGGAAACGCACAGGCTTGCCATCGAGGGCACGCATGCGATGTGGCAACGATGAATTGAAAATGATGCTGTCGCCCGTTTCCAACGTGAACGTGTTGCCCGAGATTTGCATCTCCATGCGTCCTTCCACCACATAATTAAACTCCTGCCCGTCGTGCGAATTATAATCGCCACGCGGCTTGTCGCTTGGCTCCACTGTCACCATGTAAGGGTTGATGACCTTGTTTGAAAAACCAGCGGCAAGAGCCTGGTAACTGTAGGCCTTCGACCGCTCCACACTCACCCCGTTGCCACAGCGAGTCACAAAATAGCTACTCATTTTGGGTTCTTCCCCAAAGAGAATTGCCGGCAGCTCCACGCCAAACTTCTGGGCCAGCGTGCGCACAAAGCTCACCGGCACGTCGGCCTCGCCGCTCTCGTATGCACGATATACGTCACAGTCGATGCCACACACGTTGGCAACCTCTTCGACACTCATGTCGAGAGCTTCGCGCAACCCTTTGAGCCGCTTCGCTACCTCTTCAATATCTTCGATTTTAGTCATAGTGCAAATATATTATTTTTTACGTATTAACATTTTAAGTGTTAAACGCGCATCAAATTGCGCTGTTTCTTAACTACTCCAAAGCAAATATATAGCAAATAGAACAACACAAGAAAATATTTTAAGAAAAAAGAATAATATTTTACCATTTTACGGCACGCATTGCCCCCAAATGTGCATTTTATTGCACATAACACATTGGTGTGTGCCATGTTATACGACCGTGTCACTTCACTCCCGATTGGTTAAAACCAGATGACCGCCACAACAAGCAAATATAAGCGTCAACCCCGCATGATAGTTGCTCATAGTCGCCCCCAAACCCTTGTAATGAAAAAACTGTAATGAAAAACAGTGTAAAGTTTTTTTATTTTGCTGGAAACTATTACCTTTGCAAATCCAAAATTAGAACGAAATCTATAAAAAAATCATAGTTATAAACCAATGGCTAATAAAGAAAATACTCGTACCTCAATCGAAGAACTCAATGAGTCGTTATCATCGATTGAGCAGAAAGTCGAAAACAACAAAAACTACATCTACTGGGTGTGTGGCATAATTGTCGTAATTGCTGCCGCTATAATGATTTATATATACGGTGTACGTAATCCGGGCATCGAAAGCGCAAAGAACGAAATTTCACAAGCCGACATGCAGCTTGCACAGGGCAACGATTCCATAGCACTGGCACAATACATGGCCGTAGCCGAGAATTACAGCAACTCGGCAGCCAACCGCGCCAACCTCAATGCTGCAATATTGCTTTATAACGAAGAAAAATATGACGAGGCAATCAATTACCTCAAAAACTTCGATCCCGAAGGCGTATTAGTCGGTCCGGCTTCACAATCGCTGCTTGGCGACTGCTATGTGAACACAGGCAAGCTCGACGAAGCACTGGGTGCATACGACAAAGCTATTTCGCTCTCGGCCGACAACAGCTATTACACTCCGCTTTTCATGGTGAAGAAAGCCACAATATACCGTGAGCAAAAGAATTACGCCGCCGAAGCCGACATCTTCCAAGAAATCAAGGACAAGTATCCTAATTTCTCGCAAAGCTATGGTTTCGATGTTGACAAATACCTCGCCCGCGCCAAAGCCATGGCAGGAAAATAAAAATCACAATAATAAAAATCACACCGCGAGGGGGGAGAGGTGCAAAATGCAACCATTCCCCCCTCGGTGTTTTTCTACCAGAAAATACCATAATCCCAATTGAAACAACCATGAGCAGATCGATAAGAAAACAGATGATTTTCAAATTTCATTCAAGCCCGCGCATTTCGTGGAAAGAATGGAAACAATTTGCAAACCGATACAACCGGCGGCGAAACAAACTACTCCTCAACAACGGGCACGACGACATACTCGTGGAATGGAGATTGTGTCGTTGGGATTATGACTTCTGTAAAGAATACCGACCGAGCACCGATTACAGGCAAAAACGAAAATAAAACACAACCAACAAAACTATGATAAAAATATATGGAATGGCTTCCTGCCCCGACTGCGACTATGTAGAAAAGCAAGTCGAAGGGAACGACAACTATGAAATAATCGATATCGGGCAACACGTAAAACATCTCAAAGATTTTTTACGCCTGCGCGACAACAACCCTGTTTTTGACGATGCCAGGAAAATGGGTGCAGTGGGAATACCTTGCTTCTTGCTCGAAGACGGGACTGTATCATTATCGCCCGAAGATGCTGGCTTGCATTCACGCACAATTGCCGAAGGGGCATCATGCAACATCGACGGTTGCGGCTGTTAATCATAATATAATCAATAATATATGAGCAAAAAAGTCATCTTCTTGCATGGCTTCTTCGCCTCGGGAGCTTGCACACTGGCACAGACGCTGAAACTGGAACTTGATGGCTTGGCACAAGTGTTGTCGCCCGACCTGCCGCTGCACCCACACGAAGCCATCAAGCAAATCTTCACTATATGCCAGCAAGAGTCGCCCGATGCACTCGTCGGCAACAGCAACGGTGCATTTCTGGCACAAATAGTCGCTGCCAAATTAAGGCTGCCCGCGCTGCTTGGCAACCCGCACCTTGAAATGACACGGTTTCTCGCCGAACGCATAGGTTCCCACCAATACAAATCACCTCGTGCCGATGGCAACCAGTCACTCGTCATCGACCAAACGCTAATCAAGGAATTTAACGAATTGCAACTACACCAATGGGACAACTGCAACCCTATAAGCCGCGACATGGTGTGGGGATTGTTCGGCACGTCCGACCCCATAGCGCACTACGAGCCGCAATTCCTGCAACACTATACCCATGCCTTCCACTTCCCCGGGGCACATACCCCCACAGCCGAAGAAGCAAAGTTATATTACGTTCCACTAATCAAGAAGTTACTGGCTTTGCAATATTAATCAATTCATACTATTTTCGCAATATGATTATTGCCCGACATAAAATGTATGTAGAATAAATCAAGCAATTATGGTGATGGAAGGGACACTTATTGTGATTACTGGGCCGACTGGGGTGGGGAAGACTGCCACAGCGATTGAAGTGGCACGACGGTTGGGTTGTGAAATCATATCGGCCGACTCACGGCAGATTTTCAAAGAAATCCCTATCGGCACGGCTGCACCCACTGCCGAAGAGCAGCATTTGGTGCGACACCACTTTGTGGCAATTAAGAGCATAACCGAATACTACAGTGCCGCGCAATTCGAGCAAGAAGCCATCGACCTGCTGCCACGCCTTTTCAACAGCTCGCCGAGCCGTTGCGCAGTGATGTGCGGCGGATCGATGATGTATGTCGATGCCGTCTGCCACGGCATCGATGCCATGCCCACCATTAGCACCGAAGTAAGAGAACATGTGATGCGGCTATATAAAGATTGCGGCATCGAGGCGATTGTGGCTCAATTGGAATTGCTCGACCCCGACTACTTGAAGATTGCCGACCCAAACAACCATAAGCGGCTGTTGCACGCACTCGAAGTGTGCTACCAGGCCGGCCGGCCATACACCGAACTGCGCACAGGCGCATCAAAACCGCGCCCGTTCAAGATAGTCAAGATAGGGCTGAACATGCCTCGCGAAGAACTGTTTGGACGCATCAACCGCCGTGTAGATGCAATGGTCGCGGCTGGTCTTGAACAAGAAGCTCGCTCGGTGTACCCACTACGCCACCTCAATGCACTCAACACAGTGGGTTTCAAGGAAATGTTTGCATATTTCGACGGAACAATGGACTGGAACACTGCCGTCGAACGCATCAAGAAGAATACCCGTGTCTATGCCAAGCAGCAACTGCGCTGGTTTGCCAAAGACCCCGAAGTGACATGGCTCACCCCCGATGCCGACACGTCCTCGCAGATTTTGGAATATGCAGCACCGGCACGAAATATCGTTTTGTGAAAATTATTGATGTCAGCCAATATAGATTGACTGCGGCTCGGAAATATGCAAAAAAACATCGAGCTGTTTTTTGCTATTGCGCTCGCCTTGTGCTATCTTTGCCACAAATATTTATATATTAGCAGATATGTCAATTGATAACATCATAGCACAAGCTGTGTGCGAAGCGGTAAAGTCGCTATATGGCGTGGATTTCGAACCTGGGAAGATTACATTGCAAGCCACAAGGAAAGAGTTTGAAGGCAACCTCACCGTCGTGGTATTTCCATTCCTTAAAGCATCGAAAAAATCTCCCGAGGCTACTGCCAACGAAATAGGGGAGTACCTTGCCGCCAACTGCGATGCCGTGAAGTCGTTCAACGTAATCAAGGGCTTCTTGAACATCGTTGTCGAACCAGCTTTCTGGTGCAATATGCTCAAGCACATTGCCGCAACGCCCGACTATGGGTTCAAGGCTGCCACCAACGACAGCGAATTGGTGATGATAGAATACTCGTCGCCTAACACCAACAAGCCGCTACACTTGGGACACGTGCGCAACAACTTGCTGGGGTATTCGCTTTCACTCATCATGAAAGCCAACGGCTACAAAGTTGTAAAAACCAACATCGTAAATGACCGCGGAATACATATATGCAAGTCGATGCTGGCCTGGCAGAAGTGGGGCAACGGCATAACACCCGAAAAAGCTGGCAAGAAAGGCGACCACTTGATCGGCGACTTCTATGTGATGTTTGACAAGCACTACAAAGACGAAGTGAAACAACTCATGGCCGCTGGCATGAGCGAAGACGAGGCCAAAGAGAAATCACCGCTGATGGTCGAAGCCCGTAAAATGCTGCAACGCTGGGAAGCCGGCGACGAAGAGGTGCGCAGCGTGTGGCGAATGATGAACCAGTGGGTATATGACGGCTTCAACGAAACATACCGCCGCATGGGTGTTGACTTCGATAAAATATATTACGAGAGCGAAACCTATCTCGAAGGGAAAAAGAAAGTCCTCGAAGGGCTTGAAAAGGGCATAATGTACCGCAAGGAGGATGGCTCGGTGTGGGCCGACCTCACCGCCGACGGGCTCGACCACAAGCTGTTGCTGCGCAGCGACGGCACATCGGTGTACATGACACAAGACATAGGCACGGCCAAACTGCGCTACCAAGACTATCCCATCGACAAGATGATATACGTGGTGGGCAACGAGCAGAACTACCACTTCCAAGTGCTGTCGTTGCTGTTAGACAAGCTCGGGTTCAAATGGGGCAAAGACTTGGTACACTTCTCATATGGAATGGTAGAACTGCCCGAGGGGAAAATGAAATCGCGCGAAGGCACTGTTGTAGATGCCGACGACCTCATGGACGAAATGATACGCACAGCCCGCGAAACGAGTGCCGAACTTGGCAAGCTCGATGGCTGCTCGGCCGAGGAAGCCGACGAAATCGCCCGCATCATCGGTCTCGGCGCGCTCAAATACTTCTTGCTGAAAGTTGACCCACGCAAGAACATGATGTTCAACCCAAAGGAGTCGATTGACTTCAATGGCAACACGGGACCGTTCATTCAATACACCTACGCCCGCATACGCTCGCTGCTGCGCAAAGCCGCCGAAGCCGGCATTGACTACAACAGCAACTATGACATCGAACCAAGCGAAAAAGAGGTGGCAATTATCCAAAAAATTGCCGACTTTGCACAAGTGGTTTCCGAAGCTGGCAAAACCTACAGCCCGGCATTGGTGGCAAACTATGTGTATGACCTCGCCAAAGAATACAACCAGTTCTACCACGACTATTCAATACTGCGCGAGGAGGATGCCGCCACACGCAACTTCCGCCTCAAGCTGTCGGAGGTAACCGGCAATATCATTCGCCGCGCTACCGGGCTGCTCGGCATGGAAGTGCCAGAAAGAATGTAACATGCTAACTTGCAACATACTAATTAAACAATATAATTATGTATCCTAACTATCAACAAACTCCACCGCCCTTCATTCCACAGGCCGACTTAGCGGCCAACGTGTCGAACATAATGAAGCGCGTTTACCTGAAGATGTTCTTTGCCATGATTGTCACGGCATTAACATCATACGTGTGCTTGAATGTCCCGGCAGTGACCTACGCACTGTTCTCTAATTCGGGGCTATACTTCGGGTTGCTGATTGCCGAGGTCGTGCTTGTATTTGTGCTTGCCGGAGCATTGCACAAGATTAGCTCCACAGTGGCAACACTCATTTTCTATGTCTATTCAATACTAAACGGCATAGTGCTGTCGGCAATCCTTGCCGCCTACACCTCGGCATCGGTATTCTCCACTTTTGTCATCACGGCTGCCGTGTTTGGCACAATGACCATCTATGGCTACGTCACAAAGAGCGACTTGTCGCGCGTGGGCAACTTCCTGTTCATGGCACTCATCGGCCTCATCATTTGCACCATTGTCAACCTGTTCATGCACAGCAGCACGATGGAGTGGATTATCAGTTTTGCCGGCGTGGTAATCTTCATCGGCCTCACCGCATGGGACACACAGAAAATCAAGCAAATGGCAGCATTTGCCGACGAAAGCCAGGCGGGCAAACTCGCCACAATAGGTGCATTGTCGCTCTACTTGGATTTTGTCAACCTGTTCCTTTACTTGCTGCGCTTCTTTGGCAGCCGCGAGTAAACCGCTACAATACAATGTGTCAAGATGTGCCAGCAATGCACATTTTGACACATTTTTCTTACATGACAGAAAAGGTAAGTCGTAAAAATAAAAACTGAAAAAACCTCAACTGCGCAGTGTGTGCGATAAAAAGTGGTAAAGTCATGCACACACCGCCATACAAAGCCTTTTCTATTATATCACAGGACTGTGCCAAAGCAATCCACCCAGCCATAGAGCCAGCCGCCAATGCATGTCGGCTCGATGCTGTGTAGCAATGTATTTGCTGCCAACAGCAGCAAATATGCCATCGTTGCGGCACACTCTTTTACCAACATGAATAACTAAAATAACAATCGTAGTGTATGAAAAATTTAGTATTATTATGCCTTCTCGCCATCATGGCGCTCACGGCCAACGCCGAAACCAAGTATGACTTTGACATAAGCTATTTTGATGTAGCACCATTATATTCACGGCAATCCGAAGCCGACCAGTACAAAATAGGCAAAATTTATACATCAGAAGTATGGATAGATGCCGACTCTCTATCGTATGACATCAGATATTGCAAATATGAATTATGCAACGATGAAAAGTGGACTAAAGTCTTAATCACATATGACGACGACTTAGAAGATAAAGAAGTAAAATTGTCTGTTTATGTACCCACCACATACGTCCGTTACGAAATACCCATAACGCGAAGTTCTGATGGATTGTCAGCATACGAGCTACTCGAAGATAAAGAGTTGGACGATTATTATGGCAACGATATAGTGATACCCAAAAATGAAGTTGTAATTGTCGAAAGAATATATCATGACAAAGCATTATGCAAGTACCAGAATAATTACTATGGATTTATAACGCCAAACAACATTGTCCCCACCGACAAGGAATATGAAGTACCTTTCTACTATTCAAGCTGGTGGAACCACCTTTGGCATCATGACAATGTATATTGGCTTATTGTAATCGGACTTATTGCATTGGCGATACTTTGTGACTATTATTACAAGCGCAAAATCTTCAAAGAGGGCAAATGGTATAAATTTCTGGATATTCTGGCTGGGTTGCTTTTTGCTGCCGCAGTAGTTGTCACGGTATATCCCGCCTATTATTCATCAACAGGTCACATGATTTTTAAGGATATCGCAGATTTTATATTTTTGTTTCCTAAAATTGAGTCGGGTTTCTGGTTTAATGTTGCGCTATGTGCCCAAACATTATTGATTTGCTTGGTTTGGTACTTGATTTCACGTTTCTTGATTTTTTTCGGTTCAACTGCCATTATACAAACCACCTTAACATTGTTCTATTTATGCACTATGCTACCCCTAATTGCCGAAAGTTTTAGGACCGACCTGTGGGCGTTCCTTGGCATACCGATGATTGGCTTAACTGCATTGGGCGGCATGGGGTTTGTTATAGGTCTTATAGGCCACGAACGTTGCCCAAAGTGCCATAAAATAGGCATGATTGAAGAAGAAGGGGTTGATTACAACGGCACAACAGTGGAAGAGAGTACCGAACATGAAACGGTACGTCCCGACAGAGATACTACCGACACATACACCTACGACCGATACGACACCGTGGAGCACTACACCCACCACCGACATTGCCGCAAATGCGACCATCGCTGGGACGAAGATTCTTCAAATATTATTAACACCAATAGATTCCTGAGAAGGTGGAAGAGAGAACAATGGCGTTATGAATAGATTTCTGTTATTTATATGTTTCGCTGTGGCAGCAATCGTCGCCATGGCTCGCCCGCACTTCACCCCAGCCGAAACTGTGCCGCTATATTCGAGCACCAAGGAAGCTGCGCGGTATGAAGTGGGCGTATGTTACAATTTTGCCGATGAGGCCGATTTTGAGGTAGCAATAGGCAATAATGAATTTACCCTGCCTAAAGACTCGCTGCTGTACGAGTTTTGCAACGACAAGAAATGGGTGATACTCACATTCGGCCATGATGGGAAAACTGCCTACGCCCCAGCCAAATATTTCAAAGTGGAATGTTACGAGCCGCCTGTATGCCGCCAATCCGACGGGCTGGCGGTATATGAAGTGACCGAGGAAGGGACTTTCCTGTTCGACAGTGGCGTTCGTGGCACAGCCAGCGTTGGCGACGTGATGCTGGTCGAGCGGCTGAACGACGATGGCACCGTGCGTGCCAGATACAGGGAGGAATGGGGACTGCTTGAAAGCGGGACAGTCGCACCATCGCAAAAGGAATATGTGTTGCCCGAATTCCGTGGTTTCACGTGGAACGATTTCAAGAACATGGTGCCATACTTCCTGTTTATCGCTGTCCCGCTATTTGTGTTGATATTCATCGTCGATCGACGTTACAAGAAGCAAGTGTTTGAGCGAGGCGACAAATCCGTGACACTCGACGTGATTAGCGGGCTGCTGTTTCTCGTAGCAATCGTGGCATACGTCGTCACGTATTATTTTGTCACGGGGCGAGTGGTGTTCAGCGACCTATTCATGTTTTCGGTCAACAGCCAGAATGCGGGGCTGATCATAGTGTTTATTTATGCACTTGTCCTTTTCGTAATAACCTTTGTGTGGTCTATTCTATTGGGGCGAGTGTTCCGCTTTGGCAACGATATTGTAATGTACTGTATCACAGCACTGGTGGTAACAACCATGGCAGTTTACATGGTCATAGATTGTTTTATATATTCCATATTCTGGGGAATTGTGTCAATCTTCGTTGTCGGGGCAAGCGGCTACTTTAGCTTTATGACATATTGTGGCTTTATCGCTGGCCGGTGCCCTGTGTGCCATTCAATAGGCAATGATATATGCATGGAGCGTGACGAAGACCTTGGCGACACTGTGGAGCACAGCGTCGAATCCAACACATGGACACAAGGAGGAGGCGGAGATTCGGGCGAAAATTGGAGCGAAACGGTAAGCCATGACATCACCGAAGATTACGACGTGGTTACCACCACGAGCCATCACCGCCACTATTACCACTGCCTGAAGTGCCATGAACGATGGAGCAAAGAAACCTCGAATATAACCGATGTAAAGAAATCGATCAAGTCGAGAAGAATCAACACAACCACGAAACGCACTGAATGGGAAAAACGAAAAAAATGGTAAATATGAAAACAGCTAAACATATCTTACTCGCAGTGTGCCTTGCTGCTGTGGCTTTCATTGCCGATGCCAGGCCACATTTCAATCCAGCCGACACAGTGCCGCTATACTCGCGGCAGAACAAGTCGGCAAGTTACAACATCGGCACAGCCATACGCACCGCGCAAGGCTTCGATGTGACGTTACGCCGCAATGCGTATGCCGTGGCAGCCGACGGCATCGAATATGAATTGAGCGATGACTATGAGTGGGTACAACTCTCGTTCAAGACCGACCAAGGCACTAAAACAGCCTACTCGCCAGTGAAGTACCTCAATGTGGAATATTACGAGCTGCCTCCGCGTCGCGACGATGACGGCACTGCAAGGTATGAAGTGATACCATGGTTTGATGCCGAAATATATTACGACTCCGTTTCAAGTAGCGGCCTCATCAAGTGGAGCGTGGTGAAAGTGCAACGCATTTACGACGACGGCTGGGCCCTATGCGAGTACGACGGCAAGATAGGGCAAGTGAAGATGGAATACCTCAAGCCCACAGAGCGCAGCTACTTCAAGTCGCTTGCCGCATATCCCACGTGGGACGTATTCCTCGACAAGTTGCTGCTTTTCGTGCTGCTTGTCCTCCCATTTGCCGCTGGCGCAATCATTTGCGGCCGCAGATACCGATCTAAGGTAATAGCCACTGGCATCAAAGACAAGCGGCTCGACACCATTGCCGGTGTGCTGCTTTCGCTGGTAGTCCCGATGTTCCTTGCCACATACGCCTTGGCAACACACCGCCCGTTCACCTACGATGTGCTTCGGTTGCCCGAATTGGCGCATTACGGCCTATTGGTATTCATAGCCACGCTCGTGTACATACCATTACTGTTCTACTTGTGGGCTTTGTTGCTCGTTTACGTGGTGCAAGTGTGTCCTCGGTGGTCGTGGAAAGTCGCGACTTGGGTATTCTTCGGCTTCCTCACGTTAGAGGCAATAGCAGCTACCTTAGACCATTCTTTCATTTGGGGATTGATAGGGATTGTGTTGTTGCCATGTTCGGCAATATTAGGCAGCATATTTATGAATTACTATATCTCTAACAAACGTTGCAGCAACTGCCATTCGGTGGGGAGCGACTTGGTACTTGAGAAAATCGAATCGACAAATACCACAATCGACAAGTCGGAAGACCACGAAAGCGAAACAATAACAGAAATCGTACATGCCAACGGCCACAAAATTCCTATAACACATGACATCGATAAGAAATATGATGTGTTCAAAGCCAACCGCAACGATGTATATTACATGAAATGCAGCAAGTGTGGCCATCGATGGACATACGAGGAGAAAAAGACTCTCAGCACAAAAAAGAAACTAAGCTCCATCACCGACAACAGGACTGGAGAACACGTAGAATTTTAAAACACACTTACCTGATATGAAAAAGCTATTTTTATTATTTTGCCTTGCCATGGTGGCTTGCATGACCATGGCTGAGCCTCATTACTGGTTCGACCACAATTTCCCTCTATATTCGCGCCAAAACGATGCCGAAGACTACCGGATAGGTGGAACCCGTTATACCGAACTCGACACTGTGTGGGGTTACAAAATGCGAATCCATGACAAGATATATAGTGTACCCGAAAGTGCCATAGAATGCGAAGTGAGCAAAGACGAAAAATGGGTAAAACTCAAGTTTAAGGCTGGTGGCCGCACAAGGACAGCCTACACACCAATAAAATATGTGAAAGTGGAATATTACGAGCGACCCAAACACCGCAACTCCGACGGATTGGCGACATACGAGCTGGCTGCCGACACCGAATTCAAGCAAGACTACACGAACTATAAAACCACACTTCCCGCAGGCGAAGTGGTAATCGTGATGCGGTTCAACGACAATGGCAGCGTGGTGTGCGAGTATGCTGGCCATGAATGGTTTTCAGATAACGGCGACCACCTTGTGCCCACCGACAAGCCATATAAATACACCTATCCCCTGCTTTCGTCGCCCACGGTTGGCGGCTTCCTTGGTAAATTCCTGGCATTCGCGGCCTGGTTGCTACCGACGATAGTGGTGGCAATTATCTTGTCGCGCATATATGTGAAACGTTACCGCGAGAAAGGCGAAATAAAAAGAGCTCTCGATTATGCAGCAGCTATCTTGCTCATAGCCACAACGGTGCTACTCTACTTTGCCTACGAGGCTATTATCCATCGCTCGATTTTCGAAGATATGTTTGCATTCTCAATGCACAACACAGATTGGTGGTTGATTGCGATATACTGTTGCTTGGTGGTTATTGCATTCAACATCATCATGGCGACTATAATACGCTTCTCCATGATAGCACCGAGGATAATGACCATTTGGTATGGCATTATGACACTTGTGGTAACATGGAATGCACTCTCGGTGTGCTTTATATTCCCATGGTATTGGATTATAATAAGCGCATTAGCGATATTTTATGCCATGGTGTACAGTTATTTCATTGGCGCTAAGCTTATCGCATTGCCCGACAGGCGATGCAACGTGTGCAACGCCAGTGACTGGCACATCGTCGAACAAGATTTCGATGGTAACCTATACAAGAAAGATCGGCATGGCAAACCAATATCAATAGAATATATAGAACATGAAGATATCAAACCCAACAAGCAATATACCTGCAAGCGTTGCGGACATGAATGGATAGTATTTATGAATACAGGTTACAGCAAAGTGAAATACACATTGGGAAACAAATTCACCGACTGCTCCACAATCCAACTCATGCACGAATAGCCCCAAAAGCGCAAATATATGAAAAGCACGAGGGCGACCCATAGTCGGGTCGTCCTCGCTTGATTGGATAGTAGATACACGGTAATGCCCATCAACAATAATATATATGTCATGCGAAATGCGCTTATACGCTGTGCTTCATACATTATCTCTGCCTACACGCGAGTCTCCATCATTGCCCCCTTACCAAAAGTAAACGCCGAGCTAAGGTCCAGCCATGTAGCCCATCCTGAATAATTCCCATTTGCCACAAAATTGCGACAAATATAGAATACTAATGTACCTCCGCTATCCAACTTTATCTTGTCTTACAACAAATCGACAGTCCAGTTGATGCCCTGAATCTCCATGTCGAGCTTGCGGCGGCGATTGGCACATTCGTCGGTTTCCTGTTGCATCTTTGCAACATCTATCATGCGCAAATACCTGAATTCATTGCGTCCGTAACGCTCTATATCCGAAGCATATTTCAATACTTCGCGCATCACAGCCACGCGCAATGTCAAAGTGTCGCGCTGCGCAATCATCTTGGTTATCGACACACCATTGCGCTCGGTAACGAGATTGGTATAATTGATGCGGTACACGAGTTCTTCAAGTTGCTCAAAACAACGATCAAGCTCCTTTCTCAATTCAACTGGGTCTTCGATGGGATCATTGCCTTCTTGTACTTTTACACAAGAACATAACCGTCTTTTCAATTGTCCTATTTTCCTCTGTAAATCAGCCCGCAAGCTGAGTGCTTCTGACAGTTTCATAGTGTTTCTTATTGGTTTACGATGCAAAATTACCCGCACTCTATGCCACAACGCTGCACAAGCTACAAAATTTAAAAAAAAGGACGGCAGGAGAGGTTCTCCCACCGTCCTTTCATAGAATGTTATAAATATTTTATCGTTTCATCAATTTCTGTGCTTGCACACCTTGCGGCGTGAAAATGCGCACGATATAGTTGCCAGCGGCAAGCGAGGAAACATCCATCGAATTGGCACCATTGCTGGTAGCTACTAACTGCCCCGAAAGGCTATATACCTCGATGCTCTCGACATCGTTGCTGTTCACATAGATATAGTCGGCAGCCGGGTTGGGGAAGATGGTAATATTGTTGTAATCGCCACCAATCTCTACATCATCAACACCATTGTAGGCATCTTCGTTGCCGATGACAACAAAACAGTGTTGAGGCAAAGTGATGGTACCAGCCTTAGCGTCGAACGATATTGTCGATACGCCATGCGTCTGTGCTACAATATAATAGTTGCCATCAGGATTGTCAAACGTATAATTGAACGTCTTCGTACCAGTGGTGCTGGTGTTGTAGGCCACTACAAGCTCCTTGGTGTGGTCGGCATTGCGCATGGTGATGAATCGTCCGGTTTCCCAGTCGTTCACCCCTACATTCCAATAGAACTCGGCATCGCTGCTGAAGAGGTCGGGATTATAACGGCGTATTTGCAGCAACTTGACGTATGTGTCGTAAAGACCTTTGCGCTGTGCGTTGTCATAGTATTCCCAGTGCGGTTCCTTCGGGTCGGTGTCGCCGTTGCCGCCACTGATGTCATAGCCCAATTCACCGAATTGCCATATCATCTTTGCTCCTGGAACAAGCAGGGCGAATGCTGCATTAGAACCAAGGCGACGCATACGGAATGCGAGTGTTGACGACAACATGCCATTGCCATACATCAACTGGCTTGCACCCATACGCTCCTCGTCGTGGCTTTCCATGTAGCCCACTGTCGAGCCAAACGGGCGGTTTTCGTCGCCAGTCCACATACCGCGGAAGCTACTGTTTTCCTGCCAGCCCATTGCAGCCTGGCGATAGGCGCTGTTGAGGTTCTTCCACGACATGCCACCATAATTTGCTATGGCATTTTCTTCGGAAGTAGCCACAAAATATTCAAATATTGCGTATGCATCGGGGTTCACTTCCCACATTGCATCCATGAAACCCTGCATATTGGCAATGCGCGAAGCATTGTGTGCACTTGCATCATAATCGTTGGCATAACTGTCGGAATCGCCAAGTCCCTTGGCGAGGTCGAAGCGGTAACCATCGACATGGTACTCTTCGAGCCAGTATTGCAGCACGTCGCACAAGTAGCCGCGCACATGCTCGCTTTCTATCTTCCAGTCGTTACCTACACTCCAGTTATGTGGTGCTACATCATTGTAGAATGGGCTGTCAGCAGTAGGGCGGTTATTGGTAGCGTCCCAATACATCTTGCACCATGGGTGTTGCCCCCAAGTGTGGTTGAACACGATGTCGAGGATTACGGCAATACCACGCTTGTGGCACTCGTCGATAAATGTCTTGTACATGGTGCTTGTGCCATAATACTTGTCGGGAGCAAAGTAAAAGTTAGGGTTGTAGCCCCACGAATTATTTCCGTCAAATTCCATGATAGGCATCAACTCAATGGCGTTAATGCCGAGTGCTTGCAGGTAGTCAAGATGCGTCATTGCCGATTCGAGGCATTGCTCGTCGGTGAAGTCGCGCAGCAACATTTCATATATCACAAGGTCTTCCTTGGCAGGAGCCTCGAAGTCAGTCACTTCCCACTGGTAGCCGTCGCCATTGCCATGGAACACTGCTATGGCAAACTCGTTGACTTTGCCTGTCGGGAAAGGCTTCAAATCGGGATAACGTTCATAATCCTGGTTGATATATTTGTCATTCCATGGGTCAAGAATCAACTTGGCATACGGGTCGGCAACATAAATATTGTCATCTACAATGAAATAGTAGCCATATTGCTTGTCCATATCGATAGTGCCAGCTGGAACAGTGAGCCAGAAGTAGCGATCGTTGGCTGCGCCCTGATAGTTCATCACATTCTCGGCAAGCATGCGGTAGTCGTCCCATTCGCCCACGAGCATCACGTTACCCTTATTGGGGGCATAGAGGCAGAATGTAACGCTGCCATCGGCGTTGGCGTTAGCCCCTTCTTTCAATGTACCGCTATATGCAACTTGCTGCGAGTTGCCACGGTGGCAGAGCGAAATAGTGTCGAGCTTGGTTTCACCACCAGCAACAGCCTTGGCAATCACGTCGTAACTACCCTTGGGGAATGTATAAGAGTGTGTGAGTGAGGTAGTGTTTGACTGCGAGGCGATAGCCGTAGAATTGGCATCGTCAAGGTGAAGCGATATGTTGGCTGCTTGTGTAGTGCTAACCGAGAACTTGACTGTGCAATTGGCGTCGGTCAAGACATTACTGCTGGCATCGCTTGTCAGGTTGATGGCAAGTCCATCGGCATACACATCGATAAATATGTCGCCTCCGCTTGCCGTTTTACCCTCGCGGCTACAATCGCCACTGCGGAATACAAAAGCCATTCGCTTAACGGTTTCACCAGCATTAAGCCCGTAATAAGTTTTCAAGTCGCCAATGTTGAGTTTCCAAAGGTCGGTGCCGGCATTTTCGAGTTTGTACTTAGCCGAATTGTCGCCCCATTTCGATGGAGCATGTTTCCAGTCACTGTCATTGGTGCTTTCGTTGGTAACTACACCTGTGTGTGCATAAACATCGCCAGTGTAGCCAGCAAGTCCTTTGTTACCTTCAGCAGCATTGAAGTACACTACAATACCTGTGCTGCTCTGTTGTACCACTGCAGGTTCAGTATAAACCACCTGCGACCAAGCCCACATGCTACACAATACCAGCAGGGCCGTCAGAATTGAAAAACGTGTTTTAATCATTGCATTGTAAAAGTTATATTAAACATCATAGGTCTATGTCATCCTTTATTTTACCTGCTGCCACATGGTAGAGCAGTAGGCAATTCCGCTAACTAACGGCGGCAAAATTAGCATAAAAGATTTTAATAACAAAACAATCTCATGGAATATCTACCCCCACATGCCCAAGCCTTATCAGTGACATTCTTTCATATCTGTGGAGGTGATGTGAGGTCGATAGTCAGGCATTCCTCGGCTGCAATTGTGGACGGGAATATGCGGCGAGCCTCATCGACAAGAGGCTTGGTGCTGTTATAACGTTTGGAGAAATGTCCGAGTATCAAATGCTTTACCCCAGCCCTCTGTGCAACAAGAGCTGCATCGGCACTTGTACTATGTCCGCGGGCGCGGGCTTTTTGTGCCAGCGACGCATCGTATGTGGCTTCATGGTACAACCAGTCAACGCCAGCCACGGCCTCGACCACCCGCTGCGACCGTACCGTATCCGAGCAATAGGCATAACTAAAACTCGGGTCGGCATCGGTGGTAAGCTCATTGTTAGGAACGACCGTACCGTCGGGCTTAACAAAGTCGGCACCTCTGCGCAAGTTATTCATCTCATAATGTGGAACACCATGGAATTGTGCCATATCGGCACGTATGTGCCTCATTTTTGGCTTCTCGGCAAAACGGAAACCCACTGTTGGTACACGGTGGTAAAGCGGAAACGCATCGACTGTGATAGCATCATCTTCATAAATAAGTCCGCCACTTGGCGAAATGACATTGAAACGCACTTTGAACGGCAATTCGCGGCAAAAGAAATCAAGAATTTCGCCCAATATGCGCTGCCCATCTTCAAACGTATGTATAGTGATTTCACCCGTTTTGCCAAGCAATGCCATGGTTGAAATCAACCCCGGGAGTCCAAAACAATGGTCGCCATGCAAGTGGCTGATGAAAATATTACTCAACCGTGCATATTTGAGCGACATTTTACGCAATTGCAATTGCGCACCTTCGCCACAATCAATCATAAACAGATTGTCGCGTATGTTAAGTACCTGGCACGACGGAAAATGCCTCAGCGAAGCAGTTGCCGACCCGCAACCAAGTATGTTGAGTTCAAATTTTGTAGGCATAATTTCCCAAATGTTTCCAACGACTTCAGAGCTTGGCAATTTTCTCAGCTGGCAAACCTGTAGCTTTCGCAATATCTTCCACTCCAAGCCCCAAAGCTTTCATGCTGGCAGCAATTTTCATACGCTCCTCTTCACGGCCTTGTTGCAACCCTTGCTGCAACCCTTGCTGCATACCTTCTCTGCGCCCTTGCTCTATACCATCTTGCCGGGCACTGCTGATGTTCATCTTGGCTGTACTAACCATGTCCCAGAACTTTTCATAACCGAGAAGTTGTGCCTTGCTGAACGCACCCTCTTCAAGCTGCGTCACGGCCTTGTTAATATCGGGGTCGGCGAGCAATTCTTCGGGAACCTGACGTGTATTTTCGTTAATTTCGGTGAGGTAGCGCAACCACAACACCTGCATACGCTTCTCACAGAAACTCTTGGGAGTAAACTTGGGCAACTCAATAAATATAAAACGCAACCCTTCGATAACCTCGCTCGTTTCGGCAACTTCCACTATGCGGTAGTCGTGGTAATATTCGTCGCTCTTGGAAAATGTGTCGTTGACAAGGTTCAACGAATACACTGGTTGCAGCAAATTATAGTCAACCCCCTTGTCGAGCTGGCTGACGTAGGCTTTCGAAGCATTGAACAGCACACGCTGCTTGTAGGCCGAAGTCCACATCATCTGCATCTCGACGATAAATTGACGACCGCGACGGTCATAGCACCTCACGTCCACGATGCTATCCTTGCGCAGTGGGTTATCGGGCACCAACTCGGGGTTGAGGTACTCCACACTCTCTATTTCCTCCTCGTGCTGCTCGAATGGAAGCATGGCGTTAAGGAAACTGGTGACAAGCTCGGGATGCTCGCCAAACACTTTCTTGAACGTCAAGTCAGCTTTGGGGTCAAGGTATCTTCTCATAATAGTGTGCGTATTAACTTGCATTACAAACATACACAAAAAAAACCACTTATCCCAACAACGCCCCCGCAAAACACACTTTTTGTGTGCATCACACGGGATTACGGCGCGTGAAATTGCCCCTAAGAGTTTGCTTTATTGTGATTTAATCAGTATTTTTGCCCAAAATATACCGTGGTAAATTTTACGGCCGTGTATTTTTTCACGCCACGAATCGGAATACATAAAAGGAAATAGCAAAAGCGCATGAAATTTTTCGACAGGAAATCGGAACTGGCACAATTGGAGCGGCAACGCAAGATAGCTTTCAATGACCATTCGCAAATGACAGTGCTCACCGGCAGACGACGCATCGGGAAAACTATGCTGATAAGGAAAAGCTGTGAGGAGAGTACGATGGTGTACTTGTTTGTGAGCCGAAGCAACGAGGCCATGCTGTGCAGCGGCTTTGCCAAAGTAATAAATGAAACGCTGAAAAGCATATTTGTGCCTACACAAATCGATTCGTTTGCCGACCTGTTCGAGATGCTGATGCGAGCTGGCCGCACAGAAAAATTCAACCTCGTAATCGACGAATTCCAGGAGTTTTTCTACATCAATCCCACGGTATTCAGCAAGATACAAGATATTTGGGATCGTTACAAAGACACCACACACGTATTTTTCGTGGCAAGCGGGTCGGTATATACACTGATGAACCGCATATTCCTCGATGCCAAGGAGCCTCTATACGGCCGTTGCGACAGCATCATCAAGCTGAAACCTTTTGCCACCAACGTGCTGAAAGAAGTGCTGGCCGAGTACAAGCCGGGCTATACCAGCGAGGATTTACTGGCACTATATGCCTTTACCGGCGGTGTGCCCAAGTATGTTGACTTATTGATGCAAAACGGGTGCACCGATGTGAACGCGATGATAGATTATATCGTGCAGCCTTATTCCACTTTCGTTGACGAGGGAAACGCCCTGCTGATACAGGAGTTCGGCCGCAAGTACGGCAACTATTTTGCCTTGCTGGCCGACATCGCCAGCGGAAGAAACACATTGGCCGAATTGGGGCAAAGCATGGGCGACACTAATATAGCAGGACACATCAAAAGGCTGGAGGAAGATTATGAACTAATCGCCAAGAAACGTCCCATCTTTGCCAAGGAAGCCACACAGACAGTACGTTTCGAGATTTCCGACCTTTTCCTTAAGTTTTGGTTCCGCTATTTTGTGAAATACAGGTCGATGGTGGAACTGGAAAATTACGGATTGCTCGCCGAACTTATTAAGGCCGACTATCCCACCTATTCAGGCTTAGTGCTGGAGAGCTACTTCAAGCAGAAAATGGCCGAAAGCGGAGAATACCGAAACATAGGCTCGTGGTGGCAAGCCAAGAAAGGAAAAGAAGCCTGCGAAATAGACATTGTGGGAATAAAGGCCGACAACAAAACCGCCGTTGTGGCCGAGGTGAAGAGGCTGCGCAAGAATTTCAAGCCCGACGAATTTGCAAAGAAAGTGGAATTGATAAGGAACAAGGTGCTGGCAAACTACGCCATCGAGGCCATTTGCCTCACAATGGAAGATATGTAGAGAAAACATACGGCGTTTTTCATTCGGCAAATCGCGGGGGTGCTTGCGTGGGATTGCGGAAAAATGATTATTTTTGCAAGTTGACATAGTATAATTACATTTCAAAAGACAATATGGAGGAAACACCGACACAGGTAAAACCGGCAGTACTCGACTATGACGAAATATGCCGCATGGCACCTTTCTTCGACGGAAAGCGGAAATTGGTTGACTGGCTGTTCCATTTCCTGTCGATCGACAAGGTGAACGACATCCACGCCCGCCATTGCGACACACCAGGAGTGGAATTTACCGAGCGGCTGTTGCGCGAGCTCGACATAAAGCTGCGCATCGACAACGAACAGATACTCGATCACCTACCGCAAGGCGCGTTCATAACGGTGTCGAACCATGCATACGGGGCCCTTGACGGGATTATCCTAATTAACATGATCGGCTCACGGCGACCGCAATTCAAGGTAATGGTGAACATGATACTCAACCATATCGGCGCAATGCGGCCCAATTTCATAGCCGTCGATGCACTCGCATCGACCGACCCAGCCAAGCAAGCCGTGTCGAAGCATGGCATACGCGAAGCCCTGATGCAGGTCAAGAGCGGACAGCCGCTCGGGTTCTTCCCAGCTGGTGCCGTGTCGAAACTCAACCGCCACCTGTGGCTCGAAGACCGCAAATGGCAGCCATCGGTGACGCGCATCATCAAGATGCTGAAAGTGCCAGTAATACCAATCTTCTTCCATGGAGGCAACAGCCCATGGTTCAACTTCTTGGGACTCGTGAGCTGGCAATTGCGCACACTGCGGCTGCCGGCCGAGGTGTTCAACAAGAAAGGGCGCACTTTCCACATCTCGATAGGCAACCCCATCATGCCAGATGTGATAGACAAATATGACGACATCGACCAGCTTGGCGATTTTTTGAAACAAGAAACTTACATGCTTAGGAGGTACAAATGAGCAATAACGACAGCACTACCAACATCCCGCCCGAAATACTGCGTGTGAAACAACGCTATTCGATCATTGGCAACGCACCATCGTTGGTGGGTGCAATACGTCGTGCCATGCAAGTGGCACCAATCGACTTGTCGGTGCTAATTATAGGCGAGAGCGGAAGCGGCAAAGAGTTTTTCCCAAACATAATCCACGATTACAGCTCGCGCAAGCACAACAAGTATATCGCCGTAAACTGCGGCGCAATCCCCGAGGGGACTATCGACTCGGAATTGTTCGGGCATGAAAAAGGCGCATTTACTGGTGCAATATCATCGCGCAAGGGATACTTCGAAGAGGCCGATGGCGGAACAATATTCCTTGACGAAGTTGCCGAATTGCCACTCACAACCCAAGCACGCCTGTTGCGTGTGCTTGAGTCGGGCGAATATATCAAAGTCGGCTCATCAGAAGTGCAGAAAACCAATATCCGCGTTGTCGCCGCTACAAACAAAGACATGCTGAAGGCTGTGAGCGAGGGCAAATTCCGCGAAGACCTGTATTACCGCCTGTCAACAGTGCAAATCAACATACCGCCGCTGCGCGAACGCGGCAAGGATGTGTTGATGCTTGTGAGAAAGTTCTCCAACGACTTTGCCGAAAAATATGGCACACCAGCCGTGCAGTTTGACGACTCGGCACGTGAAGCCATACTCAACTACCGCTGGCCCGGCAACGTGCGCCAACTGAAAAACGTAATTGAACAAGTGTCGCTATTCGAGGCCGGAAACACTGTCGATGCCGAACGCATAAAGAAGTACTTGCCTCCCCAATACAGCACCGACTACAAGCCCACAGTGGCATCGGCCCCAACTTTCAATTACACTCAGGAACGTGAAATGCTGTTCAAGCTCATTTTCAAGATGCAACATGAAATCGAGAAGCTTAACAACCGCATCGACTCATTGTCAAAAGGCGGGACAACAGGGCACTCACATTCGCTCATAAAATACAGCGGGACTGGAAGCTACAAGCCCACAACGTCAATAAAAGATGTAGTTGACATTGAGGACGGATTTGCCGACGAAGAAACGCCATTCACCGAAACACCAAACTTTGCCGATAATGACAACCGAGGCGGCGAAATCGACGGCGAGGCAATGACCCTTGAAGACACCGAGCGGGAAACCATCAAGAAATCGCTCGAACGCAATTGCGGCCGACGCAAGAAGACTGCCGAGGAACTGCACATCTCTGAACGAACGCTGTACCGTAAAATCAAGGAATACGGGCTTGAATAAAGTCCCTCTTTTAAACACACGCATAACGATGATAAAACGCATATTTCTGATATTGGTTCTTGCCGTGGTATCGCAAGCCTGCTCCATATCCTACACTTTCAATGGAGCGATACTCGACTATAGCATATACAAGACCATATCGGTATCAAACTTCCCCATACGCGCAGCCTTGGTGTATGCGCCATTGCAACAGATGTTTGAGAACACCTTGCAAGACTTGATTACAAGGCAGACGCGGTTGTCGATTGTCGATTCAAGCAACACCGACTTGCGCATCGAAGGGGAAATCACGGGCTATGCCCTGTCGCCACAGGCTGTAACAGAAGATGCATACGCCTCGCAGACAAGGTTGACAATCACCGTGCGGGTGAGGTATATCAACAACAAAAATCCCGACATGGATCTCGACCAGACATTCTCGGCATACCGCGACTTTTCAAGCGACCAACTGCTGATAGACGTACAAGATTCATTGTGCCAAGAGATATGTGACGAGTTGTGCGACCTTATTTTCAACGCCACATTTGGCAACTGGTAGGAAACAACATATTGGGAAGGATATGCTTTCGATAGACGACATACGCGATTTGGTCGAAAACGGTGCTGCCGGCCATGCGGTAAGCCGAGAGAAGCTTGATGCCGCTCGCCAACAGTTCCCTTACTTCGTGGTGCCCTCAATTCTATACATGCAACGCAACTGCGACAGCATCACCGATGAAGAAAAAAAGGAGATACTGCCCGCACTTGCCCTCGCTTTCCCCGACCGCACAGTGCTTTACAGCCTCGTGGGCAACGATGCCGACCGATTCGCACAATTCTACCCGCAGCAAGAAGCCAAGCCGACACCCGACACCGACACCACTATCGACACGTTCCTTGACCGCTATGGGCACAGCGACGACAAAGAAATGGAACTGCTCGACCGCCTCATATTCAATCCCGTGCCCGATTATTCCCAAGTACTCGCCGAGGAGCAACAGCCAACCGATGATAGCACCGAGGAGGATCCGCTGGCACGTGCCGCATCGGCATTCGACAACATAGTGGCACGTACCAAACCCGTGCCGCCACAACCTGCCGAACAACAAACTGAGCCTGTAAAAGAGCCAGAACCAGCAGCCGACGACTCGATGCTTAGCGAAAGTTTGGCCAAAATTTTCATCAAACAAGGCAAATACGCCAAGGCTCTGGAAATTATTAAAAACATAAGTTTGAAATTTCCAGAAAAAAGTATTTACTTTGCAGACCAAATACGTTTCTTACAGAAACTTATACTTAACGAGGAAATAAACAACAGATAATATTATGTACTATTTTTTGACAATTCTTATTGTAATTGCTGCCCTGCTGTTGATTGGCGTTGTCTTGATACAGAAATCAAAAGGCGGGGGGCTGGCTTCGAGCTTCTCAAGCTCCAACCAAATTATGGGTGTGCGCAAGACCACCGACTTTGTGGAGAAAGCCACATGGACTCTTGCTGTCGTGATTTGCGTGCTTAGCATCATTTCGTCGTTTGTGGCTCCGCAAGACTGGGTTAAAGGCAAGCAATCGCGCGTAATCGAGCAGCAAGAAACCACCCAGCAGCAAGCCACACCGTTTGCTACTCCCGAAGCTGCCCAAACGCAGACGCCAGCTCCGGCCGACAGCGCAAAGTGATAGTCACTTATTTCTTTTGAAAAGATACAAAAAGCTGTACCGCAGGGTGCAGCTTTTTTGTTTTATGTAGGAGGTGTATCAAAATAGCGATGTCTGAAACAATCAGCAATTATAGACAGGCATTTATGTAGAGCCGTCATATCATGGTGGCTCGTTACTGCCACATTTACAGCATATTACGGTTGCATTTGAGCTGTCATCGAGCCGCCATGATATGACGGCTCTACAACAATGTAAATGTATTTGCAATTTTGATACACCCTCTACATGAATAAGGGGATTCGAGGGGGGGATTAACATTATTTAACGGATGCCTAATTTGCTGGAAATCAACATTGGTGAAATGGAGGTAACCAAGTGGCAATGTCGTAACTTGTAGGTAGTTACATGCTTGTTGGCTATCTTTGCAGCGTTGAAAACCAATTAAAAATATACAGATATGAAGCAAATTGAGCAAATAGCCTCGGCTGAAAATTTCAATGCAATAAGCGTAGGCAAATTGAATGAACTTGGTGACTATGTTTTGGAACTCGGGCCAGATGTGAAAATTCCCGGAAAAGTGTTTGGTGGTGCGGCTCTCAACGCCACAGGTGCTGAATTTTCGTTCCAAATGTTCCAGCCTGGAACCGAAACGGGCTTCTTGCACACGCATAAGCAGCACGAGGAACTGTATTTCTTCTTGAGCGGCAACGGTGAGTTTCAAGTTGACGGTAATGTGTTTCCTGTGAGTGAGGGCAGTGTGGTGCGTGTTTCGCCCAACGGTCGCCGCTCGGTTCGCAACAACGGCACTACCCCATTGGTGATGCTGTGTGTGCAATATCGTGGTGCAACATTCACTGCCGACGATGCCGCCGATGGCAACATCCTCGCCGAGCCTGTGAAATGGTAATCAGGGTTAAATGAGGTGTCCTGATTCCGTAATATAGTATCGAGGCTGCGCCATTGGTGCAGCCTCAATGTTTAAATGCGTTTTATGTAGAGGGTGTATCAAAGTGCCCAATCACCTAACTTGTAGGGACGCACGGCTCGTGCGTCCGTGTGCTGCAAGGCACTATTAAATTGCTATGTTTCAGACTGATATATGCCTTCGGTGCAGCGGACGCACGGGCCGTGCGTCCCTACTAAATCGCTTAAATCTGCATTTTGATACACCCTCTACAATACAGTGTAATACAATTATACCGTGAGGATTTCTTTTTCCTTGGCAGCAAACACATCATCAATTCGCTTCATGAAGCGGTCGTGGGCCTTTTGGAGCTTGTCCTCGGCATCTTTTTCCACGTCTTCGGGCATACCATTCTTGACAGCCTTTTTCAAGCCGTCGATGGCTTCACGGCGGGCATTGCGCACCGAGATTTTGGCTTGCTCGGCCTCGTTCTTCGATTGCTTGACAAGGGCTTTGCGGCGTTCCTCGGTAAGTGGCGGAATAGAAATGCGTATCACCTCGCCATTATTTTCGGGAGTAATGCCAAGATCCGAGTCGATAATAGCCTTTTCAATCACACGGAACATCGACTTTTCCCACGGTGTGATAGTTATAGTGCGGGCATCAGGCACAGCTACATTGGCAACATTGCTGATGGGTGCCTGGCTGCCGTAATAGTCCACACGTATACCGTCCAAAATTTTCGGATTGGCCTTTCCTGCACGAATCCTTGCCAAGGTTTCTTCGAGGTAAGCAACAGCCAGTTCCATTTTCTCCTCGGCAGGGTCGAGATAAGATTTAACGTCGTTCATAACAGTTGATTTAAAATATATTCAATTATTTCCTATACATACATAACAGGGCATCAGCAACCGGGAGAAACCAACGTGCCGATAGTTTCGCCTGCAAGCACACGTGCCAAGTTGCCCACTGTGTCCATGTCAAAGACGATTATAGGCAGCTTGTTCTCCTTGCACAGCGTGGTAGCAGTGAGATCCATCACCTTCAGCCCGCGAGTGTATATCTCGTCATAGCTTATTTCGTCGAATTTGGTAGCAGTCGGATCTTTCTCGGGGTCGGCGGTATATATGCCGTCAACGCGCGTACCTTTGAGCATAACGTCGGCTTCAACTTCTATGCCACGCAAGGCTGCGCCAGTATCGGTGGTAAAGAATGGATTACCTGTCCCGCCAGCTATTATCGCTACCTTGCCGGCACGCATGGCGTCGATGGCTTTCCACTTGCTGTAGTGCTCGCCTATGGGGAACATATTGACAGCCGTGAACACTTGTGCTGGCTGACCTATACTCTCAAGTGCCGAACTGAGTGCAAGCGAATTGATGACCGTCGCAAGCATACCCATCTGGTCGCCTTTCACACGGTCAACGCCACGAGCAGCACCAGCCAAGCCGCGGAAAATGTTGCCGCCACCTATCACGATAGCTATTTCCACGCCGCCTTGTGCCGCTTCCTTGATTTGACGGGCATACTCGCCCACACGCTGCGGGTCGATACCGTAGCCTTGACCGCCCATGAGCGACTCGCCGCTCAATTTGAGCAATATTCTCTTGTAGTTGGTTCTCATGCGAAGATTTGTTTTGAGTGTGAATGTTCCACAAATTTAGTATATTGGCTCAAACGGTGCAAAATTTGCGAAAGAAAAAACAGCCGATTGCTCGGCTGCCTGATAAAAAACGTGCAGGGACAACCTC
This sequence comes from Candidatus Avimuribaculum pullicola, assembly GCA_018716295.1. Taxonomy (GTDB): domain Bacteria; phylum Bacteroidota; class Bacteroidia; order Bacteroidales; family Muribaculaceae; genus Avimuribaculum; species Avimuribaculum pullicola. The sequence goes on from DVKC01000006.1 coordinate 98,777, forward strand.
ACGGCTACCCCTGCACTCCTTAATAAGGACTTCATTAGACTATATTGGTTTATACCATTGGTCCTCCTATTATGTTTGACTTATTGCACCTTGTCGTGTGCGCAATAACCCATAATACGCAATGTCCTTGTATATAATGCAATTAACGAATTACATTCCTTCGGTCTTCTTCAGCGTCACAGGTATTTCCTCGCTGATAGTACCCACGCCGTCAACATTCAGTGTTACAATCACGTGAACGGTGATGTCGTTGTACAAGCCCGAGCCATCGTTGCTCCATGTAATCAAGCCAGTAGTCGAGTCGATGGTCAAGCGGCCATTTTGATCTTCACCAGCCTTGATTGCGTAGGTGAACTCAAACTTGCTGTCGCTGTCGAAATATTCGTCGAACAACTCGTTACCTTGCTTGTGCTCCCATACCAACTTGTGACCTACCTCGAAGAATACCTTGATGCGGTCGGCAAAGTCGTCGGTAGTAGCCAAGCCAACAGGTGTTTCGAGTTCAACCGGAGTTTCCACTTCGATAATGAACGGATTGCGGAATTGTACTGTGTAGTCGAGGTAGTGGTTAGTACCACAGTCACGGACTGCTACGAAACGTACTGGAACATCGAGCGACTTAGTCTTGAGCTCTTGTGTGAGCTTGATGATTTGGTCGGCGAATGTCTGAGCAGATGCTGCCGGATTAACTGGGTCGATTTCTACGTAAGTAGTAGGTGCGCCGCTTGCCAATGTGAAGTAGTAGGTGTGGTGCTTGTTGGCAAAGCCGTCCAAGTAATCAACGAATGCCTCAACCAAACGTGTCTGCATCGTCAAATTGCCGCCGATAACCTGGCCACGGACTATTTGAGTCTTGTTGGTTGCATAGTCATCGATCAACTGTGCTTCGGTACAATCATCGTGGATGTTGTAGTTAATCGTGATGTGGATGTCGGGATAAGTAGTCGGGTCAACTGCCGGAATTACTACTTCAACATGTCCAGGACCATCGAGTTCTGCTTCCTTGATATCGGCCATGTCATTAAATTGCAAGTAAACCAGACCATCGGTCAACGTTGCGGTGGTGTTGAACGGACGAATATCAACATTCACGCCATTGTCGGTCTTACCCTCGAAGTTTACAATCTTGTAGGTAGTTCCAGCCTCGTCGTAACGGATTGCGAACTCTTCGGCTGGCATACCGATTACGCTATAGATTTCATCGTTGACCTCTTGCCAGGTGAACAAGAATGTGTTGTCAGCGCCAGTGCTCCATGCCGGGCTATCGGGCAGAGTCGAATACATGATGTTGCCAGCGTCCTTGGTGATTTCGATCGGGTCGGGGTTGATTTGTGCTGTCCTTGTGATTTGGATAACGATGTAACCCACTGCGATAGCCTCACCGTTGATATAGGCAGTAGCTTTCACCACAGGCTTACGGCTGATGGCAGCTTCGTTTGGTGTACCAGCAGGACCATTATCCACTGTCATATAATAGTTGCCATCATCTTTTTTATTGATTGTAGTATAGTAGTCTTGCTCTGTACCGTCGGCACCCTTAATCTTAGTTTCTTCAAACGTATAAGTGATATACTTGCCAAATCCGGCCTCATACAGGCTGATGTGGTATTCGCTGGTAGCCCAAGCCTCGGCAAGTGTGTTGAGGTTGAGTTCCGAGGTGTAAACCATATATGCGTCAACGGCAGTAGCGTCGGTTACAGTACCGAATGTTTGTGGATAGTAACGCTGTGCATCGGGAAGCGGCAATTTGTGCTTACGTGCGATTGCAAAGTCGTTGAGAGTTTCAAAGTCAACAATCGAGTTGTCAGAAGTTACGATGCGATCCTTGCCATCGGCAGTCTTGTCGGTAGCCTGCAAAGCAACGAGGATTTCCTTGTTGTCGGTGTTAGAGTTGCTTGCATCAGCAATTTCTTTAGATGCAACCGAAGTCACAGTCACCTTGCCAGCTTCGGCAAAGCTGATATTGGTCACTTCGAGGAAATTACTTTCATCGGGCTTAGCCGAGCGAACTTCTACCGTGCGGTTGAGGTACGACCAAGCGTCAATGGTCTTCAAGTTTGTTGTATCAGCGTTCTTCGGGTTGAGGCGATAAGTCATCACCAGGTCGTTAGATGCCAAGAACTTGTAAGTGCGAGTTGCATTGTCCCATACCGACAACGAGTAGTAAGTGGTAACGCCATGGCCTTCCTTGATCACGTCGGGAACGAAGAGCAGCCCAGTGAGCGGCTCAGTGAGCTTGATAGTAACATCGACAAGGTTGCCCTCGGCATCCTCTACGTTAGTCAACACGAGAGTCTGGTTGTCGGTGTTGTAAACAGCTGTGATAATGCCACCTTCGGCTTTCCAAGGCAATCTTTCGGTGCCGTTCTTGCCGTCCATCACTTCACGCGATATTTCTTCGCCATCGCTCGTGCAAACAACCTTTGCCCAGCAACCGCTTTCCATGTCGGGTTCATAGTAAACCATGTTGCCATTAGCTTGGCCGTCCTGTCCATCTTGGCCATCCTGTCCGTCTTGACCATCTTGACCGTCCTTACCAGCTTCGCCGCGTGAAGGCATGCCAGTGTCAACGCCATCAATGAACCAGTTGCCATTGTCGCCAATTTCCACCACCGAGCCAGGAGCACCGTCAGCACCGTTGGTGATGGTGAATGTACCATCCGAAGTAGTAATCGTGATACCGTTGTCCGATGACGATATATCGGTGATAACGGCACCGGCGGCGATTTGATCCTTGAGGTCGTTGAGTGTGCCTTCAATGGCTTCTACTCGACGCCTGAGGTCGCTATCGTCGTAGTCGTCACAAGCTACAAACGTCCCTGCCAGCCCCAGCATGAGGAAGCCGAACAGAGTTGCACTTAAAAACTTTTTAATCATAATAATAAAAACTTTTAAATATTAAAAATGAAGAGTTGTTACCTATATAACTACATGTCTTTTTCAGTCTTTCGTGCTTACATTTTTTGCCGTTACTTAGTAGTTAACGGCATTTTTAAAAATTCACAACATAACCAGCAGATAATCACCATATTACACGAATTGCCCTTTACCACAGTTATGGTAATTTTACCCCAAATGAAACCATTTCTACCATTTTTTCAAGCTGGATAAATCAAGCACATATAGAAAATGACGATGGATAACGAAAATCCCAAAAAGCCCTTAAATCATCGATTTAATAAAAAAATTGCCAAATATTTTGCACGGAATAAAAACAACAATTATATTTGCACCGATAAAAGTGCCGTTAACTACTAAGTAACGGCACTTTTTATATACCATTTTACCTGCCACCTGCCTATAGTAAAGTATTAATTTTCAGTGCTTTTATTATAATAAGCATGTCAGCGCAACTTAAAGTTATAAAAAATCAATAAAGGTTAATATAAACTAACAAGCAGATTTGTTACAGGTACAGCGTCCAAGCAATTTCACTTGCTCCATTTTCTCTGTTTGCTCCGCTTCTTGAGCATTTTTCGCCCACGATGCTTCACATACGAAATAACTGCATTGTTGGCATTGTCGATACGCTCGTCACAAAACGGTTTCAAATAAGTTTCGGTGACGGCGATTGATGAATGCCCCATAGCCTCGGAAATTATACCATGGTGGATTTCGCAATAATACGCCATCGTGGCCCAAGTGTGGCGCGCCGTGTAGGTACTGAGGTGCACATCGATAGGCATCACGTCAGAAAGCCTCTGCAACTGGTGGTTGAAATGCCGTAAAGCCCGTTGATACTCCTTGTAGGCCTCACGGCTCCCTTCGGGACTGACAATAAACGGAAACATATAAGGCGAGTCAAGCGACGTTTCGGCAGCAAAAAAGTCGATTATTTGCTGGGCCTCTTCGGTGAGCTTCACCGTTATCGCACGCCCGGTTTTTCTGCGGCGGTAGGTGAGGTAACAATCCTTCACGTCGGTCTTGCGCAAGTAGCATAAATCGACAAATGGAATGCCACGCAGCATGAACATCAACGAGAATATCAGCCTCACACGCTCCATCGCAGTTTCGGGCGACTTGTTAATCAAAATCAATTCACCTATTTCACCAGCTTCGAGCGACCGTTTGCGGCTACTATCGACCGCTGTTCGCACATGCGCAAACAATCGTGGCGTATAGGCCGACGCACCACATTCCACTGCGCGGTTATAGGCTGCTTTCAGCACCTTCATATATGTCGCGACAGTGTTCCAACTGTTCTCCCGCCGTCGCAGGTATATTTCAAACCCTTTGATGACGTGTGCCGACAAGTCGGCAAATGACAAATCGCAATAACCCATGTAAGATTCAAATGCGTTACTTGCACTGCGATAAATATGCGCTGTCCCCCATCGGCCATTGGCAAGATATTCATTTACCATGACCCTAATCATTTTAAATACTGTAATTTGATACATACAATTCTCCTGTTTTAAGTGTTCTTAAATCATCTATCCATGTTTTTCCTAACAAAATCTCCACATAGCAGTGCGCACAACAATGCCTGCACTTGATGGCAATGAAGCCACCAGCAGTGGAGTAATGACGCTTTTGTATCAACAACTGTAAAAAATAGCAAAGTGCACTGTAAACATTTGCAAAGTCCTTTGGTTTCATATCTCGAAGGTTTTAATTATAGTCTATGAGCCTCAAATTTAACAATAAAACGCCATATTTCTTCGCACAAATGTTTTGGTTTTTAATATTCAAGATATTTTAAGAACAAATTGTGAACTTGTTCAGAGTGTGTGTCAAATTAGATATATACGACAACTATACTCACGATTTATAAGTTACAGCATCTTCATTTGACGATGGTGGGGTTTGCAACACCCCTAATGACGACCTGAGTTTAAATGAAAGAGCCGTGCAGTTTTGGTTTAAATATTGGAAATTTTAGACAAGCTCTTAGAAACTGTTTCTAACTTTGCAAAAAATAAAAAACATACTACAATGAAAATAGCAATAATCAATGGTCCAAACCTGAACCTGATAGGAGTGCGCGAGCGAAACATATACGGCCAGCGCAGTTTCGACGACTACCTGGCAGAATTGCGCACACGATACGCATTCGAGCTGCATTACTTCCAGAGCAACTCGGAAGGGGCTATCATCGACGAATTGCACCGCACAGGCTTCGACTACGATGGCATAGTGCTAAATGCCGGTGCCTACACCCACACTTCGCTGGCCATCGCCGATGCCATACGTTCAATAACTACCCCTGTGATAGAAGTGCATATCTCCAATGTACACAAGCGCGAGGAAATAAGACACCATAGCATGATTTCGCCAGCTTGCACTGGCGTGATAGCCGGGTTCGGGCTCGACAGCTACCGCCTTGCCATCGAAGCCATCATAGCCATGAAACACGACAACACCAAATAACGACAACGATGGAAGACGAGGAAATCGAAGATTACATACTTGCACACATCGACCCCGAAGGTGAAGCATTGGCCCGGCTTGACCGCGACACCCACCTTTTCCACCTGAGGCCACGAATGTGCTCGGGACATTTGCAAGGACGGCTGTTGAAGATGTTTGTGCGCATGGCTGCGCCACGCCGTATCCTTGAACTTGGCACATTCACAGGCTACTCGGCACTGTGCCTTGCCGAGGGGCTGCAAGAAGGTGGCGAATTGCATACTATAGAAATAGACGATGAACTTGAAGATTTCATACGTGCACACTTGTCGAAATCGCCACAAGGGAGCAAGGTGAAGTTGCACATAGGCGACGCACGCGACATTCTTGCGCAAATGAGCGGAGAGATGTTTGACCTCGTGTTCATCGATGCCAACAAACGGCAATATTGCGAATACTACGACTTGGTGTTCGACCACGTGTCGCATGGAGGCTTCATCATTGCCGACAACACACTGTGGGACGGAAAAGTAGTGGAACCTGGCAAAAAAATTGATGCGCAGACGCAAGGCATTCTTGACTTCAACGACAAGGTTGCACAAGACCAGCGGGTAGAAAAGGTGATATTGCCACTACGCGATGGACTCACTATCATCTATAAAAAATGATAGTACACATCGATTGCAATTCGTTCTATGCCTCGGTCGAGATTGTATCGCACCCCGAGCTTGCAGGCCGCCCGGTAGTCGTAGCCAACAACAACGAAGCTGGCGGAGGCATAATCCTTGCCCTCACAAAAGAGGCAAAGAAACTTGGACTGCGCCGTGGCGACCCTGTATTCAAAGTGCGGAAAACGCTTGAAACCAACAATGTAGCCATGTTTGACGCCGACTTGCGCAAATACCGCGACATGTCGCGGCGCATAATGAAGACCGTCATAGAACAAGAAATAATTATAAATTTCCTGCAATACAGCGTCGATGAATTTTTCGGCGAAATTCCAGTTGACGACCCACCAACGGTGCGGCAATGCCTGGAGCAAGTAGTAGCGGTGATAAATGACAATTGCGGTATCCCAGTGAGTTGCGGCTGTTCATGCACCTACACGCTTGCCAAGACGGCCACATGGTTTGCTAAGCACTACGAAGCCTATAACGGAATTTGCATAATCACCCCCGAAGTGCGTGAAAAAGCATTGAAAAAAATACCTATCGAGGGCATCTGGGGAATAGGGCGGCGCAGCGCACCACGGCTCAAGCAGTATGGCATAATCACAGCTTATGATTTTGCTTCGCTCGGCGAGTCGGTTGTAAACATGTTGATGACCACGACAGGAGTGCGCACTTGGCGCGAATTGCATGGAATCCCGGCAATCGACATGACAGCACCCGAACACCAGCAATCAATCATGCACAGCCGCACTTTCCCATTCATGGTGACTGAACTGGAAAAGTTGCATGAATTGCTTAGCAACTATGCAGCCGATGTGGCAGCAAACTTGCGAAGCGACAATTGCTTGTGCCGTACCATTACAGTATTTGTATGCACCAACCCACACCGCACCGACTTGCCACAGTATTCCAATTCCGACACAGCCCGACTTGCAGCAGCAACTTCCAACACGCAGGAAATAGTGCGTGTGGCATTGCATCTGCTTGATGGCATCTATGCAAAAGGCTATAAATACAAGCGCATGGGAATCGTGCTTGGGGGAATAGTGGAAGATGCAGGATGGCAACTCGACCTGTTCGACAAAGTCAACACATCGGAAAACAGGCGATTGATGGAAGCCACCGACCGCCTCAACGCCAAATACGGACGAGGCACTGTGCGCCTATCAGTCCAAGGCTCACCCTCCAGGAAACCACCGACACCCAGCACCGACACCGACAGCCAGCCCACCCCCACAAAGTCATAAAAACATAGTCATATACACAGGAATGTAATCGACACCATTCTCTCGCTTATAATCTTTTGTGTAAATCAAGTATTTATTTATGATGCGGTCTGAAAATTTGATGCAAAACTCATCTAATGATTTATGAGATTTATACCCCGAGGATTTTACTTCAATCGGGGATATTTTATGCTTGTCGGATATAACAAAATCAATTTCGTAATACTTCTTTCCATCGGCATAAGGAATTGTATGGTAGAATAAATTTTTACCTGACGCTTTCAACATCTGGGCAATAACATTTTCATATACATATCCAAGATTTGTGCTAAGTTTGTCATTAAGTAGTTTATCATAAATGACATTTTCAGTAATATCACTATCTTTGAATGCCAACGAAACAAACAACCCTGTATCTGACGCATACATCTTGAAATATTCCTCATTTTTTGTAAGAGCCAATCCCACATTTGGGTCATCGGAATGAAATGCAACATTAACAGTCATAGAATCCTCCATTTTTTTAACGATATTAATCACTCGTTCTATTTTTTCGTTTTGAATAGCGTTTCCTACTTGATAACGCAAACTGTTTTTACTAAGTTGAGCAGGAATAGCATCATACATAGCCATTGCTCTTCCCGTATCATCAATCTTTTCAAAATCTTCTTCATATAGAGCTATTATATCACGCTTTACCAAATCGACAGACGAAAAATTATTGGTTCTAATATATGTGGCAACAGCTTGTGGCATTCCTCCTACAAGCATATATAAACGAAAATCGCGCATAAGTTTACGATGAACCGCATCGCCTAACGGCATTTTCTTTTCAAAAGCCGCACGTAACAAAGCAATTGTAGTTGTATCTCCAAGAGCCCACCTAAATTCCTCATAATCCATTGGATACATATCCACTTTAGTTTCTTCACTTGGAATTATTATATTACGGCTTTTTGATCTGACAGATATTAATGAGCCAGTTTCTATATAATCATATCGGCGATCTTTCACCAAGTGTTTTATAGCCTGTCGGGCAAGTGGTTGCAACTGCACTTCATCAAATATAATTACAGAGTTTCTCTCATATAATTGTACCTGATAAATAAATTGCAATCTAATAAACAGATAATTCAAGTCTGAAATATCACTAAACAAATCACTTACCTCTTTTGATACTTTTGAAAAATCTATTAAAATATATGATTTATATTCATGTCGGGCAAATTCTTCAGCTATTGTGGATTTTCCCACACGTCTTGCACCTTGAATCAATAATGCGGTTTCTCCATTACGCTCAGATTTCCATTTGAGCATCGTATCATAAATTTTTCTTTTAAAATAAATCACACCGTCTTCCATTATCAATAATTTTAATGGCGAATATACCTTAAAAACATAGTACCACCAAATTTTTTTCGCCGTTTTGCCGGTTTCCACCAAATTTTTTTGACCGTTTTGCCGGTTTCCACCAAATGTTTGGCCCAGACACATTATTTCGGGCTGCAAAACCGAGGGGGCTAAATGTTACCAAGATTATCTCCAACTATTGATAGCAGGATATAGGCGGCAGTAATAAATTACCGTCTGACTCAAACCTCGCATGGCCAAGTAAGCGACAAAGGCAAGCCACAACCTGTCGTTGCCCCACGCCTCGGGCGTAGCATAATAAAGCGAGAAAAACACCAAGCAAGAAAGCAAAATTGTGAGCAGCATTTGGCGTGTGGCTGTAAGGCCTATGTAAACGCCATCCCACACAAATCCAGCCATGCCAGCCAATGGTATGGCCACGCACCACCAGTGGTAGTGCAACGCTTCGGCTATCACAGCCTTGTCGTCGGTAATAAAACCAAAAATATATTCAGCCCCCAACATGTATATTATTGTAAATGCCACTGCCACACCTATGCCCCAGCCAAAAATGTGACTTACGCAACTGCGAAGCATCAACTTGTCGTGTGCGCCAACATAACGCCCCACCAATGCTTCGCCCGAGAAAGCAAAGCCATCCATAAAATATGAAAACAATGTGAACAATTGCATTATCAACGCATTAACGGCAAGTGTAATATCGCCACTACGAGCTCCGACAGATACAAAAAACAAGTTGACAACCATCAAGCAAACGCTGCGCAAGAATATATCGGCATTGACACTGAAGAAACGACGTATCTCACTTGCGACAAACAACTTGCCCCAACTAATGCCGAATAACAAACGGCTATGACGACGATATATGACCGCTGCCCCATAAACAAGCCCGGCATACTCGGCCACCACTGTTCCAACAGGAATGCCAACAAAGCCCATATCAAACAAATAGACAGCTGCAAGACTGGTAATTATATTGACAATATTTATGCCGATAGCCATAAACATTGGCGTGCGGGAATCCTGCATGCCCAGAAACCAGCCTTTTATAGCCATGTCGATCAATATGGCCGGCGCTCCCCACACACATATATAGAAATACGTGCGGGCAATTTCGGTGACTTGCGGCGATGGCCCCACCACATGCAACAACAACCATTGCAACGGCACTTGCAGCACAAGTATAGTAGCAGCCACGGCGGCAGCAAGCATAACTGCCCGCAACAGCACCATTGCTGCCATGCGGCTATCACCGCCACCATAGGCTTGGGCAGTCATTCCAGCAGTCCCCATGCGCAGGAAGCCGAAATTCCAATAGATGAGGTTAAACATCATAGCCCCGACCGCAATTGCCCCTATATACTCGGTGCGTCCAAGGTGACCGGCAATAGTGATATCAATCAGGCCAAGCAATGGCACCGTTACATTGGTGATGATTGACGGGAGAGCAATAGCAAGTATGCGCTTATTCATAACGGTACATGGTTTTCATCGGCCAACAGGCGGTATAAATCACCGCTATAACGTTCGGCCACAGGTATCACATGTTTCGTCCCCCGCAGACGCAGCACACAATGACCGTCATCGTCACGTTTGGCACACACAATGCGATCGATGTTTACCACGTAATCCTTATGGCATTGGGCAACTTGTTTATAACGTTCAAATGCGTGCATCAATTCAGGAATAGTCCCATCGAATGCCATGCGGCACGTCTTGTTGCCGACACAATAAGATATCGACATACGCCCGCTATCAATGCGATGTGCATATACCATGTCGCACACAGCGAGTTCTGGGGAGTGCTCGCTATTATCGCTCAAACGTACAAACTGATCCATAAATATTTCCCGCGAGTTACTTTTCCTTTTCAGGTTGCGGCACGATATACTTTGATTTGCACTTGCACACCAATTGTCTATTTCGGCCAATCGACGGCGTTTCCCGCTGCTACGTTCAAAAGATGCAGTAATTGCTGCCACCACACAAGCAAGCACCAGGGCGATTATCCACATTTGCACTATACCACCATCATCTACATTACCAACGACGATAGTATTGCCTGGTGTCAAACTGTCGATATAAGCAAATGACAACCCTGTGACCACAATTGCAAGAATAAAATTGAATGAACCCTGCCACGCCAAAACGCGCTGCGTAGAAAATCCCACTACAATGTAACTCACTATATCAGCTGCAACATGCGACACCATAGCTGCCACTGCATAGGACAATACTGTAACGACATTAATGCGAATGTCGGCCATTGGCATGTCTGACATCCTAACAATCAACAATATAACTATTATCGACAAAGCCGAAATCGCCGAATAACCAAGTCGTGGCATAAACTCGGACAACAATGTATCACACCGTTTTTTTAATACGCTTGTCATATATCTGCAAAATTTGACGCAAAAGTAAGAAACTACTACGACTTAACCCAACCGCCACAGCATATTTCACTTTAAAACACCCTTGTCTAATGATAATTTTATAGTAAAAAAGTACTTTAGAATAGCCATTTTTACCGAATAACGCACCGCTGTGCATTTAGAAATTCAATGTTATGGGCACTCAGGATTTTAATGATTAAATTTGCGCAGATTTTTCATCAACATGGCAAAGATTTTCAAATACAACATATCGGCAGCGGCATTCAACATATTGCTGGCCTACGTGGCATTCATGCTGTGCCGCGTGATATTCTTCCTTGTCAATTACACCACTTTCGCCCCTTATATGTCGTGGCCGCTTGCCTGGCAGATGCTGCAAGGCGGAATGGTGTTCGACACGTCGGCGTTGCTATACCTCAACTCGCTATACCTTGTGATGGTGCTATTTCCTTTGCACCTGAAAGAAAACAACCTGTGGAACACCGCAGCCAAGTGGTGCTATATTATACCTAATGCCGCAGGAGTTGCTTCCAACCTTGTCGATGCGGTCTATTTCCAATACACAGGGCGCAGAACGACGATAACAGTGTTCAACGAATTTGGCAGTGAGAACAACCTGATAGGAATTTTCGGCGTGGAACTGCTACGGCACTGGTATCTTGTGGTGGCATTCGTGGTGATAGTGGCATTGTTGTGGAAATTGTTTAAACGTCCGGCGACAAAACCCCATAACATTGCTGCATATTATGTGCTACAGATTGTGTCGATTGCAGCACTCACGCCATTATCTATCATAGGCATTCGCGGCAGCGCAACGGCTGGGACAAGACCCATCACCATAAGCAACGCCAACCAATATGTCAACCGTGCCATCGAAACATCGGTAGTGCTTAACACTCCGTTCAGCATCATACGCACCATTGGCAAAGAAATATTTGTCACCCCCAACTACATGGACGACCAGGTGATGAGGCAGACTTACGATCCGCAACACACCTCGATTGCCGCCGACACGGCCAACCAAGGCAAAAACATAGTGGTGCTTATCGTCGAAAGCCTCGGGAAAGAATATATAGGCTTCTTTAACCAAGGCGTGGAAGCAGGATATAAGGGATACACGCCTTTTGTCGATTCAATAGCATCACAGTCGCTTACATTTGTTTACAGTTATGCCAACGGTCGCAAAAGCATGGATGCAATGCCCTCGATATTATCGGCGATACCCATGTTTGTAGAACCTTTTTTCCTAACCCCAGCATCGCTCAACGACATCGAGGGGTTGCCGTCATACCTGTCGCCACACGGCTACAACTCGGCATTTTTCCACGGCGGACACAACATCAGCATGGGATTTTCGGCATTTGCCCACGCCATAGGATATGACCGATATTTCGGCCTTGATGAATATGAACAAGACAAAAATTATGGCGGATATAGCGACTTTGACGGGAAATGGGCCATTTGGGACGAACCATTCTTGCAATTCACAGCCGACCGCATTGCCGAGATGAAACAACCATTCGTGGCTACCGTTTTCACAGCCACGTCGCACCACCCTTATAAAATACCTGCCGAATATGAAGACACTTTCAAGGTGGAAAACGGAATGGAGATATCGCGCTGCATCAGATATACCGACCACTCGTTGCGCCGCTTCTTTGAAAAAGCAAGCCATGAGCCATGGTATGACAACACTATATTTGTAATTGTTGCCGACCACACCAACGAAAGCCGATTGCCTCAATACACAACCGACTTGGGATTGTTTGCCATACCTATTATCTTTTTCACCCCCGATGGTAGTTTACAGCCTCAATTACGCAATGACGTGATAGCACAACAGACCGACATCACCCCGACACTGCTTGGCTACATAGGCTACAATGTGCAATATGTGGGTTTCGGCTGTGACCTGCTACACGAGGACAGTGCCGACACATGGGCTGTAAATTACAACAATGGCATATACCAGTTCTTGCAAGGCGATTACATGATACAATTTGACGGTCAACATGTCATAGCCGTATATGACTTTAAAACCGACCCAATGCTAACGCACAACATAGCCAACGATACCGATGTCGCACAAATGGAACAACGGCTCAAAGCCATAATTCAGCAATACATGCAGCGAATGAACGGCAATGCCCTCGTCATAAGGGAGTGACATTACTGCATCTGCTTGTCGGTCGCTTCAATGGCGTCAGACAATGAAGAACCACGATACAATTGCTTGCCTACCGATGTGGTGAGGATAAAATAAGGTGTACCCTCGATGCTCATGTTCACCAAGTTGCGGCTGAGCGCACCACCAGGAGCCCAATAATGCTTCCATCTGGTACTATCGCCTTCAAGGGTCTTTTTCCAACGTGTGGAATCGGGCGACATCATTATATCGACAATTTGCAACCGTCCTTTATCGCCTCCATGACGGGAATACAATTCTTTCAGGTCTTTTATCGCTTCACGACGTTGAGAATCTTTTTTGTCCCAAAAATACAGTAATGTAGCCTTGAAACGAGCCATCGTGATGGTCGTGATTGTGTCCTCGCTGTTATATAGCATCACCGATGGTATGTTTTTATCACTTTTTTCCTTGTCCAACTGTTGTGAAAGCGCAAAATAATTGTTGACCAAGCCAGCTGGACGTGCTTCCATACTGATACGCTTGAACAATGTATCAACATCGGTTGTTCCCGATATGTTGGCATAGTCATTAAGAAGCAGCAATGTACTTGATATACGATCGGGATTGCTGTTGACATACTTCTCAATAGCTTGGTTAAGCTGTGTCCTGTCGGGCATCATGTACAATGCCGCATTCTCTATCATGAAACGGTTCCATTCTTCAGTAGCGTCATTGCCTTCCACTGCTACGTGATAAGGATCGGCCATCGACCCGGCAATTTCTATTTCATCACCATCTTTCACAGCAGCACGCGCGATGATATCTTTCCTGTTGTTGACAATATAAACCACAGTCCAATCCTGGTTCATGCCAGTCAACTCAAAATGCCCGTCGGCCATAGTCACCCATTCCGACTGCAACGTTTCATAATCAGTTACATACATTATGCGGATATTCTGTGTCCCGCCATCGGCAAATGTCCCGTCTATTGTGAAGAACTCATCTTTACAACTCACAACGAGCAACATCACCGCCAAAAAAGCTACTATGTTTATAAAATATTTCATAACGGTGCAAAATTACAGTTTCTAATATAGCAAACCAAACATCCATAACGGAATGCGATTGTGATGACCTATCTCGATACCATCAACAGCAAGGTAACTTGCCGGGAGATCCTTTATTTGTGTAAATGATTTGCCTTTGCCCCCCACTTCAAAGGTGTATTTCCCATCGACTTTAAAATCGCCTTCGACAGGATATAACAAAGAGTGCGACTGACTTAACTGATTGAAGAAAAAGGTTTCTCTTATAGTTCCAATATCGGGATTAGTTACTAACGCATACATAAGGTTGGTATTGTTGAGGTATATTTTATCGGGCCGAGCCAAGTGTTTCAATGTTTTCGTTTCCTTTGACAGCAACCCAAGCAGTCCGCCTTTCTCAAGCGCATTCAACATTTTCAGACCTTGGTTTCTGTCGGTTTCAAGTTCACGATATAGCTCAACCATATTTGGTGTTTGTGGGACACGGTTAGCAAGAACCATGAGCATTTTCCTCATTTTTTGTATGGTAGATTGCGACACATCCTCTATTTTGGGATAATCTTGTTCAATGATGAGATTAGCCACCTCCTTCAACCTGCTGTGGTATCCACGTTTCACGTCTTTGTAGAATGGATAATAACCCATCTCTAAATACTTTCCAAAAAGTGGTAACACCTTTTCATTTATGCCACCTAACCTGGCAACAACTTGTTCGGCTATTTGTTGGTGATTTTCAAGCAGATTATCGAGTGTGACGGTAGGCATTTCAAGAAGATTTTCAAACAAAAGATACTCCCTGAACGAAAGCCCCTGCATTTCATACATTATTTGCCTCCGTGAAAGATCCACCCGCGATTTCTCAATCTCAAGCATCGACGATCCAGTATATACTATATGCAAATTGGGATAATTATCATACAAATTTTTGATAAGTTGCTTCCAATGGCTGTAATAATGAACTTCATCAATGAAAATGTGAGTCAAGCCCTGCGCATAAAGCATATCAATTAATTCAACAACATTATTGTTAGCAAACCACAAATCATCGAGTGATATATACAACAAATTATCCCTGTTTTTGAAATCCTTTTTTATATGCTGGAGTATTAGCGTGGTTTTACCACACCCGCGAGGCCCTTTAATAGCTATCAACCTGTCGTCCCAGTCTATCGAAGCATAGCTATACCGCATCAACTGTGTCTGGGTCGTTCCTACTCGTCTGTTTAAATTGTTATATAATGGCTCTACGTTCATAAATTATCATTTTGTACAAAAGTACAAAAATAATGAATAGAAACACTATTTTTAGGACATATTTAGTGAATAGAAACACTATTTTTGAAGCAATTTTAGTGAATGGAGATACTATTTTTGAGGCTAATTTAGTGAATAGAAACACTATTTTCAGTAGCTACATCACTGATTTACAATACTTGTTTTTTCATATACCCTCAAAAGCCGATATAGCATCTTTCCATTCTTGTGACAGCGGAGCCGACTTACCAGCCGTCGGGTCGAAACCAACCATAACCGTGCGGCAAACAGCCTTTGTGCTGCCCGTATTCTCATCGACCAGAGCTTGCAACACGCAGAAACTCTTATCATGGAAATACGCAATCTGAGTTTTCACCACAATACGCTCGGTAAAATATATCGGTGCGATAAAGTCGCAATTGACATTGGCTATCACCACGTCAACCCTGCCCCAATGGTGCTTGCCATGCCTGATAGTATTGAAATACTCGGCCTTGCCGATGTCGAAATAAGAAAAATACATCGAATTGTTGAGATGCCCGAGCATATCAAAATCATTAAACCGTAACTGCACAGCGATTGAATGCCTGAAATGGCGTTCAACTGCGATGGCAGTGTGATGCTTGGCTGCTGGTATATCGTTATTCTCCATAATTTATCGTATTACAATGTCATGAATTACTTCGCTACCGACAGCCTCGTTAAGCCGTTTGATGAGGGCGGTACGGCTCATCATCAACTCGTTGCGCAATGCTGCCGATGATAAATGCAAGTATAGCACTCCGTTTTTCACGTAGCGGCTCACCGTGTAGCGGTTGATGCCCGAGCCCACAATTTCGGGCCACAGATACACGACCTTTTGCTCGTCGAATTGTCGGTCTATATTGTCCTCCTTCAACAACTTTGTTATTATGTCGCCCACTTTCATTGCTTCAGTACGTTTCATAAACTCTCTTCCTCCTTTCCCGAAGATTCAACCAATGTAAATTTGCCATCGGCTACACTCCATGTACTGAAGTCTTTTCCCACACGGCGTATTATGCGGTCGAGATGTGTACGATTGGTATCGGTGATAAAAATCTGCCCGAAGGTGTTGCCAGCAACCACGCTTATTATGTTTTCCACACGGTGCGCATCGAGCTTGTCGAAAATATCATCAAGCAACAACAGCGGAGCGATGCCGCCAGTGCGCTTCAAAAAATCATATTGCGCCAACCGCAAGGCCACCGTATAAGTCTTGCACTGCCCTTGCGAGCCTATTTTACGCATCGGGTAGCCACCGTGCAACAATTCCACATCATCGCGGTGCACTCCTGCCGAAGTGTAGCCAAGCACCATGTCACGCTCGCGATTGCAATCAAGCAATTGCCGCATAGGTTTCTCATTTAAATGGCTACGGTAGGAAAGCGACACAGTTTCGGCACTATTGGATATTTGCCTATAATATTCAAGGAAGATGGGTGAAAATGTTTCGACCCACTGCTGCCGCGAGTCATGTATGTAAGTAGCCGACACATCGAGCTGGTGCTCTATAGTTTCAAACAACAGCGGGTCACGAAAACCGCGCCGTATCATCACATTGCGGTTCTCTACCGCACGAGCATACTTGATGAGATGTGCCATATACTCACTGTCGCCTTGGGCTATAATTTGATCCATGAAGCGGCGGCGTTCCTCGCCAGTGCCACGTATCAAATCCCAGTCGGATGGAGCTACCATCACCACTGGCAACAAACCTATATGCTGACTTAGCTTGGCATACTCCTTGCCGCCGCGTTTTACCGATTTACGTTTGCTGCCACCCGGCTTGAAGCCTATCGATATATCCTCATCTTGACCACGCCGGCTATAATGTCCCTGCACAAGCATAAAGTCGGCATCGTGCCTCAACAGCGCAGCATCGCCCAACCCTGCGTGGCTTTTGCAAAAACTCAGGTAATATATGGCATCGAGCAAGTTGGTCTTGCCCATGCCATTGTCGCCGATGAAGCAATTTACATTTTCCGAAAAATCAAGTGCCGCCTCAGCTATATTCTTGAAATTCAATATCGAAATGCTGCGCAGTATCATAGTAGTGCAAAGTTATTTGCCATTCTCCCACACAAAAGTAGAAAATATACATTACATTCACAACACCACGGCCGTCGCCCGCCAGCATAGCAGCAGCCAACATCAACCGCTTTAAACTGTCTGAAAATAAAAACTTAAATATTAAAAATCACCCGTTTTTTATCGACAATGTGCAATGATTTATAATTGAGTTAAATTGCTTTAAGCAATTTCCCCGAAAATAAATTATATCCATACTTTTGTGCCGTAAAAATTTAATTTCACTTAGCAAATTCAGATAAAATATATGGAACAGTTTAAAAAAAGTATGCGGGGGATTTTGCCTCTGTTAGCGATATTTCTGATTGCCACTTGCTTTTCTTGCGAAGAGGATAGTTCAACTGCTTGGGACAATATATGTGGCGTTTACAGCAACTACGCAGATGATGCCGAAACAAATCTCACTGTTACACACAATGGGCAACAAGCGATAAACAAGGAAGTTTACATCGAGCGTACTGAGATGTCGAGCATGGAAGAATATCTCAATAGTTCGTTGTATGACATTACTTTGAGGAATATCACAAGCATCGATAACCTGGTTTTTCGTAATGTGGACTTGGATTCAAACGACAACGATAATTATAATTTCGCTTGCGACACCATCATAAATGGCAGGAAAATAAGTGTCAATGCGACGATATTTCCCAGTTATGGGGGAGAAATCTCCTTCGGAGGGCGTTCAGCATCTTCAATGGTACTCGACGTTACCGAAACTGCAATACAATAAATGATCATTAACAACAAGCGTGGCGGCGTGTTTGCTTTGACTGGGGGCACTGCCGCCACGCTTTTCACATTGAGAAAGGTATGAAAAGATTGTTTTTGAGCGGCATGGCGATGTGCGCGTTGCTCACATCGTGCTACTCCGAAATCGACTTTGGCGAACTAATGCCCGAGCCTCGGCCAGTGGTCAACGCCATCGCGTCGCCCGACACGGTGGTTATTGCAAGCATCAGCCGCACCTATTCGATTGACGAGAATGTCGATGACCTGTTTATCAAGAATGCCGACGTGTTGCTAACTGTAAACGGCAGCCACCACGAACAGATGACAATGGTGGAATATAACGACACGACCGACCGATATGAGCCACAGCAAGTAGTGGCCTACGTTTCGACCTACCGCCCTCAGCCCGGCGACCGCATCGAAATCACGGCTTCGACACCATTAGGCGAAGCACGATGCAGCGACGTGGTGCCACACCCCGTGGAAATCACCAGTGTGGAAACCACATTGACCCTCAACAGCGATGGTAGCATAGTGTGGGACGACGACGGGTCATACATTGCCACCACGTATGATGCCACCTACCACGTTCAATTCCACGACCCGGCTGGCATGGACAATTACTACCTTGTGAACGTGTCGTCGGACTACTACTTGTACTCGTCGGGCATATACATCGACTACATCGACCCACTATTCGAGATGCAGAACCAGGACATCACCAACATTGGCAGCAACAACCTGCTGCGCAACGGTTGGGGCTGGACTTTCAGCGATGACGGCATTGATGGAATGGACTATTCACTATCGCTGCGTGAAGAAGGGAAGCCTCTCGGCAACCAAGAGAGTCAACCACAACTGCGGCACCGCCGCATCAGGCTTTACTCAATATCGGAAAACTATTACAAATACCTGCGCAGCTTGTTAAAAGACGAACAGCGCGACGAGTCGGCATTGGGCGACATAGGCATACTCGAACCTGTGACAATTTTCTCGAACATCGAGGGCGGGACGGGCATATTTGGCTCAGCTTGCGTATCAGAGTGTGAATTTTATATCAATCGAGAGGAGGTGGGCAATGAATAACCGAGTCTTGATTACAGTGGCAATAGTGGCAGCATCATCGACAACAATAGTACAAGCCAGCAACGCCCCCGCCGACACTACCGACTTCCTCGACAAAGAGGTGGTACTGCCCGAGGTGGAAGCGATAGGGAATGCCAACCGACGCTCAAACTCCGCCTCGCTCGATGCCGGAATGGTGAAACTCGACACCGAGCAACTGTTCAACTTGCCGACAATGACTGGAGAACCAGACATTATAAAGGCTTTCGCCTTGCAACCCGGCGTGTCAGAAGGGGTGGAAGGATTTTCGGGATTGTATGTGCGCGGAGGCACAAACGACCAAAACCTAATACTGCTCAACGGCGTGCCGCTTTACCAAATAAGCCACCTCGGGGGGCTGTTCTCGTCGTTCAACGTGGAAGTTGTCGATAACGCCACTTTCTACAAGTCGTCGTTCCCAGCCATGTATGGCGGGCGGCTTTCGAGCGTGGTTGACATCACCACACGCAAGCCCGACTTCAACGAATACCACGGAGCAGCCACATTGGGACTCACCGCCGGAATGCTGCACATCACTGGGCCAATCATCAAAGGGCGGACAGCATTCGATGTGTCGGTGCGCCGCTCATGGTTCGACGTGCTTACGGCACCTGCACTTGCCATCATCAACAAGACCAAGGCCGATGACGGGAAAAAGACCATAGCCCGATATGCCTTTACCGACATCAACGCCCGCCTGGACCATCGCATCGACAGCCGCAACACGCTGCGCGCCGATTTCTACTGGGGCAACGACTTGCTGAAATATGGCAGCAAGGAGTTCAACCCTGGCGATGAGGAGAATTATTTCGAGCAAGACATCGACAAGCTACGATGGGGCAACACACTCGTGGCTGCATCGTGAGACCACACCTACAACGACCGCCTGACATCAACGGTAACGGCATCGTTCACACGCTACAAATCAACCTACGACAAGGAATCGACCGACCAAAGCGGCGACGAGCGCGAAGACTCACGCCGCACCGACCGCAACCGCATCGACGACATATCGCTGCTGGCACGCTGGCAATACGTCCGCAGCAACTACACGCTGCACTTCGGCGCATTCTACACACACCACAATTTCATGCCTACAGCAGTAGAACACACTGTAGATAAACCCAGTGCATCGTTCGGCAACACCTACACCAGCTACCACATACATGCCAACGAAGCTGGAGTGTATGCCAATATCGCATACGAACCAGTACGATGGCTTGGCATCGATGCAGGTATGCGCATCGCCAATTATGGCATATACAGCAAGTGGCATACGTCGGCCGAACCACGGCTACTTGCACGTTTTGCGCTACAGCCGGGATTGAGCCTTAAAGTCAACTATGCCCGCATGAGCCAATTGGTACAGCAAGTGAGCGACAGTTACGTGAACCTGCCTACCGACAACTGGATGCCCGTTGGACAGGGTGAAGACCTGTTGACGAGCGACCAAGTGGGCGGAGGGCTGTATTACGACACTCGCGATGGGGCTTATTCGCTATCGGTCGAGGGTTATTACAAGTGGCTCGACGGCGTGGCCGAGGTAAACGAAGATTATTCCTACAGCTACGACAAGATGCAGAACATCTTGTACGGCCGTGGTAGTGCCTACGGCGGCGAAATAGCCATCACACGCAACACGGGGCGGCTGACTGGCAGCATAAGCTACGGGCTGATGTGGGCACACCGCAAAATACCTGGCATCAACGGCGGGAAATGGTTTCCGGCAAAATTCGACAACCGCCACAAGGTGAACGTGACGCTTAACTACAAACTCAGCGACCGCATTGAACTCAACGCATCGTGGGTATTTGCCACTGGCAACCGCATGACAGTGCCAGTGGGAATGTACCAAAGCATGCAAGATGCCGACATACCCGGGGCGATAGCACCACACCCCGACGAGGAGATGAACCAAGGACTCGGGCTAAACTACTACACCAGCCGCAACAACGTGCGATTGCCAGCCTACCACCGTCTTGACATCGGCGCATCGTTCACGCGACAGCTTGGCAAAGGGCGCAAAGGGGTATGGCGCGTGGGTCTGTACAATGCCTACTGCCACTTCAACCCCATGACTGTGCGCCGCCGCGAGTGGGTAAGCTTTGGCAGCAACAATGCCGCTCGACCATGGGACGTGCACTACGAAACATTCTCAATATTCCCCATCATACCCAACGTGTCATACTCCTATTATTTTTGATAATCCATGGTGGTGTAAATTTTATTAAACACTTCGCTAAGTCGCAGATTGTTTGTAATTTCGCATCATTCTTAGGCTATGATGGAAATGCCTCACGGCATATCCAGTAAATGGCTGATTTTCAAAAACATTGAGTTATGGTTTACAAATACGATTATCTTGTCATCGGCTCGGGCATCGCCGGGATGAGCTTTGCCCTGAAGGTTGCCGAAACTGGAAGAGTGGCACTAATATGCAAAACCTCGCTTGAAGAAGCCAACACTTTCCTTGCACAAGGCGGTGTGGCCTCTGTGACTAACACCTTGGTTGACAACTTCGAGAAGCACATTCGCGACACCATGATTGCTGGCGACTGGCTCAGCGATCCTGCCGCAGTAGAGAAAGTGGTACGCGAAGCCCCGACACAAATCAAGCAACTCATCAGTTGGGGTGTTGATTTCGACAAGAATGAAAAAGGAGAATTTGACTTGCATCGCGAGGGTGGCCACTCAGAGTTCCGCATCTTGCACCACAAGGACAACACTGGTGCAGAAATACAAGACAGCCTAATCAAGGCCCTTAAATTCCACCCAAATATCGATGTTTTTGAAAACCGCTTTGCCGTGGAAATATGCACCCAGCACCACCTCGGGAAAATCGTCACTCGCCGCACACCCGACATCACTTGCTATGGAGCCTACATACTGAATTGTGCCACAGGCGAAGTTGACACTTTCCTGTCGAAAGTGACATTGATGGCAACTGGCGGCATAGGTGCCGTTTACCGCAACACCACCAATCCACTTGTAGCCACAGGCGACGGCATAGCCATGGTTTACCGCGCCAAAGGAACGGTGAAAGACATGGAATTCGTGCAATTCCACCCCACAGCACTTTACCACCCCGGCGACCGCCCTGCATTCCTCATCACCGAGGCCATGCGCGGATATGGTGCAGTGCTGCGCACCCGCGACGGCAATGAATTCATGCAGAAGTACGACCCACGCTTGTCGCTCGCGCCACGCGACATTGTGGCACGCGCCATCGACAACGAGATGAAGACTCGTGGCGACGACTATGTGTACCTCGATGTTACACACAAAGACCCAGAACAAACAAAGGAACACTTCCCCAACATATACCAGAAATGCTTGAGCCTGGGCATCGACATCACCAAGGATTACATACCAGTAGCACCTGCTGCCCACTACTTGTGCGGCGGTATCAAGGTCGATACCAATGCTTGCTCGTCGATACAACGGCTGTATGCCGTGGGCGAATGCTCCTGCACAGGGCTACATGGCGGCAACCGTTTGGCTTCAAACTCGCTCATCGAAGCCGTAGTATATGCCGACGCAGCAGCCAAGCACAGCATGGCCAACATCGAACACTACACCTATCGTGAAGATATTCCCGAATGGGACGACCATGGCACACAGCACCCCGAAGAAATGGTACTTATCACGCAGAGTGCCAAGGAAGTGGGCGAGATTATGAGCACCTACGTGGGCATCGTCCGCAGCGACTTGCGCCTCAAGCGAGCTTGGAACCGCCTCGATATACTCTATGAGGAAACCGAAGCCCTGTTCAAGTCGAGCAAGGTATCACGCGATATATGCGAATTGCGCAATATCATCAACGTGGGTTACCTTATCATGCGCCAGGCAATGGAACGCAAGGAATCGCGCGGATTGCACTACACCATCGACTATCCACCTGTAAAACACGAAATCAAGGGTTTTGAGGAATGAAATACCGTGATGAGATAGACAAATGCTATGGTGTGGCAGGAATGGCTTTAGGCCTGTCGTTGTTTAATGCCGATGACAAGTTCACCGGCATTACCATCGATGGCGAGGACTGGTGGGATTGCATCGGTTTCACTCCCGAATATTACCTGTTCTACAATCCGTCGCTGCCAGCAAAGACATCGTGGCAAAACATGCTCAACAATTTCCACTTGTCGATGGCCCTGATCATGGCCGACAATATATGCCGGCACGTCATGCGCGACCATAAGGAAATTGACCATGTACTGAAACATCGCTTATACAAAATTTCTTGCGACGAAGGGAAAGAACTTTGCCAACTCGAAGCCGATGAAATAGAAGAGGTTTTCAACGAATACTTCACTTACTTGTCACAAGTGTTCAGTAACAAGACGGTGAGGCGTGTGGTGAAATCAATTCGCGACAAGCTTATCAGTTCACGCTCAATCGGTCGCCTCGATTTGCTCGAAATGCTTGCCCCATTACGGCACTGACTGTCATGAAAATAGCACTCATAAATCGCAGCGACACTACAGGCGGAGCGGCTGTCGTCACCCATAGGCTTATGCAAGCATTACGAGCCGAGGGAATCGACGCTCGAATGCTTGTGCTTGAAAAGCTCACCGACGACCCGTATGTAATCTCCTACGCAAGCCCGCTAATTGACAAGTATAATTTCATTGCCGAACGGTGGAACATATTCCTGCACAATGGGTTCTCCCGCGACAACTTGTTCAAGGCCGACATTGCCAACCACGGGCGCGACATAGCATCGCACAAGTGGATAAAGGAGGCCGATGTAATAATGCTCAACTGGATTAACCAGGGGGCTTTGTCGTTACGAGCAATAGAGCGGCTGTGCCAGACTGGCAAACCCATTATATGGACTATGCACGACATGTGGCCATTCACGGGAGTGTGCCACCATGCCCTGTCGTGCAGCGAATACCAGCACGTGTGCCGCGGTTGCCAGTTCCTTGGCAGCATAAAGGCCGACCTATCGACAGCCGTGCAGGCACTGAAGAGCAAGCTATACGCCCGCCACCCCGACATACAATTCGTGGCTGTGAGCAACTGGCTCGCCGAGCGAGCCAGTGAAAGCCGATTGTTGCACAACATGGCATTGACAGTCATTCCCAACGCCATCGATGCCGATGCTTTCGGCTACGAGCGGCAGCGACAGGGCAACTTGGGCATATCAGCCGACAAAAAGGTGATAGCAATGGGTGCAGCCCGACTTGACGATACAATCAAAGGGTTTGACTTGTTAATCAGTGGCACACGCCACTTGCGCGACACTCAGCCAGAACTTGCCAAGAAACTTCACCTTGTACTTTTCGGCAGCATACGCGACAGTTCGCTGCTCGACCAGCTATGCTTGCCACACACCCACCTTGGCACAGTGAAAGGCATTGAAGCCCTTGTGAACATATACACACAAGCCGACGTGGTGCTATCCACATCGCGGTTTGAAACCTTGCCCGGGACACTGGTCGAAGGCATGGCATGTGGCTGCATTCCCGTTTCGTTCGGTGCAGGCGGACAAGCCGACATCATCGACCACCTCACTACCGGCTACATTGCCCCCGAGGTGGAACCCGAAGCCATTGCCGAAGGCATTGCATGGGCAGCCGATGCAGCCATCGACCGCAAAATGCTCCACGACACTGTAGCCCGCAAATTCTCGGCCAGCGTAGTAGCCCGCCAATACATACAATTGAGCGAAAGCCTTTTAAAACAACACACAAACAATTTATAAAAAGAAAATATGCAGACAGTTTTGTTCCACGAAACAATTTTTGGCCCTATACATAGCCGCCGCCTCGGCACATCGCTCGGTGTGAATCTCATGCCTTGCGATGGCAAAGTATGCTCATTTGATTGCCTTTATTGCGAAGCTGGCTACAATGCCCAAGGACAAGGCCATTCGGGCATTCCGCGGCGCGAGCAAGTGAAAAAGCAGTTATCGGCAAAACTCAAGCAACTCACCGAAGAAGGCACCAATATCGACGTTATCACATTCTCGGGCAACGGCGAACCAACGCTGCATCCCGAGTTCAAAGCCATAGTGCACGACGTAATAACACTGCGCAACCACTATTTCCCCGATGCCAAGGTGTGCGTACTGAGCAACGCCACCATGGCCAGCCGCCCACATGTCGCCGAAGCACTGAAGATGGTCGATCGCAACATTCTGAAGCTCGACAGTGCCATTTACGCCACATTCAAGCACCTTAACCGCCCTGTTTCGCCCAATGTGCTGCCCGAAGGGATAATCGAAGACCTGAAGCAATTTAATGGTCAATGCATCGTGCAGACCATGATGGTACGCGGCGAACACGACGGCGTGGTAATCGACAACACCACCGACAAGGAGATAGATGCCCTCATTGCCGCCTATCTCGAAATAAAGCCACAAGAGGTGATGCTATACTCAATCGACCGCCCAACCCCAGAACGCAACTTGCAGAAAGTGTCGCCCGAGGAGCTTGCCCGCATAGCCGCCCGCATCGAAGCCGCCGGTATCAAGGTACAAGTAAATTCATAATCCAGCACCACACGCCACTTGTTAATTTTGATGGTCTAACTGCCACTTATGGATAAATATTTTCATAAAACTATGATTATTAGCAGTAAATTTCGTATGTTTGCACTCAGAACTGTTTGAACTTATATATGGAATTTTTAATTATTCTGTTATTGTTAGTCCTAAACGGCATTTTTGCCATGTATGAAATTGCCTTAGTATCATCGAGCAAAATACGATTGGAGGCTTTGGCCGACAAAGGAAGCAAGAAAGCCAAAAGAGTGATAAGGCAACGCGATGAATCCGAAAAATTCTTATCCACAATACAGATAGGCATCACATTGATAGGTATCGTATCGGGTGCATACGGAGGCACAAGCATCGCCGACGACCTTGTACCACTATTCGAAATGATACCAGGCGTGAATACCGTATATGCCGGGCACTTGGCAATGCTGACGGTGGTAGTGGTAATTACCTACCTGTCGATTGTCGTAGGGGAACTTGTGCCAAAATCAATAGCACTTTCCGACCCCGAGCGATACGCAGCCAAGTTCAGCGGGCTAATGCAAATGATTTCGGTCGTAGCTTACCCGTTTGTATGCTTGTTGAGCATATCTACCAAGTTGCTCAACAAGATAATCGGCTTGAAGCCCGAAGAGAGGCAAATGACACAGGACGAGTTGAAGATGATACTCAACCAAAGCTCCGAACAAGGCGTAATCGACCAGGAAGAAAACGAGATGCTGCGTGATGTGTTCCGATTCTCCGACAAGCGAGCCAACGACCTGATGACTCCGCGCCACGATGTGATAGCCATGCACGTCACCGACACACCCGAAGAAGTGCTTGAAATAATAAAGCAAGAACACTTCAGCAAATACCTGCTTGTGGAAGAAGACCTTGACCAAATTGTAGGCGTGGTGTCGGTGAAAGATATCATATTGATGATGGGCAGCGGCGAAAGTTTCGACCTGCGCCAAATTGCCCACCCGGCACAGTTGGTACCCGAGAGCCTTTCGGCCAAGAAGGTGCTCGAAGTGTTCAAGCAGACAAAAAACAAATTCGGCGTGGTAATCAATGAATTTGGCAACACCGAGGGCATAATCACGCTGCACGACTTGTCGGAAAGTATCTTTGGCGACATATACGAGGAAAACGAAGTGGCCGAAGAGGAAATCGTAGAACGCCAGGACGGCTCATTGCTCGTTGATGGCTCGATGAACCTTGAAGACTTCATGGACACGATGGGCATCAACGACTTCGACGACCTCAAGGAAGAAGACTTCACAACGCTCAGCGGCATGGCCATGTTCCTCATAGGAGGTGTGCCTAAAGCTGGCGACAAATTCACCTACCGCAACCTCGACTTTGAAATAATGGACACCGACCACGGTCGCGTCGATAAGCTGCTGGTGATAAAAAACAACAGCGACGAAGACAGTGGCGAACAGTCATCGACCACCGACACCCAAGCCGAATAATCGCAATAACATTGCATTTTAATTGGTAGCTGGCGCTGATTCACGAACAGTGCGTCATATATGACAATGATTGGCTGTGTGCAACCTAATTGAAAATGAACAAAACACAGTCCAACATTGCTTTACGCACCCAACTCACGTTTTAGCCACACTTTTAACACTGGGTCGGAAATAACCACTTGGCGTCTTTCAATTTCTATCAGTTCTTTCTTTACCAAAGCTCGTTTTATGGCACTCACGTTGGCCGACGAGCCAAGGTGGTACTTATTCAAAACTTCCTGCGTTGTGAACTCGCTGCTGACCCCATCCAGTACAGCCCTCAAGAAATTCATCTGGTTTGTCGTCAGGCTCTCGGTCTGCTTTTCAAAAAGTGGAGTGTTTTGGTCGATAATATCTTGGTAAGCCATGTCGAAGTCCTGGCGAGTAGCCACATTGTCGGTATGTATCCACACCAACCAAGCCAACTGTTGCACGTAGGAAGAATGATTTTCCACCGTTAAGCATATTTCCTCGGCCAGACTGCTTGAAATATGCTTGCCAGTTGCTTCAAACTGGCGGCATATATACTCTACCCAATCATGTGTGACTATTTTCTGTAGATATATGGCATCTCCAAATTTATAAAACGGCAAACTTTTTTTCTCGAAAAGTTCGTTCATTAAATGCTTCTTGCTTCCAAACAAGCAATAAGACACTGATTTTTGCAATTGCCACACCGAACGCAACTTTTTTTGAAACATTTTAGAATCCTTAAATTCAGCAATCTGTTGAAACTCATTAATACAAACAACGATGCTGCAGCCTTTTTTCTGCGCGATTTTTTCGGGGAGCTGCAATATCTCATCAATATCGCTGCTTTTCGATTTCATTTCAAATGATACCGAGAAATCGGTCATCGGATCAACTCCCAATGATATTTTAGGACTTATGCGCGAAAGAAACAACTTGGTGTTTTCAAGCCATTCGTCTATCTTCGACGATGTTTGTTTCAACACTGCTGCTGCAAACGCATCATAAAAATCCTTGTCGCTGCGGCAAGAAAAAATATCGAGATATACAACCTTTATTTGGTCGGTTTGCACCAATCCGCACACTTTCCGCACCAACGAGGTTTTGCCCCAACGACGCGGAGAAATCAATACCGTATTTATGCCGTGGCGAAAATTTTGCAATAAGCGTTCAGTTTCTTTTTCCCTATCGGTAAAGTTGTCGCCCGATGCAGCTACACCAAATATAAAAGGTTTGTTTATCATAACATTATTCTTATATGCAAGCAAAGATAGTGTAAAGCAATAGAAAAAGAAAAAAATCAATGTGATTTTTTCATCAAATCGGCATATCTATTCAACTGATACACATACTATTCACATAAGTAACAACCTTGTTAGTAATAACATTATTACTAACAAGGTTGTTACTTATCACAGAATACACGATATTATCGCCCTACGCTACACATGAAGTTGATCGGAATATGGAATCAATGGAGGCGTTCAAGCTCGGCAATTTCTTGCTTGTACTTGGCAATCTGCCGCTCGACATCCCGCTTTTGGAAGTATATGCTGACCAACGCACCAGCATCACCCAATGTTTTACCTATTTGCGGCGAGTTTTTGAAAATCTGGTACAAATAATGCTTGCTAACCTTATCCAAGCCAGGAATTTGCTCAATCGCACCGATTAATTCATCGGTAATATCGGCAATTTCATTCTCGATAGGTGCATCGGTGACATTCATGTATTGGCGCAGCCGTTCCTGTGCCTTTTCAAAGGCTTTATCGACCAAAGGCTCTGCCACTGGCGGAATATTCACCTGTTTGCGGAAAACTTGTTGCATCTGGTCAACAATATCAACCGTATTATAGCTAAGTTCACCATCCAATGCAACTAAAACATTTTCCCACATTTCAAGGGTGTTTCTTTTACGCCTGAGCAACTGCTGCATATCAGCGGTTTTATCACTGGCTTGCACCAATGATGGCGATGATTGCAAACAACCAACAAACACACGGTTGACGGCCACACCGTTTTCCACTGCACATTGCGTAACAATACGGCAGTCATAACCTTTTTTGAGCAATTCGGCAACCTCGGCTTGTGATGGCACATTTTGGTTGCAGAAGTCCACAAATTCAGTTTGACTAAGCGGATTACGTATATCCACCACATTCTCGGTATATACGCTGACGGTCTGCTCACCAGCTCTGTTACGGGCATCAAGCAAGGCTTGCAATCGGGCAATTTCGGCCTCAGTGTCGGATATTTGCTGTTCAAGGCGTTCAATGGTGTGGCTATTGTCGGCATAAACCTGCACCACGACAAATGCCATCAACAATATACCCACTAAAATTCGCTTCATAGTTTACTACAATAACCTCTCAAGTTCGCGCTTTTGAGCTTCCAGCCGCCTTAACTGTTTTTGCAATGCGTTGATTTGGCCTTGCACATCATCAGATTGACTTTGACTTTGCAGATCTCGCAGCTGCCCCTGCACAGATGCAATCTTCGCCTGTATAAGCGCTATACGTTCAAAATTTTTTGTTTGCCTTACGTATTCGTCGTACAACTGCCTAACCTGTGCTTTTTGTCCTTCGGTCTGTGTTAGGTTCTGATCCCTTAACCACTGGTCATAAGTTACTTGAGCAAACATCGTTGATGTGAATGACAGCAATGCTACCATAATTGAAATAATCAGCTTTTTCATAATCTTCTGTTATTTAGTAAATTAATCAAATATGTCACCTACTCTGTAACCGATTGAAATTCCCAATGCATAACCTTTGTATGGAGAGTGCCTATGCCACCCATAGCGGTATTCACCATAAGCACCAATTATCATCTGTGGTATAGGGCAATAGTCAATTCTTGCACCAACATATCCCGTCACTTCCCATTTACGGTCATAAATCTTGGTAAAGTCACACAAACTCCATGAAGGCCCCATGTAAAAGTATTCGCCTACCGGGATTGTAAATCGTGTCGGTCCAACCAAGGCAAGCAGAACAGCCCACTTGTTTTGGTCCCTAAGATTAGTATATTCGTATGAACTTTTATACCTCCTGTAGGCTTGCTCCATACTTAT
This sequence comes from Candidatus Avimuribaculum pullicola, assembly GCA_018716295.1. Lineage (GTDB taxonomy): Bacteria > Bacteroidota > Bacteroidia > Bacteroidales > Muribaculaceae > Avimuribaculum > Avimuribaculum pullicola. The sequence continues at coordinate 129,204 of DVKC01000006.1, forward strand.
ACCATAGCGTTGCGAAATCTCCTTCACTTTCCTTATCATCTTGTTATTGTTGATTGCAATACCAGTACCAGCCAAGAATGAAAGCGGACTGATATTGATGAAGTCGCGCCCAAACTGGGCATTTATCATAAAACTCGTACCTACGTTATTGACAGTTTCAACCTCGATATTGATTGTATTGACGCAACGGTCGCGCAAATGATAATACTTGTGCCCACCCGAGAACGTAAACCACTGTGCACTCGCACTCATCGATACCAATAGCATCAACAAGCATTGTACAAATTTAAACTGTTTCATAATACCTTTGATTTTTAGTTCAACACAAAATTATATTCATCACATTGCATATCAAACAATTAACCGTGGAATAACGGAAACAAACCGTGGATATTTTCAACAATTACGAAGCTATTATTTTGGTTATTAACAAGGCTATTAGTAACTTTGTGGTGGCGAAGAGAAATGCGCCATTTACTTGACAGTTAACTATCCCACAGGCTGAAATCTGGTAAATTTCAAAACACAATGGGCATAGCTGCTGACTGCTTGTAACCGTATGTGAATTTGCACCGCAGCTCATACTATGAGTGAGGCGATTGCATACAGTGCAAGTGTGGAGCGGTGTTTATTGTGTTTGGGCATTACCAGGGCCTCAGTCTGATAAACTCATCTACCTCCACACTTTTATTATGAAAGGACTGAAACATAATGTACACATAGGACGGTTAATAGACTATACACTCGGAAAACGAGGGATAACGTATGCACAATTTGCCAGATTGCTGCATTGCGACCGTACCACGATTTATCATCTCGTGCGCAGCAAGAGCATCGACACCGACCGTCTGCTACGCATCTCGCAAATCCTTGACCATGACTTCCTGCAATATTACTATCCCGAAAGCGAATCGCATCAACTGACTGTGGAACTTCCACAAGAAAAAATCGAACAACTAAATGCCAGCAAAATAACCTCAATAACAATAGAAATCAAAACTCAAAAATAAAAAATGTGATACACGGGAGCAGTGCACCCCTACGTTCCACTTGACAAGCCATAATGTATAACTATACCTCAATATTGGGTTTTATGGCTACAATATAATCATGATATCAATGTACTTGGCAAATAGCGGACGCCAATAAAAAATGAGGGTGTGCCGAATTAGATAAATACGGCAACTATACTTACGATTTATAAGTTACAACATCTTCATTTGACAATGTAGAATTGCCCTGAAGGGGCAAAACTTTGCTTATCCGCGGGTGGAGTGAGCGATAGCGAACGCAACCTGCGGTATTTGTCACCCCATGAATACGGCTTCGGAGATGCCGCACGTTGTTGCTACCCGAGTGCGGCATCTCCGAAGTCGCTTAGTGTATATATCAGTCTTCCCGCAGGTTACGTTCGCTATCGCTCACTCCACCAGCTGGTTAAGCATGGTGTAGCCCTTTCAGGGCTTATAGCTGTATTAACCAATCTAATTACTGTGTCGTTATCACACACATTCTGTAAAGATTTTCAAAGGCAAATTTGGGTTGAATATAGTGCAATCACTGTAACTTACATTTTGTAAGTAGTGCATTCTTATATATCTAATTCTGACACACCTTCGATGTTAAAATAAATACAGCTAATTACACATTTATTCTGCTGTTGTTTATCATGCAACCTTTGTGCGGATTAGCGGAGCTTCAGGGCGCGGGCAAGACCGAAATATGAAACTGTGATACCTACGTAATAGCCTTTGACTGAAGGGTTTTCCTTGTTATACACGGCATGTGCTACGTATGGGGTGATGCGCAACGACGACGATAGCTGCTCGCGGCGGCCAAACCAAAAATCGCCATTACTGCGAGCCGTGTGCAGCAATATATCAAAATCGATACCTGCCATCCAGTTCAAGTCGTGGAACTTCTGCGTTTCAGTGCCGTTGACGCGACTTACGTATTCATTAGTTTCTTCATCGAGTTCCCACTTGAGGTGTGTTGCAGTCCACTTGTATTTACCCCAGAACATGCCGAAGTGCGGTGTCACAGCAAACCTCGACGTTTTCACCACGCTGTAACCAAGCGACACTGAAAAATCGAGGAAAGAGGCATTGTCGTCGAGAACATCAACCAATGGCCGATGCTCACTGTCAAACACTCCAAATACATTACGATTGTTAAACCCAGGCTGACCATACGCCACCGTCGCTTGCAGTTGCAAACGGCGATACGAACCTACCAACCCGGCGTTGAACGTGAAATTGCCATCAAACGTATTGCTTATGTCACCCACAGGGAAAATGCCACCAAGACCAACCGACAATCCATATCCCCAATTGCTTGGCACCGACTGCGGCAATTCGGCCACTGATGTTTGTTCCAAATTCTTCTGCGTAAAATATTCCAATTCGGTTATTTTCCTGTCATCAGTGCCATAATTTGTTTCACTATCTATGTCGGCAAGTTGCTCCATATATTCGTTGCGATAGAACGCCAACCGCTCGTTCACCTGCTCATCGTCCATTCCCATGCCTATCTCGTTCTGCAACCGGCGGCGCACAACTTCAAGCGCATCAAATTGCAACTGGTGGTAACGCAGCCGTGTGGGAGTGGCAACAGCAGTATCGGTAACGTATGACTGCAACACATTCATATAGGCGTATGCAAAATACATGCGCCCATGCCCAAGATTTTCTTTTTTCACATCAAGCGTGCATTCAAATGCCGATACCGGGGCATCGCCACCTCTTGGAGCAGCCCCTTTGAAGTCGGCCCACGAAATATCACCATCGCTCCACATTTTAACCTCCATGCCCCCCCAGTCGGCGGCCGAGGCTATCAACGGCAACAATAGCGACATTAATATCAATACTTTTTTCATATCATTCATCATTAGTCGGTGAGTATAAAATGTTACAGGCTTTCAAGTATCCGCTTCAGCACCACCTGTGCCGAAATCTCGCGGTTGGCAGCCTCAGGGATAACAATCGAGCGTTCGCTCTCAATCACATCGTCGGTCACAATCATGTTGCGACGCACAGGCAAGCAGTGCATGAACCGTGCATTGTTGGTAAGTGCCATTTTCTCAGTTGTAATAGTCCAACTGCGGTCGGTCGATAGCACTTTGCCATAATTGGGATCTTCGTATGCCGACCAGTTTTTGGCATACACAAAGTCGGCACCAGCCAAAGCCTTGTCTTGGTCATACTCGATGGTAGCCCCCTGTGTGAACTCACTTGACAACTCATAGCCATGCGGGTGAGTGATTACAAAGTCATAACCAGCGGCGTTCATCCACTGTGCAAACGAATTTGGCACGGCTTGCGGCAAGGCCTTGGGATGAGGGGCCCATGTAAGTACCACGCGCGGGCGTTCCACAGTCTTGTACTCCTCGATGGTGATAAGGTCGGCAAAACTTTGCAATGGGTGCACAGTGGCAGTTTCCATGGCAAACACAGGCCGACCAGAATATTTTACAAACTGGTTGAAAATTTTCTCCTCATAATCGTCTTGCTTGTTCTCAAACCGTGCGAACGAACGCACACCTATCACGTCGCAATAGCAACCCATCACAGGGATAGCTTCGAGCAGATGTTCGGGCTTGTCACCGTCCATTATCACACCACGCTCAGTTTCGAGCTTCCATGCGCCCTGGTTTACATCGAGAACTATTACATTCATTCCAAGATTCATGGCAGCCTTCTGTGTGCTCAAGCGGGTACGCAGTGATGAGTTGAAAAAAATCATCAGCAACGTCTTGTCCTGTCCGAGTTTTTTATAGGCAAAACGGTTGGCCTTTACTTGCATAGCTTCACGCACGGCTTCCTTGAGGTCGCCAATATCTGTTACCGATTTGAAGTATCTCATCTGTTATCGTTTTTTGTATTGAATTATTTCAAGTTGCAAGTTACAAAATTTCGGTGGTAGCAGCATTAAAAAATAGCACAAAATTCGTTATAAAAGCCCATAATCAACAAAAATAAGCCCATTCCAAAAATTTTTCGTTAACTTTGAAAAGATGTTTTAAACCACGCACATGTTAGCTACTATCATTATACTCGTCGTTGCCGTGGCACTATTTGTGTCGGGCAAGTTGCGTTCCGATGTTGTTGCGCTATGCGCACTTGTAAGTTTACTCATTTGCCAAATCCTCACACCCGAGGAAGCCTTGTCGGGGTTCTCTAATTCGGTTGTAATCATGATGGCGGGGCTATTTGTGGTCGGCGGCGGCATTGTACAGACAGGGCTTGCCAAGATGCTTAGCTCCAAACTGCTAAAGCTTGCCGGACGCAGCGAACTGAAACTGTTCCTGCTCATAATGCTCGCGACAGCCGGGATTGGGGCGTTTGTAAGCAACACTGGCACTGTGGCCCTGATGCTGCCCATCGTGATGAGCATGGCAGCAAGTGCAGGAGGCAGCGCACGGCGGCTGTTGATGCCAATGGCATTTGCCAGCAGCATGGGTGGCATGATGACGCTAATCGGTACGCCACCCAACCTCGTAATACAGAATGCACTCACCTCGGCAGGATTTGAAGCGTTGACTTTCTTCTCGTTCTTGCCTGTGGGATTGGTGTGCCTTGCAGTGGGCATAATCGTATTGCTGCCGTTAACCAAACTGTACTTGTCGAAGAAGCACAAAAATGAAGACGACACCCCAGCCGGCAAATCGCTCGGGCAATTGGTGAAAGAATATGGATTGGCAACCAACCTGTTCCGCCTGCGAGTACCATCAGGCTCGACCACAGCAGGCCAAACCATAGCAAGCCTCGACGTTTACCGCCGATATGGACTCAACATACTCGAAGTGAGGCGTAGCACATCGTCGCACCACCGTTTCTTGAAAACAATCACACAAGAACTCGTGTCGCCCGACACAGTGCTTAACGCCAACGACGTGCTTTACGTATCGGGCGAAGCCGAACCTGTGACGCACTTCTCAAAGGAATGCTCGCTCGAACTGATGGACGGGCACACTACCGAGGAGGCAGCAACCACAACCGGCAACAAACTTGCATTTTACGACATTGGCATTGCCGAAATATTGATTACTCCAAATTCGGGCATTATCAACCAAATGGTGAAAGAGGTTGGTTTCCGCGACAAGTACAACCTGAACGTGCTGGGAATACGTCGTAAAAAGGAATATATACTGCACGACTTGGGACGGCAAAACATACACAGTGGTGATGTCTTGCTGGTGCAAGGAACATGGAAAGACATCGGGCGACTAAGCAAAGAAGCATCAGACTGGGTGGTAATGGGACAGCCGCTTGAAGAAGCAGCAAAGGTGACACTCGATTACAAGGCTCCTGTGGCCGCAGCCATAATGGTGGCTATGGTAGCGATGATGGTGCTTGACTTTATTCCCATCGCACCAGTTACTGCCGTGATGATTGCCGGCATACTGATGGTGCTGACAGGTTGCTTCCACAACGTTGAAGCTGCCTACAAAACCATCAACTGGGAAACTATCGTACTGTTTGCCGCCATGTTGCCCATGTCGCTGGCATTGGAAAAAACAGGCACATCGGAATTAATATCAAGCTCACTCGTCAGCGGACTGGGTGAATTTGGGCCATTCGCCCTTATGGCCGGGGTATATTTCACCACTTCACTGATGACAATGTTCATAAGCAACACCGTCACGGCTGTGCTGATGGCACCTATCGCGTTGCAGAGTGCCATACAGATAGGTGTTAGCCCGGTGCCATTCCTTTTTGCCGTCACCGTCGCTGCCAGCATGTGCTTCGCCTCGCCATTCTCCACGCCGCCCAACGCACTTGTCATGCGTGCCGGCCAATACACTTTCATGGACTATGTGAAAGTGGGTTTGCCGCTACAAATCATCATGGGCGTGGTAATGGTGGTAGTACTCCCCATGCTCTTCCCATTCTGACACTTGATTTTATAGTGGTTACAAAAAATATATTTGCACCAAGCTATGAATAATTATAAACGAATTGTCGTAAAGATAGGCAGCAACGTACTGTCGCGTAACGATGGCACACTCGACATTACGCGCATGTCGGCCATTGTTGACCAAGTGGCACTACTGCACAAGCGTGGCATTGAAATCATCATGGTATCGTCGGGTGCAGTGGCATCGGGACGCAGCGAGATGCGTGGCAACAAGTCGATGCGACAACACTTGGATGCCGTTTCACAACGCCAGTTGTTCTCGGCTGTAGGGCAAGCCAAACTCATCAACCGCTACTACGAGCTATTTCGTGAACATGGCATAGTGTGCGGACAAGTGCTTACCACCAAGGAAGATTTCTCAACCCGCCATCAATACCTCAACCAAAAGCATTGCATGGAAGTGATGCTCGACAATGGGGTGATACCCATCGTGAACGAAAACGACACAATATCGGTAACCGAACTGATGTTTACCGACAATGATGAATTGTCGGGGCTTATAGCCTCGATGATGGGCGCACAAGCATTGATGCTGTTAAGCAATGTCGATGGCGTGTATGATGGCGACCCATCCGACCCTGCCTCAAACGTAATAAAAGAGATTGCTCCCGATGAGAAGGAAACGACAGAAGCCGAAACGTTCATCTGCCAGTCGCGGTCGTCACTCGGGCGTGGTGGCATGAGCTCAAAGTTCAACACGGCCCGCAAAGCTGCCGCTGAAAGCATTGCCGTATATATTGCCAATGGCAAACGTGAAGGGATATTGCAGTCAATCATCGACGGCGACCCAACTGTTCCACACACACTTTTCGCACCATCGACACGACCAGTGTCGGGCGTAAAAAAATGGATAGCCCACAGCAACAGTTTCGCAAAGGGTGCAATACACGTCAACCAGGGTGCATTCGAGGCTCTCACATCGACACGAGCAGCAAGTCTGCTGCCTGTAGGTGTCACTCGTGTCGAGGGCGAATTTGAAAAAGACGACATCGTGAAAATTATTTCACCCACGGGAATAGCATTTGCCTTGGGGCGCATCGGCTGCGACAGCATAACTGCCGAAATGCAAGCCGGGAAACAGGGCAACCGCCCGCTTATTCATTACAACTACCTATACATCGAAAAGGAAAACAATGGTTAAAGACACACTCATCGCCGCCCGAGAAGCTTCACGCAAGCTCAACCTGATGCAGCCGCAAGAAATCAACAACCTGCTGCTATGCCTCGCCGACAACACTGTCGGCCACACCGAAGATATACTTGCAGCCAACCGGGCCGACCTTGCCCGCATGGACAAGAGCAACCCAAAGTATGACCGTCTTTTGCTCAACGAACGGCGCATTGCCGACATAGCCGATGGCATACGAAGCGTGGCCGCCCTGCCGTCGCCCACAGGCATAACATTGGATCAATGGACGCAACCCAACGGTATGCGCATCAGCAAAGTATCAGTACCTTTCGGAGTAATAGGCGTGATTTATGAAGCCCGCCCAAATGTGACACTCGATGTGACAGCACTGTGCCTGAAAAGTGGAAGTGCCGTAGTGTTGAAAGGAGGAAGCGACGCCCAACAATCAAACGAGGCAATAACGCGCGTCATCAGCGACACACTCGCTCAATGTAACCTACCCACAGCGACAGTATCGCTGTTACCGCCATCACACGAAGCCACTGCCGAGATGCTGGGCAGCACAGGGCTTATCGACCTAATCATTCCTCGCGGAGGAAAGAGCCTTATCAACTTCGTGCGCGACACATCGCGAGTACCCGTCATAGAAACAGGTGCCGGCGTGTGCAGTTGCTATTTCCACAGTAGCGGCGACATTGCCAAGGGCTGCAATATCATTTTCAATGCCAAGACGCGCCGCGTGAGTGTGTGCAACGCACTCGATGCTTTGCTCATCGACCGTAGCCGCCTTGCCGACCTTCCTGTACTTGTGGGCCAGCTTGCCAGCAAGAACGTAGTAGTGCGGGCCGATGACGAAGCATATACCGTCCTCAACGGACACTACCCGCTACTGCAACATGCCACCGATGAAGACCGTGGACATGAATACATGGACTACATGATGGCTATCGAAACCGTAGCCGATATCGACGAGGCCCTTGCATACATTGCCAAATACTCGTCGCGGCACAGCGAGAGCATCGTGGCCGAAGACCCACAGGCCTGCCGACGGTTCACCCACGAAGTGGACGCAGCTTGCGTATATACCAATCTGCCCACATCGTTCACCGATGGCGGACAATTTGGCTTTGGTGCCGAAATAGGCATCTCAACACAAAAATTGCACGCCCGCGGACCAATGGGACTGAGGGAAATCACCACCTACAAATATATCATAGAGGGCGATGGGCAAACTCGCAACCCGTAAACCCTGAAAAGCCTTGTTTTTCTTGATTTTATTTCTTATCTTAGCAAAAATATTAAGGCCGCAGCCACTGCAGCCAGTGACAATATATTATTAATAACTAAAATCCCTAATTATTATGGCAAAAGAACTGAAAGGAACAAAAACCGAAGCCAACTTGTGGACTGCATTTGCCGGCGAATCGCAAGCCCGAAACAAATACACCTACTATGCCTCTAAAGCAAAAAAAGACGGCTACGTGCAAATAGCAGCCCTGTTTGAAGAAACAGCAGCCAATGAGAAAGAACACGCAAAAATATGGTTCAAGCTACTCCATGGTGGTGAAATACCATCAACAGCCGAAAACCTGCTCGATGCAGCCGAAGGTGAAAACTATGAATGGACCGACATGTATGCCAAGATGGCTGTAGAAGCACGCGAAGAAGGATTCAACGACATCGCAGCCCTCTTTGAAGGTGTGGCAAAAATCGAGAAAGAACACGAAGAACGCTACCGCAAGCTGCTCAAGAATGTGGAAGAGGGAACAGTGTTCTCAAAAGACGGCGACACAATATGGCAATGCTCTAACTGCGGACATATCGTAATAGGCAAGAAAGCTCCGATGATGTGCCCAGTATGCAAACACCCGCAAGCCTACTTCCAAATCAAGGCAGAAAACTACTAAACACACATCATAGTAGCCACACATCAGCGTAGAGCCGTCATATAATGGCGGCTCTATCTGCAATAATGCATCATATTCCAAACAATTAACAATACACCATGACTATAAAGGACTGCAACGAATTTTACTACGAAAAAGCCCGCCAAGCTTGGAACGACTGGAAACAAATGGATATTCCAAGTGAACTGGTTGACAAAATGCTGGCTACCGATTATGACAAACTGCTGCAAGACAAGGACACCGACACAGAAATTGCCAACGCACTCAACACAATATTCAACCTTGTGGCCTATTGCGATGCCAAAGCAAGGGAGAAGAAAGACCGTAACAAATATGACGACCTGCGCACAGTAGCACAAGCTGGCATAAGGCAAAATGCCTGGGTGAGGCAGTTGCTCAAATACAAGCAGGGCGGAATTGGGAATGTGAGCGATGCCATCAGGAACTTAATCCTTTACTTGGAAGACCCTACAAGCAATTTCCCCATACTGAGCGAAAACCACCGCAAGAAAATATATGAACACTACACTGGGCAGCCTTACGACCGCGACAAATTCACAAACGACCTGTTGAAAGCATTAAAACCCGAATGCCTGAACCCCGAAAACGCCACAGCACTTGCCACCACAACCATATACGCCCAAAAAAGCGAATGGAACGGCGACGATGACGACATAGAAGAATTTGAAGAACTAAATGACATGACCGAGATTACCAAACTTGCATCGCTGCTTAGATCGTGCAAGAATTTAATCTTGCAGGGTGCTCCTGGAACAGGAAAAACATACACGACGGCTGCAATCGCCGTTGAACTTATAAATGGCAATGGCATTACCGACCACGGTGAAATCATGGCAGAATACGCCCAGCTGCAAGAGCGCGGGCAAGTGTGCTTCGTAACGTTCCACCAGTCGATGGACTACGAGGACTTCGTGGAAGGGTTGCGCCCGCAAGTAACAGAAAACAACACAGTCACATACAAAATCGAACATGGCATTTTCAAGCAAATATGTAAAAATGCCGATGACAACCCCGACAAGGCATACGTGCTTATTATCGATGAAATAAACCGAGGCAATGTGTCGAAGATATTCGGCGAACTTATAAGCCTCATCGAAAAGGACAAGCGCAAAGGCGCGGCACACCCATTGGCATCAAAACTCACTTACTCGAAACAGGAGTTGACCGTGCCGCAAAACTTGTACATAATTGGCACGATGAACACCACCGACCGCAGCGTCGGGTCGCTCGACTATGCCCTCAGACGGCGTTTCGTGTTTAAAACCTTAAAGTCAGACATCGAGGTTGTCGAGAGCCAAGGCAGCGAAATTGCCAGCACCGCCAAAACGCTGTTTGATGATGTGAAGAAGTTCATCACCGAGCACAATTACAGCAACGACGACATCGACGACCTCATGGTGGGACACAGCTATTTCCTCGCCGATGATGCCAGGCAGTTGGCAATGAACATGGAGTACGGAGTAATCCCACTGATAAAAGAATATATACGCGACGGCATATTACGCCAACCTACAACCAACGACTGCTTCGATAATTGGAAAAAATTACAACCACGGTCATGAGGGAACACGAAGTATTCGACGGCGCGGTCGAGTGGGACATCGTGTTGAAAGAAGGCTTGTGCCTCAACCGCAACGCGCCAAAGATAGAACGCAAATATTTCATAAAATGGACTGAAACAAATGCTGGTGATTATGAATATCGGGCATCATATATTGTCGGTGCACAATGGGTAGATACGCAAACCCAGCAGCACATACCCGTGATAGTCGAGCCGAAAATGGATGGCATCGACTTTATGAAAATGTTCATGACTTGCTTTTTCAGCAACTTGGAAACCGACAGGTTTTCAAAAATATACAATATCGACTTTGATGCCGAACCTATTCGTAGCAATACACTTGAAAATATCCTCAGCCCAATGATTATTTTCCATTTTGTAGCAATAGTCAAAAAACTGCTTGCAAAAGGGTTGAAAAAGGGATATGTTGACAACGAAGAAAACCTGAACAAAATCAAGGGCCGCATCAATATAAAGCAAAACGACAAGACCAACACGTGCCGCAAGCGCATCGATCGCTTTTTCTGCAACTTCCAGGAATTTTCGGAAAACACCCCCGAGAACCAGCTTATAAAACGCGCATTGCTGTTCTCGAAGTCGGTGCTTGCGCACAGCGGCGACAACAAAACAACAGCTACTGTGGCATCAATCATCGGTAACTGCCTGTTGGCAATGCGGCAAGTGGACGACAACATAAGCCCAGCCAAAATCAAGGCCATGAAACGGAACAAACTTTTCAAAGAGTACCACGATGCCCTGCACCTGGCAAAACTCATCTTGAAACGATATGACTACAATATCGATAATACGACCGACACGTCCACCACTGTGCCACCATTCTGGATTGATATGTCGCTGCTATATGAACTTTACGTGTATGGATTGTTAGACAAAGCCTATCCGGGCGACATAATGTACCAACCAAAAGGGAACAGCGGCTACCCCGACTTCATCAGCCGCTCGGAAGGCATGATTCTCGACACGAAATACATTCCTGGCATAGCCGATGAAAAAATCGACATTTATATCATACGCCAATTAGCCGGTTACGCGCGCGACACCCAGCTGCTTAAAAGGTTGGAACGTGGCGAAGCCGACGTGGTGCCTTGCACACTAATATATCCGCAGCTTGCCAATGCCACGACAGCCAATTTCGACAAACCGTTGCACAATCTGTACGAGCCAATAGCAGGGTATTCACAGTTTTATAAAATATGCGTCAACCTGCCCACAATTGCAACGGGCAGTCAACACGAATGAACTATTGCATACTTTTTACTTCATCAACTGCAACCTTTTCATCACGTTGTAGCATCTAATGCATAGAAACCGCCCAGCAGTAGGGCGACAATAAAATTAAATAAAATACTAACAAGATATGAAACGAACAATTTTAATCGCATTTGCGGCACTGGTTGCTTTGTATGCAATAGCTTCGGGCAATTCGGGATTGAGAATTTACAAGTCTTCGGGAAACAGCATCTCCATGCAGACCGACGAAAACACCATAAGCATCGTGGTCGATAGCGTAGCAGGAACACCCAAGGCGATGGTGGTGGTAAACGGCGACACAACTATCACTGCCGACCTCGACAAGGACTTAGCAGGGCAGATGAACGACACGCTATATGCTTCGTCAACCTACTATTACTCCGATAAAGATTCGGATGAAGGCCTTGATGAATACGACTATTACCTCTATAAGATCAGAAATGAACAGCGCGAAACTATCCAAACAATATCATTGACTGCAATAGTGTTCGGATCGATATTCCTCATTGTAATTAGCTGCCTGATAATATATTACCTCAATCGCCGTAGCCGAATGAAGGTGATAGAAAAAGCAATTGAAAACAATTACCAATTGCCCGACAGCTTTTACACGGGCAGCAACAATACAAGCAGCCAGCAAAGTGGTGAAGCAGAATGTGGCACAAATGATGCAACCCAGCAACAACCGTCAATGAATATGGCCCAACAAATATTCAACTACAACAACTACCGCGAAACTCGCAATGGTGTCACGCTCACAATTGTCGGACTGGGGCTGATATTGGTTTTCGCATTCCTCGGCTGGAGTTTCATGGCTGCATTGTCGGTAATACCATTCCTGATAGGAGTTTCGAGGATATTGCCATTCTTCCTGACTCGTCGTGGTGGTATGCCTGTACCGCCGCCACAACCACAACAGCCACAACAGCCCAATACGGCAAATCCTGTACCACCGACTTTTACTCACAACAATACCGTCAACCAACAAGAGGACAATAAATAAAAACAGTCCAAAGCTAAAAATAAATGCTTAACAAGGTTGAAGAAATAAAATTGCTGGCTCGATGCGTCCTTGGCGACAACAGGGACGCATTCGGGCAGATAGTTGAAGCCTATCGTAGCGACATCACACGCTTCTTCCTCAACCTGACTATGGGCGACGATGCCTTGAGCGACGACCTTGCACAAGAAACATTTATCAAAGCATACTTGGGAATACGCAGTTTCAAAGGATTGTCGAAATTCCGCACGTGGCTATATCGGATAGCATATAATGAATATTATGCTTACCTGCGCAAACGCCACGAGGAACATTTTGATGACAACAATCCAAGCGACAACTTGCTCGCCGACAACCACAATGCAAACGATGCATCAATAGACGTGCACAGGGCAATGCAGTCGCTCAGCGAACAGCAACGAGCCGTGGTGACTCTCTTTTATATTGAAGACTTACCTATACGCAAAATCTCGGAAATCACGGGGTTGCCGTCAGGAACAATCAAGTCACACCTGAGCCGAGCCAAAGCAAAATTGGCACAACTGCTCGAAAACGATGAACGATTATGAAAAAAGATGATGTAGATAAAAAACTGGGCACGTTGCTCAAAAAGCATACGCCACAAGCTGCCGACAACAACGAATGGTTTACACGTAAAGTGCTGAACCGTCTGCCACCGAAACCTGCCCGCAGCTATACATGGCTCACAGTGGCCATCTATATTGCATGTTTTGCCATGTGTTTTGTTGGGTGGGGACTGTTCTTTGCAACATTGACACCAGGCATTATCCTTGTAAAAGATGTTATCGGGATTGCAATCCTGGTCGTAGTCACTGTGGCATTGCTATGGCACGTATTGCGCAATCTGTTACGTTCGTCCGAAGTCTGGTGGTAGGGGAGCATGAAGCTCAATATAACGCCCACTACATGGGTGGTTAAATGCAATCATCTCGGCATGGAGGCATAGCCGTGCGCCATCGCTGTGATTGCCATAAAGGCGGTCACCCACAATAGGAGTATCAAGTCCTGCATGGTGCGCCGCATGAAGCCGCAATTGATGGGTACGCCCCGTGAGTGGATAAAAATACACCATTGTCTTGCATTGCTGTGGATAACGCTTGACGACTTCATAACGTGTGATGGCTTGATAACCGTTTTTATAGTCAACCATTTGCATCGGACGGTGTTCATAATCGGGGCACAACGGCAGGTCGATAATGCCCTGTTCAGTCGATATGAGGCCATCAAGTATCGCGATATAACGCTTGTGCACTTCATGCCGTGCAAACATTGCTTGCAGTTGCTTGTGCGTATCCTTGTCGCGGGCAAATATCACAACACCCGAGGTATCCATGTCAAGACGATGTACCACCACGGGGCCGCTGAGTTGTGGATACGACTTGGTCAACCATTCAAGCAACGACTGCCCGCAATTGCGTCCCGGCACTGTGGGCATACCAGCTGGTTTGTCAACAGCGATAATCCACTGGTCTTCATAAATTACATGCGCAACATCACACCCGCCAATAGCTGTGTGTGGCGGATCAATTTCCATGTCGATGCCTTGCAGCATGAACGAAAGTATGGGTAGGCACTTGCCGCGACAAGCCGTGTAGAATTGTCCATCGTGCCTCACAAGTCCACTTTGCGACCGGCCAAACCAAAATTCGGCAATAGCCATAGGTTTCAACCCATGCATAAATGCAAATTGCAACAACCGAGGCGCAGCACATTCGCCAGCTCCGGCAGGTGGCACACGTTGCGGTGTGTCGGCAAATATTTCAAGCAGATTGCGCCGCTGTCCACAGGCGTTAAGCATCGAAAATTGTGTGAAAATCCATCGTTGCAAGGCCTCGGAACGTCGTCGGCGACAACTCTTTAGTTCTTCAATCTGCGCTTTGATTGCCTCCACTTTTTGTTTCGCTGCTTCTATTTTTTCGTCCCAAGCCTTGCGCAGCCGCCGCAACTCGGCTTTCTGATACTGGCTTTCCCTGGCAAGAACTTCAACATCGGTACTACCACCATTGCGCAATGCGTCGCGCCGCGCTTTGGCGGCAGCCATTACTTGCTTGTATCGGGCTATTGCCGCTTGAGCATCATTGATGGTTTGATCGACGGCAACACGAGCCGTAGCAAGTTGAGAACCGTTTTCGATAGCCGAAATTTCGGCATTTATTTTCGATATTTCCCCTTCTTCACGCTTGAAATATCCCTCAGTAACAAGCAAGTCAAACACTGGCGGCACGAAATAGGGCCTTGCAATATGCGGCTGCTGCAACGAACCCGAATATGCGGCAAGAAATCCGCATTGCCCGTCTGATGTTGTTACGACAAGCACACCGAGCATCTTCCCTTGTTCGAGTTCATCGTTCAACCGACGTATTGATGCAACATGCCTCTTCACCTGCTCGGCTGCCGCGACGGCAAGCGGATGGGGCGTGTAGTTGAAAGGCGAATTAAGCCGCTCGGGCAATGCCACATCAGTTATTGATGTATCGAAAAGGTGAAATTCGTTCATGACATTGCAAACATACGCAAAAATTTGCTATTTTTGAATGTCAATAAAAATACTTTGCTGATTATGATTGTGGATTATCTATGTTTTGCCAGTTCACATGAAGACTTCGATACATGGGCGACACTCTCAGCTGGCATCGATGATTTTAAGCAACTTGTGGTATGTCTTAGTTATTACGATTATGAAGATGAATTACACAATGGGTATGCCATCATGGACAGTGACAACACTGCAAATCTTGCCAAGCAACTCGGGCTTGAAATAAACGAACTACCCGAAATGATTTATGAAGAATATGAAGATGCATTCCATTGGGTACCATCGGATGTAGATAAAACATTCCAAGATGTGCTCGAAAAATTTCTCGACCATGGTGTTAAATTCCATCTGAAACCGATGGAATAACCATATCCCACCCACTAAATGCCCGATACTGTGCGAAAACGCGATTTTTTTATCAACTTTCGCACAGTATCGGGTATTTTTAACTATAAAAACAGTATATTTGCCAAAAAGCATCGCAATGGAAAAATTAATAGGGCGACAGAGAGAAATACGTATGCTGGAGCAATATATGGCTTCGGATAGGGCTGAATTTATAGCAGTGTATGGTCGCCGAAGAGTGGGTAAGACATTTTTAATACGGCAACATTTAAGCAACCAGTTCTCTTTTGACGTTACAGGTATTATAGAAGGACGCAAAAACGAACAGATGACAGTGTTCCATGAAGCCCTCAAGCAATATGGCTATACTGGGACAAAACCTCGCACATGGCTCGAAGCATTTTTTGCATTGCGTGAGATTCTCAAAGGCAAGGTTAATGAACCATGCATTGTGTTTATCGACGAGTTGCCGTGTTTCGACACGCCCAAATCGGGATTTGTACATGCGCTAAGCCACTTTTGGAATAGTTGGGCTGCATGGCAACCGCAATTTAAGTTGATTGTATGCGGGTCGGCCACTTCATGGATGGTACGCAACATCATCGACAACCATGGTGGGCTACACAATCGTGTAACACACGAAATAGCCTTGAAGCCTTTTACTTTAGGAGAAACAGAAGAATATTTCAAATCACGAGGTTTCCTATGGTCGCGTTTGGGCATTCTGCATACTTATATGGCAGTCGGTGGAGTACCATATTACTTAAGCTTGTTTAATATTGGCGAAAGTCCAGCACAAGGCATTGACCGCTTATTCTTCTCCGAAAATGGAGAGTTTCAAAAGGAATATCACCGCTTGTTTGGCTCATTATTCCGTAATCCCGACCCATACTTGAAAATAATAGACCTGCTCGCTGCAAAACCACAAGGACTAACCCGCGATGAAATAAGCCGCAAACTTAATACCGACAATAACGGTCGATTAGGAAATATTCTGAATGACCTGATATATTGTGATTTTATCAGGTATAACCCAGTCAGGGACAAAAAAATAAAAGCTAATTCAGGTATTTATGTATTAGCCGATTTCTACACACTATTTTATCACTCTTTCTTGAAAAAAACTACGACAAAAGCCATCCATTATTGGACACAGATGCAAGGTACGCCAATTGTAAATACTTGGCTCGGACTTGCATACGAACGTGTAGTTATGGCTCATATAGCTAATGTAAAAAAAGCACTGGGTATAGAAAGCGTGTTAACCGAATCTTATTCGTGGCGTACAAAAGATGACACCGCGCCAGCTGTGCAAATTGATTTATTGATAGAACGTGCCGACAAAATGATTAACCTATGCGAAATAAAATATAGCGAAACCGAATACAATCTGACAAAAGAGGAATATCTGAAAATAGGTAGAAGAGTCGATGCTTTCAAGCAAGCTACCCAGACGCGGTATGGTATAGTACCAACGATGGTCACAACATTTGGTCTTACACAAGGAATGTATTCCGATGCAATACAAGCTAATGTAGTTTTGGACGACTTATTTTGCTAATAAATGCCCGATACTGTGCGAAAGTTGATAAAAAAATTGCGTTTTCGCACAGTATCGGGCATTTGTCGTCAGGGAGTGACACAGGCGTTGGCTATGGTTTTAACAAGATTATGAGTGCTGCGGGTGTCGTTGTCGCAGAATTTTTGTAACTTCGTGGATTGTAAACAAGAAGACTCGCAGATGCAAGACTGGGCCGAACGTACATACTTGCTGATAGGGCAACAAGCCGCCGAGGCTCTTGCCGATGCCCATGTGGTGATAGTGGGCGTAGGTGGAGTGGGGGCGTATGCTGCCGAAATGGTAGCCCGTGCCGGCGTGGGACATATTACAATTGTCGATGGCGACACGGTAAGTGTAAGCAACATCAACCGCCAACTTCCTGCTTTGCACTCGACAATTGGACTTGACAAAGTGGCAGTAATGCAACATCGCATAGCCGACATCAACCCCGAGGCACACATTGACTCATTGAAAATGTTTATAACACCCGACACGATAGCCCAAGTGCTTGGTGATAAAAAGCCCGATTTCGTGATTGACGCTATCGACTCGATAGCTCCCAAGGTGGCATTAATAGAGCATTGCTTAAACAGTGGCATCAACATAATCTCTTCGATGGGAGCCGGCGGACGCATCGACCCTACAGCGGTGAGATATGCCGACATTTCGCAGACTTATAACGACGGACTTGCACGCGTAATCCGCACAAGGTTACGTAAAGATGGCTTTGGCAAAGGCTTGACGGTGGTGTGGAGCGTAGAGCAGCCGATTGAATCATCACTGACATATACCGATGAGATGCCTGGCAAGCGGTCGAGCTACGGTACGGTGAGCTACCTGCCGTGCATTTTTGGTTGCATGCTTGCCGCATACGTGATAAACCAATTAAGACAAGCAAATGATTGAAGCAAAAGCAATAAACAAATATTATGGGCAATTGCACGTGCTGCGTGATGTGTCGCTTAGCATCGGGCGCAAAGAGATTGTGTCGATAGTAGGGCGCAGCGGTGCAGGCAAGACGACATTGCTGCAAATCTTAGGCACACTCGATGCACCCAACAGCGGGACGGTAGAATATGACGGGCAAAATGTGTTGAAACTCAAAGAGCGCGATTTGGCCCACTTCCGCAACCGCAACATCGGTTTCGTGTTCCAGTTCCACCAGTTGCTTCCCGAGTTCACAGCCTTGGAAAACGTTATGATGCCGGCACTCATAGGCGGCGACAAACAAAGTGACGCGCATCGCCGTGCCATGGAATTGCTCGACTTCATGGGATTGACCGACCGCATTGAACATAAACCCGAACAATTGTCGGGCGGTGAAAGGCAGCGAGTGGCAGTTGCACGTGCTCTTGTCAACCACCCAACCGTGGTATTTGCCGACGAACCGTCGGGAAGCCTCGACAGCGAAAACAAGGCAGAGTTGCACAACCTGTTCTACAGGTTGCGCGACGAGTTACAGCAGACATTTGTCATTGTCACGCACGACGAGATGCTTACCCGTGGTGCCGACCGAATAATCCACATAGATGATGGGAAAATAATCAACAATAAAGCATAATGAAAGCCACAATCCACATATTGCTTGCACTCATTGCTGTCGCCATCACAGCCTGTAGTGACGATGATTACTACCATTATGGAGATTTCCGCTACGACATGGTCACATACATGGGACGTGACAAAACCTCGGGCAGTGACATATATATCAATTACCCGGCCAACGACAACCCAGCCACGACACTCATCGACCCTTCGGCATCGGCATCGGCATCGGCAAGCGCTTCGTCCTCCGACATAGCCGTCGGCGACCGCGGGCTGCTCAATTATGTGGTTGACAGCCGCAATAACTACAATTCGCTCAACATCACCGTCAGAGGCTTCACGCAGGCAATAACCGACTCGCTGCGCTACACCCACAATATAGAGTCACTGGCAATGGATTCGATAAGGCTCAACAGCATTTGGCGTACAGGCGAATATATCAACATGTATTGCCGCGTGAAATATACCGACAACGTGCGACTTCTGGCGTTAGTGATGGACTATGACACATGGCACCAAGACACAGTACATTGTTACCTGTCACACAACATGATGGGCGCACAAGCCTACTTTTGGCGACGGTGCTACATGTCGTTCAACATTAGTTCGGTATGGAATTTGCAATCTTGTAGGGTAGTACGTGTGCATTTGAATGATGTCACATACCCCGACCACCAATATTATGATTTTATAAAAACAAATTAAAAATAACATTATGTCACAAGAAAAAAAAGAGATTAAGATTGAGATTTCGCCCGAAGTGGCTCAAGGAAAGTATGCCAACCTTGCAGTAATCAGCCACGGGCCAGCCGAGTTTTTCTTCGATATGATATGCCTTACTCCCAATGCGCCGCAAGCAAAGGTGCAAAGCCGCATAATCATGACTCCGGAGAATGCCAAACAACTGTTGTTTGCCCTGCAAGACAACATCAACAAATATGAAAAGACATTCGGCCCAATCGTACCCAAAGTTCCTGGGAACCAAGGTGGAAACGTACCTCCATTTATCGGTCCAAACGGACAAGCATAAACATCACTCGCATGGAACACCCATTATATATATATAACACACTCACACGGCGCAAGGAACAATTCGTCCCGCTACACGAACCATTCGTGGGAATGTATGTGTGCGGCCCGACGGTGTATGGCGATGCACACTTGGGACACGCCCGCCCAGCCATCACATTCGACATACTTTTCCGCTATTTGCGCCACTTGGGTTACAAGGTGCGCTACGTGCGTAATATCACCGATGTAGGACACCTTGAACATGATGCCGATGACGGTGAGGACAAAGTGGCCAAAAAAGCCCGCCTTGAAAAATTGGAACCGATGGAAGTGGTACAATACTACGTCAATCGTTACCACAAGGCCATGGAAAAGCTTAATGTGCTGCCACCAAGTATTGAGCCATTTGCTTCGGGGCACATAATCGAGCAAATAGAGTATATCAAGGAAATACTTGCTCACGGATATGCCTATGAAAGCAACGGATCGGTTTACTTCGATGTGCCAAAGTATAACCGCGATTTCCACTATGGAAAGTTGTCGGGACGCAATATCGATGAATTGTTCAGTGCCACACGCCAACTCGACGGGCAGCAAGAAAAGCATAACCCAGCCGACTTTGCACTGTGGAAGAAAGCTGCACCCGAACACATTATGCACTGGCCTTCGCCATGGAGCGAGGGATTTCCCGGGTGGCACCTTGAATGCTCGACGATGGGACAAAAATACCTCGGCGAAACATTCGACATACATGGTGGTGGCATGGACTTGATATTCCCACACCATGAGTGCGAGATAGCCCAATCAGTTGCACATTCGGGGCATGATGCCGTGCGCTACTGGATGCACAACAACATGATTACCATCAATGGGCAGAAAATGGGCAAGTCGTTGGGCAATTTCATCACACTCGACGAGTTTTTCACTGGTAGCCGCAAAGACATGCTTTCACAGCCTTATTCGCCGATGACCATACGCTTCTTCATTTTGCAAGCACACTATGGAGGAACTGTGGATTTCTCGAACGAAGCATTGCAAGCTGCACAAAAAGCCTATGAACGAATGCTCGATGGCTGGAAGCGGCTCAACGAGCTGAAACCATCGGAAACATCGACAGTGAATGTTGCCGACCTCGACCGTAAGTGCCACGAAGCAATGAACGACGACCTGAACACGCCAGTGGTGATTGCACACCTGTTTGAGGCTTGCCGCGCCATAAACTTGGTGAACGACGGCAAAGCCACAATATCGGCAGCCGACTTGGAACAGTTGAAAGCAACGTTCAAGACATTCCTGTTCGACATATTAGGCATATACGACGAACGCGAGAGTGGCAGTGTAAACTTGCGGCCTTATGAACAAGCTGTGGATTTGCTGCTCGAAATACGCAAGGATGCCAAGGGCCGCAAAGACTGGGCAACAAGCGACCTTATACGCAACCGCCTGTCTGAAATAGGTTTCGATGTGAAAGATACCAAGGACGGTTTTGAATGGAAAGTTAAGTGACCTGTCACACAACTCTAAAACTACATTGCTTAACCAGCTGGCAAAGTAAGCGATAACGAATAAAACCAGCAGGTAAGTTGACCTCTATAGAACATGGCTTCGGAGATACCGCACCACAGCTATTGGTGTATGGTATCTCCGAAGCCACTTGTATATAACCCCTTTTATCCCTATTTATTAGGGAGGCAAAATGGTGAAAATACTCATTTTTGGGGATTTCGGGTACTCATATTTTTGATTTACTTTGCCATCGTATTAGTAACCATAAAACCTATACATAAATGAAGAAAACTGTAATAATTTACGGCTCATCTACCGGGACTTGCCAAAGCATCGCCGAAACTATTGCAAACAAACTCGGCGTGAGCGACATACTCGATGTGGCAAAAGTGACTGCCGCACAGGTAAACGTATATGACAATCTGTTGCTGGGAACTTCCACGTGGGGTGCCGGCGACATGCAGGACGACTGGTACAGCGGTATAAAGGAGATAAAAAATGCCAACCTTGCAGGAAAAACGGTGGCCTTGTTCGGTTGCGGCGACTCGCAATCCTACAGCGATACCTATTGCGACGGAATGGGCGAGATATACCGAGAGCTACAAGGCACAGGGTGCAACATCATAGGACAAGTGCCTACCGATGGTTATACCTATGACGACTCGACAGCCGTTGTCGATGGTCATTTTGTGGGACTCGCACTTGATGATGTCAACGAGGGCGACATGACCGAAGCTCGCATCGATGCCTGGATCGACTCTATAAAAGACAGCTTGTAAATATATTATTCACACACTTACCACTATCGCTCTTATGCCATCTACAGCAACAAATATGAACCCCGAAGTGGTGCAGGTATTCCTAAACCACATTTATGAGTTTAGCAAAGGTGTGCGCCAAATGGTGCTTTTCACAGCCGACAAGAAGTATGCCGAGTTCACGACAAACCGATTGCGCAGCCGTAAAATCAATTACGTAATCCAGCCTGTCGGCGATGACAAGATTAACCTGTTTTTTGGACGCAAGGAGTGTATAAATGCCATCAGGCTAATGGTAACACGCCCACTCAACAAACTCACACCCGAGGAAGATTTTATCATCGGGGCTATGCTGGGATATGATATATGCGGACAATGCCGCCGTTATTGCGAGCGGAAAGGCAAGTAGTGTGAATTATCTAAAGATTTTTCTCAAGGAAAGAATATAAACTAACAAAAACTGTGGGTCGGGAAGTGGCGCAGATGTGAATTTGCCCACTTCCCATTTTTTATGCCATATAAAACGGCGATAGGGTGTGCTAATTTAGATAAATACAGCAATTTTACTTACGATTTATAAGTTACAACAACTTCATTTGACGATGTAGAATTGCCCTGGAGGGGCTTATAACTGTATTAACCAATTTAATGGCTGTGTCGTTATTACATAATTTTCAATGCTCAATTTGAGTTAAATTATAGTGCAATTGCTGTATTTATCTTAATTCGACACACCCCATTGATTAGAAATGGTAACCAATGCCCACATTGAATGCATTGGCTTCGCCTACGCCGTCCATGAGATTTGTCAATGCCAAGTCGAACGACCCTTTGACATAAAACCGAGAGAAAGAAAACGCTGCACCAAAACGCCACTTGAACGATGGGTGGTTTATCAAGTCGTCTTTTTGCACGAATGCGCAATCAAAGTATGGCCCTGTGAATATGTCGATACTCCTGACATCATCACACATAAGATTATAACCAAGCATTCCGCCAAGCCCTATACCAACTTCGCTCGTCCTGTCGCGGTCGTCAACATCGTCAAGATTGTCATTCACGCCCCCCTACAATAATTTGCCCTAAATTTCTTACATGTTCATGCTTATGGTTCTCATAATAAAGCGACACCTCTGGAGTTATATAAAATCCCTTTATTAAATAAAATCTGTAACCACCCGTTGCCGATATACCCCAAGCATCAAGCTGTTTTTTAACATATTCATCTCCTTTAATAGTCTTGTTGAAATTTAAGTCAACAGTAAAATGATTGCTGCGCTGTGCCATAGCAACTGATAGCCCTGCTACTAAAATCAGAACAAAAGTCAAGATTCGTTTCATAACTTACAATTTTAATTGTTAGGAACTATACCATAAATATCAATACGGTCAATTATTTTCCCCGAACTTGTAGGTGCAATGTTAATACCATGATAATTACTCTTGTTGTGACGAGAAGATAACGCTAAAGCGATTGATACAAGGCATGTTAAAGTTTTTTTCATGTTGTTTGAATTTTAGTAATAGATACATTAGTTTCTCTCCTATATAAATACAAACATAGTGACATTTTACAAAAAACACAAATTTAAGGACAAAAAACAGTTTAAATATATTATAGAACCTTATTATACGCAATTAATTAGGTATTTCCTCGATAAAAAATAGCGGTTTACGACATTATAGAACTAATTACAATTTGTAACCGAGAGCCGAAAATGTCGGGACGGATTGTGTAATTTTTGGTTGTAGTGTCAGGGGCAGTGTTGGAGTAACTTTGCAATGTGAACATTAAAAAATTATTACCATGGAAAACATAGATGAACAAATAGAGATGACCGCCGAGCAACCAAGTGTTGCCGACAAAGAAACAACAAACAACGATAACGCCATATATAAACAGACCGAAGATTTTGCAGCGCAGTTTGCCCGTTGGGCCGAAAACCCATTAGTGTCAATTGCCATTGCCGACCCACGGCTGTGCCGCTTCATAGGCGACCTGCTTGCCGGCGAGGAAGTTTCCAACGCAGCAAGGCGCAATTTCCCGCAACCGCCATCAGAGATGCCCGCCGATGTGGCTTCACGATTTAACATCGACGAGGCTACAGCGAGGCAAGTAGAGCAACAAGGGCACACCGTCATGGGTGGATGGAGCGATGCAGCCATACAAATATTGTTGCGAGCAGTCAACCACGACAACGATGTAAGTGCTGCCGAAGAACAAGGCTACATCAGAGGGCGCAACTCGGCAATAGAAACCTTGCGCCGCCGCACAACACCGACACTTAACCTTTAACATAACAATATCAACATCATGGAAAACAATCAGAAATCTGTTGCCACGCTGCGATGCGTGTGGCAGGCAATCAAAGAAAACTATGGCACCATATTATTGGTATCGTGCATAATCGCCTCAATTGTGCTGCTCATAACAGGGTGTGACAATGGCGATGGGGCAATGATGGCCCTTGCCGCAGTTGTCGCAGGAACCGATGGCGGCACACATGTGGTGGACGGGCCATTGACCACCGACACCGTGCGCCAAAACAGCAACGACTTGCTGCTAAATGAAATAGATCGCCACATAGTGAAAATACGCCCAATGGCGACCCCAATTGACCAAATCTCGCGGTATGCCCACCCACGGCACTCCAAGAGCATGATAGTGGACTACTACACTGTAGATACGAAACCCACCACGTGTGCACTTGCAGCAACCTACACGCCATCGAAAGAAGGTGTGGAAGCCCAGCGTGTAACCATAAAAACCGACAACGACGACATGCTCGCAGTGAGCGACACGCTTATGTTGCCCGACGTTGACGGTTACGAAGCCGATGGCACAACAAAGTCGGGGAAAAGCCTCGTGCTTTATGTGGTTGCAAAAGACGATACTGGAGTAACGGTAATGGCAGTGAACGGCTCACTTATAGGCACAACATTGAACTGCGTCCCGGCCTTGCCTGCCAAGACCCCAATAATAAGAATGGGCCGTGCAGCCACCGAGCTTGACGTGCAAACACCGCAATTTGAATCGCTACCACAAAAATCGCAAAATTATTGCCAAATCTTCAAGATGCAAGTAGAGCAAAGCACATTGCTCAAAATAGCCGGCAAGGAAGTGGACTGGACTCTAAGCGACCAGGAAGAAGCAGCAATATATGACATGAGGCTCGGCATGGAAAAGAGTTTCCTGTTTGGGACAAAGAGCCAACTTTACGATTACCGCAAAAAAGAAAACGTAATGCTCACCGAGGGAATATGGTACCAGGCTGGAAAGGATTTTGCATATACCCCCGACACGTTCGACCAAGACACGCTAATCAGCATGATGCGCGTGGCATTCACAGGCAATGCAGGCTCAAAACGCAAGGTGCTGATAGGTGGCTCAGCTCTTATTGAGGCTATCAACAAGATTGATTACACCAAGGTGGTGAACGCCAAGGACACCGTTACGAAATGGGGTATAGACTTTACCGAAATCAATAGCAAGTTTGGTCGCCTGTATGTATTGCTATCCGAGGTGTTCGATGAGTGCGGAATGGAATCGAGTGGCATGATTATCGACCCTGCCTATTTGCAGAAGTATAGCCACTTGCCATTTGGCACAGAAGCCATCGACTTGAAAAGTGCAGGTGTACGCAACACCGACGCTTTAGTGCTCACCGAGGCCAGCTGCCTTGTGCTGCGTTATCCCAAGGCACACGTGCGCATCACCGTCGAATAACCACATCACCTATCCAATTACAACAAATGGAGTCGGCAACCGTGAAATTGCCGACTCCATTTTTATTATAATCATTGATGCCACAAAGGCAAAATTCATATACCTTTAGTGGAACGTAGCAGCCATTTCCATTATCATCTTCGTTGCCGGACGATAATTATAGAGTATCTCATACATGCCATCGAGTATAGGCATCGGCACTTTCAGCTCACGGTTCACTTCATAGATACACTTTGTTCCATAATAACCCTCAGCCACCATTTCCATTTCCATCATGGCAGCTTTTACCGAATACCCTTTGCCTATCATCGAGCCAAAGTTGTGGTTGCGGCTGAAGCGCGAATAACTGGTTACAAGCAGGTCGCCCAAATATACCGAGTCGCAAATATTTCGACTCCCTGGACTGGCTACCGACACGAACGCATCCATTTCGCGGATTGCATTTGATAGCAGCACTGCCAGGAAATTGTCGCCACCCTTCATTCCATGGACTATGCCCGAAGCTATGGCATACACGTTTTTCAACACGGCAGCATACTCAATGCCAGTAACATCATCCGACATGATGGTGCGCATCGACTTGCAGTTGAACCGCTCGGCAACGGCTGTGGCCAATTGCGGCGATTTCGAGCCTATGGTGAGGTAGCTCAAGCGTTCGAGTGCTACTTCCTCGGCATGGCAAGGCCCGCTCATCACAGCCACTCGATTTCGGTCGATGCCGTAAAAACGTTGCATGTACTCCGACACTACAAGGTTCTCATCGGGTACTATCCCTTTCACGGCGCTCACCACTTGCTTTCCGCTAATATCAACCGACAGTTTGGCCAAATGCGATTTCAAGTAAGGCGACGGCATGGCAAGCAGCAACGTGTCGGCCATGGTGCTTATCTCATTGATGTCGCTTGAAAAATAAATGCGGTCGATATCAAATCGCACATCCGACAGATACACAGGATTGTGGTACAGACGCTTGAAATCGGCTATTCGATCGTCACGCCGCATATACCACAATATGTCATTGTCTTGTGCAAGCAGCAATAGCTTGGCAAGAGCAGTAGCCCAGCTACCACCCCCCATGACTGCAATCTTGCCTGTCAGGTTTCCATTCATGATATTATCTTTGTTATAGTGATTTACTTGGTTGCAGCATTTTCAATCCACGATTTTACGTCATCGATTGTAGGATTTGCCAAACCAAGTTTATACTTCTTGTTAAATCCACACAAGTCTTGGTGCAATTTGCCAGCTCCAGCCCCAGCAAGAGCTTCTACCGTCAAGCAACCGGCTTTCTGCACCACCTCAACCCATTCGGCAGGAACACCGATTGCGGTGTATGCTTCGGCTTTGTCGCGTTTTTCCACTTTCTCGGGACGCATCTGCGGGAACAGCAGCACTTCTTGAATGGTAGATTGCCCTGTCATGAGCATCACAAGTCGATCCATGCCTATACCCATGCCCGATGTCGGCGGCATACCATACTCAAGGGCGCGCACAAAATCCTGGTCGATAAACATTGCCTCATCATCACCTTTTTCGCTCAAGCGCAATTGTTCCTTGAAACGTTCGGCTTGGTCGATCGGGTCGTTAAGCTCGGAATATGCGTTGCACAGCTCCTTTCCATTTACCATCAACTCGAAACGTTCGGTAAGGTCGGGATTGTTGCGGTGACGCTTTGTGAGCGGCGACATTTCCACAGGATAATCGGTGATAAACGTCGGTTGTATATAGTTGCCCTCGCAGAACTCACCGAATATCTCATCAATGAGCTTGCCTTTGCCCATCGACTCGTCAACCTCCATCTTCAACTGCTTGCATATATCGCGTATTTCCTCTTCGCTCTTACCAGTGAGGTCATAACCAGTAAATTCCTTTATACTGTCGAGCATGGTCACACGCTTGTATGGAGCCTTGAAGTTTATTATGTTGTCACCTACTTTTACTTCGTATGTTCCGTTCACGTCCATGCACACTTTTTCGAGCATGTGTTCGGTAAAGTTCATCATCCAATTGTAGTCCTTGTAAGAAACATAAATTTCCATACAAGTAAACTCGGGATTGTGGGTGCGATCCATTCCTTCGTTGCGGAAGTTCTTGCCAAACTCATACACACCTTCAAACCCACCCACTATCAGACGCTTCAAGTAAAGCTCATCGGCAATGCGCAAGTATAATGGAATATCGAGTGCATTGTGGTGTGTGATGAACGGACGTGCGGCAGCACCGCCCGGAATTGATTGCAATATGGGAGTTTCAACCTCAAGATACCCCTTGGAATTGAAATATTCGCGCATCGAGTTATACACCTTGGTGCGCTTGATGAAAATATCTTTTACATGGTCGTTAACAATCAAGTCAACATAGCGGCGACGATAACGTAACTCGGGATCATCGAAAGCGTCATATTTCACGCCGTCCTTCATTTTCACAATTGGCAGCGGGCGTATCGACTTGCTCAATACGGTAAGGTGCTGCGCATGGACGGTGATTTCGCCCATTTGTGTGCGGAAAACAAATCCCTCTATCCCGACAAAGTCGCCTATATCAAGCAATTTCTTGAAAACCACATTGTACAAGTCCTTGTTTTCGTCGGGACACAAGTCATCGCGGCTTATGTAAACTTGTATTCTTCCCTTGGAGTCTTGCAATTCCATGAATGAGGCTTTACCCATTATGCGGCGTGACATTATGCGACCAGCAATGCTCACCTGGCGTTGTGGAGCATCGTCATCAAAATTATCTTTTATTTCATCGGTGTAAGCATTCACCACATATTCGGCTGCTGGATAAGGCTCTATACCCATCCGCCTCAATTCATCAAGGCTGTTGCGCCTAACAATCTCTTGTTCGCTCAAGTCAAGAATACTCATGTTCTATATTGGTCTTTTTTGTTATAATTTGCAAAGTTACAAATTTCCCTGAATAATATGGGAAATATTGCTTGAAATGCTGTGCATTACACAGGCTGTGTCATGCCCAAGGCAACTGGCAATGTTGGCACAAATGCCAGCAATCGGGACTGCCGAGCAATCGGTTTCGGCCAACAGCCGTTCGAGCGGTACCACTTTCAAAGATTCGGGGTTGAAATGCTCGCCATACGATATGAAAAAACCGGCCTCTATCAATTGCCTTGCTACAGCCGCATTTCCTCGAAAACCATGTATTATCCAGGGTTGCAACGGACGCATCGACTTCTTCAACGCACACAACTCATTGCTTGCACGGACACAGTGCAACAGCAGCGGCTTGTGTAATGTTTCGGATAGGACGACATGCTTTTTCACTACTTCCACCTGCAAGCTTAACTCCCCGCCACGCAACTTGTCTATACCACACTCGCCTATCAATGCCACATCGGCACGGCAAGCCAACTCATAGAGTTTTTCATAATCAGACATGGTAGCGCGAGCAATGTCCCACGGGTGAACACCCACCGAGTGCAAGCAACCGGGCTTTGCTGCAAATTCCCAAGGGTTGAAGCTGGTTATAGCATCGGGTGCCACATCTTGGTGGTGCGTGTGTATGTCGATAATGGCGGTAAAATTCATGGCACAGGGTCGTAACCGCTGCCTCCCCACGGGTGGCAGCGCAATATACGTTTCACAGCAAGCCACAAACCTTTAATAGGCCCGTGCTTGCGCAATGCTTCGATGGCATACTGGCTACAAGTGGGCGTAAACCGACAAGCTGGAGGAAACAACGGCGATATGCAACACTGGTAGAAACGTATGGGGGCAATAAGTATCGCCACAAATATTTTTTTAACCACCGACATTCTCCGTGGACTCCTTTCCTGCAAGGCTGCTACTCTGCCTGTCGGCGGCTTGCGCTGCAATCTTCACGAGCAGTTTCTTCATACTTGCATCGATGGTGGCATAATCGGCTATCTCCTTGTCCATGTATATGAACGCAATCTCGGCTTCGCATATAGATGCGGCAAGTTGTGGCAAGAGCAGCTGGCGGTTAAGGCGATATGCCTCGCGTATGCGCCGGCGCAACAACACGCGCCCGACAGCAGTACGTATCTTCTTTTTTGGAACAGTTATCATAAACCGTGCACAACTGCCCACAACTCTGCCATCACCATTTTTAAGGTTCACAACGGCACGCAACGGATATGCCACCACGCCACGCCCGCCACTGAAAAGGGCATTTATAGCATTGCGGCTGCACAATTTCTCAAACTTGTATAATCTGTTACCTTTCATCAAAATAAATAGAAAAAGGCAGCCACTTGCAATATGTGGAGCTGCCTCTTTATTTTTTGCTTTTGTTATATGCCTTAATTGCGCCCCTGTACCTTTTTCAAATACATGTCGAGGGCAGCAGTCATCGATGTAGCTTCGGCATTCGGCGCACTCAAGTCGAGCCTCAATCCATCAGCTTCCACAGCTTTTGCAGTGGTTTCGCCGAAACAGCCTATTTTTATATCGCCCTGCTGGAAATCGGGGAAATTCTTCAACAGCGACTTTATGCCGGCAGGACTGAAGAAAATAAGCATGTCGTAATCAAACGGTTCATCTTTGCTGAAGTCGTTGCTCACAGTGCGGTACATGATAGCCTTGGTGTAAGGAATCTTATTGGCATCAAGCACGCTCAAATTGTCGCGATGCACGTCTGAAATAGGAAACAAAAATTTCTCTTTGTTATGCTTTACGAGGTCTTTAAGCAGCTTTTCATCATCGAGCTTTCCCGAAACGCCATAGAAAATCTTGCGCTTGCGGTAAGTTATATACTTTTGCAGATAATGGGCAATGGTTTCGCTTGTACAGAAGTATTTCATCGTGTCGGGGATAGCAATGCGCATTTCCTCGCAAAGGCGAAAATAATGGTCTATTGCTGTCTTTGCCGTGAAAATCACTGCCGTATAATCGGAAATCGAAATCTTCGACTGCCTGAACTCCTTTGAAGTTAATCCCTCGACCTTTATGAATGGCCTAAAAACAACTTCCACGCCATACTTCTCTGCAATGTCGTAATAGGGGGATTTGTCAGATTCCGGTTTGGGTTGCGAAATCAAAATTTTCTTAATTTCCACTTTAGCTGTGTTTTTATGACTGTAAAACTCTACATAAAAATATCGCCCCGGTGAAAGAGAGAATAACGGGTACAATTTCAACGCTGCAAAGGTACAAAATAAAATAAAGCAGTGATGCCAAATTGTTGAAAAAAATTCTAAAACCTTTACATATAAACACTATTCGGGCTAATATGTAGAGAATTGCCGCTATATACAACATGGGAACTAACGTGGCTGGTGACAACAACATAGTGAACGCTACCGGGCATAAAAACAGCCCCAACATGGCTTGTGACGAATTGAAACCGTCAAGCAACAACTTGGTCGATGCCTTGTCTGATAAAAATGTATAACCCATGATGCGATATAATACCATTTGGCACAAATAAAATAGCAAGGCGTATGCCGACAAAGACCATATATAGCGCGACAAATACTCGCTGTTGAACAATGACTGGTCGTAATGCCCAACAGCAAGGAACATGATTATACCACCCATCACGCACGTATTGGCTATGAGCGCAGCCATCAGGTTGGTTTCACTCACAGTGTGGTTGTCAAACATGCTTTGACGGCGACGTGTAGAAAACAGGTAATTGCCAAGATGAAGAAAATACTTGTGGCCTTTCTTGTAATTAAGCGCAATCAACAGGAATACTATGAGAATAAGTGCGATGGTGCCGGTATCGTGCAATGGCGATACTGGACGCTCGGTCTGCCCAAATGCCTGCCCGGGCACACCGATATACTGAGCAACGTCACGGTTGACGAATGCCGTGTCGTAGCCGCAATTACTTGGCAATGATTCAAAATATGTATTGCCACCCTGTATGCTGTCGCCTGTATGTGCCATAGTCGAATTGTCAATATTTAGATTCAACAATGTCGTCGGATTTAATGTCGATAGCCGACAATATAGCCATGGCATCGGTAGCGTCGGCCGCCACATGCCATAAATTGCCGTGTGAGCGTTTCATAAATTGCTCATCGGTACAATGCTTGAGCATAGCAAGCAGATGGTCGTAGAAACCACCGACATTCAATATTATTATGGGCTTATGGAACAAACCGAGTTGTTTCCACGTGATTATTTCAAGTAATTCTTCAAGTGTGCCACAACCGCCGGGCAACGCCATTACTGCATCGGCACGCTGTGCCATCATCTGCTTGCGTGTGTGCATGTCGGCAGTGACAACAATCTCGCTAAGACTGTCATACTGCCAACCATTGTCAACCATGAATTGTGGTATTATACCCACGGCACGCCCACCACCATCGAGCGTACCGTCGCTGACAGCTCGCATCAACCCGTCACGACCGCCACCATTGATGCAAGCAATCCCGGCAGCCGCAAAAGCTTGCCCAAGCTGGTAGGCAGCCTCCATGTATTGCTTGCCGACTCTTCCGCTCGAAGCAGCAAACACACATATTTCTCTCACATTTTCCATCTTACCCACAAAGTTAACACAAAATCATCAGTAATATATACCACCTACCGTGTTCACTGCTTGAGCAATGTGAAATAATGGTCAAGCACTTCGTGGGCTGCAATAAATGAACTCTGGCGGTTGCCGAGCACAAGTTGCCGCTTGGCAGCAAGCATTTCCTCGATTGCAGGATTGTGGTAGAAACTGTCGCGCAGTTTCTCATCGATGGTTTCATACATCCAGTAAAGTTCTTGCTGGCGGCGTTTCTCGGCAAAGTAGCCGTTCTTCTTCACAAAGTCGAAATAGTCATAAATCATATTCCACACCTGTTCGATGCCTATTTCGTAGTATCCAGAGTAGGTCATCACTCGTGGTGCCCAACCGCTCGGAGGCAACGGGAACAAGCGCAGCGCATTGCGGAACTGTGTGGCGGCAAGGTTGGCACGGTCCACGTTGTCGCCATCGGCCTTGTTGATTACTATACCGTCGGCCATTTCCATGATGCCCCGCTTGATGCCTTGCAATTCATCGCCAGTTCCTGCAAGCTGTATCAGCAAGAAAAAATCTACCATCGAGTGCACGGCGGTTTCGCTTTGCCCCACACCCACTGTTTCCACGAAAATCTTGTCATATCCGGCAGCTTCGCACAGCACTATGGTTTCGCGCGTCTTGCGCGCCACACCGCCCAACGACCCTGCCGACGGGCTGGGGCGAATGAAAGCATTGGGATGAACCGATAGCTTTTCCATTCGCGTCTTATCACCGAGTATGCTACCTTTGGAGCGTTCACTACTCGGGTCGATGGCAAGCACGGCAAGTTTACCCCCTTGCTTCAACACGTGAAGGCCAAACACATCGATACTCGTACTTTTACCTGCACCAGGAACTCCAGTAATACCAATGCGTATGGATTTGCCCGAATGCGGAAGGCATTTCTCTATTACTTCCTGAGCTATCGCTTCATGATCGGGATTATGGCTTTCAACAAGTGTCACTGCCTGGCTCAATATCGTCACATCGCCACGCAATATGCCTTCTACATACTCAGCTGCCGACAACAAGCGTCGCCGACGATGCACTTTCATATAAGGATTGACCGATGGCGGTTGCTGGATACCTTTATTGACTGCAAGCCCTGCATATTGTTGGTCGTTTTCGGGGTGTTCCATAATTCTGTATTTTAAAATTGGCTCAAAAGGTATAATTATTTGATAGATGGAAGCCAAACACAACTTTCGGCAACCATTCACCTACAAAGTTATTTAAATATCGCCAATATCTGAAAACTTTTCCCTTTAGAAACTATGAATTATGGTTTAATATTGCCAACGATTCGCACCAGTACACTTGGACTTTGAGGATCATTGCTATATATCATTATACTGGTATTTAGAATTTTATCTTTTACTTTATCGGGAAATATCGCAACATCTATATTTGCAGTATCGCCTTGCTCAATCTCATTTTTAAAATTTTGCACTTCGATGCAATCTTCGGCTTGCCGCACTCCGTATATCTTTAACGGCATTATACCACGATTAATAATCGACAATCGCTGCGTAACAGGTACAGACGAATGCACATCAATATCGGCAAATACTATGCGGTCGGCATCAAGCTGCATTTTAGGTGCATTTTTTATTTCATCTTTGCTCCAAGCCGAAAAATCATCTTCTATCACAGCCATCACGTCAATCTTCTTTATTCCAGCCAATGCACCCGCACCATGCTTCACTGGCTCGGCAAACATATCGAAAGTCCCTTCTATGTATCCCCGTTCATTACATTTGCCAGCATCTAATTCGATAGATATTATTCCCACACTTTGTGGCTCTACAACTGTTTTACTTGGACGTACTTTCAGCCATCGAGGAACATTTCTTACATAATACTTCATTGGGCAATTGCTGCTATTATAAACCTCTATTGTTGCCCGCGACTTGTCACCCTCAACAACCTTGCCAAAAGGCACAGAACCAGCATTAATCCTTAGTGACCCTATTGCTATAGGATATTGCTCATTTATAGTCATTTCCAAGCCTATCACTTTCCCTTTTATCCTTAATTCCGTGCGATGTGGCGCAGCATCGGTAGTGACAGTAACGAAGTTTACAAATTCACCTATATAACCAGTGGGATTGAAGATTACATTGACAACAGCTGTGTCGCCTGGCTCAATAGCCTGACGTGGATAATCCGACACCAAACAGCCGCACGACGGTCTTGCTCGCAATATCACTACTGGACTGTCACCCAAGTTTACAGCCCTGAATGCATATAACACTTTTCCGTTACTTTCAAGTATCTCGCCTAAGTCGCACGATGTGCCTAACCACGACA
Organism: Candidatus Avimuribaculum pullicola; assembly: GCA_018716295.1. Taxonomy (GTDB): domain Bacteria; phylum Bacteroidota; class Bacteroidia; order Bacteroidales; family Muribaculaceae; genus Avimuribaculum; species Avimuribaculum pullicola. The sequence continues at coordinate 163,804 of DVKC01000006.1, forward strand.
ACTTGCCCGCGCCAACTGCTGTTGACAGCGACATTATAAATATCAAAAATGCCAATACCCGCATACGCTACGCAATCACTTGGGTATTACAGAACCTTCGAGCGATAGGGTAGTGCTTTTTTCACGTCCGTTGGTTTTTACTTTTACTGTCTTCAAAAATCCACCTTCATACCCGGCAGGATTGAAATTAATGGTTATTATCCCTTTCTCATCGGGTTTTATGGGTTTCTTGGGATAATCGGGTACGGTGCAGCCACATGTAGGGTCGGCCGAATAAATCACCAACGGAGCAGTACCTGTATTGATAAATTCAAATTCACATGTAACAACACCATCATTGGCTTTGATGTAACCAAAGTCATAGGTCTTTTTAGGAAATGTGGCCTGTGCATACTTGTTGTCGTCAGCATACATCGATGTCATTAACATCGACAAAACCAATATTATAGTCAATACCAACTGTTTCATAATATGATTTTATTTCAACACACCGCAAATATACTTAGATAAAACGAACTCCGCAACCTCGGTTCGTTTAAATTTTATTTACCCGAGTTGCGGAGTTCTTTTTTAATCTATGTTTTTTATAGCCTTACTCCTATACGAGCCGTTAAAGACCACGCTTTTTCATCATCAACGTCACTGTTTCTTACTTTCCAACTAACAGCACTACCAGAGGCATAAGACAAACCTACACCAAAGTTAAACCTACCGAATTTTACACCTACATGAGGCTCAAACAACATGCAGCTTTCTATTGATGTAGCAATCTGGTAGCCAAAATCAACAGCAACGTATGGCCTGAATTTTACATTTTCGTTCAAGAAAGTATATTTGCCACGTACAAACAACGGTACGCATGGAGCAGTTTCAATACCACCTTCTTCTTGTGTACCTACATATTCATGTGTCAAACCATTATAAAAACTACTATCGTAGCACTTGTCAAGTTTATTCATGTATAAGCGAATACCTGTTCCTATACCTACCATCCAATGTTCATCTATATCATATCCCCAAATAACATTAGCAAATACATTGCTACCGATGCGGTGTATATGATCTTTTTCATCGGCACTCGAAGCTAAATCTTCTCCGACTTCCAACGGAGAAACTGTGCTGAACCCGTATGCGGCACCAAGTTCTATATCTACGTGAGTCTTGCGGATAAACTTTTTGAAACCTCCACTTGCACCGTCGCCAAACATATAACCGACCTTGAGATTTATATTGTTGCCTGTTTTGAGTCCACTTTTCGTCGGTATAGCTGCATAGTAGCCTACACCTATATAAACATTGCTATAACGAATACCTACTGTTGGATTTGCTACTATCGACCCGTATTCAATGTTTTCAGTGTTAATACTATATCCCAAGTCAAACGAAATGAAAGGTGAGATGCCGTTAAAATCATGCTCGGCTTGCGCGCGCAACAGAATTGGAATATTCGGGGAAACATCGAAATCAAATGATTCGGCTACACCTACCGAGCCGCCTATTAAAAAGTTGTCGTTGATATGCTTCAACGCACCAACTTGCAAATTAAGCGAATGGCTTGCACCATCGGCAGTACTGAAAATAGGTTGCAACTCGATAAACGCATTCCACTTGCGGTTTACATCTTGAGCATTTGCATAACTTGATAGCAACAAAGCACTTAATGCCACTACCATAGCCCTTTTTAAATTTTTCATAATACAATTCATTTATGACACCAAGACCCATAGTGCCAATTTAAAGGTTTTTACTTTCAAACTCATACAATAGAAGACGTGGGTCCTGGCTTTATTGTCATTCTCCAGGCTCTGCAAAGCCATACTCCGCCAATAAAGTCAAGCCCACGCCTGTGCCATGCAGACATGGGCGTTAAACTTTACTTTCTTGCGGAGTTGAATTTTGCAGATTCGGAGAATGCAAGAAATAAAGCTAACGCTCCTTTTGTATTATATTATCTATCTTTTATCTTTTAATTTACGCAAAGATAATAAAATTTACAATACTATATTTACTATTTTATTTGGTACTACAATCACTTTTTTAGGAGTCTTGCCCGATATCCACTTTTCGGCACCAGGTGCCGAGAGTGCAGCTTTTTCGACCTCCTCTTTTGGCGTATCGGCAGGAACTTCTATGCTGAAACGAACTTTGCCATTGAACGATACTGCATATTTCACAGTACTTTCAACAAGGTATTTTTCATCATATACTGGCCATTTGGCATCGCATACCGAGCCTTCATTACCAAGCACATGCCACAATTCCTCGCTGATGTGTGGAGCGAATGGTGCAAGCAACACTACGAGTTCATTATATATAGCCTTTGAAGTACTTTTCATTGTATTAAGCTCATTGACACATATCATGAAAGCACTTACCGAGGTATTATACGAGAAATGCTCTATGTCGTATGTTACTTTCTTGATAAGCTTGTGCAACGACTTCAATTCATCGGCCGATGGCTCTTTGTCGATAAGTTGCAATTCGTCACCCTTAAAGAATAGCGACCACAAACGTTTCAAGAAGCGGTGTACACCATCGATGCCATTTGTGTCCCATGGTTTGCTTTGCTCGATAGGGCCAAGGAACATTTCATAAAGGCGCAACGTGTCGGCACCATAACGTTCAACCATATCGTCGGGATTGACCACGTTGTACATAGATTTCGACATCTTTTCAGTCGCATACCCACACACATACTTGCCATTTTCAAGCACAAACTCGGCACCAGCATATTCAGGCCTCCATGCCTTGAACTTCTCCAAGTCGAGAATATCATTTTCTACAATATTCACATCAACGTGGATAGGCGTCACTTCATAGTCTTTGCTCAAATTGTAGGATACAAATGTGTTAGTATCTTTGATGCGATAAACAAAGTTTGACCGCCCTTGTATCATACCTTGGTTGACAAGTTTCTTGAATGGTTCTGGCTCGCACACATAACCAAGGTCGTAAAGGAACTTGTTCCAAAAACGGCTATATATCAAGTGACCAGTAGCATGTTCCGTACCACCTACGTACAAGTCAACATTGCGCCAATACTCATCGGCTTCATGCGAAACAAGAGCATCGTCGTTGTGCGGATCCATATATCGCAAGTAATATGCCGATGAACCTGCAAACCCTGGCATCGTGCACAATTCCAATGGACGGCCATTTTTAGCCACCCAGTTTTTGGCTCGACCGAGTGGCGGCTCGCCAGTTTCGGTAGGCAAGAATTTGTCAACTTCGGGCAATTCAAGCGGAAGCTCACTTTCGTCCAATACATGTGGCATATTTTCCTCGTCATAATACACAGGGAATGGCTCGCCCCAGTAACGCTGACGGCTGAAAATAGCATCACGCAAACGATAATTTACTTTCACTTGCCCTATGCCAGCCTGTTTTATATATTCCTTTGTCTTGGCAATTGCTTCTTTCACGTCAAGCCCGTTGAGTTGCAAATTCTCATTTGACGAGTTTATCATAATACCTTCCTTGGCATCAAAACTTTCCTCGCTCACATCGGCACCCTCAATAAGTGGAATTATCGGCAAATTGAAATGACGAGCAAACGCATAGTCGCGGCTATCATGTGCTGGTACTGCCATGATTGCACCTGTACCATATCCAGCCAATACGTAATCACTTATATATACAGGAATCTCCTTGCCGGTTACCGGATTTATTGCATAACTGCCGCTGAACACACCCGACACCTGTTTGTCGATAAGACGTTCGCGCTCGGTCTTATGTTTTACTTCTTCAATATATTTCTCGACAGCTTCACGTTGCACGTCGGTAACAAGCATATCGACATACTCACTTTCGGGTGCAAGCACCATGAAAGTAACACCAAATATTGTATCGGCACGTGTAGTGAATATTTCTATCTCCAAGTCACTGCCAGCAATCTTGAATTTCATCTCGGCACCTTCTGAGCGGCCTATCCAGTTGCGCTGAGTTTCTTTGAGCGAATCGGTCCAGTCGATTGTATCAAGTCCGTCGAGCAAGCGTTGTGCGTATGCCGATACACGCAAACACCACTGACGCATCATTTTCTGCTCCACTGGGTAACCACCACGAATCGACACGCCTTCACTCACCTCATCATTAGCAAGCACAGTACCCAATTTCGGGCACCAATTCACCATCGTGTTGCCAAGGTAAGCTATGCGGTAGTTCATCAACACCGTTTCCTTTTCATGTGCATTCTTGCTGTTCCATTCATCGGCAGTGAAAGACATAGGCTCGCTACAAGCGGCGTTTACACCCTCTGTACCATTTGTCGAGAACTTTTCAACAAGGTTGTCAATAGGACAAGCTTTCTGCAAGTCGTTGTCATAATAACTCTTGAACATCTTGATGAAAGCCCATTGTGTCCACTTGTAATACTTAGGGTCGCAAGTGCGCACTTCCCTGTCCCAGTCATAACAGAAACCTATCTTGTCGAGCTGCTCGCGGTAATGGTTGATGTTATTGACAGTTGTTATTTCGGGATGCTGTCCAGTCTGTATGGCATATTGTTCGGCTGGCAAACCATAGGCATCATACCCCATCGGGTGGAGCACATTGAATCCCTGCAAACGTTTGTAGCGCGAATATATATCCGATGCTATATACCCCAGCGGGTGTCCCACATGAAGACCTGCTCCCGATGGATAAGGGAACATGTCGAGTACATAAAATTTAGGTCGAGAAGTGTCTATTCCAACCTTGTATGTATTGTGTTCTTTCCAATACTGTTGCCAGCGTTGTTCTATTTCTTTAAAATTATATTCCATTTGTTGTATATATAGTATTGTGTGTGTTATTTCGACATTTCAAGCATTTTCTTAATTGGCTTGATAGCTTCATTGGCTATGGCAGCATCAACCTCGACAAGTGGCATTTCATATTTTAGCGAATTATACAATTTTTCAAGTGTTACCAATTTCATGTCGGCACACTCGTTGCAACTGCATGTGCCATCTTCGGGCGGTGCTGGTATGAATTTTTTGTTTGGACATCTTTTTACCATCTCATGCAAGATACCGCACTCGGTAGCTACGATAAATGTATCACAATCGCTGTTTACGGCATAATCAAGCAAAGCCTTGGTAGAACCTACTTTGTCGGCTACTTCTTGCACAGCTTGCCGGCACTCGGGATGTACCAGCACTTTTGCTTCAGGATACTTTTCCTTGAGCTTCATTATCTTTTCTATCGAAAATTGTTCGTGCACGAGGCATGCCCCATTCCATAACAGCATATTGCGTCCTGTCTGCATATTGATATAGTTACCCAAATTTCGGTCAGGACCAAATATTATTTTTTCATCGGCAGGCAAGCTATTCACAATTTGTTGCGCATTGCTGCTCGTTACAACAATGTCGGTGCAAGCTTTTACAGCTGCCGTAGTATTGACATAACTTATTACCGTGTGGCCAGGGTGTGCATCTACAAATTTCTTAAATTCGCTGGCAGGACAACTGTCGGCAAGGCTGCAACCAGCATTCATGTCGGGAACTATCACTTTCTTGTCCATGCATAGCACTTTGGCAGTTTCTCCCATGAATTGCACACCACACATCACGATTATGTCGGCCTGGCTGCGAGAAGCAATTTGAGCCAAAGCCAAACTATCGCCAATAAAGTCGGCTATATCTTGTATCTCGGGACGAGTGTAATAGTGAGCAAGGATAACTGCATTCTTTTCTTGCTTCATTCGCAAGATTTCTTTTTTAATGTCTGTTCCTTCCTCAATGGGAACATCGACATAACCGTTGTCAACATTCATAATTAGATATATTTTCTTTTTTTCTTTTTAAAAAAATTCTTTTTACTTATGCTTATAGGGCGTTAATAGCGTCAGTTCTTTTTTGTGATTTTACTTGCTTTATAAGTTATTAAAACATAGATTGCAGTAATCATTATGTTATGCACAACTTTCAATGCTACTCATCAACTATTTACGCACTTTATAAACACTTTGTTAGTATCGTGCAAAGTTAATAATTTTGTGAGTAAAATATATTAATAACGTACTAAAATGCGTGATGAAAACCGATAGAAAACAATTGAATAATTATTTTGGAGGTTTGGCTCGTTATGTGGCTTATAAAAATTCACGTAGCGTGAAAATAAAATTATTATTATTTGTACTATAGGTTTTGATAGGTTTCTAACAGGTTATTGTCATATTTAAAACAGGCTAATATATGAAGAAGAAAACGATGATGGAATTGCATCGCATATCGTGCGAAGAGTTCAAGCAAGCTCGCAAGATACCACTTGTTGTGGTACTTGACGACGTGCGAAGCCTCAATAATATAGGGTCGGTGTTCCGCACTTGTGATGCTTTTGTTGTACAGCGCATTGTGCTTTGTGGTATAACGGCTACGCCTCCTCACCCCGACATACATAAGACGGCGCTCGGTGCTGAGTTTTCGGTGGAGTGGGTTTATTGCAAGGATATAACCGAAGCTATTGAACATCTGCACGATGAAGGGTGCGTGGTGTGTGCAATTGAACAGGTCAATGGAAGTGTATCGCTCGACGAGTTTGAAATAGTGCCAGGAAAACAATATGCTGTAATACTTGGTAACGAGGTTAAAGGTGTGTGTCAACAAGCTGTTGATATGTGTGACTATTGTATTGAAATTCCTCAATATGGCACTAAACATTCATTAAATGTGTCAATAAGTGGTGGAATAGTTGTGTGGCACTTCTTCAATAAAATGCGATTATTTACAGATTTGTAAATATGTAATAATCTTATTATGAGATAGATATCTGATTATTAACACCTATCAACAATATGTTGATAAAACACTTGCTAACATATTGTTGATAGGTGTTAATTGTGTAAAATAGTGTATGATTTTATTGTGGATTGTGGTTGAGGTAATGGTTGTATATTACCAACGTGTAATCAACATTATTACTAACATGTAAATAACCTGTTAAATCATTGAAAACGAGTATATAGTATAAGTTTATATTATGAATTTCACAATAACTAACAGGTGTTTATTATTAATTATCATCATTAATCAACAGCTTTTTTTGAGAAACAAAAAAATATAGATGCCGTCATCGACATCTATTTATTGATAATAGGGAAAATGAAATTAACAAGTTGTTGTTTATATAACGAATCCTTTTTCTACAAGTACTTGGCGAATGCGGTCAATTATCATTTGTGGCTTGATGCCGGTGAGGCAAAAATAGTCATCACGTAGGCATGGTTTGTTGCCAAAAACTGAACATGGGCGGCACGGAAGATTTATTTGGACTGCATTACGCTCTTCTTGATGCCAGCCTAAAAAGCCGCAATAGGGATGCGTAGCTCCCCAGATCGATACGACAGGAAGCCTTACAAGGGAAGCAAGGTGCATGTTGGCCGAGTCCATCGATACCATTACGTCACAATTGCTGAGCAAGGCTAATTCGCATGGGAAACCGTTGCGTTGAGTAGCGAGGTTTTTTACATTGTCGTGGTTGGCTGCCAATTCGGTCAATTTCTGTTTTTCATATTCTCCGGCACCCATCAGGAAAATAGTAGTATTGTTCCATTGTGATATTTTATCCACAACTTTTTGCATCATGTTCAATGGATAAATTTTACCTTTATGCTTGGCAAATGGAGCTATTGCGATCCACAAGTTTCCTGGCTGTTTGGGAGAGCTTACTGATGCATATTGTTCAGGTTTGGCCTTTTCATTACCGAAAATCGACATGAACATGTCTTCGGTTGAAAACCCGGCACGATAAAACACTTCGCGGTAACGTGCGCGCGATGAAATGAGCGGCAGCATGTGTTTGTTATGTTTGCGCGTGAGTTCATATTTGCCTTGCCTTCCTTTTTTGAAGCGTAGCACTTTTGTGCCGCTAAACAGGAATGCTGCACCTAAAATCCATGAACGCAACACGTCGTGCAAGTCGATGAATAGGTCAATGTCATATTTCTTGGTCAACTCTTTCCTGAGTTTTACCATTCCTTTTATTCCATGGTATTGTACCTTGGTGTCGATGCCTAAGACCACAAGGTTGTCGGGTGTGTTGATGAACAACGTTGATGCTACTTTTTGTGTGACCATGATAAAACGTGTACATGGATTGTTTTTGCACACCGAGTATATCACTGGTATGGTCATAGCCACGTCGCCCAAAGCCGAAAATCGGGCTACGAGTACATTGCGGTATTTTTCGCTGCCCCTACTTTTTTGCATACAGTACCGGGTTGGTTGCCGGGTCATTATACATCTTCATTTGGCAATACACTTTCATGTATTTTCGTCCGGCGGCAATATCATCGAGCAATTGGTCTATTGCTGTCGTTAAGTCTTTGCGTTGTTCGAGCAATACTGCAAGTTTGGCTTCGCATTTGCTACGATGCTGCTCGTCGGCATCGGTACGTTCAACTTCAAGCCGCATGTGGTATATTTTCAAAGCCAAGATTGACAATCGGTCGATGGCCCATGCCGGGCTTTCGGTATTGATTGTGGCAGTTGGCAATGGTTTCACTTCGCTGTATTTGTTGCGGAAATATGTGTCTATGCGTTCCACAAGGTCGGTGCGTTCCTGGTTTGAACGGTCGATTCGCCGTTTCAGTTGCAATGCTTCCACAGGGTTGATGTCGGGGTCGCGAATAATGTCTTCCATGTGCCATTGCACGGCATCAATCCAGTTTTTCACAAACAAGTCATGTTCTATTGAGCCGTCGCTATATGGATTTTCGGCTTTAGCGTCGATGTTGTCGTGGCGGTGGTATTCAATTGTTGCACCGTCAAAGATGGTGTTACACTGTTCTGCAAATGTCATAATTACATATTTATTGTAATCACAAACATACTAATGTTTTGTCAAATATGCAACAAAACTCCACAACATTCAGGTGAATATAATGTGTGTATATTGTTAAAATGTAGTATGTGATGATATTTTGGAGAGAAGTTGGGCTACGTATGGAGTCGGGTGCAGGTTATATGCGTCATAGAGGTATGTTTGGGCCAGTGCTGTGAGGTCTTCTTGGCTTAATGAGGTTTGAGTGCTATCGTTGGGTGATAGTAGTTTCAGTGCATAATAATTGCCAAGTGCAAGCAAGGCATTGTAGTTGTTGCTGTCTATTGCGAGTATCGATTTGTAGTATATTGTGGCTTTGTCGATATTGCCGTCGGTAATGTGTGCTTTGGCAAGTATTTCCATGTATTCTATATTGTCGGGAGTTTGGGCAAGCAGTTCTTCGGCAATTTTTATTGTGTTTTCAGGGTCGTTGCGGAAGCTGTAATAGTCAAGTAAATAAATGTTGATGCCACGGTTGAGCCACGGTTGGTGTGATTTCACGAGAAGCAGGAAATTGGCATAGGCTTGAGCTTCTCCTATTGCAAATGATACTGAACGCACCCCGTCAAATAATTCTTCGAGCGAAATACCGCGTTGCTGTGTGCGTTCGAGCATGTCGATTTGTGTTATAGTGTCACCAATCATTACTCCTGCCACTATTGATTTGTAGTAAGGTTCAACTTCGCCAGGTTGTTCGTCTATCATTAGTTGATACATGGCAAGTGCGCTGCTCCATTCTTTGTAGGAGAAGTATCTTTCGGCGCGAATGCTACGAGTTTCGTAATTCTCTGTCTTTGTTTCGGCCGATACCGTGAATATTGCAAATATTGCTATTATGTAAATGATGAAATTTTTCATGTTCGGCATGTTTAAGTTAAAGGAATTGCAGTCCAGTGTATAGGAAGCAGGTCTGTTGGAATAGTCCCGCCCAAGTTCCACCGTTGAGGTACTATTACTATTTTGTCGGGGTTGGCATTTAAGTAGGCGGCCCACCAGTCGTTGAGCGTTGCCGATGCCACTACATGGCTTGCCATGCTCATGGTTTGCATCAACAATGTTTCGGGTATTTTTTTAGTGTTGATAAATGTATAATCATTTGGTAGCCCTACTAAGTTTTTTTGTGACCATTTTATGTCATCGGTCAGTAAGAAATAACGTGGTTGAGGCACAAATGTATTGATATTGGCGATAGCCCAGTTGTAATAGTCACGTGTGCTTGCATTAGGGTATTTGTTAGGGTTCATTACATGCAGGGCTACAGTTTCGTCATTTTCCGAAGTAGGTATAATATTAGCTAATTCATTGTGAATAGATAAGATAAAGTTGAATTGGCGTAATATTTCCTCTTCTACATTTGAAAAATAGCGATAACTATACCACCCGCCTTCAAATATAGAATTGTCGGGAACTTCATTGATGAGTTGTGGCGCATAACTATAATCGGCAGGTTCGTGTATTATTGAGAATCCTTTGTAAGGGTTATTTTTCCAAGGTAAGTTGAATGCTGGTGTGCAATGGAATTTATCGCTGTGTGTAAGTTTGAACACACTTTGGAGTAATAATTGCCTACCTGTCATCTGTACATCATCACCGCCGTATGTTTCGCTTAATGCAATGAAAAAAGCATATTGGAACATTTGGCGGCCTAATTGTCCATCTATTTTTACAACTTTCATAGCAATGGAATGTTTATGCAACAAGCAAAGTTACTTTATTTTCATGGAAGATGCCAAAAACGGCAGAAATAACTGAATTTATGTCGTAAAATATAATTTTATGACATAAAAATTTGGAGGAATAAAATTTTTGCATGATATTTGCATCATTAAAAGATAGATTTAGATATAAAAGTATTTGAGAACATACGCTTAAACGCTTAATTATTAAGTAAGGAGAACTAAATTATGAAAAAATTCTTTGTACGGGCGTTTGTGTGGTATTTCTACACTGCCGCCAAGGCTTATAAGTAAGCCACATTATTAAATGATTGAAATTGACCAAACACAAGTTGCACTTAATAATTGGATTGCACCATCTAGATGGTAGCAATCCTTTTTTATTGTTGAAACTCATTGAAGCATATAAAAAGCAGAAACTTGTATTAATAAGTGCTTTATAACGTTTTCTATTTTTACGCAATTCTTGAATTTGTCGCAAATAATTTATATTTTTGCGACAATAATAATTCAATGACGAGCATAGAAAATAATATTTTGACAGCTATTAAAGATAAGGGAAGAGGAAGCATCTTTTTCCCTTCTGATTTTACGTCATACGGTGAAGTAAAAGCTGTTGGTAAAAGCCTTGAACGACTAACTGCAAAAGGTGAAATCATACGTTTGGCAAGGGGTATATATTTGTATCCTGAGGTTGACACAGTCTTGGGACTTGGCGTACTGATGCCATCCATCGAACAAATTGCCGAAACGATAGCCCGTAGGGATAAGGCTCGAATTGTGCCGACTGGTATATATGCTCTGAACAGATTGGGCATATCTACCCAAGTGCCCATGAATATAGTTTATCTGACAGACGGGGCTTCTCGCAAGGTGAGCTTAGGAAATGGCCGTTCGATACAGTTCAAATATACGACTCCCAAAAATCTCTCATTTACCAATCCGCTTGCAATGCTTGTTACGTTTGCCCTGAAAGAAATAGGAAAAGATAATGTAACGGATGATATTGCCAAACAAATTAAGAATGTGCTTCAAAAAGAAGAGAGGGAAAAAGTGCTGGCGGATGAAGCACTCATGCCGGCATGGATAAGAACCTTTACGAGACAAGCGTATGAATAATTACTTTCAACTATCCAAGGAACAACAGCAGATGGTGCTTACCCAAGCTGCTAACAAGACAGGTTTGCCTGTTCAGGCTGTAGAGAAGGACTTATGGGTAACGGCTGTCCTCCGTGGCATGTTCTCTTTGCCGTATGCTAACCATTTGTCTTTCAAGGGAGGGACATCGCTAAGCAAGTGCTGGCATCTTATTAACCGCTTTTCTGAAGATATAGATATTGCTATTGACAGGGAATTTCTTGGTTTCGGTGGAGCTTTATCAAAGACGCAAATAAGTGATAAGTTGCGCCGTGCAGCTTGTACTTTCGTGAGAGAAACTATGCAAAGCGATTTAACGACACAATTATATCAATATGGAATATCAAAAGAAAAGTTAAAAGTAAATGTGAATATAACACCTGTCACTACAACAGACCCTGAAGTAATAAACATAAACTATGATTCCGTGTTACCCTTTTCCATAGATGGATTGCATGGAAATCAATACATTTTGCCCAAAGTGAAAGTGGAAGTAAGTGGTAGGTCTATGAGTGAACCCGTGAAAGAAATTGCACTTAATTCTATGATAGACCAAATATATCCTGAAGCTTCTTTTGCGGAACAGAAGTTCATGGTACGAGCAGTTCTTCCGGAACGCACATTTCTTGAAAAGGTGTTTCTGCTTCATGAAGAGTTTGCCAAGCCAAAGGATTTAATTAGAGTGGAACGTATGTCACGACATATGTATGATATTGGTCAGATGATGAAAACTCCAATAGCTGAACGTGCCATCAATGACAAAGATCTCTATCGTCAAGTAGTGGAACATCGCCGTACATTCATTGGTTTGCGCGGCTTCGATTATGACACACTTTATCCCGCAACACTTAATATCGTTCCATCTGCTTCTATTATTGAACAGTGGAAAACTGATTATGACAATATGCGGTTGTATATGATTTATGGTGAATCAATGTCATTTGAAGAGTTGATAAACAACCTCAAAGATTTGAATGATAGAGTGAAAAAGTTACATATTATCTGACAAATTAGGTAATGGGAAAGTTTTTGAAACATATAGGAAACGCATTGGAACAATAGAAAATCACACAAAAAAAGCAGCTAAGCTTATGGCTTAACTGCTTGATTGGCTGTGTGGTCCCACTTGGGCTTGAACCAAGGACCCCCTGATTATGAGTCAGATGCTCTAACCAACTGAGCTATGGGACCTGCTATTGATTGGCTCAAAAGCGATTGCAAAGTTAGAGTGTTTTGTTGTATTTTGCAATAGTGCGTGTCAATTTTTTTCGTTTTTTAACCCATTTCCTATTTGTTTCCACATTTTGCGGTGGAATTGTCGATTATAGCTGCAGCATTACGGCGTAATCCATCGAGTCGGGTGCGTCGTATTGCGCTATGGGCGAAGAGATGGCGGAAGCGTGATGGTGTCATGCCGATTATGTCGTTGTGTGTCAGTGAAAGAAATGCTTCGGACGGGGCAAAATCTTGCAGCACAGTAGGTGTTGCAATTTGATTGTGTGGGCACACGAGTTGGCAAGTGTCGCAGCCATATACCCTGTTACCAATCACATTGTTGACCCATTTAGGCAATTCGCCGCGTCGTTCTATGAGTTGGCATGATAGGCATCGGCGTGCATCGGCTGCCTTGCTTCCATTCAAAGCCTTGCCAGGGCATGATTGTTCGCATCGGTTGCAGCCATTGCACGACAAAAGGCATGGTTCATCGGGTTCGACTTCAAGCGTAGTGACAAGTTCGCCGAGGAAGAAGAAAGAACCACGGTTAGGAATTATAAGCATATTGTTGCGTCCTATAAATCCTATTCCAGCCTGTTGCGCCCAGTATCGTTCACGAATAGGGGCGGTATCGGTGCATGGGCGTGACTTGCAGCCTGTTGCATGTTCGATATAAGTCGCGAGGCGTATCAAGCGTTCTTTCACCACTTCGTGGTAATCGCGTCCGTAGGCATAAAGGGCAAATTGTGGTGCATTTTCGGGTTGCCTTATTGCTGGCAGGTAATTTATGGCCACGCTTATGACTGTTTTTGCACCCTCGATGAGAAGGCGCGGGTCGTTACGCACTTCGCGATATTTGGTGGCATATTCCATGCAATCATTGCAACCATCTGCTATCCATTGGTCATACTGTTCCACTGCCCATTGCTGCACAGGCACTGCACGTGCAAAGCCGCAAGCGTCAAATCCCATTTCCAGGGCGGCATGGCGCAATGTTTCACGTTGCAAGTGTGGTGTCATGGCTCGGCGAGTGCTGAAAAGCCATAACCTTGCTCGATAAGCCATTCTATCGACCGAGGTAAGGCATATTTCATATTGGCTTCGGCTTTGAGCGAGTCATGGAAAACTATTATCGACCCATTGCGGGCATACCGTTTTACATTGTTGAATACTTGTTCGCCTGTGAGTTTGCGGTTATAATCGCGCGTCACGAGGTCATACATCACTATGTTGTAATGCTTTTTCAGCAATCGAGCCGTACCCCATCGCATTATGCCGTGTGGTGGGCGGAAGAGTGTCGAGCCTATTAGTTCCTCGGCTTCTTTCACATTGCGCAGGTATGTGCGTGTAGTCACCATTGAGCTTTGCACATGGCTCATGGTGTGGTTGCCGACGCTGTGTCCTCGTTGGCGCAACTGTGCAAACAACTCGGGGTTGCGCAGCACATTTTCCCCTACACAAAAGAAAGTTGCTTTGATGCCATAATGGTCGAGCGTGTCAAGTACCCAAGGGGTGACTTCGGGTATAGGGCCATCGTCGAAGGTGAGATATACTACTTTTTGCCGGCGGTTAAGCCTCCACAATGCTTCGGGAAAGAGCATTCGATATAGCAATGGTGGCTGTTCGATTAACATATATACATAATTATTGGTTAAAAATACCGCACCACATTGTGCAACACGCAATGTGGTGCGGCTGTATTGAAAAGTTGACAGGTTATTTATATCTTTCCCTGAATTGCAATTGGCGGCTGAAGTTCACGCCACGGTTTTGCAATTTTTCCATTTTTTCTTCTACTTGTTTGTCGGGAGCGATATATCCATACAAGTCAAGCAAATCCATAAAGTAATGCTGGTCGGCATACTGGTCGTTGAACGACAAGCGGTTGTAATCGTTAAGGCTGAGCGACTGGCAGAAGATAGCATATTGTGCATACATGTCGATTTCCTTGTCGAGGATACCGATGGCTTTGTTGGTGTCTTCTTCGCTTTTGTCTTCCTCACCTATGATTGCGTATGCTTGAGCCAAGCGTATGCCTATCTGTATGGAATAAGGACATGATGCAGCAGGCAATTTTTCTTCCATCAGGTTAAGCACATTGCGAGCCTTTTCATATTTGCCCTCATCAATTAGGGCCATGGCAAGGTCGATGATTGTCGAACGTGTGGTTGTCACCATTCGGCGCACTGTTTCATCGAGGTACAGGTGTCCATCTTTGTCATTTTCAAGCCCGCCCCAACGGAATTTAGTTGTCACGTTTTCATACATCTTGTCGGTATTGACCGAAATGATTTCATCGGGGGTGTTACCTTGGTTGATGATGGGCGTGATTTGATATGCCATGCCAGTGCATTGCAAATAGGGGTACAAGCCTAAGTAATAGCTCGATGGAACTGTCATTGCAAAGTATGTGGGTCGCTTCCAGCCCTCGGTGATGCTTGCATTTATTATATCTAAGCTCATCACTTTGCTTGATGACATTGCACCCTCATTGACCGTGTATTTGTCGGCAAGCATGTTGCAACTGATGCTTTCTTCGATTGCGGCAGCATGTTCGGGTTTCACTATTCCAGCGTTTAGTGCAGCTTGTGGGTCAACAGGTATATACATTACCGGATATTTTATTTCGGGTAACTTGTATTCATTGTTGCTGCTGCCGTCGGAGTAATATTCCTTTAACGACGTGCTTACTGGCACTTTCATCGTGTCGGGATATATGAAGTAGCCAAATTGGCGGTTATTGTAGGCATAAGTTGAGCCATCGGCCAACATTGGCAATGGAGCCGACTCGTAGGCTGGGCGGCGCATCTGGTTGATATACCAGTCGGTGCTGAGGTAGCTGAGGTTGACCACACGCACATCGGTGCGGTACCCTTCCACTTCTTGGCAATACCACAATGGGAATGTGTCGTTGTCACCATTGGTGAATATAATGCCGTTTTCATCAACGCTCGACAAGTAGTTCATGCCAAAGTCACGTGCGGCGTAACGTCCCGAACGGTCGTGGTCGTCCCACGTCTGGCTTACCATTTGCAATGGCACGGCCAGTCCCACCAGACATGCTACGACTGCTACTGCAAGGCTTTTCTTATTGGAAGCATATTCATTATTTTCCTCACTGTAGCCTTGTGTTTTTGCCGATTTGCTTTTCTTTGTCAGATACATGACAGTCTTCCATAGCCCGGCTACGCCCATGCCCACCCAGATGGCAAATGCGTAGAACGAACCTGCGAATGCGTAGTCGCGTTCACGAGGCTGGTTGGGTGTCTGGTTAAGGTATATCACAATAGCTATGCCCGTCATGAAGAACAGGAAGAAAATTACCCAAAATTGCTCGATTCCGCGCTTGTCGGTAAATGCTTGCCACAACAGGCCTATGATACCCAGCAACAATGGCAGACAATAAAATACGTTGTGCCCCTTGTTGCCTGTGGTGAGTTCGGTCGGTAACAGCGACTGGTCGCCCAATCGGCGATTGTCGATGAATGATATGCCACTCACCCAGTTGCCATGTGTTATTTCACCTTGTCCCTGAATGTCGTTTTGGCGTCCTACAAAGTTCCACATGAAATACCTCCAATACATATAATTGAGCTGGTAGTCGATGAAGAATTGCAGATTTTCGAGCATCGTGGGCTTGATTTTGCTTTCACGGCTCAATGGGCTGCCATCACGTCCTATTTGGGTGGTTACATCTACTGTTCTTCCCTTCAAGCCAACCCAATTGCGGTATTGTGCCGCATGTGCAGGGCTGTAAATGCGAGGGAATAGCATGTCCATTTCGGGTGCATATTGATAATTTTCAACGTGTCCGATTATCTTGTAACGGTCGGCTTGGTCGGGCGAAGTTTTTACTTCCTTGGCATATAATGCCTTGCCTGGAGTTACGACTGGTTTCAACGTATTGTTTTCCTGCTGTTGGTACACTATTGGCGAGTTTAGCGTCTGGCCGTAGAAGAGTGGGCGGTCGCCATATTGCTCGCGGTTAAGGTAGCTTGACAGGGCAAACACGTTGTCGGGCGAGTTTTGATCCATGGGCGTTTGTGCCGATGAACGTATCAGTATCAATGCATAGGACGAGTAGCCAATGAAAATTACCAATATGCTTAGCACAGTGTTGGAGAAGATGCGCATAGGTATGCGTTTGCACATCTTGAACAGGTAAACGAGCAGTGCAGCAATAAGCACTATTGGCAGCAACCATCCATCGCCTATAAAGAGCATTCCCGACATGAAGATGCTCAAGAAAAACGACACTTTTATGCGGTTGCTATTTTTCTGCGCATACAATTCATATATGCACCATACGAAGACTGCAAGTACAACGATGGCATATATCAATACGCCCGAATTGAATGGCATTCCCAGTGTATTGACACAGAAGAGCTCTATGTATTGTGCTGTTTCGATAAAGCCAGGAACAAGCCCGTAGAGAATAAGCACTATGATGCCAAATGACACGAGCAGTGCCAGCAAAGACCCTTTGACCGAAGTATTTTTGAATTTCTTGTAATAAAACACAAGCACGATGGCAGGAATACATAGCAGGTTGAGCAAGTGTACGGCAATCGAAACACCTATCACATAAGCTATAAGAATCAAGTAACGGTCGCTGTGAGGTTCATTGGCGCGGTTCTCCCACTTGAGTATGAGCCAAAAGACGAGTGCCGTGCAGAACGATGAAAAAGCGTACACTTCACCCTCGACAGCCGAGTACCAGAATGTGTCGCTCCACGTGTAAACGAGTGAGCCTGCAATTCCGCTACCAAATATTAACAACATTTGGATTATCGACATTTCATCGGCATCATCTTTTACCACAAGCCTTCTTACAAGATGTGTTATAGTCCAGAACAACAGCAAGATTGTGGCAGCACTGAGCAGTGCCGACATTGAATTGACACACATTGCCACTGTTGATGGATCGCTGCTGAAGTTGATGGCAAAACGGGCAGCAAGCATAAAAATAGGGTTGCCCGGCGGGTGTCCTACTTCGAGTTTATATCCTTGAGAAATAAATTCGCCGCAATCCCAGAAACTTGCGGTGGGCTCGATGGTCACAAGATAGGTGACAGCAGCCACCACAAACATGAGCCAACCGAGCGCATTGTTGATAATGTTGTACCTTTTCATTCGTTATGGGTGTACATGAGATTTTTTCAGTTTGCAAATATAGTGCATAAAGCTCGCAATGCGAGTAACTTCTCTCAATATTTAGTTTTTTTTCATAGAAATGTGTCACATTGCTGGTATATTCAAACGGGCAATTTGTGATGCATAATGGTTGTTCTAATTGTGCAAAACTGTGTGATTTTATCCAATTATATGTATTTTTGCACAAATTCTAATGTTTAATGGCATAAACAGATGG
The DNA here is from genome assembly GCA_018716295.1 of Candidatus Avimuribaculum pullicola. Classification (GTDB taxonomy): domain Bacteria; phylum Bacteroidota; class Bacteroidia; order Bacteroidales; family Muribaculaceae; genus Avimuribaculum; species Avimuribaculum pullicola. The sequence goes on from DVKC01000006.1 coordinate 182,008, forward strand.
ATGGACATAGACCTAAAATATTGATAATCTATACTGGAGGCACTATCGGCATGATAGAAAACCCAGTCAGTCGTGTGTTGCAGCCGTTTGATTTTTCTCATCTTATCGACAATGTTCCGAAAGTGAAAAAGCTCGACTACGACATTTCAAACATTCAGTTCAACCCACCCATCGACAGTGCCAATATGTCGCCGTCGCACTGGAGCGATATCGCTTCGGATATAGAAGAGCATTATGACGATTTCGATGGATTTGTTGTGTTGCATGGTACTGATACCATGGCATTCACTGCATCGGCGTTGAGTTTCATGCTTGAAAATTTGCATAAGCCAGTTATTATAACTGGTTCGCAATTGCCTATTGGCGAGGTGCGTACCGATGGCGAAGAAAACTTGATTACAGCATTGCAGGTAGCTGCCGCTTGTGACAAGGATGGTGGCCCCATGGTGAGGGAAGTGGCGATATTGTTTGAAAACTACCTGTGGCGTGGCAACCGCAGCACCAAGATGAGTGCCGATAATTTCAATGCTTTCAAGAGCAACAATTATCCTGCTTTGGCAAAAATAGGGCTTGGAATAAATTTCAATGCCGAAGCACTTTATCGTGTGCCTTCACGCCGCCCGTTGAAAGTGCGCTACAAGATGGATACCAATGTGATGTTCATCGACTTGTATCCTGGTATGCAAGAGAGTACATTGCGCTATTTGCTTGGAACTCCCGGAATAAAAGGAATAGTGCTCAGGACGTTCGGTGCTGGCAATGGGCCCGACGATGCGTGGTTCATCGATGCCATTTCCGAAGCTGTAGGGCGGGGCATAGTCATTCTCAATGTCACGCAGTGTGTCAACGGTGGGGTGCATACAACTCTCTACAACACTGGTAACAGACTGGCGCAGGCTGGTGTACTTAGTGGCCACGACATAACCAGCGAGGCTGCCATCACCAAGATGATGTATCTCTTCGGCATGGGGTTGCCGCCCGAGAATGTGAAAAAGTATCTCAATTACTCGCTTTGTGGCGAGGTGACATTATAAGCATTGCCACTGGGGTCAATAATTACGCCAATATTCGCGGTAGCGGTAGGGGTTATATCCGTCCCATAGCACGAGGTTGCCGTTGCGGAAGTAGAAGCAATAATATTCCGAACTGCCGTTGTAATAGTATATGTCGAGGTATTCGCCACGGGCCGACCATGTGAAATCATCTATGTAGTGCCGTCCCCAGTCGTCAACCCAATCAAGGTATCCAGTACCATTGGGGCGGAAGTTGTAAATTTCGGCGTAGTATGGGTCTATTGCCCCTATTTCGTCATAAGCAAGTATCCATTCACCCCACAGAGGGTCGTGGTAGCCATGTTCGTGTACGCACGAAGTGCCAGCAAGAGCCAACACTGCCAAAATGGCGACAAGTGTATATGTCCTAAATTTTTTAATATCCATGGAATGATAGAGTTTAATAGTGCAAACGTACTAAAAAACTTTGAAAATATCTATATGCCACGTTTATAAATTCATAATTTCACTGGCCACGGGAAGTGTTTCAGTTCGTTGATGAGGGCTTTTTCGTTACCGCCGCAGTAGCTGTTGAGCAAGGCATGGAACTCGGGGCTGTGGTTGAAATGGGTCAGGTGGGTTATTTCGTGCAGGATAATGAACCGTGCAAGGTGGCTGGGGAGAAACACGATGTTGTAGGATAATTGTATTTCTCGTGCACGGGTACAATGTCCCAACTTGCGCAATCCACTGCCTATGACGAAGCGCGATGGTCGTGCACCGACTTCGGTGGCGACTTCCTGGGCATATTTTATCACTACTTGCGGTGCCAAGCGTTTGGCAAGGGACTTGAGGCATCTTGAGATTAGTGAAACCACATTTTCATTGCCTAAGTCCATACTGCTTGCCACGTTCACGTATAGATTGCCTGTGCCGTCCTTGCCGAATATGGCCTTATCGGGGAACTTGTCTTGCACGCCTATTGTTATGGTGCTGCTTCCGAGGCAGTTGATGACTTGCCCCGCATGGTAGGTGAGGCGTTTTTCCTCGTTACGGGCAAGTATTTGGTTTAATTTGTCGCGGTTGGCATCGATGATTTTGCGTAGTTCATCAGGACTTATACCTTGTGGCACATGTAGTTCGATAAGGCCGTCTTTTATGCGCGACCTCACACATTTCATGCCGATGCGCGTGTGTATGAGAATGCGGCCAAGTGTGTCGTCATTAATATAATATACACCCATTTGCGTTTTTATTACTGGCCCCACATCAGTTTGCGGCGCAGGGTGTCGGCAAAGTTGTGGTTGATAGTTTCTACTACTTTTACAAAAATACTGGCTTTTCGCACCGTTATTGCCGAGCCTGTGGGGAACGAATGCACTTCGCCATCGAGGCTGACGAGGTATTGCGGTGTGCGCGAATTGGTTTCAATCTCTATTTCGGAATCGTCGCGAAGCACCAATGGGCGCATAGTGAGTGAATGTGCCGAAATTGGCGACAACACCATGACGTGGGCTGTGGGTTCGAGTAGCGGACCGCCTACGCTCAGGTTGTAGGCTGTTGAACCTGTTGGTGTCGAAATCACCAGTCCATCACCACGGTAAGTGGTGAGGTCGATGCCGTTGACCCATGTGCGCATACCGAGCATTGAGCATGTGTCTTGCCGCAAGATAGCTACTTCGTTCAAGGCAAGTGTGTTGTCTATTTTAATTCCACAATTATTGCTGATTTCAAGCATTGCTCTGCGTCCTATTTTGTATCGTCCTGCATACAATTCGTCCACCACACGTTCGATTTCTGCAACGTTGGCCTCGGCCAAGTACCCCAAGTGACCGGTGTTGACACCCATAATAGGTACATTTTTCCTTGCCATGGCTCTTGCCGTGCGCAAGAAAGTGCCGTCGCCACCGATGCTCAGAGCCACGTCACCATCCATATCCTCGGCTTGGCAGCATTCGAGTGTGCTGGTGTCGATGTGCAACGCCGTGTGCAGGTATTTGTGAAATTCTTTTTCCACGGCGATGCAGGCATTGCGTTGGCGCAATACATCGACGAGGTGCCGCAAATCGGAGGCATAGCGTTGTTGGTATTCGTTTCCGAAAAGTAATATTTTCATCTTTCAATATTTCAATGTGTGTGGGTGTCCGTGTATCGTCGTGTTGGGCAAAAAAACTTTTGCATTCCACAAACTGTGGCATTTGCTTTATTATCTTGTATTTTCATATTAATTTTGCAGCAAAATTAATGCACTCACAAATATACGACATTTTATTGTTCGCTTTATAATTCATTTGGGTGCTTTTTATAATTTAGGAGAGATTAGAGAATGACAAATTTAAGCGTGAATATTAACAAGGTGGCCACATTGCGCAACTCACGGGGCGGCAATGTGCCCGATGTTGAGAAAGTGGCTATCGATTGCGAGCGTTTCGGAGCTGATGGCATCACAGTGCATCCGCGTCCCGATGAGCGGCACATACGTCGCTCTGATGTTTACGCATTGCGTCCGCTTGTCCGCACCGAATTTAATATCGAAGGATATCCGTCGGAAGAACTTATCGACTTGTTGCTTAAGGTAAAGCCCACACAGGCAACACTTGTCCCTGATGCACCCGATGCATTGACTTCGACTGCTGGTTGGAACGTTGGTGAGAACCTGGAATTTCTGACATCGGTGGTTGATTGCTTGAAAGAAGCCGGGATAAGGACAAGCATATTTGTAGGCACCGACATTGAAAATATAAAACTGGCAGCCAAGACGGGTGCCGACCGCATAGAACTTTATACCGAGCCGTATGCCGTGGCTTTCCCGAAAAATCCAGCCGATGCCGTTGCTCCGTTTGTCGCTGCTTCAGAGGCTGCACACCGTGTGGGGCTGGGTGTGAATGCAGGGCACGACTTGAACCTTGAGAACCTGCGCTATTTTTACGAAAACTTGCCACACCTTAACGAGGTATCGATAGGGCACGCCCTCATTGCCGATGCTTTGTACATGGGCTTGGAAAAGGCTATTGCTGCATATAAAAATTGTTTGAGATAACACACACATAAAAATTTAAGATAAAATATGGCTATCCTTAACTCCATCATGGCTGCGCTGCAACCCGATGCAGTGGCAAGCGATACCATCGGCAATGCCATGCAACCTGTTGCCGATGCCGCAACACAAGAACTTTCGGTGTGGGAACTGACGTTGAGCGGCGGTATTATCATGATACCGCTTGCGATATTGTCAATCATAAGCATATACATACTCATTGAGCGGTTTCTTGCAATCAATGCTGCTGCCAAGGAAGACAAGACTTTCATGAAGCGCATCAAGGACTACATACACGATGGCGAGATAGAAAGTGCCATGAACTTGTGCAAGAAGTCTGATACTCCCTATTCTCGCTTGATAATGAAAGGCATCACCCGCATTGGTCGTCCGATGAACGATGTTCTTGTAGCCATCGAGAATACTGGCAACATGGAAATCACGGCACTTGGCAAGGGGCTTAACTGGCTTGCCACAACGGCTGCCGGTGCGCCCATGCTCGGATTCCTGGGCACGGTGACTGGCATGGTGAGGGCGTTCTTTGCATTGGCAAGTGCTGGAAATAATGCCAATATTGCAGTTCTCGCCAGTGGTATTTACGAGGCATTGGTCACCACAGTTGCCGGTTTGGTAGTGGGTATTATTGCCCTGTTTGCCTACAACCTGCTTGTTTCGCGCCTTAACAAGGTGATGAACCAGCTTGAAGCCAAGACGATGGAATTTATGGACTTGCTTAACGAGCCAGCTGTAAAATAACACTGAAAAAGAGGAGGATAGACTATGGCACTGAAAAGGCAACACGACATGATGTCGATGTTCAGCATGGCATCGATGACCGATGTCATATTCCTGTTGCTCATCTTCTTCATGGTGACATCTACGTTTGTTTACCCGTCGGCTCTTGAAGTTGACCTGCCGCAATCGAGCCAACAGACGGCATTGAAGCCTGGTACTCGCATATATATCGACAAGGACATGGTGATGTATGGCGCATTTGGCGAGGAAGAACCTAAGGCACTGCCCGAGGAACAGCTTCTCACATTCTTGCGTCTGGCACAGCAGAACAATCCCGAGCAGTTTATTGCCCTGTATGCCGATGCCGCAGTACCTTACGGGAAAATAGTGGAAGTGCTTGACAAAGGGGCGCGCAACAACTTGAAGATTGTGCTTGCCACGACTCCGGCTTCGCCCAATTATTCTACGCCAGGCAAGAAATCAACCCAAAAAGATATTTAACCGATGAACGATAATGACAAGTACAAGAAGATAGCCTTGGCGGCAACGGTGGTGTTCCATATCGCCGTGCTGCTCGTTCTTGTTTTGTCTTACCTGCATTACCAAGATGTGCCGCAGCCCGACGACGTGCCGCAGCAAGATATCACTTTCTTTGGTGGTGAATATGTGATGCTTGGTAACGCCTTGCAGCAACCTATCGATGAATCAGCCGCTACATCGGCGCAGGAATTGGAACAAGCCAATACTGGCGACAATATCGATGACGCCGGCGCGGTTGGTGAATCGGCTACTCCAGCCCTGTCAACCGAGGAAGAATCGCCCATGAAGGTGCAACCGCAGTCAGAGGAAGCTGGACCTACCAAGGAAGAGCTGGCCGAGCAGGAACGCATACGCCGTCGGCAAGAAACCGAGCAGCGCACCAACAGGCTTGTTCAAGGTGCTTTCAACAATTCTACCAACCAAGGTCGCGGAACCGAGGGGCAGCCTGACGGTAATAGCCCAACGGGTAGGTCGTCGGGGCAGCCAGGTGTGACAGGTTTGTCGGCAGGTTATACACTTGAACATTGGGGTAACCCGAGCAGCCCGGTTGAAGGTACGGTTGTGATAAGGGTGCGCGTCAATGCCCGTGGTAAAGTAATAGAGGCAAGTTATAGCAGCGGAAGCGGTTCGGCGGCAAGCAACATGGACGTGCGCCGCAACTGTGAGCAAGCTTCGATGCAGTCGCAGTTTAAAGTTCCTGTTAACACTGTCAGTGAGGCTGTGGGGTATATAACTTGGAAATTCCAGTAATACAATGGATTGTAACGAGATAGAGAAATGGGCGGGTGAAAATCCCGAAGCTGTGGCTGCTCTGGCAGAACGTTTTGAGCGGCTTGATGCCACGCTCACCCACGAAGATATAGCCCGAGCCTACGTAGCGCAGGCCTATGTCGGCGATGGGTATTCCGATCTCGATTTTAGCGATATGGTCATCAGTTCAATGATGAAAACCGGCGACATAGAAAACGCCTTGCGGCTCTCTTGGGACACTGCTTGTCGTTATCCATTCAATCTCAATGCTCTTGACTCCTTGTTACGCTTGGTGCCCCAGGAACATGATATATGGAAATTGGCCGCATGGCGTTTTTCTCGGTTGCTAAAAGCCATAGCTTCGACAGGCGACGGTACTACGACTTCGTCGGCATTTTGTGTTATATGCGTCCGCGATGAATATATGTTGATGCGAAGCATGTTTGAAATAACAGGCATACATGAGCAGCAACTCGTGATTGAAGGAATGCGGTCGTATGATCGTTTCCATATTGATCCTACCGACTTGTATCCTCACGACACGATTTATTTTGAAATTACTCCGTTTAACATAACTGCTTTATAAAAAGCATGATTCCCAAGGTAATCCATTACTGTTGGTTAAGTAATGACCCTTTTCCAAGCAAAATACGCCGCTGCATGGCTTCATGGAGCAAGGTAATGCCGCAATATGAGGTGAAGTGCTGGAATTTGAACAATTTCGACATAACAGCAGCTCCTGTATATGTGCAAGAGGCTGTCAAGGCTCGCAAGTGGGCTTTTGCTGCCGACTACATACGTGTGTATGCACTGTATTCCGAGGGCGGCTTTTACTTGGATTCCGACGTGCTGGCTCTCAAGCCTTTTGACGACTTTCTTGGATATGATTTTATTTCGAGCCTTGAGTATCACCCGACACAGATTGAGCGTGATGGTGCAATGGCGATGATTGATGGGCAGGGCAATCGCATAGCCGATGGTTATGTTTCGGGAATACAGATTCAGGCTGCCGTTATGGGGGCACAGGCTGGTTGCCCGTTCCTGAAGGAGATACTTGACTGGTATGCCGCTGCTGGCCGACGTTTTGTCAATCCCGATGGAAGCCTTGCAACTACATTGTTGTCGCCACAAATCTATGCCCGCCTGGCCGAACGATATGGGTTCAAATACCTTGATGTAGATCAAGAGCTTGAAGGTAATATGAAAGTGTTTCGTTCCGAAATCTTCGCCGGCAATAAGCATGAGGTGACACCTGCATCATACGCAATACACTATTGCGCCCACAGTTGGCATCCGTCATTGAAAGAAAAGCTACAGAAACTCTTCGGAATGAAAAAGTAACTTTTTTTGAAGATTTGTTGTCTTCATCTTGGTTGATAAGATGGAGAACGGTAGTGCGTAAAAGGGACATTTACAGGGTATCCCAAAATATCAAATTTGAGCGGTAGCTTTATTTCATGAATACAAAGTAAACTGCCAGCACGAGGCACACGAATGCTGCCAAGTGATTCCAATGCAGTGCTTCGCCCTTGAAAAACACTGTGGTGAACACGGTGAACACGATAAGGGTGATTACTTCTTGTATTACCTTTAGCTGCATCAGTGTGAAAGGGCCGCCGTTTTCGATAAAACCGATGCGGTTGGCTGGTACTTGGAAAAGATATTCAAAAAATGCTATGGCCCAGCCAAAAGCGACTACCCCGATAAGTGGCAATTCGGCAAACCATTGGAATTCTTGCTTCATTTTAAGATGCCCATACCATGCAAATGTCATGAACATATTGGATATAATGAGCAAACCGATTGTGTAAAAAGGCTTCATTAATTTTGATATTTAATTCCTTCTGCAATTTCCATGCGCTTCAATGCCCGGAATTGATGCAGGATAAGCAATAATGTTACAAATATGGCAAGCGCGTCGGCCACTGGGAATGCCGACCATACGCCCGATAGATTGTAGTGTGGCGGGAGCAATATTAGCAATGGGATTAGGAAAATGATTTGCCGCGTCAGACTCAGGAATATCGACTTGCCAGCCATACCAAGCGACTGGAAGAAGTTGGTTGATACAATCTGGAATCCTACACCCCAGAACATGAGTGTGGTGATTGTCAAGCCTTGCACTGTGGCTGCTATCAATCCTGCGTCGGTAGTGAATGCGCGGGCTATGTATTGCGGCATGGCGAGTGACAGCACCGACCCTAACACGCACACCACCGAAGCCCAGCTCACCGACAGGTAGTAGGTGTGGCGCAGCCTGTCAAATCGCCGCGCACCGTAGTTGAAACCTATGATAGGTTGCATTCCCTGGCATATTCCTATTACTACCATCACAAGCAATTGCGTGTAGGTGGTGAATATGCCCATGGCTGCTACGGCAGCATCGCCGCCATACTTGAACAGCATGTTGTTGACGATGGCATTGATGACGCAGCCGGCGCAATTGATGAGGAAAGGTGCCGCGCCTATCGATACGATAGCCACCAATATGGGTTTTTCGAGGCGGTATATACCTTTCTTGAAGTGTATTTCGCTCTTGCTCGACATGAAGTGCATCATCACAAATGCAGCTGATGTTATCATAGAGATGTCAGATGCTATGGCTGCTCCCTTTATGCCCCAGTCGAGCCAGAAGATGAATATAGGAGCCAACACAAGGTTCAACCCGGCACCGATGAACATTGTCACCATGGCACGTGTGGGGTAGCCCGAGGCACGCATCACATTGTTGTAGGAATAGCATATATTCATGAACAGCATGCCTGGCAGGATATACATCATGAAATCGTGGGCATAGGGAAGTGTGCGCTCGCTTGCACCGAACAATATCAATATATCGTCCATGAAGATGGCGAAAAATGTAATGTAGCATATTCCCAGCACGACAGTCATAACGATGCTGTTGCCCAGTATCTTGAATGCCATGGGCTTATTGTCCTGCCCGAGCACAATCGATACACGGGCGGCACTTCCCGCGCCTATGAGCATACCGAGTGCCGTGGCAAGGTTCATCACAGGGAATGTGACAGCCAGCCCCGCAATGGCATCTGGACCCACACCTTGCCCGATGAATATGCGGTCGATGATGTTGTATAGCGACATTACTACCACGCCAACAATCGCCGGCAAGCTATACTTCCACAGCAATTTCCGCACTGGGAGGTTTTTCAATTCATACAGTCTGTCGTTTCCACTGTTATCCATATTCATGTCCATAAACAATCTTGCTGCAAAGTTACTATGTTTGTCACAACAATAGATGTGCAAGGGAATATTATTTTACAACCTGTCGGAAATTTCCGATATTTTATGTTTGTAAAGGTATTTTGTTGCGTGATGTAATATTACCATTTCCCATGATTCGATAACGTTCTTTAACTTTTTTGTTTCTTTGAACTTGCCCGTTGTAAATAACTGGCAATTAGCGGTATAGCACAAATTAAAAGTGCCGTTACTTAGTAGTTAACGGCACTTTCATCGGTGCAAATATAAGAGTTGTTTTTATTCCATGCAAAATATTTGGCAAATTTTTTTTTAAAACCATGATTTAATGGCATTTTCGAGTGAACGACACTGATGCCAGCAATGTTTAATGCCTGAAACTTTCTGTGCTTATTTCTTCATATTACCATGGAAACAATGGTAAATTTACCATTGTTGTCATAAATGTTAACTTGTGCAATATATTGAATATCAGAATGTTATTTCTTGAATTTTTGGAAATGCCGTTAACTACTAAGTAACGGCAGAAAAATGAGTAAAAACTTAGACTTAATAATGGCGCAAAATAAAGGCAACTCTTTTCATTTTTAATATTTAAAGTTTTTATTATTATGATTAAAAAGTTTTTAAGTGCAACCCTGTTTGGCTTCCTCATGTTGGGGCTGGCAGGAACGTTTGTAGCTTGTGACGACT
>DVKC01000021.1 GCA_018716295.1 Candidatus Avimuribaculum pullicola
ATACGGTGGAAGTAGCTCAGCTCGCGGTTGTTCTGAACTTCGATGATTATAAACCGCTCCTTTGAGTCGATTGCGAGAATGTCGGCACGGTTGAACTTGTCGTTTGCGTCCTCCTGGTTCGACTCGCTTTCAAGGAAGCGGTCGATGGTAATCTTCTCGCCGAGCAGCACCGAGAGGAAGCCTTCAAGCACCACGAAGTTGCTCTTGTCACGGAGCAGCCGTTTCATTGCCCAGTCAAATCTTATCAAGTTTTCCATATCGTACACTGTGTTGATTGTTCCTATTACAAAGGTATTTAATTTTTTGATGCGAAATAAACGAATGCAATTGTTTTTTAGAAGCTTCTTGGAGTATGCTTAAATTTTGACCAATGATAATTTGAGCCAAATTTAAGCCTATTCTTAACAATCAGGGCGAGATTGATGTAACCCAATCTCGCCCTGACTTTATATAACTATGCGTGTTCCCTTAATTAATATTCGCCCCAAGGTTTTATTTCGATTTGGTCGAGGCTTAAGTCGCAGAATGCGTCGATAAATGCCGAAGCAAGACGTGCGTTGGTGAGCAACGGTATGTTCAGGTCAACGGCGGCACGGCGTATTTTGTAACCATTCGACAACTCGGTAGATGACAAGTTCTTAGGAATGTTCACTACCATATCGATTTGCTTGCGATGCAGCATTTCGAGTGCTTGCGGTTGCTTGTCGCTTTCGCTTGGCCAATATACGAGTATCGCTGGTATGCCATTGTCGGTAAGGAACTTGTGTGTTCCGCCTGTGGCATAGAGTGTATAGCCTTTGTCGTATAGTTTGTGTGCAGCGTCGAGCATGTCAACTTTCTGCTTGGTTCCGCCAGTGCTAAGCAGTACACTTTTCTTGGGAATTTCTTGCCCCACCGATAGCATGGCTTTAAGCAATGCTTCGGAGGTGTTTTCGCCCAAACAACCAACTTCGCCAGTCGATGACATATCTACGCCAAGTACAGGGTCGGCACCTTGTAATCGAGAGAACGAGAATTGTGATGCCTTTATGCCCACGTAGTCAAGGTCGAAGGCGTTTTTATGCGGTTTCTCTACAGGAATGCCTAACATTACCTTTGTTGCAAGATCGATGAAATTGATTTTCAGTACTTTTGAAACAAATGGGAAACTGCGTGATGCGCGCAGGTTGCATTCGATTACTTTTATATCGTTGTTCTTGGCGAGGTACTGGATATTGAATGGGCCGGAAATGTTCAGGGCCTTGGCTATCTGGCTGCTGATTTTCTTTATCCGGCGAATTGTTTCAACATACAATTTTTGTGGAGGGAACTGTATGGTAGCATCGCCCGAGTGTACGCCGGCAAATTCTATGTGCTCAGATATGGCATAAAGCTTGATTTCTCCATTTTGTGCTACTGCATCCCATTCGATTTCTTTGGCATGTTGTATGAACGAGCTTACCACTACAGGGTGTTGCTTCGATACATTGGCAGCAAGCTTGAGGAAACGTTCGAGTTCCTCTTCGTTGGAACAAACATTCATTGCAGCACCTGAAAGCACGTATGATGGCCTTACCAGTACAGGGTATCCCACTTCCTCGACAAATTCTTTTATGTCGGACAGTGATGTCAATTCGCGCCAGCGTGGCTGGTCGATGCCCAGTGAGTCGAGCATCGATGAGAATTTGTGGCGGTCTTCGGCATTGTCGATGCTTTTGGCACTTGTCCCGAGAATATTGACTTTCTCGGCATCAAGTCGTGTAGCCAAGTTGTTGGGTATTTGTCCACCCGTTGAGAGTATCACGCCATGTGGCTCTTCAAGCTCTATTATGTCCATCACGCGCTCGAATGTCAACTCGTCGAAATACAGGCGGTCGCACATGTCGTAGTCGGTCGATACCGTTTCGGGGTTGTAGTTTATCATCACGCTGCGCCAGCCCTCTTTTTTCACAGTCATCAGGGCGTTGACGCTACACCAGTCAAACTCTACTGAGCTGCCTATGCGGTAAGCTCCCGAGCCAAGTACAATAATAGAGCGGTGGTCGTGTAGGTAGGTGATGTCGTTTTCGTTGCCGTTGTAGGTGAGGTACAGGTAGTTGGTCTGTGCCGGATATTCGGCGGCAAGTGTGTCGATTTGCTTCACGCATGGAGTTATGCCATAGCTTTTGCGTAGGTGGCGCACATCGAGATTGGCCTTTTCTGCATCGGTCATGCGTTCTTTAAGCACTGCCCGTGCTACCTGGAAGTCGGAGAACCCTTCGCGCTTGGCTTGGCGCAACAGGTCGGCTGGCATGGAATCGAGAGTATCGTATTTTTCCAGCTTGAGTGCCGTGTTTACGATATTTTGCAGTTTATATAGGAACCACTTGTCTATTTTGGTGAGTTCGTGTATTTGGTCAACTGTATAACCTTCACGGAACGCGCTTTCGATGACAAATATGCGTTTGTCGGTAGGTTCTTTCAGTGCTTTTTCGAGGTCGGCAACTTTTGTGCGTTTGTTCTCGATGAAACCGTGCATGCCCTGTCCGATCATGCGCAACCCTTTCTGGATAACTTCCTCGAAAGTGCGTCCGATGGCCATAACTTCGCCTACCGATTTCATCGACGAGCCTATTTCACGTTTGACACCGTGGAATTTGCCTAAGTCCCATCGTGGGATTTTGCACACGATATAGTCGAGAGCAGGTTCGAAAAATGCCGAAGTCACTTTTGTCACCGAGTTCTTGAGTTCAAATAATCCGTAGCCAAGTCCCAGTTTTGCGGCTACAAAGGCCAGTGGGTAACCTGTGGCTTTTGATGCCAAAGCCGAACTGCGGCTTAAGCGGGCGTTTACCTCGATGACGCGATAATCCATCGATTTCGGGTCGTAGGCGTATTGTACATTGCATTCACCCACGATGCCTATGTGCCTGATTATCTTGATGGCAAGTTCGCGCAACAGATGGTAGTCGGCATTGGATAGTGTCTGTGACGGTGCTACCACGATGCTCTCGCCTGTGTGGATGCCTAATGGGTCGAAGTTTTCCATATTGCACACGGTGATGCAATTGTCGTACCGGTCACGAACTACTTCATACTCTATTTCTTTCCATCCTTTAAGTGATTTCTCGATAAGCACTTGTGGTGAGAACGACAGCGCTTTTTCGACGAGCGAGCGCAATTGTTCCTCGTTGTCGCAGAATCCGCTGCCTAATCCCCCTAAAGCATATGCCGCACGCACGATTACCGGGTAGCCGAGTTCTTCGGCAGCCTTGACGGCGTTGTCGATATTTTCAACCGCTTCACTCTTGATGGTTTTTACGCCTATTTGGTCGAGTTTCTTTACAAAGAGTTCCCGGTCTTCGGTGTCCATTATCGCTTGTACGGGAGTACCGAGCACCTTGACATTGTATTTTTCAAGTACGCCACTCTCGAATAGCTTCACGCCACAGTTGAGTGCGGTTTGTCCGCCAAACGATAGCAAGATGCCTTGAGGCCGTTCCTTGGCAATGACTTTTTCGACGAAATATGGAGTTACCGGCAAGAAGTAAATCTTGTCGGCAAATTCGTCGGAAGTTTGCACCGTGGCGATATTGGGATTAATCAAAATTGTTTCGATTGATTCCTCTTTCAAGGCTTTCAATGCTTGTGAACCCGAATAGTCAAATTCACCGGCTTCACCTATCTTCAATGCTCCAGAACCGAGCAGCAGTACTTTCTTTATTTCTCCCTTTTCCATAAATGATTCACGTGTAAGAGATGCACACAAGCAGTGATGTGCATTAAAGCAGTTTGATAAAATCGTCAAAAATAAATTCTGTGTCGGTCGGGCCGCCACAAGCTTCGGGGTGGAATTGAGCCGAGAAGAAAGGTTTGCTCTTGTGCCTGATCCCCTCGTTGGTGTTATCGTTCATGTTGACGAAAAGCGGTTCCCAGTCAGGGCCAAGGGTGGTAGTGTCCACGGCAAATCCGTGATTTTGTGAAGTCACGAAGCATTGTGTGGAGCCTATTCGCATCACTGGCTGGTTTTGGCTGCGGTGTCCGTATTTGAGTTTATATACCTTGGCACCGGCAGCTTTTGAAAGCAATTGGTTGCCCATGCATATACCACAAATCGGCTTGTCTTGTTCGATTGCTTTGCGCAGGTTGGCTACTGTAGCTTCGGCAAAGTCGGGGTTGCCTGGGCCGTTTGAAATGAATAGCCCGTCGTAGGTGAGTTGTGTGAAATCATAATCCCAAGGCACTCTCACCACTTTCACGCCGCGGCGTATCAAGCAGCGTATGATGTTATATTTGACTCCGCAATCAATGAGCACCACCGTTTTGTCGCCTTTTCCATACTCTGCAATTTCCTTGCAGCTTACACGTGCCACGAGGTTTTCATTGTTCGGGTCGTGAAATTCGATGTCCTCACCACCCTCGATTACGATTTTGCCTAACATCGAGCCTTTCTCGCGCAGCCGCTTGGTGAGTGCACGAGTGTCGATGCCATACAAGCCTACGATGCCTTCTTCGTGCAGCCATTCACTCAGGCTACGCTGTGCTTGCCAGTGGCTGTAGTCCCACGAGTAGTCTTGGCATATTATTGCCTCGCAGTGTATTTTGTCGCTTTCAAAGTAGGTGTCGGTCACGTTGTCGTTGCTTCTGGGTGGCACGCCATAGTTGCCGAGCATCGGGTAGGTCGTAACTAATATTTGTCCGCTATACGATGGGTCGGTAAGGCTTTCGGGATAGCCGGTCATGGCCGTGCTGAAAACCACTTCGCCCGCGCACGGCTTGTCGCTTCCGAATGAGTATCCTTCGAAAGTGGTGCCGTCTTCCAATGTAAGAACTGCTTTTTTTGTTTCTTGCATAGTACGATAGAGATGAGTATTTGAAGTAGGGTAGGTCTTACACTATCGTAAAAACCATGCAAAGTTAAGCATTTTGGCTTACAGGCGCAAAAGAATTGCCTCGATGTGATGTATTTTTGGCGAAATTTTGAGGGATTGGTGGTGTGTATGGGAACAAAACAGCACAACCAGTGGGGTTGTGCTGCATCTTGAGCGGTAAACGAGGCTCGAACTCGCGACCTGAAGCTTGGGAAGCTTCCACTCTACCAACTGAGCTATTACCGCATGTCTATCACTTCTCGTGTGAAAAGTGCTGCAAAGATAATGAGATTTTTCGGTTGCACAAAATGCGGGGTGGAGAAATTTGCCAAAATTAACCACTGTTAATGCGTGGTGGCAGAAATGCTGTCGCGGATTGGGTGGAGATTTGGATTGTTCTGGCGTTATTATTATTTTCGCCTCATATTTCAAGATTATGGAAATAGACGAGAGGTATATGCGCAGGGCGTTGCAACTTGCACGGCTTGGTGAGGGCGCAGTGTCGCCCAATCCGATGGTCGGTGCTGTGATTGTGCGCCACGGATTGATAATAGGTGAGGGCTACCATCGCCAATGGGGCGGCCCTCATGCCGAGGTGAATGCTGTCAACTCGGTAGCCGACAAACGGTTGCTCGCCGACAGCACTATGTATGTGACGCTCGAACCATGCTCGCATTATGGCAAAACACCGCCTTGTGCCGAGTTGCTTGTGCGAATGCGCGTCCCTCGTGTTGTGGTGGGCATGACCGACCCGTTTGCCAAGGTGCATGGGCGCGGCATACAGATGCTGCGCGATGCTGGCGTAGAGGTCGTGACTGGAGTCCTTGCCGATGAGTGCCGTAGCCTTAACCGCCGATTTGTCACGGCACACACGGCCAAACGGCCATATATAATGCTCAAGTGGGCGCAAAGTGCCGATGGCTATATCGACGGGTTGCGCACAGATGGCTGCAACACGCCTGTAGTGCTGTCCAATGCATTGTCGATGATGTGGATGCATCGCGAACGGTCGAGATGTGATGCCATACTCGTGGGGGCTGGTACTGTGACAGCCGACGACCCATCGCTCACAGTGCGTCGGTGGCCTGTTGCCCATAGGCAACCATTGCGTGTGGTGCTTGATGGCAGGTTGTCGATGCCTGCAAGCAGCAAGTTGCTAACCGATGGGCTGCCTACTATTATATATAATAGTGTGAAAAGTGGCATTGACGGTTGCGTGGAATACGTGAAAATCGACAGTGCTGATGCTATGTCGTGGCTGTCGCACCTGTATGCCAGAGGGATTACGAGCCTGATGGTCGAAGGGGGGCGCCATCTGCTTGAAGAACTTATCGATTGCGGGATGTGGGACGAGGCCAGGGTCGAAACTGCCTTGGCGATGACACTTGGCGATGGTGTACCTGCTCCGGTGTTGAAAGGCGGGACTGTTAGAAATATAGAAAAACATTGGGCAAACAGCGTGACAACGCTTGTCAATGATGTTAAAACCGAATAAAAATCGGTACAATTGTAAGCATTATCCATTAGACTATTATAATCCAATATTGTGTATTACTTTTGCTGTGCCGAAACTTGCAAATATGGCAATATGTGTAAACAAGCCTAAAAAACATTACGTTCGGCTTTATTTACCAAATTTGTTACTAAATTTGCAACTCAAAAAATGAATTGAAATAGATGGAAAAAAGGTTTTTAT
The DNA here is from genome assembly GCA_018716295.1 of Candidatus Avimuribaculum pullicola. GTDB lineage: Bacteria > Bacteroidota > Bacteroidia > Bacteroidales > Muribaculaceae > Avimuribaculum > Avimuribaculum pullicola. The sequence goes on from DVKC01000021.1 coordinate 6,526, forward strand.
TATACATTTTGGTGTTCGCTTTGTTGGCATCGGTAGGAGTGTCGTGTAACAAGGACGATGAGGAAGATGATTCATCGGTTGGAAAATATACCTCGTCGAGCACGGCAATTATTGAATTTAACTTGGTGAACAACAGTAAAATATTGGCTAATCTCGACTCGATATTTTTTACTATCGACTTGGAGAATGCTCGTATATATAATGCCGATTCGTTGCCAAAAGGAACTGATGTGTCGCGTATGCTTGCCGAAATCACTTACCCTACGTGCTACTCGGTGGAGGTGTCGATAAGCAATGCAGAGCGCATGAACGACACGACATTTGTCTATTCCAATTCCGACACAATAGATTTTACTGGTGATGTGAAGATAAAAGTCACTGCGCTTGATGAAGTGACGTATCGCACGTATGATGTGAAAGTCAATGTCCACCAGCTTGAATCTGATTCGCTGCAATGGGGCGATGTGGCTTATAGCTCGCTGCCGTCGATGCATGGCAATGTGTCGGACCAGAAGACTGTGCGATTTGGCGACAAAGCTTATTGCTTGATGGTAGATGATGGTTATTATGTGCTTGCTACGACCGGCTCGTTGTCGGAAGCTTGGAATAAGCAGGAAGTGGAAATGCCTTTTACTCCCGATGTGAGGTCGTTCACTGCCGGGAGCGACGCATTGTATATCCTTTCATCCAACCATGATGATATGTATGCTTCGACCGATGGCATCAACTGGACAAGTTGTGGCGGATTGCAATGGCGTAGTATCATAGGCGCTTATGATGACCGCGTGCTTGGCGTAGCGTATGACGGGAACACTTATTTTTATGATGAATATCCGCGCCGCATGGGGTTTGCGCCTTCGGTTGTTGCTGATGGTTTCCCCGTGGAAGGAACATCCAACCTTGCCGTGTATGACAATATATGGGGCGATGGCAAAATAGGCGTTTGTATAGGTGGGCTCACTGCCGACTCGGAATATGTGCAACATGCCTGGGGCTATGATGGCAATTCCTGGAGTGTGTTGAGCAACAATGAGATTGGAGGCCATGAAGGAATGTCGCTCCTCTTATATACCACATTTGATACGAATGAATCCCATTGGAGTTATACTGCCTATCCCACGCTGATGGCATGGGGCGGGCGTACCGATGATGGTGAGTTGTCGCGTACCATGTATGTGTCGCTCGATATGGGTGTATATTGGTCGGTTGCCGATTCGTTGTTGCAGCTGCCCGAATGTATCCCGGCTATGTATAGAGCCGATGCCCTGGTGTTTAATTCCACCATGGAGGAAACACGTGGCAGCGTGGCAGGTGCGATGTTGTGGTGCATGATGTCGCCGATGGAAATGCCAGTGTGGTACAACACTGCCACTCCGGTGGCTGTTGCCGAAACGCGCAACACTGCCAGCGGGATTGCTCCGGTGACCGAGTGGGAAGTACCGTATATATATGTGTTTGGCGGATATGACGAGTATGGCAATACCTACGACACGGTGTGGCGTGGTGTGCTTAACCGCTTGTCATATAAACCTGTTTATTGACTACAACGTCCTGCGCAACAAGTATGCGGAGGCCGAATGATATACTTTTCATCGCGAAATTGCGTTATTCTTTTAAATAGACTTGAATGACAGTTTTGAAACGAATAATAGCAATTATGGCGGTTATGGCGGTGGCTGTTTCTTCGCTGATGGCGCAAGAAACCTACCGTTATGAGGTTGGTGGCGGTGTAGGAATGAGCAACTACTTGGGCGATGCCAACCGCAGCAACCTGCTCAAGCACCCAGGGTGGGCGGCGGGCGGAATTTTCCGTTACGTCATCGACCGCCGCTGGTCGCTAAAGGCCAATTTGATTGTGGCTGGCATCAGCGGAAATTCTGCGGGCACGGTATATCCTGCCGGGGAGGTATATGATTTCAGTTCGACGTTGTATGACGTTGGGGCGCAAATTGAGTTCAATTTTTTCAATTTCGGCATAGGCTCGAAATATATGAACTTGAAGCGAATAACGCCATACTTGGTCGTCGGCGTGGGCGGTACGCTTGCTTCGCCGAGCGTTGGTGGCAGCTCGTTTGCCATAGTCTTGCCAATGGGTGTCGGAGTGAAGTATAAGTGGAAAGAACGGCTTAACCTGGGCTTGGAGTTCACCATGCGCAAGAGTTTCGGTGACGGCCTCGACGGGTTGAGCGACCTTAACGGCATCAATCATTCGTTTGCCAAGAACACCGATTGGTATTCGGTGCTTATGGTGAGCGTGACATACGAGTTTGGCAAGCGGTGCAAGGTTTGCCATTATGTGGAATAATTAATGATAACTAATACAACTGACGTGAAATGACAGGGATGTCGATAGTTGACAAGATAGACAAGAATCGGTTGCCGCGCCATGTGGCTATCATCATGGACGGCAATGGCCGATGGGCCAAGCAGCGCAACATGGATCGCTCGCAAGGACACATCGAGGGGGTGAACACGGTGAGGAAAATCACCGAGATTGCCTCGGAGATTGGTATCGGCTACCTGACCCTATACACTTTCTCGACCGAGAACTGGAACAGGCCGCGTGAGGAGGTGGATGCGCTGATGAACCTGATAGTGGTGGCAATCGAGCGAGAAACCCCCGACTTGATAAAGAACAACGTGCGCCTGACGATGATTGGCGACATGGAGCGTATGCCGCAGTTTGCTCGTGAGCGGCTGGCTCGCTGCATGGACGACACGGCACATTGCAGCGGTTTGACGTTGTGCCTCGCCTTGAGCTACTCGGCACGGTGGGAAATTGTCGAAGCTTGCCGCAAGGTGGCTGCCATGGCTAAGTGTGGCGATGTTGATGTTGCCGACATTGATGATGAAATGTTTGCAAGTGCGTTATCGACATACGGCATTCCCGATCCCGACTTGTTGATACGTACTGCCGGCGATTTGCGCATAAGCAACTTTTTGCTTTGGCAGATAGCATACGCCGAGTTGTATTTTACCGACACCTTCTGGCCCGACTTCACCAAAGATGAGTTCTGCCAAGCTATTCTCGACTATCAGGGGCGTGAACGGCGGTTCGGCAAGACCAGCGAGCAGGTGGCAAAATGAAAATTAAGCACAAAACACACAATAATATAGATAATTAAGTTACTGACGATATGCGTTTAAAGCTGATCACACTGATTGTCGCGTTTTTCACTTGTTTTGCAACGGTGCATGTTGCCGGACAGGTCAACGATACAATCTATAACCCCAACGTGGTGTATTCGTCCATGCCCCGTTCTTATGAAATCGCGGGTATAAAAGTCACTGGGGTGGATAATTATGAGGATTATATCATCATAGGGTATTCGGGATTGACCTTGGGACAACGAGTGGAAATCCCTGGAGACGACATCACTGCGGCCGCCAAACGCTTCTGGAGGCAAGGTCTGTTCTCGAAGGTGCAAATCAAAGTAGAGAAGATATATGGCGACAAGGTGTGGCTCGAAATCGCATTACGGCAGCAACCTCGTATAGCCGAAATCAATTATAACGGCGTGAAAAAAGGGGAGCGTGAAGACCTGCAATTGCGGTTGGGGTTGATGAAAGGCAACCAGTTCACCCCTAATATTGCAGCCCGTGCCGAGCAGATTATCGCCAAATACTTTGATGGCAAGGGCTTCAAGAATGCCGATGTGAGGGTTGTGCAGCGTCCGTTGCCCGACAATGAAAATGAGGTGATAGTTGACATCAACGTTGATAAGCATGAAAAGATTAAAGTCCATAAGATATACATTGAGGGTAACGAGGTGCTTAGCGACCGCAAGCTCAAGCGTGTGATGAAGAAGACCAATGAAAAGGGTAGTCTTATAAAACTTTTCAGCCAAAAGAAGTTTGTGACGTCGGATTACGAAGACGATAAAAACCGCATTATCGAAAAATACAACGAGCTGGGTTATCGCGATGCCAAGATTGTGGCCGACAGCGTGGTGAATTATAGCGACAAGCGTGTGGACGTGTACTTGCACATCGAGGAAGGTCAACGCTACTACATTTCAAGTATCAACTGGGTGGGTAACACTATATTCCCGTCAGATTATCTCAACTTGGTGCTTGGCATGAAGCCGGGTGACGTTTATAACCAGAAGATGATAAACAAGCGCACTGCGGAAGACGAGGATGCCGTTGCCAACCTTTACATGGATCGTGGCTATCTTTTCTTCCAACTTGTGCCTATCGAAAAAAATATCCATGGCGACTCTATCGACCTTGAGATGAGTATGATGGAGGGCCCGCAAGCGCGCATCAACAAGGTGACGATTAACGGTAACGACCGATTGTATGAAAAGGTGGTGCGTCGTGAACTTTATGTGCGTCCTGGCGAACTTTTTTCAAAGAGCGACTTGATGCGTTCGGCACAGATGATTGCGCAGACCGGTCACTTCAATCCCGAAACGATGGATATACGTCCTGAGCCTAACGAGGAGAATGGTACGGTTGACATCGTGTTTAATCTTGAATCCAAAGCCAACGACCAGGTAGAATTTTCGGCTGGTTGGGGACAGACGGGTATTATTGGACGTTTGAGCTTGAAGTTCACCAACTTCTCGATGAAGAACCTTTTCAATCCATCGTCCTACAAGGGTATCATACCGCAAGGCGAGGGACAGACGTTCACCATTTCGGCGCAGACCAATGCCCGTTATTACCAAGCCTATAGCTTGTCGTTCCTTGACCCGTGGTTTGGCGGTAAACGACCTAACTCTCTCTCGGTTTCGGCTTATTACTCACGCCAGACTGGTGTAAACAGCGACTATTACAACTCGCGTTGGGCAAGCAGCTATAGCAACTACCTGATGGGTGGGTATTATAATAACGACTACTACCAATACCAGTATGAAGATTCATACGACCCCAATAAGTTCTTGCAGATGGCTGGTATTTCGGTGGGATTTGGTAAACGTTTGAGCTGGCCCGACGACTATTTCACGTTCACTGCCAGCCTCAGTTACCAGTGGTATTACTTGAAAAACTGGGATTACCTATATTATATGAACAATGGTACGTCCAATGCCATAGTGCTTGGGTTGACGCTTGCCCGCAATAGTATCGATAATCCTCTCTACACCCGCAAGGGTAGCCAGTTCTCGCTTGAGTTACAACTCACGCCTCCTGCCGCCATGTTTGGTAAAAAAGACTGGAAAACCTTGTCGGAAACCAACACCGATGCATCGCGCGAACAGATGTATGAATGGATTGAATACTGGAAGCTCAAGTTCAAGTCGCGTACTTACACGCCGCTTACCGACCCCGATGGAAAGTGGACACTTGTGTTGATGACTCGTGCCGACATCGGTTTGCTTGGAAGTTACAACAAGTATTTGAAATCGCCGTTCGAAACGTTCTATGTTGGTGGCGATGGCATGTCGGGCAGCTATACCTATGCAACCGAAACGATTGCCTTGCGTGGTTACGACAACGGCGCATTGACACCCTACGGTAGCGAGGGTTACGCCTATACACGTTTTGCAGTCGAACTTCACTTCCCGTTCATGCTGCAGTCGAGCACCACTATTTATGGGCTTCTGTTTGCCGAGGGTGGTAATGCATGGAGCGACATCAGCAGGTTCTCGCCGTTTGACCTTAAACGTTCGGCTGGAGCAGGTGTGCGCATCTATCTCCCTATGGTGGGCATGATGGGTATCGACTGGGCATACGGCTTCGATGATGTGTTTGGCGAGAAGGGTGGAAGCCATTTCCACTTTGTACTTGGTCAAGAGTTCTAAAGCAGCTTGCATTATTATAAGAAAGGAGCGGGGCGCAGCAGATTTTGTCGGCTGCGCCCTTTTTTATGCCGTGTGATATTGCTTTTTGCGCCGTTTATCGGCTTTGTGATGCAAAAATGTTGCTTTTTTGTGATTTTTGCTTTACGATTGCTTGTAGTTTTGATATTTTTGTGTACCTTTGCAAATGAAAAATATCATTTATAACGAAAAGGAATAATAATGAAAGCAAGCGAAGTATTAAATGATTTGAAACGGCGCTTTCCAAATGAGCCGGAGTATCTCCAAGCAGTGGAGGAGGTAATAACCACAATTGAAGATGTATATAACGAACATCCCGAGTTTGAACGATATAACCTTATCGAACGTCTGTGTATCCCCGACAGGATTTTCTCGTTCAGGGTGACATGGGTTGACGACAAGGGTCGCATACAGAATAACATGGCTTATCGTGTGCAACACAACAATGCCATTGGCCCGTACAAGGGTGGTATAAGGTTCCACGCGTCGGTCAACCAATCGATACTTAAGTTCCTCGCATTTGAGCAGACGTTTAAGAACTCGCTCACAACACTCGCCATGGGCGGTGCCAAGGGTGGTTCGGACTTCAACCCCAAGGGCAAGTCCGACATGGAAGTGATGCGTTTCTGTCAGGCTTATATCGCCGAGTTGTGGAGGCACATTGGCCCTGATACTGATGTTCCTGCCGGTGATATAGGTGTTGGCGGGCGTGAAGTGGGCTACATGTATGGCATGTATAAGAAGATGGCTCGCGAGAACACAGGTACTTTCACAGGTAAAGGCATGGAATTTGGCGGTTCGTTGATACGTCCCGAGGCTACTGGCTATGGCAACGTGTATTTCTTGCTCAACATGCTCGCCACTCGCGGCATCGACATCAAAGGCAAGAGGGTGGCCATATCGGGTTCGGGCAATGTTGCTACTTACACTGCCGACAAATTGCTGCAATTGGGTGCAAAGGTAGTAACACTCAGCGACTCTAACGGTACTATATATGTGCCAGATGGGCTTACGCGTGAACAGCTCGACTATGTGTTCCAGTTGAAGAATGTTTACCGTGGTCGCATACGCGAGTTTGCCGAAGAATATGGCTGTGAATATTTCGATGGCGGTCGTCCATGGGGTGTTCCGTGCGATATTGCAATGCCATCGGCTACGCAAAACGAGCTTGACGGCGACGATGCACGTGCGTTGCTTGCCAATGGCTGCTTTGCAGTGTCGGAAGGTGCAAACATGCCATCTACGCCCGAGGCAGTGCACGAATTTATCAATGCCAAGATACTTTATGCTCCAGGCAAGGCTGCCAATGCTGGCGGTGTGTCGGTTTCGGGGCTTGAAATGGCTCAGAACTCGCAGAAACTCACTTGGAGTGCCGAGGAGGTTGATGCCAAGTTGAAAGATATCATGGCCAATATACATGAGCAATGCGTCAAGTATGGCAAGCAGGAAGATGGCTATGTCAACTATGTGCGCGGTGCCAATGTGGCTGGCTTCATGAAGGTGGCCAAGGCTATGATGGCTCAAGGCATACTGTAATTAATCAAAGTATATCATATTATTGGGTTGGATGTGAGCCGCCTGGCGCAAGTTGCCGGGCGGCTTTTTCATGGTGCAATATGGCAACGCAAGGTTTGTACTTTAAAAAGATAAGATGGTGTGCCGAATTAGGTAAATGTGTCAACCTTGCTTGTGATTTGTGGGTCACTGGTGGCCTCCAGCAACTTTAATGGTGCTGTTACAAATTTTCGGCAATTAATTGTGCGATTTCTTTCTTGCTAATGGAACTGCGTTCAGCCTTGTCGTAGATATAAAGCAAATTGATTTCAGCCTCGGCGACCGAAACCACCACTGTGAATGTTATGACACGTGCGCCGTCGCTTTTCCCGCGCCCTTTCGACGTGATGGCCATGCGTATTTTGCGCAGTCCTCCACCCAAGTCGGTTCCCAGATGCGGATTTCCCTCGATCTCGTTAAGCAACCGTTCGTAATCATCGGCCATGGAATGATACCGTTTTGACAAACGCTTGATTTCTCGGTCAAACGCTTTTGAAGTCTTAATCCGATATTCCATTGCGCAATTCGTTTAATAATTCTTCTGCTGGGCGGGTGCGACCTGCTTTCACGTCGCGAAGTCCTTCGGCTATGCCGGCGAGTATTTCCTCTTTGCTGATATATTCCACGCGGTCTTCCTCCACGTGTGGTTGCAAGTCCTCGATAAGGCGGTCGGCAAGCCACTGTTTGTTGCTGCGTGGAAGCGACTGCAAGTACAACCACAAGTTTTC
>DVKC01000022.1 GCA_018716295.1 Candidatus Avimuribaculum pullicola
GGGTGTTTTCGTATTATTTATGATTATAAAGGGAGAGTATAAAAGTTTTTTGTCGATGCGTTCATAGGATTTATGTGCCTGATGTTTGCCGGGGGTATTGCTTATGCCATTTATCACGCCTTGTTCATTGCTGTTGTCCAGCAGAATATCGCTTCGGAAATTCTCGGGCGCACGTTTTCTTTGATATTTAGTCTGAGCACGCTCTCTTCCTTGTTGGGGATATTGGTATCGGGATATTTGGCTGAAAACATGAGTATTGCAACCTTGTTTGTAATCTGTGGGACGCTCATTGGAGCGGTCGGAGTAGCCGCGTGTTTCATCTCTTCGATAAAATCTCTGCAATAACATATTTATCACAAAGACATCGTTTATTATGACAAAAAAAGAACACATTACGATTTCAGACTTATTCCAAATATTGGATTTATTGGAAAGTACAGGCGTGAAGTATTGGCTCGATGGAGGATGGGGCGTAGATGCCCTGCATGGAGGGCAAACCAGAATCCATAGAGATGTGGATATTGATTTTGACAGCCGTTATACCGACAAATTGATTGCCTTTCTTCAGGAAAATGGTTTCGTCATAGAAACGGACTGGCTTCCTGCGAGGATGGAATTATACAGCGTCGAATTAGGGTATATAGACATACACCCGTTTATATTGAATGAGGATGGTACATCCAGACAAGCGGATTTGCAAGGTGGTTGGTATGAATTTCAGTCGGACTATTTTGGTGAAACTACTTTGGATGGCAGGGTTATTCCATGTATTTCATTGAAAGGGCAAAAGATATTCCATTCGGGATATGAATTGCGGGATAAGGATATTCATGACTTATCTATTCTTGATGCTATTTCAAAATCATAATTAAAAGCTGGAGGATCAATTCCCCCAGCTTTTTCAGCCCTCGTTACATCATAACTTGAATCCTCTACTTTTTCTTGGCTCTTCTGTTTTTCGTAAACCTTGCCGAAGTTTCTCCCATTGTTCTTTGAACCATTCGCCAATCGGTTGCCTGTTTATGGTCAGTACCAGTTTACTGTCATTGGTCGGATTCTTTTCCACTTTGAAAATATCATTCCTGATGTCAAACTTCCGTCTGTGCTCTTCGGAATAAATCCTGCCATTGCACCTGATAGCCTCTTTCTTCGTCAGAAGGCTCTCTATCATTTTTTGGTGAAGCCGATGGCAGTGCATAGCTTTTCCATTCTCAACATTTCTTTGAGCATCGGGAACCATTTGAACGCCTTTTCAAGAATAGCATTCAGTCGTGATATTTCCTTGTCTTTGGCTTCAAGCTCCAGATTGTGTATTCCTTGCAGATTACGTATCTGCTTGCCGTGCTGTTCCTGCATGTGTTGCATTTGGACTTTCAAGTCATCAATGCCCTTATCCCGTTTAGCGATTTCCTGACGCAATTCTTCATTGGATAGTTCCAGTTTCTTCATTTTCCCGCCGCCGAAAAGAGAACCCACGCCGCTTATTATGACCGTAGCGGCATCGGTGGCTGCGCCTTTGAGCTTGTCCGTGCGTATCTCCGATTTCACCTGACGGAGTTCCTGTCCGGCGTATTCCGGTTTGAACGGGGTGGCTTTCAGTTCCACGACCACGTATGCATGGAGTTTGATGTTATACAGGATTAAGTCGGCATAGAAATCGCTGTCGCCAATCTGGAAATGCTTCTGTCTTGCGACGAAGGCGAATCCGTTGCCCATCTCCAACAGATAACGGATAACGTGCTTCACCAACTGTTCTTCTATGTCCCTTTCGTCAGCACGTTCTTTAGCTCCTGCCAAGTCAAAGATATACGGGTCTTTCAACAGGTAATTGGCAAGGTCGCTTTGAGGTGCGGGAAGCGTGGCGGTAAAATTGTTGACTTTGTGGCTGTTGATTTGCCGTTCATACAATTTGCTTTCAATCTGCATTTTAAGGACATTGCTGCTCCAGCCCATTTCCACGGATTGCTTCATATACCAGTATCCCACACCCAATGGAAGCGAACTGTTGAGCATAATCACATGGCTTGCCCAATTGATTCTTGCCACAGGTGATGCTAAGAATAGTTTTTCCATGTCCTCAATCGGCATCCGGTAAACGGCGGCTACTGTCTGGGCTACATCCTGAATTTGTGCAAGAGGTTCTTGCACAATTGCAACTCCCTTGTTGTCTGAGGATTGAATTTGCGCAAGAGGTTCTTGCGTAAATGGCACATTGTTCAGGCTTTGGATTTCGTTCGTGATTTTCTATACACTTGGGGTAATCAATTTCATATCGGTTTCTATGAAACTCCGTAATGCACCCAATGGGTATGAGCGTGCGAATTGGCACATATAAGCCAAGTTCCTGACTGAATATCCTTTCTTTTCGGGATAATTGAACCGTATCGCCTGCGCCAGTCTCTTGATGACCTTGCCGTCCCAGCCTTGCAGGTTCTGATGGTACAATATGTAGTTGCCCATCTTCCAGTAATGGAACAGCATCTGTGCATTGGCTGCACTGATGAGCCGGACTTGTGCCTGCTCTATTTCCGAGCGATGGCATTGACGAAAGCCTCGAAACTCCTTTTCTCAATGTTGTTATCGTTGTTGCTCATTGTTGTATGTATTGAAAGTCACAAAGATAAGCCAAATTACAGGCTTTCCATGAAACTTGATGATTGTTTTTTATAGTTGGGTTGAATTTGTTTATCGCATAGGCTTTCACATCATCAGCGATGTCTATGTAAGGTTTCATCGCCTTGTAGTCGCTATGTCCCGTCCATTTCATGACTACCTGTGCCGGAATGCCGAGAGGCAAGGCATTACAGATGAAAGTCCTTCTTCCGGCTTGGGTGCCAAGCAATGTGTATTTGGGTGTAATGGTATCAATACACCTGCTCCCTTTAGGGTCAGTCCGAAAAGCCAGTTGTATCGGTACGTTTCATTATGTCACCTTTTTTCCATAAGATTTGCTGGGCTTGATTACAAAAAACAACTATCTTTGTATTTGCTATTAACTGCTATTATCAACCTCTCTTAATAGATTGCAAAATGGAAAAAGAAGTACCTTACAAAACCGAGGAATATTACTCGCAAAAAATTAAGGAAAGTGCCGACCACTTGTTTGCCACCCTGGTTAATCGCGTATCGGCCTACGACTTGGCACGTGTCCGCGATGCCTATAACTTGGCTTCCGAAGCTCACAGCTCGCAACGGCGCAAAACCGGCGAGCCATATATCATACATCCTATCGCTGTGGCAAGAATAATTGCCGAAGAACTTGAATTAGGCGCAAACCCTGTAATAGCCGCCTTGCTGCACGACGTGGTGGAAGACACCGACACTACCATCGACGACATACGCAACCGCTTCGGCGACGATGTGGCATTCTTGGTGGGAGTGGTCACCAAGCAGAAAAAAGACAAATATGACTTTTCCAAACAAGTTGACAACTTCAGGCAGATACTTGCTTCGGTGCAATTCGACATTCGTGCCATTCTCATAAAACTTGCCGACCGCTTGCACAACATGCGCACTCTCGACAGCATGCGTCCCGACAAGCAAATGAAAATTGCCGGGGAAACCGACTATTTCTACGCTCCTCTTGCCAACCGTCTGGGTCTATACCACGTCAAGAGCGAACTCGAAAACCTGTCGTTCCGATACCGTTGCCCTCGTGAATACGCTGCCCTCGATGCCCGGCTGCAAAAAGAGAAATCAGAGAAATCGGCATCTATCGAAGAATTTTGCAACAAGGTGCAACAGCTGCTGATGGCTCAAGGCATAAATGTGAGGATAGAAGTCCGATACCGAACCCTCTACAGCATTTGGCGCAAGATGCAGTCGGCCGAGTGCGACTTCCAGCACATCGACGACAAGCACTACACTCGCATTATCTACGACACCGAAAGCATCGAACAAGAGAAAAAGATGAGTCTGCACATCTACTCGGTACTCACCGATACATTCAAGGAACGCCCAGGCAGTGTGGCAAACTACATCAACGCGCCCAAAGAAAACGGATACCAGAGCTTCCACGTCAAGTTGCTTAACGCGCAAGGCGTGTGGGAAGAGGTGCACATCTCGTCGGAGCGAATGACGCGCAATTCCAGGCTCGGGTGCGCAGCCGAGCGCACCGAGGGGAATGTGAAATCGTGGCTGGTGAAGTTCAAGGCAGTGCTGAAGGACGTGGCCTATCACAACAAGGAAATGGAATACATGGACGGCGTGACATCATCGTTCTACAACGACGACATAATGGTATTCACTCCCAAGGGACAAAGTGTAATCTTGCCCAAGGGCGCGACTGCCCTCGACTTTGCCTACGAAATCCTTGGCAATGACGGCCGAAAAGCCACCTACGCCCGCATCAATGGCAAACTTTCATCGGTAATAACCGTGCTGCAACGTGGCGATTGCGTGGAAATAGGCACCGCCTATAATGCCATACCCGATCCCGCATGGATGGCACACGTACTGACCTACAAGGCCAAGCGCAACCTTCGCTCATGCATAGCCATGCAGCCTACTGCACAATACAAGTGTTGCCAACAATGCCACCCGCTGCCTGGCGACGAGGTGATAGGTTTCAGGTCGCCCAACGGGACAATCACCATGCACAAGCGCAACTGCCACGAAGCCATAAAATTGGCATCGCAGTATGGCGATTCGATTGTATCGGTAAACTTTGAGGAAAACAGTGCATTGCTATATCCCGTGCGCATACATATTCGTGGCATAGACCGTTACCACTTGTTGCGCGACATTATCGACTGCATCACCGAAAAACAAAACTTGTCTATCACGAAACTCACTACTTCAACCACCGACCATATAGCCGAATGCACAATCGAATTTCCCGTACACTCGGCAGGCGAGCTACAGGAAGCCATAAATTCAATAGCTGAGATCCCCAATGTCGATGAGGTTTACCGCGTCAGCCTGTGCTGACGTGCCACTTGCGGGCTACCACTCAAAGCCCGCCGATATGCCTATCGAGTGGAGCGATATGCCATCATAGCGGCTGTAGTAGTAATAGTCGTCATAACCGTAATAGCGTTGCGAAATCAGGCTGTAATTGATGCCCACATTGAATGCCGACTTAGCCCCGAGCGCAAAACGGACACCGACACCGCAACTCAGGTAAAAGCTTACATCATTGTCGATGATGCCGTCATCGATAGTGATGTAGGCGTCGTTCACAAGAAACGACACTCCTGCCTTGCAATCGACAAACGCCGACACCGCACCTTTGCCCATATAACGAAAATCAAGGAAAAGAGGCACCATGTAGGCATTGTCCGACAAGTCCATGCCCTCTTCCCACCTTGTGTCGCTATGGTCGGTATCGGTCTTAAGTATGTCAATACCAGCACCTATGCCAGCAAAAATGTTGCCATTGGTCACACCATGAGATGTGGTGATTTCCAATTTGTTGGCTTGGTAATGTCCCACACCCGCGCCGTAGGCTGCCTCAACAAACCCCTTATAGGTATAAAGCGACAACGACTGCTGTGTTTGCGCAAATTGCAGCAGGTCGGAAAACTGGGCATGTGCCGCAATCACGGTCGATAATGCCAATAACAATGTCAAAAAAGGTCTTTTCATAATACAGGATTATATGGTAGATTGTATCAATTAAAACGCAAGCGTTGCCCCTGTGGTGCCGAAGTTGCAAATGCTCCGTCGGCATACACTACGTTGCCATTCACCATAGTCATGGCAACACTGTTGTGGAACGTGGTGCCGACAAATGGCGACCAGCCACAGCGTGAAACAATATTTCCTTCCGACACGGTAAACGCCGCGCCACGACGCACTACAGCTATGTCGGCGTGATAGCCACGGCGCAAGAAGCCACGTCGGTCTATGCGGTAGAGCCGCGCGGGTGCATGGCACATCTTGTCAACCACCTGCTCGACCGTAAAAATGCCCTCGCCCGCCATTTCAAGCATTGCCACGAGCGAAAATTGCACAAGCGGCATACCCGAGGCAGCTTTGAGGCAATTGCCTTGCTTTTCCTGCCACAAGTGTGGGGCATGGTCGGTGGCAACAATGTCGATACTGCCACGTTTCAACGCCTCGCGCAACGCTTCACGATCGGCAGCCGACTTCACAGCCGGATTGCATTTTATCATGTTGCCAAGCCGCGCATAATCTTCGTCGCAGAACCACAAGTGATGCACACACACCTCGGCAGTGATGCGCTTGCGCTCGACAGGCGTTGCACAGTCGAAAAGCTGCAACTCGCGAGCCGTGGAAAGGTGCAGCACATGCAACCGCGTGCCATAACGTGCGGCACGCTCTACGGCACGGCTTGTCGATACATAGCAAGCCTCGGCACTGCGTATGAGTGGATGGTATTGCACAGGCAATTCCTCGCCTCGCTCGGCAACATACTTGGCCCGATTGGCGGCAATGGTGGCCTCGTCCTCGGAGTGGACTGCAATCAATGCAGGAACCTCGGCAAACAAGCGTTGCAATGCGACAGGGTCGTTGACAAGCATGTTGCCCGTCGAACTGCCCAGAAAAGCTTTCACGCCACACGTCTTGGAATAATCCACATAGAGCAGTGTGTCGATATTATCGTTGGTCGCACCTATGAAAAAACTATAATTTGCCATCGACACCCTGGCAGCACGGTCATACTTGGCCTCAAGTGCCTCAAGCGTGGTTGTCGGTGGCACCACGTTGGGCATGTCCATGTAGGAGGTCACGCCGCCAGCCACGGCAGCCATCGACTCGGTGGCAATATCTCCCTTGTGGGTCAGCCCCGGGTCGCGAAAGTGCACTTGGTCGTCGATAACACCCGGCAATATCCAGCAACCTTGCAGGTCGAAAGCCTCACAGCACGAAGCCCGCACCGCATCGGCGGGCGCACCCTCGGCAATGTCGGCAATCATTCCATCTTCAACGACAATGTAGCCTTCATATCGCTTGTATTCATTCACTACAGTGCCATTATGCAGCAATATCCTTTTCATCTTGGCAGTGGTTTACGTTTAAACTTGGGATCAAACCAGCTTGAAATCTTCAGCTGTATGACTCCGAAAAGTGCCTCGCCGAAAATACCCGTGTTCATCTTGCTGGTGCCAAGCACGCGGTTAACAAATATGATGGGCACTTCCACTAGCTTGAAACCGAGCTTGCTTGCCGTGAATTTCATCTCAATCTGGAACGCATAGCCCTTGAAATGTATCTTGTCGAGGTCGATTGTTTCGAGCACGCGGCGATGGTAGCACACAAATCCTGCCGTGGTGTCGCGCACATGCATTCCAGTCACCAGCCTCACGTAGGCACTGGCGTAATACGACATCATCACGCGCCCCATGGGCCAGTTTACGACATTCACACCAGTGATGTAGCGCGAGCCTATGGCCACGTCGGCACCCTGGCTGGCACATGCCTCGCGCAGCGGAATCAAGTCCTTGGGATTGTGGCTGAAATCGGCATCCATCTCTATGATATAGTCATACCCTTGCGCAAGCCCCCACTTGAAGCCCATTATGTAGGCTGTCCCGAGTCCCAGCTTGCCCTCGCGTTCAAGCAAGTGCAGCCTGCCATGATGCGACTGTTGCCGTTCTTTTACTATTTGCGCCGTGCCATCGGGCGAATTGTCATCAATTACAAGAATGTCGAAACCATATTCCAACCCGAACACGGCCTCGATGATATTGGCGATATTTTCTTTTTCATTATAGGTCGGTATAATCACCAAGCTATCCGACCCTCGTCCATTACTTGACATCCGTATATTATTTTAATCGGCTTGACACTACAAAAATAATCTATTTCACTTGCACTGCGAAACAAACAATGGAAATTAATTGCACTCGTCACACTTTTTGGCATAAAAAATACACAGGGCTAACCTCACGGCCAACCCTGCGCTTCTTTTAATAAGGACTTCTATTAGACTATATTGGTGTTAATACCATTGGTCCTCCTATTATGTTTAACTCATTGCTGTATGAAAAATTACGGGTTCATTGTATATGCTTTTCCGACATTTTTATACATTATATGCAATTTTTCCATAATATGTGTGTCCTTCGGCTTCGATTATTCGCCAGCTACATCGGTCTTCAGCAATGTGATAGTAATCGAAGTTTCGCTGATAATAATACCGTTAACTTCCATTGTAACTATCACGTGTGCTGGAGTGTCGTTGAGCAGACGAGTACCATCGTTGCTCCAAGTGATCAAGCCTGTGTTGGCATCGATCGACAAGCGGCCTTGTTGATCTTCACCATTGGCGATGCGATAAGTGAACTTGAAGTCGCTTGCTTGCAAGCCGTAGGTAGTTGCTGCGCTCTGGAAGCCAGGAGTCTTAGCATCTCCATCCCATACAACCACGTTGCCATTGATCAAAGTAACTTCTACAAGTTCTGCAAAGTCCTTAGTTTCAACAGGCTTGTTGGTAGGTATTTCGATTGGTTGAGGTGCTGCTGTTACGAGGAACGGCGAGCGGAACTCTACAGTGTAGTCAAACCAGTGGTTAGTACCATTAGCGCGCATTGCTACAAGACGTACAGGAACGCTGCGAACTTCGTTCATATCACCATAGTACCCAAGCGGTGTGGTGAGGGCGATAGTCTGGTCGCGGTAGTCGGCTACTGATGCTTGACCAGGTTGTGCGAACGGAGTAATCGGAACGATTTCTACGCCGTAAACTGGATCAGCTTCAGGATTCTGGCAGAAGTAGTAGTTGTGGTTAGCATTGCCGAAGTTATCGAGATAATCTTCAAATGCTTCAGCCAATGTAGTCTTCATTACAAGCTTGCCATTTTCGTCAAGTGTACCACGAACAATCTGTACGTTGTTAGTTACATATTGATCTTCGTTGAATGCAGGTTTATTGCATTTATCTACTACCGTGTAAGTAAGGGTTACCTTGATGTCACGATAGAGCGTGTTGTCGGTCGATGGGATAAAGATAGTAACCTTGTCGGTATTTTCCATCTTACCCTCTGGTATGTAAACCATGTTGTTGAGTTGCAAGTACATCAAACCGTCGGTGAGGGTCGGGTCGCTATTGAACGGATCAATTACGACTTGTACACCAGCAGCCATCGAAGCGCCCTTTTCGCCGTAAGCGATTACTACGCCAGCTTCGTTGTAAAGTTCTGCGAAGTAGTCGGCAGGAACACCCACGATGCTGTAGATTTCATCATTTACAGTCTTCCAGTCGAATGTGTATGCAGTCTTCCAGTCGATAGGATATGACATACCAGGACGACCTTCTGGCAATTCAACATAGTTGATATCGGTGATAGTCTTGTTGATTTCCAATACTGGCAATACAGGACGGTCGTTTTCAAGAACTTCGATGATGATGTAACCATCGGCAATCTTGGTTTCGTTGAAGAAAGCTTCTACGTGAACAACTGGCTTGCGACCGATGGCGGCCCTGTTAGGACCTTTTACACCAGCTTCGGCTGGAGCTTGGTCAACAGTCATGATATAATCGCCATCTTCGTTTTGGTTAATCGAAGTATAGATATCTTGTACGGTTTCGTCGCTACCCTTTACGCCAGTTTCAGTGAACTTGTAAGAGAGATATTTCTCAAATCCAGCCTCAACCAGACTAACGTGTACATTTTGGATAGCCCATGCCTCAGCAAGAGTGTTGAGGTTAAGTTCCTCGGTGTAAACAAAGCTTGCATCAGCAACGTCCATGTCGGTAACAACCTTGTTTTCAACATCCCACTCTTCGGGATAGTAACGGTTGGCATCGGTATTGACCGAAGGATTATCCAAAAGATGCAACTTGGCAATCTTGAAGTCTTTGAGGGCAATGAAATCAACGATTGAGTAGTCAGAAGTGATTACGCGAGATGCGCCATTCTGAGATTTGTCGTCGGCACGAAGTGCAACAAGTATTTCCTTGCCATTGCCTTGACCAGCACCAGCGTCTTCGCTGTCATACATAGCGTCGATATCAACGCCCGAAACGGTAGAAGTAATGATGGCCTTGCCAGCCTCGGTGGTGAGGTCAACATCTTGGATGTTGAGATAGCCTTTCTTGTCAGCAGCAGCCGAGCGAACCTCTACAGTGCGGTTGATGAACGACCAAGCAGCTTTGTCTTTCAAGTTGGTAAGGTCGGCATTGCTCGGGTTCAAGCGATAAGTCATTACCAAGTCGTTCGACGACAGGTAGTCATAATCGGTAGGATAATCACCCTCAACGTGAAGTTCCTTCTCAACAGATAGTGAGTAGAACGAAGTCACGCCGTAACCTTCCTTGATTACATCGGGAACGAATGCAAGACCTACAAGAGGCTCAGTCAACTTGATGGTAACATCGGTGTAGTTGCCGTTTTCGTCTGCAACGTTGCACAGAGTAAGAAGTTGAGTGTCGGTGTTATATACAGCAGTGATAGTACCAACAGGCTTCCACATAGGAACTGAACCGTCCTCAATAATGTCGTAAGAAATTTGAGTTTCGCCATCGTTGGTATATTCAACTCTTGCCCAGTAACCCGATGGATCTGGCACATAGTAAACAACATTTGCGTCTTTACCATCAGTACCGTTCACGCCATCTTCACCATCTTCACCGTCTTTACCATTCTGGCCGCGAGCGATAACGTCGGTCTTAACGCCATTGATTACCCAATAGCCGTCTTCGCTAATAGTGATTGAGGCAGTACCGTCAGCACCAGCAGGGCCTTGTTCACCAGCAGGACCTTGAGGACCTTGTTCGCCAGCAGGGCCTTGTTCGCCTTGTTCACCTTGTGGGCCTTGAGGACCTTGTTCACCAGCAGGGCCTTGTTCACCTTGTGGACCTTGAGGACCTTGCTCACCTTGTTCGCCTTTTTCGCCTTGAGCTGCTTGACCAGTGTTAACGCCATCGATGTACCAGTAGCCATCGCGGATTTCGATAGAAGGAACATAACCGTCCTTACCGTCTTGGCCGTCCTGACCATCTTGGCCATCAGCACCGTCTTGACCATCAGCACCACGCGAAGGCATGCCAGTGTCAACACCATCGATGAACCAGTTGCCATTGTCGCCAATCTCTACAACCGAACCAGGTGTGCCATCAGCACCATCGGCACCGTTAGCGCCGTTGGTAATGTTGTAAGTCTTACCATCAGAAGTGGTGATGGTAACACCTGTGCTCGACGACGTTACATCGCTGATGACAACTCCGTTGGCGATTGCTGACTGAAGTTCGCTAAGCGTGCCTTCAATAGCATTCACGCGCCTACGCAAGTCGCTATCGTCGTAGTCGTCGCAAGCTACAAACGTCCCTGCCAGCCCCAGCATGAGGAAGCCAAACAGGGTTGCACTTAAAAACTTTTTAATCATAATAATAAAAACTTTAAATATTAAAAATGAAAAGAGTTGCCTTTGTCACAACTTATATTATTCCTGTTTTTCAGTCAATTTTTCTGCCGTTACTTGGTAGGTAACGGCATTTTTGTTGGTGCAAATATAAGGGTTGTTTTTATTTCATGCAAAATATTTCGCAAATTTTTTCTTAAAACTGTGATTTATGGGCATTTCACGAAACAATTTTTATTTCGGGGTGCTTTGAATGACCATTGGTTGAGCATGGCTGAGGCACTTAATTACCATACGGGAATATGGTAATATTACCATATTTAACAGATTTTAAGTTTAGTATAATTTACTGTATTACAGGGTGTTAAATGGTAGCATTCTAAATAGTGCCGTTACCTACCAAGTAACGGCATTTTTGTTAATGGATCCTAATATGGAAAAATACTCCGATTTTGACTTTGTATATTATTGAATTTCAATAGTTTGCAAAATGGGTATGAAATACGCCTCACTCGACAGCCTCGAAACAAAAAGTGTAAAATTACAACACATTAACAAACCTTGAATACCCCCTTATTTAGAATGGCTTTTCATTTTCCAAACAATGCAATGCAAAAAAACACGCAGCCCACAAAGTATAAAATTTCTTAAAAACACAGCACGCCGAAACGTAAGGACACACAACTCATGCGCCCGCAATACATATTCTAATAACAGATTTGGGGTTATGCGTAGGGGCTTAAAGTGGACTTGAGATTTCGCAAGAAACGCAATAAACGGTAGGTGTAATAGTGCGACTTCTCGGGTTCGGGACGGCGCACAAGGTGGTCGATTGTCACATCTATATTGTTCACCCAGAAAACAAAGCGGCTATCGGGCTGATAATTGTCGGCAAATTCGAGCAACCTGCCAAGGTCGAACTCTTCGCCGACGATACCTGCACCAGCCAGCATTGCATCGTGGGCATTGCATTCTTGTTCAATGTGGGCAGGAACCATCAATATGGGCTTGCCCATATACATTGCCTCGCATATCGACTCAAACCCTGCCGTACTGGCATACGCCCGGCAACCAGCCATATACTTCAAGAATGCATTGTCGTCGAGCTGATGGAACATGAGCGTGGCATCTACACGCTTGACTCCAGTTTCGCCCTTGCGATCCCAAAAGAAGCATAACGGCACATCGGGACGCTTCACGTGCCATTGCTCCACTTGCTCGGCAAAACCCGAATTGACCATGTAGCCATGTATATAATCGCCCTGCGAAGGCGACTGTTGCAGGGCCTCGCGGCGCAATAGTGGCGGGACTACATATATGTGTTGCTGCACATCGTCGGGCATACGTGTGAACGATAGTGCCAGCAACCTGTTGGCACCTATCGATGTCATGCGTGTGAACATCTTGAGCATTTCAAGCGAGAACCAATTGACCCTCGGGAACTTGAAATCGCCATGCAAGAACAGATATTGGTGACCTATACATATATGTGCCACACGCGGGCGACAGAACAGGTAGGTGAGCCCAGTGAGCAATTCATAAAAATTGACTACCACATCGGCACCCGATTCCTTGATGTGGCGGTTGATATAGGCAATACTGCCGACAAAAGTCGGCAACTTCAACATATTATAAGCAATGCTGCGGAATAGCTTGTTGCGGCGATTGGCTGGTGTCGGCAAGAAATTGGGGCTTTCAAAACGGTATAACGGAGCGTGCAGCCTGTCGCGGAAGAATGCCGGCAAGTCGCGTTGGCGGCTTTTGCCCACCAACACTTCCACTACCTCGTGTCCATGGCGGGTCAAGTGGTCTTCGAGCGTGAGAGCCTGCGTGAGGTGTCCACGTCCTTCGCCTTGTACTATGAACAAGAATTTCATGATGCTATAGTAATCATTTGCGCCTCGCCCCTATCTTGCGGCAGGGTGTCGGCAATGTCGGTATAATAAACCACATTCCAACGGCCATCTTCATCCTCCACGAGTGCCGACATGGTTTCGACCCAGTCGCCCGAATTGAGGTAGTGTATCCCTTCATAATAAGTGTTGTCGGGATGGTGTATATGACCGCATATAATACCATCGAACTTGCGCACTCGGGCAAACTCGGCAAGCGTGTGTTCAAAGTCGGAAATATAATTCACTGCCGACTTCACTTTCTGCTTCACCTGCTGCGAAAGCGAGTAATAAGGCTTACCACGGCGCGCCCGCCACCGATTGTACAAGCTGTTGAACGACAGCAAGAAAGTATAACCAATGTCGCCCAACAAAGCCAGCCACCGCATCTGCGTGGTCACGCGGTCGAAAATGTCACCATGGGTGACAAAGTAACGCCGTCCGCCGCTTTCAAGCTCGTAGTCGCGCACTATGCTGATGTTGTAGAACGTCAGCGGGGCAAGGCTGTCGAGAAAATCGTCGTGGTTGCCTCGCACATACACCACCTGCGTGCCTTTACGCTCCATCATGCGCATCAATATCTTGAAGAATCGCGTGTGGTAGTTTTGCCACCTGCGCATTCCGCTTTTCTTCAAGTGCCATCCATCGATTATGTCGCCATTCAATATCAGGCGGTCGCAATCTACGTTGCTCAAGAAGTGGCACACTTCGTCGGTCTTGGAATGTGAAGTGCCGAGGTGGATGTCCGATAACACAATAGTTCGATAATACTTTCTTTGTTCCATTTATTCACTTGCGTTTTCTAAACGTCACAAAGATACCGTGCAAATATAACAATTTAATTGCGTTTCAGTAATAAACATGTAACAAATATTTGCCAAAGCCTGCATCTCGGCCTCAAAGCCAACGTGGCGGCGCACGTCATGTGCATGGTGTGTGCGATTGGCATTTTTCCCACATAAAATTGTACATTTTACGATTTCGATGTTAAAATTGGCAAGTATCGCACGATTTTAAACGGATTAGCTATATATTTGCATACTTTAATTATTCACATGCCGAATGTTAACGGCATCGACAAGTTTTTTTAACCGCACATGGCTCGCCATATAACGAAGCCAGTGAACAACCATGTGCGCAAATGCCTGAAGGCAATTAACTGACACATTATGAACTTTGAAATAGCATTAGTGTTATCGGCCATCGTGCTGATGCTTGCGGCCTTGATTGCCGACCGCCAACGCCCCGGCATGATACTGTTTTCAGTGGTCGTGTTCTTCCTCTGCTGCCGCATAATCTCACCCCGAGAGCTGCTCGAAGGGTTCAGCAACAAGGGTATGATAACAGTCGCCCTGCTTTTCCTCGTCAGCGAGGGGGTCAGGCAATCGGGTGCACTTAGCCAAGTAATCAAGCGAATACTGCCACAAGGCAAGGTTTCGGTGTGGAAAGCGCAATTGCGCATGTTGCCGGCAATCGGCTTCATCTCGGCATTCCTCAACAACACGCCAGTCGTAGTGATTTTTGCCCCAATCATCAAGCGGTGGGCACAGTCGGTGGGGCTGCCGGCGACAAAATTCCTTATACCTCTATCATATATCACAATCCTCGGCGGCCTGTGCACATTGATTGGCACCTCGACCAACTTGGTGGTACACGGAATGATGATTGAAGCCGGATATGGAGGGCTAAGCATGTTTGGACTGGCATGGATAGGCGTACCAATAACCATCGCCGGCATCGTTTACATCATGCTCGCCTCTAAACGAATGCTGCCCGACGAACGACGAGGCCCCGAAATCGCCGAAGACGAAGAGGAAACACAAAAAGACCTGCACCCGGTGGAAGTGGTACTCGGGCCGCGTTTCCCAGGCATAAACAAGACTTTGAAAGATTTTGACTTCAAACGCCACTACGGCGTGGAAGTGAAAGAAATAAAGCGCAGCGGCAAAGCAATGACCAAACGCATCGACAGGATACGCCTGTGCGAGGGCGACACGCTCGTGCTGCTTGCCGACGACTCGTTTGTCAGCACATGGGGCGAATCGTCGGTATTCCTCATGATTGCCAACGGCAAGGACGCAATACCGCAACCCAAACGAGGCAAACGGGCTTTTGCGCTGACACTGCTAATACTGATGATTGTGGGCGCGACAATAGGCGAATTGCCCATCACGCAAGAAATGTTCCCGGGCATAAAGATGGATATGTTCTTCTTTGCCGCTGTGACAACGGTCATAATGGCATGGACCAACACATTCCCGGCGCGGAAATACACCAAATTCATTTCATGGGACATTTTGATTACAATCGCTTGCGCTTTCGCTATCAGCAAGGCGATGACCAACTCGGGCCTTGCCGACCTGATTGCCAATTTCATAATCGGACTCAGCAACCAACATGGCCCATACGTGTTGCTGGCAATCCTTTACATCATCACAAACCTCATCACCGAGCTCATCACCAACAATGCGGCAGCGGCACTTGCGTTCCCACTCGCATTGTCGATTGCCACACAGCTCGGTGTTGACCCAATGCCGTTCTTCATGGTGATATGTATAGCCTCTTCGGCCGGCTTCACTACCCCCATCGGATACCAGACCAACCTCATCGTGCAAGGTATCGGTAACTACAAGTTTACCGACTTTGTACGCATCGGGTTGCCTCTCAACATAATAGTATTCTTAATTTCAATATTCTTAATCCCTCAAATCTGGCCTTTTGAATTTTAAGTTATGGAAAACAACATATATCCCATATTCGACAAGATGCTCGGCCGCAGCGACAAGGAAGCCCTGCTGGGCCAGCGCGGAATGATGGTGTGGTTCACCGGGCTCAGCGGCTCGGGCAAAAGCACCATAGCAATAGCCATCGAGCGGGAATTGCAGCAACGGGGCATATTGTGCCGGCTGCTCGACGGCGACAACATTCGCACGGGCATCAACAACAACCTTGGCTTCAGCGAGGCCGACCGCATGGAAAACATTCGCCGCATCGCCGAGGTCGCCAAGCTGTTTGTCGATACAGGCATTGTCACTTTGGCTGCTTTTATCAGCCCGTTGCGGCAAATGCGCGACATGGCTGCCGACATCATCGGGCGTGACGACTTCTATGAAATATACGTCAGCACACCCATCGAGGAGTGCGAACGGCGCGACGTGAAAGGGCTGTATGCCCGGGCGCGGCGCGGCGAAATAAAGGATTTCACGGGCATCTCGGCTCCATTCGAAGCTCCCGCGGCTCCTGCACTCACGCTCGACACATCGCGAATGCCGCTGGGACAGTCGGTCGAGGCTGTGCTGCAACTCATTTTACCACACATTAAGAAACAGTATTGAACTACACAATATGGAAGAATCTTACAAGCTAAGCCACCTGAAGGAACTCGAAGCCGAGTCAATCCATATCATACGCGAGGTGGCGGCAGAATTTGAAAATCCCGTAATGCTATATAGCATCGGCAAGGACTCCAGCGTGATGGTGCGCCTTGCCGAAAAGGCGTTCTATCCCGGCAAAGTGCCATTTCCGCTCATGCATATCGACTCGAAGTGGAAATTCAAGGAGATGATACAATTCCGCGACGAATATGCCCGCCAACATGGCTGGAACCTAATCGTGGAAAGCAACATGGAAGCATTCCGCGCCGGAGTGGGACCGTTCACACACGGCAGCAAGGTACACACCGACCTGATGAAGACGCAGGCACTGCTGCACGCTCTCGACAAATACAAGTTCGATGCGGCATTTGGCGGCGCACGGCGCGACGAAGAGAAATCACGCGCCAAGGAACGCATATTCTCGTTCCGCGACCGTTTCCACCAGTGGGACCCGAAGAACCAGCGACCCGAGCTGTGGGACATATATAACACTCGCATTCACCGTGGCGAAAGCATACGCGTGTTCCCTTTGAGCAACTGGACCGAACTCGACATCTGGCAATACATACGCCTTGAAAATATCCCCATCGTACCGCTGTATTTTGCAAAAATGCGCCCGGTAGTGGAAATCGACGGCAACCTTATCATGCCCGACGACGACCGCCTGCCCGAAAAATACCGCGACAAAATTCAAATGAAGATGGTACGCTTCCGCACCCTCGGCTGCTGGCCGCTGACCGGGGCAGTGGAAAGCTCGGCCGACACAATCGAAAAAATCGTGGAAGAAATGATGACCACCACCAAGAGCGAGCGCACAACGCGCGTCATCGACTTCGACCAGGAAGCAAGCATGGAGCAAAAAAAGCGCGAAGGATACTTTTAACAATTGACAATGGACAATTGATAATTGACAATTAAGGAAGAATACACAGATGGACGACAATAGCAAAATAGACATTAAGGCTTT
This sequence comes from Candidatus Avimuribaculum pullicola, assembly GCA_018716295.1. GTDB lineage: Bacteria > Bacteroidota > Bacteroidia > Bacteroidales > Muribaculaceae > Avimuribaculum > Avimuribaculum pullicola. The sequence continues at coordinate 17,502 of DVKC01000022.1, forward strand.
TCTCGACCGCGATGAGCAGAAGGACCTATTACGGTTTTTGACTGCCGGCTCGGTCGATGACGGCAAATCGACACTAATCGGGCACTTGCTATACGACAGCAAAAAGATTTATGAAGACCAGCTCGATGCCCTGAAGCGCGACAGCAAGCGCGTGGGCAATGCCGGCGACCACATCGACTATGCCTTGCTGCTCGACGGACTCAAGGCCGAACGCGAGCAGGGCATCACCATCGACGTGGCCTACCGATACTTCTCGACCAACAACCGCAAATTCATTATCGCCGACACTCCGGGGCATGAACAATACACCCGCAACATGATTACGGGCGGCTCGACTGCCAACCTCGCCATAATTCTTGTCGATGCCCGCTTGGGGGTAATCACGCAGACACGCCGCCACACTTTCTTAGTGTCGCTGCTCGGCATCAAGCACGTGGTATTGGCTGTCAACAAAATGGACTTGGTTGACTTTTCCGAGGCTCGTTTCAACGAAATAGTCGCCGACTACATGGCATTCATAGGCCAATTGGGGATACCCGACGTGACGTGCATCCCACTGTCGGCCCTTGAAGGCGACAACGTTGTCGAAAAATCAAGCCGCACGCCGTGGTACAGCGGCAAGACACTGCTCGACTACTTGGAAACAGTCGAAATAGACAACGACCACAACCTCGCCGACTTCCGTTACCCAGTACAATATGTTTCCCGCCCCAACTTAGATTTCCGCGGTTTCTGCGCCAAGGTGGCTTCGGGCATCGTGCGCAAGGGTGATGAAGTGGTAGCATTGCCGTCGGGCAAACGCTCGCACGTGAAGAGCATCGTGACATACGATGGCGAACTCGAATACGCATTTCCTCCGCAATCGGTCACAATCACACTCGAAGACGAAATCGACGTGTCGCGTGGCGAGATGCTCGTGCACCCCGACAACTTGCCCTTCATAGGGCGTAACTTCGAGGCCATGCTCGTGTGGATGGACGAGGAAACTATGGATATGGGCAAATCGTTCTTCATCAAGCAAACCACCAACACCAGCCGTGCGCACATTACCGGCATAAAATATAAAGTAGATGTGAACACAATGGAACACCTGTCGGTCGAAAATGGCAAACTCACACGCGACACACTGCCAATGCAGCTCAACCAGATTGCACGCGTGTCGGTGACTACTGCCCGTGAACTCTTTTTCGACCCGTTCAGCAAGAACAAGGCGACAGGTTCGTTCATACTTATCGACCCCATTAGCAACAATACTTGCGCCGTGGGTATGATTATCGACCGTATCGACGACCGCGACTTGCACACCGATACCGATCTGCCTACACTCGACTTGCCCAAAATAGGCATCGCTCCTGAGCATTATGATGCCGTGGAACGCGCTGTGGCCGAATTGTACCGCCAAGGCATTGAAGTCAAAATCATCAAATAACCATCACATCAAAATGGGACTTATAGAATTTAACAAGCTGCCAGTCAATACCCTCGTGGGTGCCGACTGGCGCACTTTCAAGAATATCACTGCGGGGCGCACAATCGACAAGGGCTACCGTGGCAAATATGCCCTTACAAAAGGCATTTGCCGGCTGATGTCGTTGTTTGCCGCCATGCAAGACCGCCGTTATGCCCGCACATTGCAAGACCAACCATTGCAACACGACCCTGTGTTTATCCTTGGGCATTGGCGCAGCGGTACCACATTTGTGCACAACGTCATGGCTTGCGACAAGCACTTCGGCTACTGCACAACCTATCAAACTGTCTTCCCGCACCTCATGATGTGGGGACAACCATTCTTCAAGAAGACCATGAGCTGGCTCATGCCCGACCACAGGCCCACCGACAACATGGAACTTGCCGTTGACCTGCCACAAGAAGAAGAATTTGCCCTTTCCAACATGACGGCTTGCAATTACTACAACTTCTGGTTCTTTCCCCAAGCAATGCAGGAATATGCCGACAAATACCTGCTCATGAACGACATCACCGACGACGAGTTGCGTGAATTTGAAGAAGTGTTCACCAAGCTGATAAAAGTATCGTTGTGGAACACTGGCGGCACTCAATTCCTCAGCAAGAACCCTCCACACACCGGCCGTGTGCGGGAGTTAGTGAAGATGTTCCCCAATGCCAAGTTCATATACTTGATGCGCAACCCATACACCGTGTTTGAAAGCACTCGCAGTTTCTATGGCAACACCATCAAGCCGCTTATGCTACAGAACATCTCACCCGAAGAATTGGAAAGCAACATACTGTCGGTATATGCCAAGCTGTACCACAAGTATGAGGCCGATAAAACATGCATACCTGCCGGCAACCTCATCGAAGTGAAGTTTGAAGACTTCGAAGCCGATGCCGTGGAAATGACTCGAAAAATCTACCAAACGCTGTCGATACCTGGCTTTGACGAGGCTCTACCGGCCATCAAAGCGTATGTAGGCGGCAAGAAAGGATATAAGAAAAACAAATACAAGTATGACCAACGCACAGTGCAACTTGTACAGGACAACTGGAACTTTGCTCTGGAAGACTGGGATTACCACTTAGAATAACCGCATTATGAAAACATTGTTGAAACAAGCCATGCTGGCACTACTTGTGCTGGCTGCCAATGTGGCAATGGCGCAACCAGGCGTTTACATGATGAATTATGGCAACATGGACAACTGGGTTGACCGCCAAATCAAGGAATCGGGCCTCATTGGAGGCGCGACAAAGCATGTGTGGGCAATCGGGCCGGCAACTACAATCATTGGCGATGAAGCTTATGTCAACCAGGGAGGCTCGCCTTGGGCATCATCTAATGTCATGGCAAAGGTGGTGGGCATTACCAAGACCAACACATCGGTATTTCCCGAAAAACGCGGCGACGGATATTGCGCACGCCTCGAAACACGCATGGAAAAAGTGAAAGTGCTGGGGCTGATTAACATGGAGGTGCTTGCCGCTGGGTCGATTTTCCTCGGCAACGTGCACGAGCCCATCAAGGGAACAAAAAATCCGCAAAAGATGCTCAACTCGGGCATTCCATTCACCAAGAAGCCACGAGCCGTGATGTTTGACTACAAAGTACAAATGTCCGACCGCGAAAACCGCATAAAATCAACAGGCTTCGGCAGCAAAGAGGAAATACCCGGACGCGACCTGCACGAGGTGAACCTGTTCTTGCAACGCCGATGGGAAGACGAGGACGGCAACATATATGCCGAGCGCATCGGTACAATGGTGGTACGCTTCAGCGAAGATTGCGACTGGCAGAACAATGCTTCATTTACAATCCTCTATGGCAACATCACCGACGACCCGTCATACGACGAGAGCATGATGGGCCTCAACTCCATCCGTTACGGAGTGAATAGCAAGGGTGAAAGCGTTCCCATTCAGGAAGTTGGCTGGGGCGACCCCAACGACACTCCTACCCACCTGCAATTACAGTTCACAGCCAGCCACGGAGGTGCCTACATAGGCTCGCCAGGCAACATATTGTGGATTGACAACGTGAAACTCGTCTATTGACAAGCCACACACATCAATCAAAAATACTTTTTTACAGACCCGCGATGCATCATAAAAAGCCATGCGTCGCGGGTCGTCTATATATTATATCCATTTTTCTACAAAAACAATTCAATTCAAGAATTATGCTAAAAAAAAGACACAATTTATTACCTTTATTAGGTAAAAATATATTATTTTTGCCGTCATATTATTTTAATTTATTTACACAAATCTTTATGCAATGAAAAAATTTACCAAATTTATGGGAATTGCCATGCTTTCGGCCGCAATCATCGCCCCAAGTGATGCTACAAGCCTCCAAGCAAAAGGCAACCAATTGAACCAAGCTGTATTAGAAAAGTTGAAAGGCAATCCAGCTCAAACAGCATTTACCAAGCCTGCTGTAAAAGCCAACAGCCCTCTAATACAAGTAGCAAACACCTCCGCAAAAACAAATTTCGGCACAAAAGCCATCGAAGGCGGCGTCAGCACCATAGGGCCCGCATCCCAATGGCAGACAATAGACGGCCCAGATGGCAATATGTGGTTGCTGACACAGGAATTTGTTTACAACAATTATCAAGTCACCTCATCGACCGTCACATTCTATGACGAAACAGGCGCACAAGTGGGAGAACTAACCATTACTCCTCCTGCCGATGAATATGCCAACGATATTCAGATATTGTATATCAACAACACATTTTTCGACAGCAATTCAAGCACCTACGAAGTCACTACATACACCCACTTCATCGGCGACGACTACTCCACCTATGGGCGTTTCGAGATATACTCATTGACCGACGGCACATTGCTTAAAACCATTCCTGGCTCGGTAGCGATGTACGTGAGCCATACAGCCAACTACTCGACCTATCAGCGCTACTTGATTTGCGACCAAAAAACGGGCGAAGATGGCGAGTCTTACATAAACGTCGATGTATATGCCCCAGTATCATGGCAGTCGGAAGAGCCTACAATCGAACACACCTTCAGCATTCCGTATGAAAACCTTAACTATAGCGACGGGCCGTATGTAAATACATACTTCCTAAACGACGAGTTGTACATCGCCCTTTCTCAATATGAGAAACCATATATGGACAACTCGACGTATGAGCCGACTCCCGACAACCACTACCTTGTAAACGTTTATGACAACGAATACAACGAAGTGGCTGCACTGTCGATTCCCGTTGAAACAGCAAGCGGCATGCTATATTCGTTGTACTCCATGGGATACTTCTCTTACGAAGACCTGTCTATCGGTAGTTATAGCGGCGATGACAAATTCAATTTCATTATCACCCGATATGACTACACTCCATCGGCCGAAGACTACCTCTACAGCTTCTTCGTATATGACCAGGACGGCAACCTCATCAACACTATCGACGAGGAGGCAACAGCTTGGTCAAAATTAAGCCCGATTTCAGGGGAAGAGACTCAATATGCCATGATACACACTTATGGCGATAGTGAATCTATTAAAATGGTCAACTTGCCAAGTTGCGAAACTGTGACTACGTTCCCTGGATACCTCGATGGGAACCTCCTTTCATCCAATCTCGACCGCTACCCGGTCAACGACACATACCAGTATGTCATCCCGCATGGCAATGGTTATGACGATGGTAACGGCAACACCGTCACACGCATTGGTTGGTACAACATCGACCAAACACTCGACCACTATGTCGATATCAACCTTGGCCCCAATGCCACTCTTGCACAACACGTTTTCATGACAAATTCACTCGACCCATACTTGTTCAACTGCGATGACGAGCATGAATACATCCTCTTGGTTACTACGTTGCAAGACGACGGCACCTCCACCACTTCGCTGTGCATCGCCAACGACAGTGGAGAGATAATCCGCCAGTTTGGGGCAGATGAAACAAAAGGCAATTACAATTATGGATACTTAATCAACACCAACTCCAATGGCAAGAATAGCCTGCTCGTGGGTTACGTCGATGACAACTGGCAATATATAATCGACACGTATGAATTGCCATTCAGCAAATTTGAAGGCGGAGGTGATGGCACCGAAAGCAACCCATATATCATCAGCACCGCGGGCGACCTCAATTACGTGCGCGATACCCCAAGCGCATACTATGCTCTCGGCAACGACATTGACATGAGCACTTTCTATGGCGACTTCGAACCTATCGCAGACTTCACAGGCTCGCTCGACGGCAAAGGCTACAGCATCGACAACCTCTCAATCGCTGGTTCGGACATGGAAGTTGGCTTGTTCCAAGGCATTGCGTCTGACGGAACAATCAAGGATGTCACATTCAACAATCCTGTTGTCAAGCTCTCGGGCAACTGCATGTACGCTGGCGTAGTAGCTGGCAACATCATGAGCAATGGTGGCGGATACACCATCTCCAACGTACACGTCAACAATGCCGTGTTCACTTCCGACGGTTCAGTATCGCCATCAATCGGTGGTATTGCAGGGCAGCTTACTATTTTCTCAAAAGTTAGCGACTGCTCGGTCAACAACATCAATATCGACGTACCCGAAGCTTCAAATGTAGGCGGCATCGTGGGTACTACTCGCACAAGCTCATCTGTCAGTGCTTCACGCGCAAGCGGCACTATCAATGCTGGCACGACTATCGGCGGTATCGTTGGCGACAATGGTACTGGCGGCTCAATCACCAACTGCTATGCCGACATGCAAATCACTGGCGAGAACGAAATCGGCGGTATCGTAGGTGCTACAGTCCGTGGAGCCTCATCGACAACCTCAACCACAGGATATGCAAGCGCAGTAAGCAACAGCTACGCTACTGGCTCTATCACAGCCACGACTCCAAACCAATGGACCGGAAACTTCAGCGTTGGCGGCATAGCTGGTTCTATCACGTCTAACTGGGGTGCACAGAATTGCGATTATTCAATCTACAACTGCCTTGCAGCCCTTGACGCAATCAACCTGCCCGAAGGCACCGAAGAAGCTCTTGCCGTGGGTCGCATTATAGGCTTTACCATCGCCAATGAAGATTACATGGAAGGCGAAGAAGTGCTTCAAGATGCAGGCCTTGTCAACAACTATGCTGTTGCAAGCATGACAGTGAACGGTAGCACCATCACAAGCGATGATGCAACCACACCGCAAGGTGCCGACATCGCTGCCGATGCCATCGACACCGATTTCTTCACCATGACACTTGGATTCGCTTTTGGCAGCACCACTGATGAACCGTGGAAAGCAACTACCGAGCTGCCTATCCTATACTTCGAACAACGTGCCACTGGCATTACGCTCGACGTTACCTCGGCTGCTGCCGGCATCGACAATTTGATTACAATCACAGCCACTGTTGAAGGTACTACTGCCGACCGTGTAGCATTCACGTCGTCCGACGAAGAAGTCGCTTCGGTCATCGCAATCGCAATAGATGGCAACACAGCAACTGCAACAGTACGCTGCCACACCGAAGGCTCGGCCGAAATCACTGCCGAAATTGACGGATTGACAGCTACCTGCACCTTAGATGTAACAACAAGCGTTGAAGCCATCGAAACATCGCAACTGCGCATCTACACAGCCAACGGCAGCATCTTCGCTCCATCGGCTACCAATATCGCAGTTTACTCGATTGGTGGCGCACAAGTTGCCAACGTGAATGCCGAGAGCATTGAAGCTGGCGTTGTTGCCAACGGCATCTACATCGTAGTAGCAACCGATGCTACAGGCAACCGTGCCGTAGAGAAAGTAATCATGAAATAAGCATAGCTTAAACCTACACCAAGTGGGGGACGAGAGCACACGATGCACTCGCCCCCCATTTCCTTTTTGGGGCTTCGTCACTCCGTTTTCAATGGGTTTGTTGTTATTAAAAAGTCAGGAAGAAGCTATCAAGGATTTCATCACTATCGTGGTAAGTTTTGATGAGTCAGATGTTACAGAATTAATCAAAATCATCGATGTTGAAGTTGCTGGCAATCCGCTCGGGTTTTGTCGATTGCGGGATTACGATTATACCCTCGTCCCCTAAGCTATAACAGATTGGTAATTTTTTTTATGAATTTTGCTGGGTTACCACCTACTACTGTCATTGGTGGAACATCGTGTGTTACAACACTGTTAGCACCAATGATAGAACCATAACCTATGCGAACACCTGGCAGAATAGTTGCGTTGATGCCAATCCATACTTTGTCTTCAATGACGATTGGACGCCCGTAAGTTGCGCTACGGTTGTCGGGGTTAGGGTCGTGGTTGATGGTGATTAGGTTTACTTTCGGGGCAATAAATACACCGTCGCCTATAGTAATACGTGAGTTCGGGATAAGCTTGGGTTAAAAAAGGACTAATTGGGGAGTGTTTTCGATATGGACGGGCAGGGCTTCAGGCTTGTTGTCGAAGAAACAATATGCGGTGAGGGCCGAACAAATGTTCATTA